>JAFZQH010000026.1 GCA_017550165.1 Lachnospiraceae bacterium | reverse complement strand
GCTAGAAGGCGCTGTTTTTGAAGGTGGCGGTATAGGTCTGTTGTCCCTTGTATGAAGTGGTAGCATCCATCGTTACCTTCTCTGCTGCTTCTACGGTTTCCGTCTCTATATGCTTGCTGTTGTTTTTGCAAATGCGCTGTGCCGTGCATTTCCAGGTCACCTTTCCGTTCTTGCCTGTTTCGGATTTCCAGGTGTAGGTGGGAGTTCCCCAGTCATGGCCAGCAACGGAAAACGTTGCAGAGACGATTTTGCTTTTAGCCATGCCATCCTTTATAGCCACTGCTTTAATGGTGGTTGCGGAGGAAATCGTTATCGCTCCGGTATATTTTGTACTTGCCGCAGTCGGGTCTGATCCGTTCGTGGTGTAGTAAATGTTTGCATCCTTTGTACTACAACTGATAGTGACAGTAAACTGCCCCATGCAAACATTTCCCCCTGCAGGACTGAATGCGGGAGGAGCAACTCGCTTCACCTTGGCGGGCCAGTCTGCCGGAGCGATCTCCTCTCCGCTCAGTTGCCGGCCGCTTTCATCAAAATTAAATCCCTTTAAATGGGGATAGAACATATAGGCATCTGAATTGGCCTTTTCCAGCCAGGGATTCTCATCCTCCGCATCATAACCTATACTGGCGCCGGCATTCGCACCTGTAATTTCCTCCGTTGTCAGCGCCGCCCTATATGATACTTTCCCGTCACCAACTGCTTTTTTGGCATTAGATATGTTTTTGTCATAATAAACCTCCCGGACGTATCTGAAATCAAGGTTTTTTCCTATGATCCCGCCGGATTCTTTTCCTGATACAGCTCCCGTATTGAAACAATACTTCGTTCCTGATTCTTCTATACACCCGGCAACACCACCAACGTCTTTGACTCCGGATACGGCTCCCATGTTGTAGCAGTACTTCAGAGTACCCCCGTTTTCGTAGCCCACAACACCGCCAACATATAGATTGCCGAAGACATCTCCTGTGTTATAGCAGTATGAAACGGTGCCTTGATTAAATCCTACAATACCCCCGACGTATGTCCCTCCGAAAATCTTTCCGCCTTCCAGGCCAACATTTTTGACTGTGCCGCTCGCTCCGACATAACCAAACAGACCCACATAATCTGCATTGGTTTCAGGCGTGCTGAGGCCTGTAATGGTATGCCCCTGACCGTCAAAGGTGCCGATATATTCATTGGTATAATTCCCTATAGGGGTCCAGTCTGTGGCGTATTCTTCGTCCCCCGGATTGTTCTTTGCAACAATATCCGCCGTCAGTTTTGCACAGGCTGTTGTGTTTCCACCGTTAACGCTTGCCGCAAATTGCTTTAACTTGGCATATGAATCAATCTCAAAAGGAGCTGTCGGGTCCGGGATTATATTAAACTGTACCGACTTCGTTCCGGTATAGTTTCCCTTACCCGTTACCGTTGCCGTTGCTTTTCCGATCGCCTTGTTGTCGGTATAGGCCACGGTGTAGTCTGTTCCGGCTGTAAGCTTTCCTCGGGTTTTATTGGTAACCGTAAGCTCCGGAGTATTTCCCTGTGCCGATGTGGATAGGATCTGGTCCGGTATGGCGCTTATATCTGCGCCCGTCCACCATTTTGAAACGCCGTCTGAAGAACTATAATATGCATCTTCTTCCCCGATATCTATTGGATCAAGTCCTATGGGTACCGTCTTTGTTCCCGTATAATTACCTTTTCCGGTAATGGTGTAACTCTGGTACTGACCGGTCGAAATATCAAAAAACGTATTCTTTTCCGGATCGATCATTTCATAATCCGTTCCCTCTATTAAGTTAACGCCTCTGTTCTTTAAAATGAACTTCCGCGATATTTCCCACAGGGGAAGGCATGTTTCATAGCCTGTATACCTTACTCCCTCCGCATAGGTCTCTCCGCTGCTTCCATCATAATACCTGATGGTTTTACCAATATCGGCCTTCGCTATGGAAAATGAGACCGTCTTCGTGCCGGTACACTTAGTACTGCCATCCTTTGCTTTTACAACAACTCTTCCCGTATCCGTGCCGGCGTTGATATTATTTGAGTATTCAAGCGTATATTCCATACTGTTTATAACGGTTCCGTTCGCGCTCTTGACTGTTACCAGAGGAGTGAGCGGACTTCCGGTATATGTCAGGGTATCAACCGAGATATTGGCTGAAGCCAGGTCCACGGGCGCTGTGACCTTATTGTCCGTAAAGGCCTTGATTTTAAGGTTTCCATAAGCTTCAGCTCCTTCTATATTATTAAGATCTTCCCATGTTGAACCACCGTACAGATAGCTTTTTCCGATGCCCTTCTCTGCAACACAGGCAAAATCACCTTCAAATGTAAGACTAACCTCGGCTCCCAGATTGACCTTTCCTCCGGGCTTATTTAAAGAAACCACAACCGAATAGTACTGATCCTTATTAAGCTGCACTGCAGAGTTCAAAGCCACCGTGTGATAACCCGGATAAGACAGCGTCCCTATCTTCGTAGCTACCGGATCCCCCACGACAGGTCCTTCCGACATGGGGTCATCTGATACATATATCTTTACTTCATAATCAACATTTGAGTTATCCGTATAAAATGCAACCGCCTTGAGTTCTTCCCCTGCCGATGACGCCTTTGCCTGAAATACATTGGCGCCTTGAATACTATCTTTGTTAAAACCGATGGAAAAATTAATCATGGATCCGTCATATTGATAGTTGTTATCGTAATTACCGGTCAGGTCAAAATCAAATGCGTATGCAACATTGCTCAGATCCGCATTGTAATATGACAGCCAGAAATAGCCGGAATAACTCTCCTCGTATTCGCTGTCCACCCAGCTGTTTCTGACAAGCCATGCCCCGTCACCCGCCGGTGTTTGGGTAAAGTTGTCCTTTGAAAAGGTATCATCCCATCCAACTGCAACTACCGAATGGTTAGTATAACCATGCTCCGTCGGATCATAATATGCATTATTTTCCTCATCATATACACTGGCGGTAACGGCGTTTGATATACTGCTTATGGAATAGAAACTGATCCCCAGCGCTCCTTTTTCTCTTATCAGCTTTTTTGCTGCCTGCATGTCAGGGCTCTTTATTCCGCCTTCCCGTGTCGGATCTATATTTACCTCGTAATAATCCCTAAGATGTGCCTGATCATAGGAGTAAGCATACTTATTGTCCAGCGTAGGGATCAGGTCTGCCTTTTTTTCGGGTATGCCAGTTCCCCTGCATCGGCTGCCACTCCGGTCCATGATGCAAGGATATTCTTTGCGAAGTTGAGTGATCCGCCATTATCAAGATAGGTGGTATCTGTGAACAATCCTCTGTTATCATCTCCCTCTGTTCCGCCCAGGGGGTCTGTCTCCCAGTTATATGAATAATATGCCAGCTGTACCTCTGACAGGTTCGGTGATGACGCCAGCCCCTTTTTCATCAGGCTGATCTCTGCCATGGTCATAGCCGCCTGTGCCCAACAGGATCCAAAAGGATTCTGGTTTCTGAGAGATGGCATATAACTCGAAATCTTAGACCAGTCCCATCTTGAAGGGATATCCTCTGTTCCCCTGTTTAAGTAAAAACAATTCTTTCCGTATGAAGACATGCTCTCAACAGGCTTCTGCTCCGGAATATGATAATCACTGATAAAGTGTTCCCTGTCATCTTTCTCCGTCTCTGACACAGGAACCGGCTCTATTTCCATAGCTCGGCCATTGCTATCATCACGGTCTGCATACACGGCCTGCCCGGATGTCCACGTGATCCCGACGGCCATGATAAGCGCCAACATTATTCCCATTATTCTATTCCGGCTTTTCATATGAGGCTCTCCTTATATTTCTTCCCTGGACTATTTCCGTGCTTCTGCTTTTGATTATACCACAGTCCCGAGAATGCTTAAAGCATTCTTGGGTCATTTCGGTTGTAATACGGCGATCTCTCTGATACTATTTTATTATCATACAGGAAATGGGAAATGACCTATGGCAGCTACAGATGCTTTTTTCTCCGGTCGTATCCGGGATCTTTATATTCGTTCACAGCAGAATAACTACGTTACCCACACGGGTTTCTTAAGCCTTTCCGAGCAAGCGCAGTTTTCCGATATCATTAAGGAACTTGGGCAAACCGGTCTGATCATCCGTGATTCAGAATACGTCTTTTACGGTGGTTTTGATGCGGCAGAGCGGCAGATTGCCTGTTTTCTTCCGGAGTACATCACAAAAGAAGATTTTACGGATTCCCTTGCAAATGATGAGAACAGCCTCATTACCTGCCTCACTATCAAGCCAGTAAATGCGAAGTATTCAGACGAGCTTACCCATCGGGACTTCCTGGGGGCCATTATGAATCTGGGGCTGGAGCGTGACCGGATCGGGGACATCCTCTGTTCTCCGGAGTATTCCGCCCTTGCCGTGCTGCCGGAAGCTGCTGCCCTTATTGAAAATGAGCTGACACGTGTTAAGCATACCACCGTAATGTGTTCAAAGATCCCTTTTAACAAATGCGACTTACGCCCGAAGCTCAAGGAAGTCCATATAAATATAGCATCCGAACGAGCGGATGCCATAATTGGTTCTGTATTTCATTTATCACGTAATTCTTCTCAGGAACTTATAAGATCAGGCCTGGTGTCCGTAAACGGACGGGAAGTGACCGACGCAGGATCCTCCCTTAAACCGGGAGACCGCATTTCCGTCCGCTCCAAAGGAAAATTCATCTATGAAGGTGCCGGCGGCCTCACCCGAAAAGGAAGGACAAGTGCCACCGTCAGCCTCTACGTCTGATCCATGGGTTCATCTTCCTGACTTCATCCTTTTCCTGTATGATAATATCTCTATTTCTTCTTAGTCGCCATTACCGTTACGGCAATTGTCTGCTTTATCTTGCCTGCCGTTACCGTTACGGCAGTTGTGCCTTTCTTGACAGCCTTGATGGTGATCACGCCCTTTGAATTGATCGTTGCCGTAGCTATCTTTTTATTCTCTGACTTAACCTTGATCGCCTCTCCCGTCTTGGATTTCGCCGGTGTGGCCGTGACTTTCACCGTATCCTTCTTTCCCTTATAAGCAAGGGTTACCGCCGGCTTTGAAAGCTTAAGTTCTGTTGTGGTCGGCTTCTTTACTGTAACAGTTATGGTCTTGGTCAGCTTAGTCTTGGTAGTAACAGTGATCTTGGCCTTTCCTGTTTTACTTCCGGCCTTGATCGTGATCTTGTTGCCCTTGAATTTGACCGATGCCACTGCCGTTTTGTTGGATGTGACCTTTTTTATCGAGTCTTTCACAAGGGTTGCCGTAATGACCTTGGAATCCTTGATATACATGTTGCAGCTTGTTTCACTTAAGGTAATGCTCGGCTTGTCATCCTTGGCAGGAAGGCTT
>JAFZQH010000003.1 GCA_017550165.1 Lachnospiraceae bacterium | reverse complement strand
GGACGAGATATGCCGAGATAGGGTCAGGAAATGCCAAAAATGGAAAAATACATGATGTGGCTGAAATGTCTGAAAAATAAGGGAAAACCGAGATAAATCAAGGGAAAGACGAGATAAAACGGAGTAAAAAAATGGTAATTAGAGTGCTATTTGTGTGTCACGGCAATATCTGCCGCTCGCCGATGTGTGAGTTCGTTTTTAAAGATATGGTGGAGCGTATGGGCATCAAGGATGATTTTATCATCGCATCTGCGGCCACCAGCACTGAAGAGATATGGGGAGATGTGGGGAATCCTGTTTATCCCCCTGCCAAGGCGGAACTGAAACGCCGAGGCATCGGTAATACCCCTTATACCGACTTCTCGGGAAAGAGAGCGGTGCAGGTCACAAGGAAGGATTATGACTCTTATGACTACATCCTCTGTGCCGACTCAGCCAATATAAGAAATACCACAAGGATAACCGGGGGAGATCCGGAAGGTAAGATAAGACTTCTTCTGGATTATACCGACAGAAAGGGAGACAGTATTGCAGATCCCTGGTATACCGGAGACTTTGTAACTACGTATGAAGACATTATTTACGGGCTTCAGGGCTTCGTTCGTTTTTTGAAGGAGCAAAACGATATTAAATGAAGAATTAATTTTAAGCCTATCTGAAAAATGAATTATTTATTGCAGGAGGATTTTGCCGTGGAGACCAGGGTGGCGATTATCGGTATAATTGTAGAAAATGATGACGCAGTTCCGAAAATTCAGGAACAATTGACGAAATATTCAGAATATATTATCGGAAGAATGGGAATCCCTTATTGCAAGCGGGATATAAAGATCATCAGTGTTGCTATTGATGCCCCCATGGATAAGATCAATGCGCTTACCGGCAAGATAGGAAGGCTCGAAGGCGTATCCGCCAAGGCTGTATATCAGAAAAGCATTGACTGAATTGCCTTTTATCTTTAATATTAAATTTGTCGGAGTTAAAGGATTTAGAAGAGGAGCATTATGGCAAAAGAAGTCGTTTCAGGAAATCCCCTCGGGTCAGCGCCCGTAGGCGGTCTGGTGGCGAAATTCGCCGTTCCCAGCATCATAGCCATGCTTGTCATTGCTGTTTACAACATTGTTGACCAGATCTTTATCGGTCAGTTTGTGGGAACGCTGGGTAATGCAGCTACCAATATATGTTTTCCCCTTAATATATCGTGTATCGCCATTGCCCTTTTGTGTGGCATAGGCGGTGCTTCCAATTTCAATCTTGCAATGGGCCGCAGAGAGACTGCCGACGCAGCATATTACATCGGTAACGGAGTGTCATGCGCTGTCTTTGCAGGTGTTCTTCTGTGTGTTATAAGTCAGGTCTTTTTGGATCCCCTGCTTATGGCCTTCGGTTCCACCGAAGATGTTCTGCCCTATGCCGAAAGCTATGTTAGGGTTGTATCTGTCGGATTCCCCTTTGCCATTCTTACGGCGGCCGGGGGACATATCATCAGAGCTGACGGCAGCCCTCGTATTGCCATGCTCTGCAACCTTTCGGGAGCCATCTTGAATGTAGGCCTTGATGCATTGTTTGTTATCGTTTTCCGTATGGGAATGGCAGGTGCAGCTCTGGCCACGGTCATAGGACAGGTTCTTTCGGCTGCTATCGGCATTGTTTATCTTACAAGGTTTAAGACGGTTCCTTTAAAAAGGATGCACTTCATTTTCAAATGGCATTATATCGTTAAAATAGCTTCACTGGGTGTGGCCTCCATGGTCAATCAGCTTGCCATGATGATCACCCAGATCGCATTGAATAATTCACTGAAGACCTATGGGGCGCTTTCTCCTTACGGAGCCGAGATTCCTCTTGCCTGTGCAGGCATTATCATAAAGGTCAATCAGTTGTTTTTCTCTATAGTAATAGGAATAGCTCAGGGATCGCAGCCCATATTCGGGTTTAATTACGGTGCAAAGAATTATCAGCGGGTTAAGAAGGCTTTTTCCGTGGCCTGCACATCTGCAGCCATTATATCCATCATCGCCTTCCTGATATTCCAGTTTGCGCCGCGGCCTATCATTGCCATGTTCGGTCAGGGTTCCGATGCGTATTTTGAGTTCGGTGAGAGGTTTTTTAAGATTTATCTTTTCGGAATGTGTGTCAACTTTTTGCAGCCCATTTCATCCACCTTTTTCACGTCCATCGGCAAGCCATACAAGGGTGTCTTCTTATCCCTTACGAGGCAGATCATTTTCCTTCTGCCCCTGATACTGATCCTTCCGAGGTTCTTCGGGATAGACGGTATCATTTTCTCCGGTCCCGTGGCAGATATCATGGCATTCATTAGTGCCATAGTGCTGATGATAGTTGAATACAGGGACATTGCCAGGCTGGAAAGACTAAGTTAATTATAAATTTAATTTTGCAGGAGGAGTACGATGAACAAGATCAGCATTTTCGATGACGTTGCAGGTAACGCATATCCGGGAAGAGGTATTGCGGTAGGTAAGTCAAAGGACGGCAAGTCAGCAGTTGTTGCCTATTTTATCATGGGTCGGAGTAATAACAGCCGTAACCGTATCTTTGTCAAGGACGGAGACGGGATACGCACCCGTGCTTTTGATGAGTCCAAGTGTGAGGATCCCAGCCTTATCATTTATGCCCCCGTGAGGGTGCTGGGCAACAAGACCATTGTTACCAACGGTGACCAGACTGATACCATCTATGAGATGATGGATAGGCAGTTTACTTTTGAACAGGCGCTGCGCACCAGAGAGTTTGAACCTGATGCACCCAACTATACTCCCCGCATCTCGGCGGTGCTCCATGTGGAAGGCGGAGAGTTCAATTATGCCATCTCTATCCTAAAGAGCAATAACGGCAACCCGGATTCCTGCGAGAGATATACATTTGCCTATACCAACCCCTCCAGCGGCGAGGGAAGGTTCATCCACACCTACAAATGCGATGGCAACCCCCTTCCCAGTTATGAGGGAGAGCCCAAGCTGGTGGAGATCAACGGCAGTATAGATGATTTTACCGATAAGCTGTGGAACAGCCTGAATGAAGATAACAAGGTGTCGTTATTTGTCCGCTATATCAATATCGCTACAGGCGAATTCGATACGAGGATAGTTAACAAGAACAAATAACGGCCGGTCATAGTTCGCAGATCATAGGAGAATAGCGTCAAATGAAAGAACTTGAATTAAAATACGGGTGCAATCCCAACCAGAAACCTTCACGGATCTTTATGCAGGAAGGGGAGCTTCCCATAGAGATATTAAACGGCAGGCCGGGCTTCATTAACCTTCTGGATGCCTTTAACGGATGGCAGCTGGTAAAGGAGCTTAAAGCCGCCACAGGGGTGGAAGCTGCCACATCATTTAAGCATGTATCCCCTGCCGGGGCCGCTATCGGACGTCCCTTGTCGGCGGTGGAGAGAAAGATCTACTGGATCGATGAAGATACGGAACTCAGCCCCATGGCCAATGCATATGCAAGGGCAAGAGGGGCGGATCGGATGTCCTCCTTCGGAGATTTCATTTCTCTCTCTGATACCTGCGATGAGGCTACCGCTAAGCTTATAGAGCATGAGGTCTCAGACGGGATCATTGCTCCCGGTTATGAAGCAGGAGCATTGGAAATCCTGAAGAAGAAGAAAAAGGGCAACTACTGCGTGATCAAGATAGATCCTTCATATAAGCCCGCACCGGTGGAACGCAAGGATGTATTCGGAGTTACATTCGAGCAGGGAAGGAATGAGCTTGTTATAAATGATGAGCTTTTCTCCAAGGTTGTTACAGAGAACAGGGATATTCCCAAAGAGGCAAAGGATGATCTGGCTATTGCCATGATCACTTTGAAATACACACAGTCCAATTCCGTATGCTATGTCAAAGGCGGACAGGCCATAGGCATTGGCGCCGGACAGCAGTCCAGGATCCATTGTACCAGGCTGGCGGGCAGCAAGGCGGATAACTGGTTCCTTCGCCAGAGCCCCCGGGTTCTTGAACTGCCCTTTAAGGATGACATTTCAAGAGCTGAGCGTGATAATGCCATAGATGTGTACATGGGGGACGAGTACATGGATGTTATCGGTGACGGTAACTGGCAGAGGTGCTTTACAAGACAGCCGGAGATTTTTACGAGAGAGGCCAAAAGGAAATGGCTTGACAACATGACCGGAGTTGCATTGGGGTCTGATGCATTCTTCCCCTTCGGGGATAATGTTGAACGGGCCCATAAGAGCGGAGTGAAGTTCATAGCCCAGCCGGGAGGGTCCGTGCGGGATGATGCGGTCATAGAAACCTGTAATAAGTATGGCATAGCCATGTGCTTTACGGGGATCAGGCTGTTCCATCACTGAGCTGTTTCGAATATATTAAAGCCTGATTGTATTTTGCAATCAGGCTTTTTCAGATTATAAATATTTAAGATTTATAGGTACATTTTCCCCTTACATAATCCGAAAAAATCGTGTATAATCTTCTCTGTCGGAGTTGTTTTTTGAATTGTTGTAGGAGTGGTTTTATGTTTAATGTTGGAGATTACATTGTGTACGGTACCTCAGGAGTTTGCAAGGTAGAGGAAGTCACCACCATGGACATGGAGGGTGTGCCCAAGGACAGATTATACTATATCCTTAAGCCCGTATACATCAGTAAGAGCACGATCATGACCCCGGTAGATAATACAAAGGTTGTTATGCGTTCGGTGATGACCAGAGAAGAGGTTGACGATCTCATTGATGACATGGAAGGTGTTGAGACAGAGAGCATCAACGACGACAAGAAGAGGGGAGAGAAGTGCAAAAGCGTTCTTGCTTCCTGCGAGAGCAGAGAGCTTGTTCGCATGATCAAGTCACTGTATAACAGGAATCAGCGCAGACTTGCTCAGGGCAAGAAGCTGACTTCCGGAGATGAGAGATATTTCCACATGGCTGAGGACAGCCTGTACGGTGAGATGGCCATTACCCTTAATATTGACAGGAGTGAGGTTCCGGGATACATCTCCCGCAGGATAGGCGGCAAGACGGAAGCTCTTTGCTAAATAGCAGTTGTTTTTTATCCGGCCTTCCCTTATAATGGTCATGGAGAAACTGTCAGAAGGCTGTTAGAGGAATACGGAGGTAAGAGATGGATTTTGGCAACCTGTTGTTTATAATTGTTGTAGAGTGCCTGAGTATGGCGGGTATCATCTACATTACCAATAGGAACAATAAGAAGAAATGATAAAGATCGGGCAGCGGAAGCTGCCCGTGTTTTCGCAATGAGGCTGTCTCAAGGCCGTATCTATGAAAGAAGTTCCCGCAAGATCCTGCTTATCACATCGTAGGAATATCCTTTGCGTCCGAGAAATCCCGATAGTTTACGGTACTTTGTCTCCCGGTCATCTTTTTCGAGAGAAGCAAGCTTCTTTTTTGCCAGAGGCAGTGCCAGGGCATATTCATCCACATCTTCGGAATACTCTGCCAGGCATTTGCGTATCACGTCCCTTGATATTCCCATGCCCTTAAGATTGTATTCTATGCGGTTTAAACCGTATTTGTTGATATCCAGCTTGCTTTCTATGTAAAGCCTGACGAATTCCTCATCATTCAGAAAACCGTTATCCGTAAGGTAGGATATGGTATCCTCTGTTATCTCCTCGGAATAGCACTTTTCCCTCATTTTCCGCCTTACTTCAGCCTCGCAGCGGCTTCTGTAGCCTATAAGCTTCAAGGCATAGCCCCGGGCATTTTTGCGCTCTTCCTCGGAAATGATGCGCCTTCTTAAATCCTCATCTATCTCCATGCCGGATCTTAGGCCCAGATCGTATACCACATTAACATGGATGCCAAAGGCAAATTCATCATCTATGTAAATGGAAGCTCGGTTTTTATTCTTCTTCTGGATCTCAATCTTAGTAACGATCACGGAGGCTCCTTCCTTGACATAAGGCCGACATTTTCGCTATAATCATAGCGTTAAAACTGATGAAAAGTCAATAGATGAAAGGGCAGGCATATGGTAGTCGCAGCAACATATAAAGACGGTAATATATTTCAGCATTTCGGTACCACACCTCAGTTTAAGATATACAGGGTGGAGGAAGGTACTATTGCACAGGAGATCGTGGATACCACGGATACAGGCCATGAAGCCATGGCAAAGTTCCTGATCGATAGAGGAGTTAATGCCCTTATCTGTGACGATATCGGGGCTGGGGCATATAAGCTGCTGGATGATAACAACATTGAGATATATGCGGGTTACTCAGACCCTGCTGACGTGTGCATGGTAGCATATATGCACGGTAATCTGG
Organism: Lachnospiraceae bacterium; assembly: GCA_017550165.1. GTDB lineage: Bacteria > Bacillota > Clostridia > Lachnospirales > Lachnospiraceae > SIG280. The sequence goes on along the minus strand of JAFZQH010000003.1, from coordinate 30,975 downwards.
TCAGAGCCACTTCTGCAGTGTGCCAGGGCCATGAAGGAGAAGAAGAGTGCATGGGAGAATGCGGCAACTGCCACTGTGGCGGGGATTGCGGAGATTGTCATTGGTAATCTTTAATAATAGATCAGCATAAAGAATCAACCGGGAGGATACAAAAATGAGCATACCGACACCACATAATACTGCAAAGAAGGAAGATATTGCCAAGAGGGTTTATATGCCCGGAGACCCCTTAAGGGCCAAATACATAGCCGAGAATTACCTGGAAGGCGCAAGATGTGTCAACGAGGTAAGGAATATGTTCGCTTTTACGGGGACATACAAGGGAGAAAAAGTGACGGTTATGGGGTCCGGTATGGGAATTCCCTCCTTTGCCATTTATTCTTATGAATTATTCAGCTTTTACGATGTCGAGGAGATCATAAGGATCGGGTCCGCAGGAGGTTATTCGGATGAATTGGGCCTTGGAGATATAGTGGTGGCGCAGGCGGCATGTACGGATTCCAACTTTATGAGTCAGTATGCTCTGCCGGGCACATATGCTCCCATAGCTGATTACGGCTTGCTGGAGAAGGCGGTGGCCGCATCAAGAAGGGCCGACATTCCCGTTCATGTGGGAAATGTGGTATCTACGGATATATTCTATAATGCCGGAAGCGACGCTAATGACAGATGGAAGAGCATGGGGGTCCTGGCTGTGGAGATGGAAACGGTTGCATTATATTGCAATGCGGCGTATTTAAAGAAAAAGGCACTTGCATTGTTTACGATATCGGATCATATATATACCGGCGAGGCTATGCCCGCAGAGGAGCGTCAGATAGGCTTTAATAACATGATAAAAGTTGCGCTCGACATGTAATCCGAGTTATTATGTCAGCACCGTAAATGATGATCGTGGCAGGTGATAAATATGGGAAGATACAAGCGAGTATTTGTGATAGTTCTGGACTCCCTTGGTGTGGGAGCCATGCCGGATTCCGAAGAATATGGTGACATTGGGGTGGACACTCTGGGGCATATCTCTGAGAGCGTTGAAAGCCTTGATATTCCTAACCTGGCCAGACTGGGTATCGGCAACCTTCATCCATTGAGACAGGTTCCGGCAGCTGATAGACCCTTGTCCTATTACGGTATACTCCGTGAGAAGAGCAAGGGCAAAGATACCATGACAGGCCACTGGGAAATGATGGGCATATATACTACCAAGCCTTTTGTGACATTTACCGATACGGGATTTCCCAAAGAATTAATAGAGGAATTGGAGAGGCGGACAGGAAGAAAGGTTATCGGGAACAAGTCCGCCAGCGGAACGGCCATTCTTGATGAACTTGCAGAAGAGGAGATCGCAACAGGCCACATGATCGTATATACTTCAGCTGATTCAGTCTTGCAGATATGCGGGAATGAGGAGACCTTCGGCCTTGATGAGCTCTACCGATGCTGTGAGATAGCCAGGGAGATAACCATGAAGGATGAGTGGCGTGTGGGCCGTGTCATCGCCAGACCCTATGTGGGCAAGAAGAAGGGCGAATTTGTCCGTACGGCCAACAGGCATGACTATGCGTTAAAGCCGCCTGAAGATACTGTGCTCAATGCTATGAAAGATGCCGGATATGACGTTATTTCGGTAGGAAAGATCAATGATATATTTGTAAAAGAGGGGATCACAGAGGCGTATAAGTCGCAGTCTTCAGTACATGGGATGGAACAGACCATCGAGATAGCAGGTAAGGACTTCAAAGGGCTGTGCTTCGTCAATCTCGTTGATTTTGATGCTCTTTGGGGACACAGACGTAACCCGCAGGGCTATGCTAAGGAGATAGAGAAGTTTGACAAGAACCTGGGCGTGCTGATGGATACGGTAAAAGAAGATGACCTGATCATACTGACGGCAGATCACGGAAATGATCCCACATATACCGGAACCGATCATACAAGGGAGAAGGTGCCCTTTATGGCCTGGTCCCCTTCATTTAGATCCGGAGGAGCGCTGCCTGAGCAGGATACATTTGCGGTGATCGGAGAGACGGTAGCGGACAATTTCGGGGTTAAAGTGCCGGAGCATCTGATAAAATGCAGCTCCCTGCTTTCCATGTTAAGATAAGAGGCGGATAGGAAGCCCCCTTTCCCTGCGCGATCAAGGAGAGATAATGACTGAGAATGAAAGAAAGATCGAAGAATTCATATATGATTACCCGGTCTGTGAGTTTTATCATTTGAAACACTCGGATCTGGTGTTTTCCGAGAAGGTCAGATATATATGCGAGCATGAGTGCGAGCATTATAACAAGTCATGGGCCTGTCCTCCCGTGATAGGCACCATAGAGGAGTGTATGAAGGAATGCGACGGATATGAGAACGTATTTCTTTTCTCCACGGTTGCGGAGGTCTCAGACCCGCTTAATCTTACGGAAACGTTGAACGCAAAACGGGAACATGAGAAAATAACGAGAAACATCAGAGAAGAATTTAAAAGAAGATTTAATAAAGTCTTGGCACTTTCCACCGGTTGTATGATATGCGAGCAGTGCGCCTACCCGGATAATCCCTGCCGCCACCCGGACGAGAGGCTTTCAACCATCGAAAGCCATGGGATCCTCATCATGCAGACCTGCGCCGAGCTGGGCATCACTTATGACTGCGGAAACAATATAGTCACATATTTCTCGCTGATATTCTACGAGTAGTATCCATAAAACGGCGGCGTAGCCGCCGTTTATGATTTCTCTGTTTTAGAACCCAAGTATGTCGTCTACGAGGATGACATGAATCCTGTCGGCATGCCGTGAATACCGGGTGATAAGGAATTGACAGCAGATGGTATCAGCCGACTTGCAGTCAGCACACTTCCCGGTCTTCGAACAGGGCGTATTAAGCCCGAACCGCTGCGCATTAATGGTTGCAGCATCATTTCTTGCCCGCTTCATGGCGGCGTCCTGATCGCCGCAAACCTTGTTCATTCCCACAACCAGCAGAACTTTCTTTGGCCCGAAAGCATAGGCAGATACACGATTGGAATTACCGTCGATATTGACCAGGATGCCGTCATTGGTCATGGCGTTGGTGCTTCCGATAAAGAAATCGGCGGTAAAACCGAAGAGAGCAGCTTCAGCCACATCATCAAATTCTTCCCTTCGCTTATAATTGTAATTGCCCTTTTTCAAAGCATCAACAAGCCCAATCTCCTCTACGGATACGGATCCTCCCTGAGTGATGGAACTCCCCTCGGGAATGATATCAAGAGCGATCTTTAAAGCATCCTCCCTGGTTGCGGCATAATAACCCTTCATATTGCGGGATTCGAGACCCTTGATGATCTCCTTTGCAAGCTTTTCGTTCCTGGTTGTAACTACTTTGTTCATAGCTGGCCTCCTACTGTGAAATGATCCGTTCATGAGTGATGATTAATCATACCATGAAAAAAAATTAAAAAAAACTATTGATTAATTGGTACTTTAGTGTTACACTACGTGTGTGACAAAAGGTATCAAAACTGAATACTTTTCAAGTAACAGGTGACTGTTTATCAGTCTTAATAGAGAATCCGGTGAGAAACCGGAGCAGCCCCCGCTACTGTAAGATGGACGAAAGCTTAGATTATACCACTGGACATTGTCCGGGAAGGTTAAGCCGGTAGGATGAAGTTAAGCCAGAAGAACTGCCCGTTATTTTTGAAATCAGACGTATGTCTGTGTTCGGGATCGTGTATATGTGATTAAATGGCGATTAATTATATGTACATCCCCGGATAAATTGCTTTCGGTGGGAAAGGAATTTATATATTCCATTACTGTTGAACCGTAAGCACGGTTCATTTTTTTGTCGCAAATTTGTTTAGGGTGTCTTTTTCAATCAGACCGCTCCAAGCGTTGAGCGGACCAACTGCAAAGATGCGTTGCGTCTTCGCATTGTGAAAAAGCCCCACCTCCTTTTAGTTCCCTATTTAAAGAAAAGCACGGGCTTCAGCAACCCGTGCTTTTTCTCTGCTCTCAATCATCTTAAAAGAGCTTTTCGAATCTCTTCATGGCTTCGATCGTATTTTCTTTACTTCCGAAGGAAGTCAGCCGGAAATAATTCTGTCCGTTCTTACCGAATCCGGCGCCGGGCGTCCCAACAACCTGAATGTTATTCAGCAGATAATCGAACATTTCCCATGAATCCATGTTATTGGGACATTCAAACCATATATAAGGGGAATTGACACCTCCGAAGAAGCGGATCCCTTTTTTCTTTAAGGTATCGGCAATGATCTTGGCATTCTCTCTGTAATACCTGATGTTCTCCTGGCACTGCCTCTCGCCTTCCTCGGTGAAGACCTGGGCTGCAGCGTATTGAACTATGTAGCTTGTGCCGTTGAACTTGGTAGACTGACGACGGTTCCACATGCTGTTGATTGATAATTCCTTGCCGGTGGAAGATATAAAGACCAGATCCTTGGGAACTACGGTGTATCCGCATCTTGTGCCGGTGAAGCCCGCAGTCTTGGACAGTGAGCAGAACTCAATGGCACATTTTTTGGCTCCCTCTATGGCGAATATACTTCTTGGAAGCGAAGGGTCAGAGATAAATGCTTCATAAGCCGAATCAAAGAGGATGACCGCCTGATTGGCAATGGCATAGTCTACCCATTCCTTAAGCTGCGCATGGTTGTACACGGCTCCCGTAGGATTATTGGGAGAACAAATATATATTACGTCGGCTTGCATATTCTTATCGGGCATGGGAAGAAAATCGTTGCCGGCATTGGCGTCAATATAAGTAAGCTCTCTGCCGCACATGATGTTGGAATCCACATATACCGGGTATACGGGATCCGGGACAACTACCACGTTTCCCGAACCGAACATATCCGTGATATTGCCTGTATCGCTCTTAGCGCCGTCTGATATGAATATCTCATCGGGGTCGACATCAACCTTGTTCCTCTTATAGTAATCGGAGATGGCTTTTCGTAGAAATTCATATCCCTTCTCGGGACCGTATCCCTTAAAAGTCTCAGCCTTGCCCATCTGGTCCGCTGCATCATGAAGCGCATCCACACAGGCCTTGCTGAGAGGCAGCGTCACATCACCGATGCCCAGACGGATCACATCCTTGTCGGGATTATTCTTCTTGTATTCATCAACCCTGTGCGCGATCTCCGAAAAGAGATAGCTTTCCTTGAGGTTCAGGTAATTCTCGTTAATCTTAGGCATAATGTTCCCTCCGTTACGTAATCTGATTTACGGAATATGATAACATTCATATGTAAATATAGTCAATATAAATACAAGACAGAGAACCGTCCCCTGTCTTGTTGCGCCCGGCACTAAACTGTGCTACAATCCTTGACAGTTGAACATATAGTAAACAGGTGTGGGGGAATGTATACGTTCTCCCACGCCGTCACTACTAAATAAAAGGAGGTAACACAATGTCCAACCCAATAGTAACATTCGAAATGTCCGACGGGACAAGTTTCAAGGCGGAGCTCTATCCCGATATCGCACCTAATACAGTCAACAACTTCATTTCATTAGTTAATTCAGGATTTTATAACGGACTCACATTCCACCGTGTTATCCATGGTTTCATGATCCAGGGTGGTGACCCGGAGGGGACAGGAATGGGCGGCCCGGGCTATTCCATCAAGGGCGAATTTGCACAGAACGGTGTTTCGAATGACTTAAAGCACACCAGAGGTGTTCTCTCCATGGCCCGTTCGGGCAATCCTAATTCAGCAGGCAGCCAGTTTTTTGTCATGCATCAGGATGCTCCGCATCTTGACGGGGCATATGCAGCCTTCGGCAAGGTTATCGAGGGCATAGACAACATTGATGCCATAGCCGGAGTTGAGACGGATTATATGGATATGCCTTTTGAACCTCAGATAATGGTGAAGGTCACTGTGGACACCTTCGGAGAGGAATATCCGGAACCGGTTCACTTCTGAGAATAAAAAAATAAACAAGAGACTAACCTCAAATCGTTCATTTATCGGGAATATGATTGTTGTTATCGGGCTCTGTTCGTGGTATACTTAAATTTGATTTTTGTTTAGACACGCCTCGATCACGGATCGAGAGCAGTTGAGGTATACCGCATGAACCCTGAGGACCTTTATTCCCAGCTTATCGACCTCATACGTTTATATCATCCTTCCGCAGATGTTTCAATGATCAAGAAGGCTTATGATCTTGCGCGGTCTGCTCACGAAGGACAGGTTAGAAAATCGGGTGAACCATATATAATTCACCCGCTTTGTGTTGCCATTATCCTGGCCGAACTGGAGCTGGATAAGGAGACTATCGTAGCGGGAATACTTCACGATGTGGTAGAAGATACGGAATATACCAATGAAGATATAGCCAGGGAGTTTTCGCCGGATGTGGCGCAGCTGGTAGACGGCGTGACCAAACTGGGGCAGTTGAATTACAAGGCAGATAAGATCGAACTCCAGGCGGAGAACCTTCGTAAGATGTTTCTTGCCATGGCTAAGGATATCAGGGTCATTCTCATCAAACTGGCGGACAGGCTGCACAACATGAGGACATTGAAATACATGATCCCGGAGAAGCAGCAGGAGAAGGCCAGAGAGACCATGGATATTTATGCGCCCATAGCTCAGCGTCTGGGTATATCCAAGATCAAGATAGAACTGGATGATCTGTCGCTAAAATATCTGGAGCCCGATGTTTATTATGATCTGGTAGAGAAGATAGCACTTCGTAAAAATGAGCGCCATCAGTTTGTTATGGAGATATGCGGCGAGCTTCAGAATGCGCTGGACGAGGCGGGGATAGATGCCCATATTTACGGCAGGGCCAAGCACTTCTTCAGCATTTACAAGAAGATGGTCAACCAGAACAAGACCCTGGATCAGATATATGATCTCTTTGCCATAAGAATAGTCGTTAAGGACGTTAAAGACTGTTATGCGGCCCTAGGGATAATCCATGAGATGTACAAGCCCATTCCCGGGCGCTTCAAAGATTATATAGCCATGCCCAAGCCGAATATGTACCAGTCTCTCCATACTACGCTTATGGGTAAGAACGGTAAGCCCTTCGAGATCCAGATACGTACGGAAGAGATGCATAAGACTGCGGAATACGGTATCGCGGCCCACTGGAAGTACAAGGATGCATCAGACGGTAAGACTCCTGAGAACCAGGAGGAGGAGAAGCTTTCATGGCTTCGTCAGATCCTCGAATGGCAGCAGGACATGTCCGACAACAAGGAATTCTTAAACCTCCTTAAGAGTGACCTGGATCTGTTCTCCGACAGCGTGTATTGTTTTACCCCCGGAGGAGATGTGAAGACCCTGCCCAAGGGGTCCACGCCTATAGATTTTGCTTACAGTATACACAGTGCGGTGGGTAACCGCATGACGGGAGCCAAGGTTAACGGTAAGCTGGTTCCCATAGATTACGAACTTCAGAACGGAGATCGTATTGAAGTTCTTACGTCCCAGAACACAAAGGGACCCAGCCGGGACTGGCTGAAGATAGTTAAAAGTCCACAGGCACGATCTAAAATCAACCAGTGGTTTAGAAATGAATTTAAAGAAGAGAATATTGACAGGGGCAAAGACATGCTTATCGCATACTGCAAAGCCAAGTCCGTGCCCTATGCGGAGATAACCAAGCCTGAGTATACACAGAAGGTCCTTAAGAAATACGGTTTCAGGGATTGGGATTCCGTCCTTGCGGCAGTGGGACACGGAGGACTTAAGGAAGGTCAGGTTATCAACAAGATAATCGAGGATTACCGCGATAAGACCTTAAAGGCTGTTACCGATGATGATATCCTTGAAGAAGTACTGGAGCAGAAGGAGAAGCATAAGAATTCCGGCTTCCACAGCGGTATCACTGTTAAAGGCATCCATGATGTGGACGTTCGTTTTTCGAAATGCTGTAATCCTGTTCCCGGCGATGAGATCATAGGCTTTGTTACCAGAGGAAGAGGGGTATCCATACACAGGACCGATTGTGTAAATGTGCTCAATATGTCGGAATTCGACCGGAGCCGTCTCATTGAAGCCGAGTGGGAGAGCGAGGGCGAGTCAGCTCATGAACTCTTCCTTACTGAGATCAACATATACGGTAATAACCGTATGGGACTTATCGTTGATATAACAAGGATATTTACAGAGCAAAAGATTGATATCAGCAGCATCAATTCCAGGACCAGCAAGCAGGGTGTTGCCACCATTACCATCTCCTTCGGGATAGACAGTAAGGAGAGCCTAAGCCACCTGGTGGATAAGATACGGCAGATAGACAGCATTATCGATATAGAAAGGACCATGGGATAATATGGGAAAAGCTCAATTAGAAATACATCCGGTGGGAAGGCTTGCCACTAATTGCTATTTTCTGATCAATTCAGAGACGCAGGAATGCATCATTACAGACCCCGGTGACAATGCGGCTTTGCTGGAGAACCGGATCAGGGAAAAGGGATACAAGCCGGTGGCGATACTTGTCACCCACGGTCATTTTGACCATATTCTTGCAGCCAACAGACTGAGGGAGGATCTGAAAGTCCGTATCATTGCCTTTAAGGAGGAGGAAGAGCTGCTTGTTGATACCAAGGAGAGGCTTTTCGGGATGGTAGATGATGAGAGCCAGCTGGTGGTCAATGCAGATGAGTTTTTGTCTGACGGAGACATCCTTGATCTGGCAGGTTTTAAGATCAGAGTGCTCCACACCCCCGGACATTCCAAAGGCAGCTGCTGCTATTACCTTGAGGAAGAAAAAATCCTTCTTTCCGGGGACACATTATTTGAAGGCTCTGTGGGAAGGACCGATTTCCCCACGGGAAGCATGAAGGAGATGGACCATTCCATTAATGAAGTGCTTATGAAACTTCCCGATGATGTGGAGGTATTCCCCGGACACGGAGGATCCACCACTATTGGGATCGAACGGAACGCTAACCCCTATGTCAGATAAGATCAATATAAGAATAAGCCCAAAGGATTTTGAATATGATGCATATACCCTTGTCAAGGCTTTTTACCCGGAATCGGAGATCGAGACAAATGATGACCTGTACGGCAATGAGCCCCTGATCAATATCGTCTTATCCGATGCGAAGGTGGAGGTATCCGCCTCGGGATTTGAATCCGAACCCAGGGAGGAGAACGGAAGCACAGAAGGGTTGGACAGGCCGGAGGTCAAGAATGTCCTCAAGCAGTGCCTGTATCGGGTTTTATCGTCTCTTACAGGGCTTATATTGCCCTGGGGAACCCTGACCGGTATCAGGCCCATAAGAATCCCCTTCGGACTTATGGAAGAGGGATTCTCGAGACCGGATATCGAAGAAAGGCTGCGTAATACATATTATATTTCAGATAAAAAAATAGGTCTTGCCATGGAGGTGGCAGGATCAGAAAGCGAGCTTTTATCCGGGGCGGATTATGAAGACGGATACAGCCTCTATGTAGGTATACCCTATTGCCCCAGCATATGCCTGTATTGCACATTTCCCTCAAATACGGCTGACAGGGCGGATTTTGACGGATATCTTTCAGGACTTGAGAGGGAAATGAAGTTCCTGGCCGGGATGTATTCCAAGACGCCTTCCACCATATATATAGGAGGAGGGACGCCTACAGTGCTGCCTATACAGTATCTTGAGAGGCTTTTGTCCATGATAGAGTCGAACTTTGATACGGCAGATGTCAGAGAGTATACCCTGGAGGCCGGAAGACCTGATACCATAGACCGGGAGAAACTTCGGATCATCAAACGGCACGGTATCGGCAGGATAAGCATTAATCCACAGTCCATGAATCAGAAGACCCTTGATCTTATCGGCCGGCAGCATACGGTGGATGATATTGCATTGGCCTATGATCTGGCAAGGGAAGAAGGCTTTGTCAATATCAATATGGATACCATTATAGGCCTTCCCGGAGAGGGGATTGATGAAGTAAGGCACACCATGGATGAGCTTATCCGGTTAGACCCCGAGAGTATTACGGTCCATTCTCTGGCAGTCAAGAGGGCGGCCAGGCTCAATCTCTTTAAAGAGCAGTATCGCGAGATGGGAATAGTTAATAACGAAGAGATCATGGACATGGTCTATGAGAAGCTGGAAAGTACCGGTATGAAGCCCTATTACCTCTATCGCCAGAAAAATATGGCCGGCAACATGGAGAATGTAGGGTATTCCAAACCCGGATATGAAGGATTGTATAATGTCCTGATCATGGAGGAGAAGCAGACCATCATTTCCTGCGGGGCCGGTTCTTCCACCAAGAGAGTGTGGGGGGACGGACGTATAGAACGGATGATCAACCCCAAGGATGTGAAGACCTACCTCGAGGGGATCGAAGATATCAAGAAAAAGAAGAAAAAGCTTTTGGAGGCATAAGATGTCGTTGAAAAAGAAGCCGGTTACCGGCATGAAGGATATAACGCCGGAAGAGATGCGGATCAGGGATCATGTAATAAGCCTTATCAAGGAAACATACGGATCCTTCGGGTTTTCTTCCATAGAGACCCCATGCGTGGAGCATATAGAGAATCTCTCCAGCAAGCAGGGCGGCGAGAACGAGAAGCTTATATTCAAGATACTCAAGAGGGGAGAGAAGCTGAATCTGGAGACTGCCGAGACGGAAGCGGACCTGGTGGATTCAGGATTAAGATATGATCTTACGGTACCCTTATCAAGGTATTATTCCAATAATGCAAATAATCTGCCTACACCCTTCAAAGCCTTGCAGATGGGTAATGTGTGGAGGGCCGACAGACCTCAGAGAGGGCGCTTCAGGCAGTTTATGCAGTGTGACATTGATATTCTGGGAGATAACAGCTGCATGGCGGAGATAGACCTTATCCTTGCCATGTCCACCCTCCTGTCCAGGCTTGATTTCAAGGGCTACGTGATAAGGATCAATGACAGGAAGCTTTTGAAGGCTATGGCTGCTTATTCCGGCTTTGAAGAGAAGGATTACGACAATGTGTTCATCATTCTTGACAAAATGGATAAGATCGGGCTCGATGGTGTGGCATCGGAACTTGAAGAAGCAGGATTTTCAAAGGATTGTATCGAAAAATATTTAAACTTGTTTAAACAAATCACAAGAGACAAGACCGGGGTATCAGAATGTGCCCGTTTATTGGGGGATTTTGCGGAATCGGCTGTGACGGATAACCTTCTTACCATAATGGACAGCGTCGAGAAATCGGCTGTAGGAGATTTCCGTATGGAGTTTGATCCCACCCTGGTAAGGGGAATGTCTTATTATACCGGCCCCATATTTGAGATCGTTATGGAAGAGTATGGCGGTTCAGTGGGAGGCGGCGGACGTTATGATGAGATGATCGGACGTTTTACCGGTAATAATACTCCTGCCTGCGGATTCTCCGTCGGATTTGAGAGGATAGTCATGCTTCTTATGGAGAGGGGATATAAAGTCCCGGGAGAGAATGAAAGGATAGCGTATCTGGTTGAGAAGGGGATGCCCTCTGACCGTATGGCCGACATCCTTTCGGAGGCGGCAAGGCTTCGTGGCAGCGGCAAGTCCGTATCTGTCGCTCAGATGCAGAAGAACAAGAAGTTCCAGAAGCAGCAGCTTGAGCAGCAGGGTTTTACTGAATTCAAGGAGTTTTTTGTGAATTAACTCTTATTAGGAGGAATATATAATGGCTGAATCAATGAAGGGTTTAAAAAGAACCTGCAGGTGTACGGAGGTTTCTGCAGCGGATATAGGCAAAGAAGTTACGGTAATGGGCTGGGTCCAGAAGAGGCGTAACCTCGGAAGCTTGATATTTGTGGATCTGAGAGACCGAAGCGGGATAATACAGCTTCTGTTTAATGAAGATGAGGTGGGAGAAGAAGGCTATAAGAAGGCTGCCACCATCAGAAACGAGTTTGTGCTGGCCGCCACCGGTATCGTCAATAAAAGAGGCGGAGAGGTCAATGCAAGCCTGAAGACCGGAGATATCGAACTGGTTGTCAAATCCTTAAGGATACTCTCCGAGTCGGAGACACCCCCCTTTCCCATTGAAGAGAACTCCCAGACCAAGGATGACCTTCGCCTTAAGTACAGATACCTTGATCTTAGAAGACCTGACCTTCAGAAGAATATCATGCTTCGCAGCAAGGTTACCATGGCTATCAGGCAGTTCCTTGATGAGGAAGGTTTCCTGGAGATAGAGACACCCATGCTGGGCAAGAGCACTCCGGAAGGAGCCAGGACATATCTTGTTCCCAGCCGTGTGCACCAGGGAAGTTTTTATGCTCTGCCCCAGTCACCCCAGCTCTATAAGCAGCTTCTCATGTGCTCGGGATATGACAGATATTTTCAGATCGCGCGCTGCTTCAGGGACGAGGACTTAAGGGCCGACCGTCAGCCGGAATTCACTCAGGTGGATATGGAACTCTCCTTCGTTGATATCGATGATGTCATCGATGTAAATGAGAGGCTCATCGCCAGAGTGTTCAAAGAGATAATAGATATAGACGTACCCCTCCCCATTCCCAGAATGACATGGCAGGAGGCTATGGACAGATTCGGATCTGATAAGCCGGATACCAGGTTCGGGATGGAGCTTACGGATGTTACGGATACCGTTAAGGGATGCGGATTCGGAGTATTTACCGGGGCTATCGATGCCGGAGGCTCTGTCAGAGGCATCAATGTCAAAGGACAGGCAGGCATGCCCAGAAAGAAGATAGATGCCCTTGTTGATTTTGCAAAGGGTATAGGAGCCAAGGGCCTTGCATATCTCTGCGTTAATGAAGACGGCACATATAAGTCATCATTTGCCAAGTTCATGACGGAAGACGAGCTTAGGGCGCTTGTGGAGAAAATGAAGGGTGAACCCGGCGACCTTCTTCTCTTTGCGGCAGATAAGACCGACATGGTATGGACGGTGCTGGGCGGCCTGAGAATTGAAATTGCTAAGAATCTTGACATCATTGATAAAAGCAAATTTAATTTCCTGTGGGTTACCGAATTTCCCCTCCTTGAGTATTCCGAGGAAGAAGGCCGTTATGTGGCCATGCATCATCCCTTTACAATGCCCATGGATGAAGATCTTGAGCTGATCGATTCGGATCCCGGCGCTGTCAGGGCCAAGGCTTATGATATCGTCCTTAACGGCACGGAACTGGGAGGCGGAAGCATAAGGATCCATCAGAACGATGTTCAGGAGAAGATGTTTGAAGTTCTGGGATTCTCCAAAGAGGATGCATATGATCGTTTCGGTTTCCTCTTAAATGCTTTCAAATACGGCGTTCCGCCCCACGCAGGACTGGCATACGGACTTGATCGTCTCGTGATGCTTATGGTGGGCGCTGATAGTATAAGAGATGTTATCGCATTTCCCAAGGTTAAGGATGCGTCATGCCTCATGACTGATGCGCCCAACACAGTGGAAGCGTCACAGCTTGAAGAACTCGGTATAAAGATTGATATAAGGGAGGGAGCAGATGAGTAAAGTCGCGGTAATGACCGACAGTAACAGCGGTATCACCCAATCACAGGGAAAGGAACTGGGTATATTTGTACTGCCCATGCCTTTTTATATCAACGGGGAGCTTTTCTTCGAAGATATCAGCCTTAACCATGAGCAATTCTATGCAAAGCTCGCGGAGGATGCGGAGATATCCACATCACAGCCTGCGGTTGCGGATCTTATGAGTGCATGGGATGATATATTGAAAGATCACGACGAGATCGTTTATATGCCAATGTCCAGTGGTTTAAGCGGTTCCTGCAGTTCTGCGCAGGCTATGGCTGCTGATTATGACGGTAAAGTGCAGGTGGTTGATAACCAGAGGATATCCGTCACCTTAAAGCAGGCAGCCAAAGACTCCCTGAAGATGGCAAAGCAGGGTATGAATGCCCTTCAGATAAAGGAACGTCTTGAGGAGGATAAGTTTCAATCCAGCATTTACATAATGGTGGATACATTAAAGTATCTCAAAAAAGGAGGCCGTATCACTCCTGCAGCAGCTCTCTTCGGAGAAGTGCTTAACATTAAGCCGGTGCTGCAGATCCAGGGCGATAAGCTGGATGCATTTTCAAAATGCCGTGGCAACAAACAGGCTAAAAAGGTTATGATCAATGCCCTGCAGCATGATATAGATACCAGGTTTAAGGATCTGTATGAGGCAGGACGCCTTCGCCTTTTTGCGGTTCATTCCCAGAGTGAAGAAGAGGCAAGAGAGTTTGCTGCAGAGATAGCAGATCGTTTCCCCAAGGCCGGGGAGGTAGAGGTTGATGCCCTGTCCTTAAGCGTTTCGTGCCATATCGGACCCGGTTCTCTGGCAGCGGCATGTTCCATCACCCTTTAATGAAATACTACTGTAAATTTCATCAGATCTGTGGTATAATATGCCCCGATTATATATCGGGGCGCACGGAGAGGGTTATAAGTAATCAAAGATAATTGTATAAATATAGTTAGTTAAGTTAGGAGAAGGTGATATTATGCAGATCAAGAAGGTAACACTCATCGGTATGGGAGCGGCAGGTGCATTCTTTGCTCCGAGACTTTATAACTGGCTCGACAAGGGGGATTTTCGCATTATTGCGGAGGGAGTCAGAAAGGACCGTCTGGAGAAGTACGGCATAACCGTTAACGGCATCAAATATGATTTCCCGATCATTACGCCTTCCCAGAAGGGAGATCCGGCAGACCTTATCATTATAGCCACCAAGATCACTCAGCTTGATCAGGCTATCAAGGATATTAAGAATCAGGTGGGAAAGCATACCATAATACTCAGCATTCAGAACGGACTTGATTCGGAAGAGAGAGTTGCCAGGAAGTACGGATGGGATCACATGCTTTATTCTTATGTAAGGATGTCCATTGATATGGTCAACGGTCATACGGATTACGATCCTTCCAAAGGCTGCATTTATTTCGGAGAGAAAGATAATACCGTATACTCTGAGAAGGTGCTGGCTGTTAAAGCCCTTTTCGATGAGTGTCATATAGCATACCAGATAAATGATGATATGATACACGGGCTTTGGTATAAGTTTCTTGCCAATGTCAGCGAGAGTGTTCCCAGTGCGCTTGTACAGGTGCCTTACGGAGCATTTCGTGTAAGTGAACACCTTAATGCCATCAGGCTAGCTGCTCTTGAAGAGGTTGTTGCCATTGCCAAAGCAAAAGGCATTGAGTTCTCCAAGAGGGAGATTGAAGAAGAGCATAGGATGGTCATGAACATCAGATTTGATTACAGATCATCTCTCCTTCACGACCTGAAGGCTAAGCAGCATACGGAGATAGAATCATTTTCAGGTACTGTGGTCAGATTCGGAGAGGAGCTTGGCATCCCCACCCCGGTCAATTCCGTTATCTATCATACCTTTAAAGCTATAGAAGAGCGTAACGACGGACTTATCTAGGAGAGTGAATATCTTGACTATTCGAGAAACCATGGAACAGTTTGAGAAAGAGCACCTGAGTCCCTATGCTTCTCTTAGCTGCAAATCCAGGGGGCGGGAGATACAGGAGGAGGAATGCGATATCAGGCCTGTCTATCAGAGGGACAGGGATCGGATCCTTCATTGCAAGTCTTTCCGCAGATTAAAGCACAAGACACAGGTCTTTCTGGCACCTGAAGGCGATCACTACAGAACCAGGCTTACCCATACTCTGGAGGTGTCGCAGAACGCCCGCACCATTGCCAAAGCCCTTCGTCTTAACGAAGACCTGGTTGAGGCCATTGCGCTGGGACATGATCTGGGGCATACACCCTTCGGCCATTGCGGGGAAGCAGCCTTAAATGAAGTGTGTCCTGACGGATTTGCCCATAATGAACAGTCTCTCAGGGTCGTTAAGTATCTGGAAAAGAAGGGACGGGGCCTTAATCTTACCTGGGAGGTAAGGGACGGAATACTAAACCACCAGACCAAAAGCACTCCTTCCACTTTGGAGGGCAGGGTTGTCCGCTTGTCCGATAAGATAGCTTATATCAACCATGACATAGATGATGCCATACGTGCCCAGGTTATATCAGAGAATGATATTCCGGCGGAATTCAGTAATGTTCTGGGTCATTCTACAAGAGACCGGCTTAATACGCTGGTCCACAGCATTATATGTGAGAGTATGGACAAGGATGATATCATTATGGCTCCGGAGGTTGAAGAGGCTATGAAGGGACTCAGGACCTTCATGTTTGAAAACGTTTATACCAATCCCAATGCCAAGGCCCAGGAGAAGAAAGCCAGAGACCTCATCATTGAGCTTTATGAGTATTATAATAAGCATTTTGACCTTCTCTCACCCAAGTACACCTATGTTATGGAACATTACCACCAGTCCAGGGAAAGGGTAGTATGCGATTATATAGCGGGAATGACTGACCAGTACGCCATCCTTCGTTTTCAGGAACTGCGGGTTCCCATATCGTGGAAGATAAAATAATGGCATTTTATTCGGAAGATATTATTCAGGAAGTTTGCGACCGTAACGATATAGTTGATGTTATAGGACAATATGTTAAATTAACGAGAAAGGGCAGTTCCCTATTTGGGTTGTGCCCCTTTCATAATGAGAAGACCGGCTCATTTTCGGTCTCTCCTTCGAAGCAGATGTATTACTGCTTCGGCTGTGGGGCAGGTGGAAATGTTCTCACATTTGTAAGGGAGTATGAGAATTATTCCTTTACGGAGGCTATCGAGTACCTGGCTGACCGGGCCGGCATCGATCTTCCCAAGGTGGAGATGACCGAGGAGGAAAAGCGCGCTTCTGACCTTAAGAGCCGGATATATGAGATAAATAAGGAGACGGCTACTTTTTATTATTACCAGCTCCTTAACTCCAATGATAAAAAGGGATATGAGTATTTCAAGAATAAGCGTGGCCTTACGGATGAGACCATTAAGAACTGGGGCCTGGGTTATGCGGGGATGAGTCGCAACAACCTGTATGCTTATCTTAAGAATAAGGGTTTTAAGGATGAAGAGCTTAATGAGGCAGGGCTTTTTCACTACAGCGAGAAGGAAGGATTTAAGGATAAATTCTGGAACAGGGTCATGTTCCCCATACTGGATGTTAACCGCCATGTGATCGCCTTCGGCGGACGTGTTATGGGTGAGGGTGAGCCGAAGTACCTGAATTCACCGGAGACCAGGGCTTTTTCCAAGAAGAATAACCTGTTTGGTTTGTATATAGCCAGGAGCACAAGGAAGAAATTCTTTATTCTCTGTGAAGGCTATATCGATGTTATTTCCCTTCATCAGGCGGGATTCACCAATGCGGTGGCATCCCTGGGAACGGCATTCGGTCAGAGCCAGGCCTACCTGATAAAAAAATACGTTGATGAAGTATATCTTGCATACGACAGCGATGAGGCGGGCATTAAGGCCAAGCTTCGCGCCTTGTCCATATTGAAGGAGGCGGGGATCTCTGCCAGGGTTATAGATTCGAGTCCCTGTAAAGATCCCGATGAATTTGTGAGGAGTCCTGAATACGGGCCTGTAGAATATGAAAAGCGGATTAAGGAAGCCAAGAACGGCTTTCTGTTCTCTATAGAAGTTTTGGAGCGGGATTATGATCTTAAGGATCCCGACGGTAAGACCAGATTTTTCAAGGAGGTGGCAGGAAGGCTATTGTCCTTTGAGGACGAGCTGGAAAGGAACAATTACACGGACGCAGTGGCGGGAATGTACAGTATTACTTCCGAGAGTCTCAAGAAGATGATCAATGAGTTGGCTTTAAAAGGCGTAAACACCCGTGATGAGAGGCCGGTTTTTAAATCGGGATTTAATCAAAATAAGAAGGACGGGATGATTGAGGCACAGAAGCTTCTCATAACATGGCTTATTGAGGAGGAAGGCTTGTATGAGCAGTTAAAGGAATACATTTCCCCTGAGGATTTTACTTCCGATCTGTATAAGAATGTGGCATCACAGGTGTTCGAACAATTTGAAAGCGAAGGCAGGGTCAATCCCGCGTCGATCATGAACCGGTTTATGGATGAAGACGAACAGCGTGAGATCGCAGGTCTATTCAACGCCAGATTAAAGGCGGTGGAATCAGAAGAAAGTAAAGTCAAGGCTATAAGAGACGTCCTGTATAAGGTTAAGAAGAACAGCTTTGATACAAGGGAGGATTCTTCCACGGATCCGAAAGAGCTTATGCTCTTGATAGAAGAAAAAAAGAAGCTGGAGGGGTATAAGAATATACCTGTTCGGCTCAGATAACCGGAGGATAACATGGAATTTAACGAGGAAAGGTTTGAAGAGAGACTCAAAGAGTTTCTCGGAGAAAAAAAGAAAAAGGGAATTATCGATTATTCCGAGGTAAGCGATTATTTTAAAGATATGGAGCTTGACTCGGAGCATATCGAGAAGGCACTTTCTTTTCTGGAAGCCAATGGAGTTGAAGTTTTCCGCGTTGTAGAAGAAGAACCAGATGATGAGGAACTCCTCATTGATGACAAAGAAGAGGTAGACTTAGAGAATATCGACTTAAGTGTTCCTGACGGAATCAATATAGAAGACCCCGTAAGGATGTATCTTAAGGAGATAGGTAAGGTTCCTCTTCTTAGTGCCGAGGAGGAGATAGAACTTGCCCAGCGTATGGAAGAGGGGGATATGGAGGCAAAAAAGAAGCTTTCCGAAGCCAATCTCCGTCTTGTTGTAAGTATAGCAAAAAGATATGTGGGCCGTGGAATGCTGTTCCTGGATCTGATACAGGAGGGCAACCTGGGTCTTATAAAGGCTGTTGAGAAATTCGATTATCGTAAAGGGTACAAGTTCTCCACATATGCAACCTGGTGGATCCGGCAGGCTATTACCAGAGCCATCGCCGACCAGGCAAGGACCATCCGTATCCCCGTTCATATGGTGGAGACCATTAACAAGCTGATACGTGTTTCCAGACAGTTATTGCAGGAATACGGAAGAGAGCCTACTCCTGAGGAGATAGCTGAAGAGATGGGGCTTCCCGTTGAGAGAGTAAGGGAAATCCTTAAGATATCCCAGGAACCGGTATCTTTGGAGACCCCCATAGGTGAAGAGGAAGACTCTCACCTGGGTGATTTTATCCAGGACGATAATGTTCCCGTTCCTGCCGAAGCGGCAGCATTTACACTTTTAAAAGAGCAGCTGGCAGAGGTTTTGGAGACCCTGACTGACAGAGAGCAGAAGGTGCTCCGTCTTCGTTTCGGGCTTGATGACGGACGTGCGAGGACTCTTGAAGAGGTTGGCAAGGAATTTAACGTAACCAGAGAGCGTATCAGACAGATAGAGGCCAAGGCCCTGCGTAAGCTCCGTCATCCCAGCAGAAGCCGTAAGTTAAAGGATTATCTTGAGTAATGATAAGGCTATCCGGTAGGCTTCAGTGTGTAGCGGATATGGTGGTCAAAGGAGAACGGGTCGTGGATATAGGCACGGACCATGCATACGTCCCGATCTACCTTGTTGAAAAAGGGATCAGGAATGCTGCAATTGCCTGTGATATCGGCAGTGGTCCCTTGGCTATAGCGGAGTCCAATATTAAAAAATACGGCCAGGAGGGGCATATAACCACCTGTCTCTCTGACGGTCTTGACAGAGTACATGTTCAATCCGGAGATTCCCTGATCATAGCCGGCATGGGCGGGCTTCTGATAAGGGATATCATCAGCCGGGGGGCAGACAAGGCCGGGATGGTGGCGGAGCTTATCCTTCAGCCCCAGTCGGAGATGTTTGAACTCAGGAGCTATCTCTGCCTTGCGGGGTTTGAGATAAGGGATGAGAATGCTTTGATAGAGGACGGAAAGTATTATTTCGTTATCAAGGCCTGTCCTTCCGTCAATACTCCCATTATCCTGACTGACGAAGAGAAGGAGTTCGGCCCCCTCCTGCTTGCTAAGAGACATCCGGTGCTGAAGGAGTATCTTTTAAGACAGATTGGAATAGAAAAAGAGATATTGATCAGGCTGGAGGTTGAAGGCCCTTCAGGGGGCGCTCTGAAACGAAGAGAAGAGCTGGTAACCCACATTTCCGTTATGGAAAGGACGATTGAGAGATACTATGAAATGCAGTGAAGTAATTTCCGTTTTAAACAGGCAGTCACCGGAGGAAATGGCCCTTGACTGGGACAATCCGGGCCTTATAGCAGGCAGGATGGATAAAGAGGTGCGGAAGGTGTATCTGGCCCTTGACGCCACTGACGAGGTGGTTTCTGACTGCATTAGTGCAGGGACGGACATGTTGATCACCCATCATCCCCTTATATTCAATTCCATAAGGAAGGTCAATTCCGAGACATTTATCGGACGGAGACTTATGGACCTTATAGGTCATGATGTGTCATACTATGCAATGCATACTAATTTTGATGTATGCGGGATGGCTGATTATTCGGCGGAGATAATGGGACTGGAAAAGTGCAGCGTTCTTGAGGTTACATCGGAAATGGACGGATGGCCCGAAGGTATCGGACGGATAGGTTATCTTCCCAACGCGGTTTCCCTTGAGGATTGCGCGAGAATAGTTAAGGATAGATTTAATATTCCGAGTGTGAAGGTCTTCGGAGCCCTGAATTCTCCTGTATCAAAGGTGGCTATAAGCCCGGGAGCGGGTAGATCCATGATCGAGCCGGCCTTATCCGGGGATGTGGACACCATCATCACCGGAGATATAGATCATCATACCGGAATAGATGCAGTGGCATCAGGGTTGACGGTTATCGATGCAGGTCATTACGGTATTGAGAAGATCTTTATTCCTTTTATGGAAAGGTATATCAAGGAGAACACAAGCCTTGAGGTAATATGTGATATAGCCCGGGAACCCTTTACGGTCATATAGTGGCGGCTTATTTCGGAGTATGATGATTTGGAGGTATACTTATGAGCAAGACTTTATATAAAGTCAAAGTGGAAGGAGAGGTCAGGGAATACTCTTCTGATATAAGCTACGGTGATGTGGCAAAAGAGTTTCAGTACAAATATGATTCCCCCATCATGCTTTGCCTGGTGGACAACAACCTCTGTGAACTATATAAGAATGTGAGACAGGACTGTACCCTTGAGTTTGTCCCCTTTTCCGAAAGGATCGGTTATGAAACCTACAGGCGAAGCGTTGTCATGATGTTTCTTGAAGCCTGCTATCATATCCTGGGTGCCGACAATCTCAAGAACGTGGTTGTTTTAAATGCCATCGGCGATGCCTATTACTGCGAGACAGATTCCGAGAAGCCCCTTACCAAGTCTCAGATTGATAAGATCAAAGACCATATGTTCAGGATGGTTGAGGAAGATGTTCCTTTTTATAAACGGACTGTCATTATGCGTGAGGCCAGGGAGATCTTTGAGAAATGCGGCATGTCCAATAAAAAGGATCTGTTCTTTTACCGCCGTGTAAGCCATGTGAACATTTATACCCTTAACGGATTTGAAGATTATTTTTACGGATATATGGCTCCAAGTACCGGATGTTTAAAATACTTCGATGTATTTAAATTCGGCAAGGGGGTTATGCTCCAGTTCCCCAAGAGGCAGGAGTACGGAACCGTCAGGGAGTTTGTTCCCCAGAAGAAATTTACCCAGGTATGTAACGAGAACCGTGCCATGGCTCAGTCTATGCATATGGATACGGTTGCGGGCCTTAACAGGCAGATCTGCAGCGGACATGTGGAAGAGATGGTCCTGGTGGCGGAAGCATGGCAGGAGAAGAAAATCGCTGACATTGCATCCATGATAGCAAGACAGCCCAGCAAGAAATTCATTATGATTGCAGGGCCCTCATCCTCGGGAAAGACCACATTTTCACACAGGCTCTCAATTCAGCTTACGGCACAGGGTAAGATCCCCCATGCCATAGCCCTTGATAATTATTTCCTTAACAGAGAGCAGACGCCCCTTGATGAGAAGGGTAATTACAATTTTGAGTGTCTGGAAGCCATTGATGTTGAACAGTTCAACAAGGATATGCAGGGTCTCCTCAGGGGAGAACGTGTCGAGCTACCTTCATTTAACTTTAAGCTGGGACGCCGGGAATACAAGGGCGATTGCCTTCAACTGGGCCCGGATGATATCCTGGTCATAGAAGGGATCCACGGACTGAATGATAAGCTTTCGTATTCACTGTCGGCAGAGAACAAGTTCAAGATATACATCAGTGCACTGACTCAGATCAATATCGATGAACATAACAGGATAGCCACCACCGATGGACGTCTCATAAGACGTATAGTAAGAGATTCCAGGACAAGAGGGACTACGGCCAGGGAGACTATACTGCGCTGGGAGTCTGTACGTGCAGGAGAGGAGCAGAACATATTCCCCTTCCAGGAGGAAGCGGACGTGATGTTTAATTCATCATTGCTCTTCGAACTTTCGGTATTAAAGACATATGTTGAGCCCCAGCTTTTTGCCATTGAACAGGGTGATCCGGCCTATTACGAAGCCAAGAGGCTTTTAAAGTTCCTGGATTATTTCGTTCCCATTCCAAGCGATAATATCAATAAGAACTCCATTATCAGAGAGTTTATCGGGGGTTCATGTTTCAACGTATAATACATTCGACCGGGATGAATGATCGCCCTGAAAAAGGGAGGAAAGTCCGGGCTTCACAGGGCAGGATGCCGGATAACGTCCGGCGGAGGTGACTCCAGGGAAAGTGCAACAGAAAGCAAACCGCTGCAGCCGAAGGCTGCAGTAAGGGTGGAAGGGCAGTGTAAGAGACTACCGCTCTCCCGGTGACGGGAGAGGCAATGTAAACCCCATCCGAAGCAAGACCGAAACAAAGCGTAAGGCTGCCCGTCTGCTTTAGGTAGGTCGCTCGAGGTGTCTGGTAACAGGCATCCCAGATAGATGATCATTCGCGACATAACCCGGCTTACAGTCCCGGTCAATGTCATAAGGAGGGGTGCAATACGTCCGGTGGACGTATGTTTTGCACGGACCGAAACGGAGTGTAGACCCCATTTGGGAGGATTCCTTGTGACGAAGCGACATGCCGTAGGCATGTTGTACTCCTTAAGCGAGAGGTTCTTTATGGAAGAAAACATGCGTATTAACAAATACCTGACCGAATGCGGCTTCTGTTCCAGAAGAGAGGCCGACAGGCTTCTGGCATCGGGAAGGGTTACAGTGGACGGCATTGTGGCTGCAGTGGGAAGCAAGATGAATCCTTCCCAGGATGTCAGAGTGGACGGCCAGCCTGTGGAGAAGAAGGACAGGCCGGTCATTATCGCCGTTAACAAGCCCAAGGGTATAGTATGTACCACAGCCAAGAAAGAAAAAAAGAATATTGTTGATTTTATAGATTACAAGACCCGCATATATCCCATCGGAAGGCTGGACAAGCTTTCCGAAGGGCTTATCCTTATGACCAATATGGGGGATATCGTTAATAAGATTATGCGTGCCGGTAATTATCACGAGAAGGAATACCTGGTGTCCGTGGATAAGGATATTACGGAGGAATTCCTGACCAGAATGTCAGAGGGTGTTCCCGTGCTTGATACCGTCACCAGACCCTGCAGCATAGAAAAAGTGGGACGCAGGAAGTTCCGTATTGTCCTTACTCAGGGTCTTAACAGGCAGATCCGTAGGATGTGTGAGAACCTGGGTTACAGGGTTGTATATCTTAAGCGTGTAAGGATCATGAATATTCATCTGGGTGATCTTAAGACCGGTGAATACAGAGAACTTACAGGTAAGGAGATAGAACAGATTCTGAGAGACACTGCGGATTCAAGCAGTGAAACGGTTATAGAAGGTAAAGATGGACAAAAGGGCAAGGATTAAGGAACTTGTTGAAAAATTAAATGAAGCCTCAAGAATTTACTATCAGGGCACAGACGAGATCATGAGTAATTTCGAGTATGACAAGCTCTATGATGAGCTTGTTGCACTTGAAAAGGAGACAGGTATTGTTCTTGCTGACAGTCCTACTATCAATGTGGGTTATGAGGTAGTGAGCAACCTTGCCAAAGAGCGGCATGAGAAGCCTATGCTTTCCTTGGATAAGACAAAGGATGTGTCTGTTCTTCAGGAGTTTATAAAGGGTCAGAGGACCCTTCTTTCATGGAAGATGGATGGTCTGACCATAGTCCTGACCTATCGTGAAGGGAAGTTGTATAAGGCTGTAACAAGAGGCAACGGTGAGGTAGGGGAGGTTATTACCCCAAACGCCAGAACCTTTAAGAATCTTCCCTTACAGATACCCTACAGTGGGGAACTGATCCTTCGCGGAGAGGCTATAATCACCTATGATGACTTCAAGAGGATCAATGAATCCATTGCTTCCGAGGAAGACAGATATAAGAATCCCAGAAACTTATGCAGCGGGTCGGTAAGACAGCTGAACAGTGAAGTTACTGCGGCCAGGTCGGTACGTTTCTATGCCTTTTCTCTGGTCAAGGCCGATAATGTTGATTTCGGCAATTCCAGGAATGAACAGTTTAACTGGCTTGAGTCCCAGGGATTTGAAGTGGTGGAGAGAAAACTCACGGACTATGATCATTTGCCGGGTGATATACTGGAGTTTGAGGCTAAGATACCGGTCAATCCCTTTCCTACCGACGGGCTGGTAGTGCTTTTTGATGATATCGCCTACGGCATGTCCCTGGGTACTACGGCAAAGTACCCCAAGGACTCTATGGCCTTTAAATGGGCCGACGAGCTTCGTGAGACAAGGCTTCTTTCGGTGGAATGGAGTGCATCGAGGACGGGACTCCTTAATCCCGTAGCAATATTTGAAACAGTAGACCTGGAAGGTACCAATGTGAGCCGTGCATCCGTTCACAATGTGAGCATCGTAAAAGAGCTGGAGCTGGGTATAGGTGATACCATTACGGTATATAAGGCCAACATGATCATTCCACAGATAGCCGAGAACCTTACAAGAAGCGGGAATCTTCCCATACCGGATATCTGTCCCGTGTGTGGCGGAGCTACGGAGATCAGGAAAGTTAATGAGGTTGAGTCTCTATACTGCACTAATCCGGAATGTCCGGCCAAGAGGATAAAGAGTTTTTCCCTCATGGTAAGCCGGGATTCCCTGAATATAGAGGGCATGTCGGAGGCTACCCTTGAGAAGTTCATAGATGCGGGGATATTAAAAGATATTCCGGACCTGTTCGATCTCTCGGCACACAGAGACATTATAGTTAATATGGAGGGCTTCGGAGAAAAATCTTACGATAATCTCATTAAGGAGACCGAGAAAGCAAAGAAGACCACCCTGCCTAAACTCATATACGGTCTCGGGATAGCAAATGTGGGCTTATCCACTGCCAAACTTATATGCAGGGAATATGACGGGGATGCGGATGCTTTGATCAATGCAGATGAAGAGAGACTTTCATCCATCGATAAGGTGGGTCCCGTCATTGCAGGCTCCTTTGTTGAATACTTTAAAAATGAGTCCAACAGGCAGCGCTTTATAAAACTGACAGAAATCCTTGATATCCAGGCAGAAGAGAAGGCAGGAAGCAGATTTGCCGGGATGACATTTGTCATTACCGGTAATGTGGAGCATTTTGATAACAGGAATGCATTAAAGGATTACATAGAATCCGAAGGGGGCAAGGTCAGCGGGAGCGTGTCAGCCAAGACCACCTACCTAATTAATAACGATACCGCATCGAATTCAACAAAGAATAAGAAGGCCAAGGAACTGGGGATACCCATTTTATCCGAGGATGATTTCTTAAATCTTACATAAATAATGGAGATATAATTATGCCTATAAAGATCCAGAGTGACCTTCCCGCAAGGGAGATACTCGATAAAGAAAATATATTCGTTATGGATGAATACCGGGCTTTGCACCAGGATATCCGTCCTTTGAAGTTATTGATACTTAATAACATGCCTATCAAACAGGATACGGAGCTACAGCTCCTTCGCATCCTGTCCAATTCCCCCCTGCAGGCGGATGTGACGTTTATGAATGCCAGCACCCACGTATCCCAGAATACGTCTATTAATCATCTGAACAGGTTTTACTGCACCTTTGATGATGTGAAGCATGAGAAATTTGACGGTCTCATTATAACCGGAGCCCCCGTGGAGAACATACCCTTTGAAGAGGTGGACTACTGGCAGGAGACCTGCGAGATCATGGACTGGGCGGAGCATAATGTTACTTCCACCCTTCATATCTGCTGGGCAGCCCAGGCAGGATACTATCATTATTACGGGATCAATAAGGCAGACCTTCCACAGAAACTGTTCGGGGTATATGAACACAGGGTAATGAACCGTAAGACACCGCTTGTTCGCGGATTTGACGATATCTTTCTGGCACCCCACTCAAGGCATACCGAGACACCTGCAGAGGCTATCCATAACTGCAGTGACATTACCGTTCTTGCGGAATCAGAACAGGCGGGAGTCTTTCTTGCCATGGCCGAAGATGGTAAGAAGATATTCGTAAGCGGTCACCCTGAATATGACAGGTATACCCTCCTTAATGAATATGAGAGGGATAAGAATAAAGGATTGGATATTCAATTACCATTTAATTACTTCCCTGATAATGACCCCTCAAAGAAGCCGCTTCTTCAATGGAGAAGCCACTCCAATAATCTTTACACCAACTGGCTTAATTACTATGTATATCAGACAACGCCATATGACGTGGAATCCATTGGTGAATAATTATGGGAAAGTTAGAAGACGATATAAAAAACAAAAAGAAAAAGACCAGGTTCAAAAGCGGCCGTATTACCTTCTTTGCTTTTATCCTGGCCTTTATTGCATTGTTTTTATCCTCAAGTCAGGTTAGGGATGCTTACTATCGTTTGATAGGTAAAACCCCGCCGGCGTCATCATCAGCCGCCTCATCGGCCTCCTCATCAGCCACATCCGGAAGCACCGAAAGCGGAAGCAGTAATGCTGAGTATTCCGGGCCGGTCCGCCTTGAAGATATCCCCGGGTATTCCGGCAACTACTAT
Source organism: Lachnospiraceae bacterium (assembly GCA_017550165.1). Classification (GTDB taxonomy): domain Bacteria; phylum Bacillota; class Clostridia; order Lachnospirales; family Lachnospiraceae; genus SIG280. Next base: position 4,114 of record JAFZQH010000003.1, on the reverse strand, counting down.
GTAAAACTAAATGATAATAAGCCCTCATTTAATAAAGAGGATATGGAGAAAGAGGCCTTTGAAAGCTACAGCGACCTGGATGATCTGGGAAGATGCGGGCCTGCCTATGCTAAACTGGGAAAAGAACTGATGCCCACCTCTTCCAGGGAGGATATAAGCATGATAAAGCCCAGCGGCTGGAGGGTGTATAAATATCCGGATCTTATAGAGGATAAACTTCTATACAACAGAAGTCATCTGATAGCCTTTTCTCTGGCGGGGGAGAATGCAAATGAGAGGAATCTCATTACGGGAACGGATTATCTCAATAAAGAGGGTATGCTTCCCTTTGAGGAGGGAGTGCGCACCTATATCCGGTCTACGGGCAATCATGTCATGTACCGTGTAACACCTATGTACAAGGGTAATGAACTGGTGGCAAGAGGCCTTATCATGGAGGCCTATTCCGTAGAAGATGACGGAAAGGGGATCTGCTTTAATATATTTGTATATAACGTCCAGCCCGGGGTAGAGATAGATTATCTGACTGGCAAGAGTAAAAGAGCGGCGCGAAGTAGCGCCGCTGCATGACTTATATTATCTTGTGACCTCGAAAGTATGTCTCGGTTACCTTTACCTCTTTTAATTCTTCAGTGGGGCAGTTGATAATGTCCCTGTCAAGTACCGCAAAATCGGCGCTTTTCCCTGCCGTGATGCTTCCTGTCTCATCCCCGATACACAGCTGCTTTGCACCGTTAATGGTATAAGCCATAAGGGCATCCATGCGGGATATGCTCTCGCTCTTCGGCGGAAGACACTGGGGACCGCATAGTTTTTCATCACCTCTCGCACATGCATAGAACATTCCGGTGAATGCATCGGCAGATCCGGGATCCAGGCAGCTGTCACTGCCGAAGGATACCGCTACCCGGTTCTTAACCATGGTTCCCACAGGAAACTGTTTAACATACCGATCTTTTCCCAGACGCGCCAAAGTATAGTCATCATTGACCATCCAGTGGGGAGTTGTCTGGAAAAATATATCTCCGGCTTTTGCAATTCTTTCAATATCATCATCCCGATAAAGCTGGTTATGGGCAATGGTCTTAGTGCCGGATATCTCACCCAGGCCGTCCAGGGCCTTAAGCGCAATATGAACAGCCTTGTCGCCTATGGCGTGAATATGAATGGAAAAACCCTTGTCTGCAGCGCAGCCGGCAGCTCTTGCAATATCTTTTTCCGAAAGAAGCTGGCTTCCAAAGCCTCTCTTTCCGTCAAGATAGGGGTCAAACAGAAGGGCGGAGTACTCCTCCACGGTCCCGTCAAGTATAAGCTTTAAGGTGTTGGGGATCACGTTATCCGAGGCAAAATTATCCCGGTATTTTTCCATGATACTTATCAGATCGTTAACAGAAAGGTCCTCTTCATCATGAAAACCGAAGCTCAGTACGGTTCGGAGTGTGAGCCCCCCTTCCTTATCCAGGGTTGAAAGGGCGCTTATCATCTCATCATTGTCCTCATCAACGGACATGGCATCAAAGACAGTTGTATAGCCGAGAGCGGCGTATGAACCGCAGAGAGCCTTCATCTGTCCGGCGTGGTCGATGTCTGCGCCGTATTTCAAAAGCTGCTTGCAGCGCCTCATGGCCGGGATCTCGATCACCAGTCCCGTGGGGTCTCCCTTATCATCTCTAACATAATAGCTGTCGGTCCCGAAGTCTTCAATATCACGGTCGATCCCCAGGATCTCCATGGCTTTGGTATTGACCAGGGCAGCGTGACCGTCGTTACTGCATATCAGCACCGGCTGATCGGGAAATGCGCTGTCGATATCTTTGGCGGAAAAATCCCCTTTGGTCAGGTCAAAGCCCATGGCGATAACAGCCCTGTTCATGGGAACGGGGTTTTCTGAAACAAGAGAAGATAAAACTCCTGCAAGCTCCTCCGGTTTTGTATCCGGGGAGATAAAGATCATATCCGAAAATGCGCCCTCCATCCCGCTTAAGATATGGCAGTGGGAGTCCACCAGCCCCGGAATGACACATTTGCCCTTCAGGTCGATCCGCCTGTCGCAGGGGGGGAGGTCCGCATCATTTCCAACGAATGCAAAACGCCCGTTTTCCACCACAAAGGCCTGTGCCGTAGGGGCAGTGACATCCGAAGTATAAACATTTCCGTTATAATAAGCAACTTTATTCATTCATCCATTTCCTGACGAAGGGCAAAGAAGAACTTCTTCTGACGCTCGTTCATTATTACACGTACGGGTTTAAGCTGGTTAAGGGAGGCTCCCTTAAACACCATCATATCCCGATACAGCAGGGATGTCTGGGGCTGAAGGAACCATACCTCGGGTTTGTCCAGCCAGTGATCATCATAGCAGTCGAAATAGACCGGATTGGCCTCACACAGGTGTTTGAAGATGCTCTCCTTTAATGCCTCCATGTCAAACTTTCTGATCTCGTACATAGGCTCGATCAGGAAATCGTAGCGGTTAGGAGTGACGTCGGTATTGGGATAAACGCTGAAATCGGCCAGGTCAATATCCATCTCTTTACAGGTGGCTTCCACAGCAACCTGTAATGCTTTTTCCGTGGTCTTCTCCTCGGCAAGGTTGATAGTCCTGTTGATGCGGTACATGAACTGAACTAGGGGGGTCTTGTTGTAGAAGCCTGTAACCTTGACCGCATCGCTCATACGATAGCGCCAGAAACCGCTGAGGTTGGTAATGATCAGCTCATACACCTTTCCCTCTTCCAGCTTATCTATTGTTACGATCTTGGAAAAGTCATCCCCGGCCTCCTCAGGCAGAAATTCCACAAATGCTGCCGAAGGCGCCAGGATGCTGTCGAAGGTATCGACACCGGCAGGAACCGACCACAGACCCTCCGATGCGGTGACACCGGAATATATATTGGCTACGCCGCCACCGGTAAAGTGTTCTTTTATCATCTTGTCGTATATTTCGAATCCGTCGCCTCCTGCACCCATCAGGAAACAGAACTTGGGCCATACCTTTTTGACCCAGGGGAAATCAGAGCCGTTCTTAAATATCTCTCTCAGCTGTGCTGCCCGCTCCGGCATGGGCTCGATCTTTTTGAGGAGGCTTTCCCTCACTTCATCCGGCATTTCTATTGTGTCTGATATGGTGCCTTTCTCGATGTCATCAATGAGCACCTCATAATTGTCGGATACATATCGGAGGAAAAGGACTATAACACTGTAGAAGCCTGTGATGATACCTCTCAGTTCAGGCTCCATGAGGGCAAATCTGGTATGAATGTATTTAGTATCGGCGCCGTGGGCCGGATTAAGCCCTTCAATGGGAGTAGTGTACATAATGCGTATCATTGAATCCAACGCATCCTTGCCACCCTTTATGTGGTCTGCCATTTTTGCAGATGCCTCTCCGACGGTAAGGCCGCTTTTCAAGGTCCGGCAGTTACCGCTGGAGGTGCAGAATGCCCGGCCATCCATCCATGGGGGATCGAGTTTTTCACCCATCAGGCCATAGTTATAAAGGTTATTAAACCGGGCAAATACGTCAGACTGTTCATCGGTCATGGGAACAACCTTGGGAACTCCGATGGTCCCGGAGGTCTCATTAAAGTGATCAAAATGATAGGCAGTAAGGATGTTCTTTTCTCCCTCCATCATCCGCTCAAGGTATCCGGCAATATCGTCGTAGGTGATGACTGGTACCCTTTTCTGATAATCCTCGATGGAGCGGATCTCGGAAAAACCGTATTTCCTGCCGTACTCCGTATCCTTATTGTCATTAACGAGTTTCATCAGGAGGTCTGTGGTAACCTCCAAAGGCTTCTTGGTTTCTTCGATAAAATCAGAAAGGACAACCTTTCCCTGGGCAACGCATTGCTCATTTGCCACAAGAGTAGCTGATTTTTCAGCCAATTAAAACACCCCCCAATTGGTACTTTTATACCAATCATTATATTACAAATGCCCAAAGTAAACAAGAGGAGACAGAGTATGGTCGATAGTGTATGTATACTTTCGGAAACAAGAGGATAGAGTTCTCCTCAAATGATCTGATAAAGAATTGTGTGGTCATTCTATCATAGTTTCCTCAGTGTTGTCATCCTTTTCTTTAAAAAGGAGGCCTTGCGTCCGCTTC
>JAFZQH010000025.1 GCA_017550165.1 Lachnospiraceae bacterium | reverse complement strand
GTGCTGTGCTGTGCTGTGCTTTGCTGTGCTGTGCTGTGCTGTCAGATTGTGGCTGCCTTTGCGCATTTCGTCAATCCTTTTCAACTATATCTTTTATTTATCTTTCATTCTGATGTAATGATTTCATCTATTATGCTTAACAATTCAACGCTGTCCAGAGAAACATCCCTTGACTCGCCATATTGCTCAAAATCAAAAGCGGTTAACTGAATATCCCCATGCGGCTCATGACTATATTTACAATTATCAATGAAATCGTCCCCTAATAGAGACATTTCTTTTCGTCCATTGATAGCTAAATAGTACCTAAAGACCGGAAAAACCGTATCGCCTATGGTAACATTCTTTGCTAAAACAGGATAACCAGTAATAGCATGACCCGACGCAGATTAAAATCTCTTTGTTTACAGCCTATTTCTTCGCATCGATCTGCAAGCTTTTTTAGTTCTCTGTCTGTTCATCCATCGTAAAAAACTGAGGCTGAAACAATTGTTACACTTGATCCTGTATCAAATTTTGCATCAAAAAAGTCCATCCCCATTTGAATAGGAACATTATGAACAGTTCCCACTCTTTTAGCGATAACAGATATGTCAGTCAACAGATGTCACCCCTCTGTTATCTACGCTCCGGATATACAAAGCGTCGTTTATTTTCGCATACTTCCTCAATGCTTTTGAATCTGTTAGATTATCAGAATATGCAAGGATATCAATTGTGTTTGGAGAAATCCTTTTTCCTACTGCAATTCTGCCAATATGCGAATTAAGCCATTCTATTCCATCGGTTCTGATAGGATTATCATTGCAATATACAATTCCCTGTCCCTGCATAAACTCACCTCCATCTTGAAAGCTTTCCTATAACATAAATACACTATTTCGATACGTATATAGTATCAAAGAATCCCCCGTATTTCAATAAAATCGGCAGATTCTTTTCGAATCTGCCGACCCATTAAAAATCCTTATGTTTTTCAAAGCAGATCCAGCATTTCCTGCGGATTGTCTGCTGCCTTTACCTTATCCATTGCCTTGACTATGATGCCCTTTTCATCGATAAGATATGTGGTCCTTACAACGCCCATGGATACTTTCCCGTAATTCTTCTTCTCTTTCCATACGTCATAGGCCTTTATCACATCCAGTTCCGTGTCCGAAAGAAGGGTGAAGGGAAGGCCGTATTTCTCTTCGAATTTCTTATGAGATGCGACAGAGTCCTTGCTCACACCTAAGACCACTGCTCCCTTTTCCCGGAACTGCGGATACCTCTCCCCAAATCCGCAGGCCTGCTTTGTGCAGCCGGAGGTGTTATCCTTCGGGTAAAAGTACAGGATCACCTTTTTTCCTTTGTAATCTGCAAGAGAATGCATCTCTCCATTCTGATCCGGTAAACTAAATTCCGGTGCTTTCTTTCCGATCTCAAGCATAGTCTTATCCTCCCTTATTTAAAGTATTAATTGCCCTCCTACCAATTCCCGATAATATTCCCCGTTACACACTATCGTAAAGATTGTTTCCTTCCCTGTCGATGACGGTGATAACCGGCAGATCTTCTACGTAGAGTTTACGGATCGCTTCGGTGCCCAGATCGTCGTAGGCGATCACTTCCGCGCTTTTGATGCATTTGGAAAGAAGGGCTCCTGCCCCACCCACGGCCGCAAAATAAACAGCCCCGTTCTTTTTCATTGACTCAATGACCTCAGGGCTTCTTCTGCCCTTGCCGATCATGGCTTTCAAGCCCATATCAAGAAGGGTCGGCGTGTATTTGTCCATCCTCCCCGACGTGGTAGGCCCCGCAGAACCGATCACCTGACCTTCTCTGGCCGGAGACGGTCCCAGATAGTAAATGACGCTCCCCTTGATGTCAAAGGGAAGGTCTTCCCCACGTCCTGCAGCCTCGTACATCCGCAGATGCGCCGCATCTCTGGCGGTATATACCGTACCGGTAAGATACACATAATCCCCGGCTTGCAACGTATCGATATCATTCTCACATATAGGTAATGAAATCTTGTATTCCTTCATGTTAAACCCTCACAATTCAATTAATTGCAGTAGACAGCTTGGGACGTAAGTATGTAAGTCCCAACGCTCACGGCTCAATCGTCACCTATATACTCCTCGTCACATGCCTGTTCACGTGGCAGCACATATTGATGGCCACCGGCAATCCGGCAATATGGGTAGGATAGGTCTCGATGTTAACCTTCAATGCCGTCACAGATCCACCCAGGCCGGCGGGTCCTAAGCCCGACTTATTGATCTTCTCCAGCAGTTCATCCTCTAAATCTTTTATCATCTTATCAGATGGTCTTTTATCAAAACTGCGGGTAAGCGCCTTCTTGGCCAGCAGGGCACATTTTTCAAAGGTCCCTCCGATGCCGACTCCCACCACCAGCGGCGGACAGGCATTAGGACCTGCTGCCGCTACTGCTTCGATGACGGCCTTCTTTACTCCCTCAACTCCGTCTGCCGGCTTAAGCATGCAGACCTTGCTCATGTTCTCACTTCCGAAGCCCTTGGGAGCAATGGTGATCTTAACCTCTTCTCCCGGAACAATACTGTAATGAATGATAGCCGGGGTATTATCACCGGTATTGACCCGGTCTAAAGGATGGCGAACAACGGATTTCCTCAAATAACCTTCAGTATATCCCAAGCGAACACCCTCGTTAATGGCCTCTTCCAAGTTACCGTTGATATGCACGTCCTGACCGATCTCGATAAAGACCACCGCCATGCCCGTATCCTGGCAAATGGGGATCCTGTCTTCTTTCGCAACTTTTAAGTTCTCCTGCAGCTGGCCAAGGACCCTCTTCCCCAGCGGAGATGTTTCGTCCCTTTCGGCCTTATCAATGGCATCCCGCATATCCTCAGATAATGTAAGATTCGCTTCGATGCACATTTCTTTAATGTTGTCGGTAATTTCCTTTGCGTCTAATTCCCTCATCAGTTCATCCTATCATCAAAAATCCTTAATCCACCATACTGTAAAAATGCAAAAAGATAATCCACAGTACGTCGCTCATACTGTGGATTATATTCTAAAAACTGTGCCATTTCAAGCCGATGGGTTAACCTGTCTTTTCTTTTTTTGTATTCACTGCGACCTTATCCCTGCTTCTTCAGTTCTATGGACAGGTAATTGATCTGATCATAAAGATTGCTGATCTTATTCTCTACATTCTCGGCTACTACATAAAACTTGGTTTCTAAAGGATTTCTTGAATTTGAAAATGCTATAACATTGCCGAAGGGATTGTAATCTTTAAATTCCCTCTTGTCATTCTCTAAGGCTTCCCTTGCTTCCTTGCTTAAATATAACTGGTCCATTTGATTTTCCTTGTCTGAACCGTCGTAGCTGAGGTTTGAGAAATTAGGTTTTATGGTCTTTACGATCTTCCGTGATGCTTCTTTTGGTTTTTCGGATCTGAACTTCAGATCATTGATTCCTTCAAGATAAAACATACTTCAAACCTCCTCTCAATTATATTTATAGGAAATATTTCCTTCTATAATCTTCTTCGACATTTTTTTTCTAAAACTTTATAGATTTTCTCTAAATTGTCGCATTATTTTTAATGAAGGGACAAGGAAAATGTGACAGGGGGACCGTCCCCCTGTCACATTATCATAATTTATTTATTCTTCTGTCTCAGGACCCTCAGTCTCTTCTGAATCTTCCTCATCCGGTGTCTCTCTTACCTTGGCTATACTTGCTATGGTTATATCCTTATCCATGTTGATAAGCTTGACTCCCGATGTGATCCTTCCCATGACGGAGACATCCCTTACCGGGGTTCTTATGATAATGCCTTCCGTCGTTATGATCATAAGCTCATTATCTTCATTAACGGACTTAACACCCACTACTTCACCGGTCTTCTCGGTTATCTTATAGCACTTGACTCCCTTGCCGCCCCGGTTCTGCACAGTAAACTGATCAATGAGTGTCCTCTTACCAAGACCATTGGCTGACGCGATTAGAAGGGCCTCTCCCTGGATATCCAGCTGCATTCCCACAACCTCGTCCCGGTCGATAAGGTTGATACCGCGAACTCCCATGGAAGTCCTTCCTGTGGGGCGAACGTCTTTTTCATTGAACCTTATACACTGACCGAACTTAGTTACCAGGAATATATCCCTGTCGCTGTCGGTAAACTTAACCTCTATCAAGTCATCGTCTTCCCTTAAGTTAATGGCTGCAAGACCGTTCTTACGGACATTGGCATACTCAACCACCGGTGTCTTCTTAACGATACCCTTTTTGGTAACCATAAAAAGATACTTATCTTCTTCGTATTCCTTAATGGGGATGACAGCTGTTACCTTCTCTCCCGCATTCAGGTTTATCAGGTTGATAAGGGCCGTTCCCCTTGCGGTCCTGCCGGCCTCCGGTATCTCATAAGCCTTAAGCCGGTATACCCGCCCCATGTTGGTAAAGAACATGATATAGTGATGGGTCGTGGTGGCAAAGAGTTCTTCTATGTAATCCTCTTCCAGGGTGGTCATACCCTTGATGCCCTTGCCGCCGCGCTTCTGGCTCTTAAAGGTGTCCGCCGTCATGCGCTTTACATAACCTAAATTGGTCATGGTAATGACCACTTCTTCATCCGGGATCAGGTCCTCATCCGTGAAATCTTCTTCGTCATATCCGATGCCTGTTCTCCTATCATCACCGTATTTATTGGAAATGGCTTGTATTTCTTCCTTGATGACCTTAAGGAGAAGCTTCTCATCCACCAAAATGGCTTTAAGCTCGGCTATTTGAACCATAAGAGACTTAAACTCTTCTTCCAACTTTTCTCTCTCTAATCCGGTGAGGCGTCTGAGTTTCATTTCAGAAATAGCTCCAGCTTGAGCTGCAGTCAGTCCGAATCTCTCTATCATCTTCTCTTCGGCTTCCTGAGCAGTTCTTGACGCCTTTATAAGAGCGATTATCTCATCGATATTGTCCAGGGCAATAAGGAGACCCTCCAATATATGGGCTCTCTCCTCTGCCTTGTTAAGATCATACTTGGTCCTTCTTGTAACAACATCCTTCTGATGCTCAAGGTAGAGCTTGAGCATATCAAGGAGATTAAGGACTCTGGGCTCGTTATTCACCAGCGCCAGCATGATAACGCCAAATGTGTCCTGGAGCTGGGTATGCTTAAAGAGGTGATTGAGCATGATGTTGGTATTAACATCTTTTCTAAGCTCAATACAGATCCTCATACCCTGTCTGTCAGACTCGTCACGAAGATCGGTTATGCCGTCGATCTTCTTATCCTTAACAAGCTCGGCTATCTTCTCTATAAGCCTTGCCTTGTTCACCATATAGGGAAGCTCTGTGACAACGATCCGGTTCTTCCCGTTGGTCATAGGCTCCACGTCTGTTACGGCCCGAACCTTGATCTTACCCCGGCCTGTACGGAATGCTTCCTTGATGCCTCTGGTACCCAGAATGGTAGCTCCAGTCGGGAAATCAGGTCCCTTTACTATCTGGAGTATCTCTTCGATATCAGTCTCTCTGTCTTCCTCTATATGATTATCGATTATCTTAACAACTGCTGCTATCACTTCCCGCAGGTTATGGGGCGGGATGTTGGTAGCCATACCTACTGCTATACCCGTAGTTCCGTTAACCAGGAGGTTGGGATATCTTGCGGGCAATACTGCAGGCTCTTTCTCCGTATCATCGAAGTTGGGAACGAAATCCACGGTATCCTTGCCTATATCATTAAGCATTTCCATGGATATCTTGCTAAGGCGGGCCTCAGTATAACGCATGGCAGCAGCCCCGTCGCCGTCTACGGAACCGAAGTTGCCGTGACCGTCTACCAGTGGATATCTTGTAGACCAATCCTGGGCCATGTTGACCAGGGCACCATAGATGGAAGAATCTCCATGGGGATGATATTTACCCATGGTATCACCCACGATACGGGCACATTTTCTGTGAGGCTTATCCGGACCGTTGTTCAGCTCGATCATGGAGTAGAGGACTCTTCTCTGAACAGGCTTTAAGCCGTCCCGCACGTCGGGCAGGGCGCGGCTTGCGATAACACTCATGGAGTAATCTATATAGAAATCCTTCATGGTGTTATTAAGATCCACCTCATTTATAGTATCAAATATCTTGTCATCCATTAATTATTCCTCACTATATATCAAGGTTCTTCACGAACTTGGCATTTGCTTCGATGAACTCTCTTCTGGGCTCTACCTTATCACCCATAAGGGTTGTAAATGTAAGGTCAAGCTCTGATGATGTCTCCTCGTCCATGGTAACCTTACGAAGTATCCTTCTCTCCGGATCCATGGTGGTCTCCCAGAGCTGCTCGGCATCCATCTCTCCCAGACCCTTATATCTCTGGATCTTGTTGTTACCGTCTCTTCCGATATCACTGAGGATATTGTTCAACTGTTCGTCACTGTAGGCATAATATACCTTCTTGTTTCTCTCAACCTTATACAAAGGCGGGTTCGCCAGGTATACGTATCCGCCTTTTATCAGCCCCGGCATGAACCTGTAAAGGAAGGTAAGAAGAAGGGTACTTATATGGGCACCGTCAACGTCCGCATCTGTCATAAGGATGATCTTGTGATACCTGAGCTTCTCGATATCAAAATCATCATGTATCCCTGTTCCGAAGGCCGTTATCATAGCCTTGATCTCAGCATTGGCATATATCTTATCAAGTCTGGCCTTCTCAACATTTAATATCTTACCTCGAAGGGGAAGTATAGCCTGGGTAGCACGACTTCTGGCAGTCTTGGCGGAGCCGCCGGCGGAATCTCCCTCTACTATGAATATCTCGCAATTTTCCGGATCCTTGTCCGAACAGTCTGCAAGTTTTCCCGGCAGAGTCGAACCCTCAAGGGCCGTCTTTCTCCTGGTCAGCTCTTTAGCCTTTCTGGCTGCTTCTCTGGCCCTCTGGGCAAGAACACTCTTCTCGATGATGATCTTGGCAATAGCCGGATTCTGCTCAAGGAAATAGGTCAGGTTCTCGCCTAAAATGGTCTCGACTGCACCCCTTGCTTCTGAATTACCCAGCTTCTGCTTGGTCTGTCCCTCGAACTGAGGCTCACTTATCTTTATACTGATTATCGCCGTCAAACCTTCTCTTATATCCTCTCCGGAAAGATTAGATTCATTATCCTTGATCAGTTTATTTGATCTGGCATAATCATTAAAGGTCTTGGTAATGGCATTCCTGAATCCCGTAAGGTGTGTGCCGCCTTCCGGTGTGGTAATGTTATTGACAAAACTGTACACACTTTCATTGTAAGAATCATTATGCTGGATAGCTACCTCAACATAAATATCATCCTTCATTCCTTCACAGTAAATGACATCCTCGTAGAGAGCAGTTGCACTTCTGTTAAGGTATGTAACATACTCTTTGATACCGCCCTCATAGTGGAAGGTATCGGATATAGGCTCATCACCTCTGTTATCCGTAATGGATATGCGAAGATTCTTGGTAAGAAAAGCCATCTCACGGAGTCTTTGTTTTAACGTATTATAGTCAAATGTAGTCTCTTCAAAGATAGTATCATCAGGCATAAATGTAACGGTAGTACCTGTATGCTCCGGATCACAATCTCCGATCTCGGTAAGCTTGGTGATAACCTTGCCTCTCTCATATCTCTGCTCATGGATCTTGCCGTTCCTGTAAACATTAACAACAAGCCAATTGGACAGTGCATTAACAACTGAGGCACCTACACCATGAAGACCTCCTGATACCTTGTATCCCCCGCCGCCGAATTTACCGCCGGCATGGAGCACCGTAAATACAACCTCCACGGCAGGAAGGCCTGTCTTTTTGTTGATACCGGTAGGTATACCTCTACCGTTATCCACTATGGTAACGGATCCGTCCGGATTAAGTACAACCTCAATATGGCTGCAAAATCCTGCTAAAGCTTCATCCACAGCATTATCAACTATCTCATATACCAAATGATGCAATCCTCTTACGGATGTACTTCCTATGTACATTCCCGGCCTTTTTCTGACTGCCTCTAATCCTTCTAGTATTTGGATATTATCTGCTTCATATCCGCTGTTTGTCATCTATATCCTCCTTAAACATGAACCGGACTGCTCTCCTCTGTTACACTTCCGGCTTCAACCTTATATATCTTATCCAGATTAAAACGGTTCTTTACAAATTCATCAAGACCCGTACAGGTTATGATCATCTGTATATTATCCATGCTCTCTAAAAGCGCCGTCTGCCTCTTACTGTCAAGCTCTGATAATACATCATCAAGCAAAAGTACCGGCATGGTATTAATGCTTTTTTTCACAAGCTCTATCTCTGAAAGCTTCAGAGTCAGAGCTGAAGTTCTCTGCTGACCCTGGGATCCGAATTTTCTTATATCCACATCATTGATGGTGAGAAGCATATCATCCCTGTGGGGTCCTACGGATGTGGTCTTATTAACAAGATCTCTCTCCCTGTTTAAAAACAGGTCTTCTTCAATATTGATCTTTTCCACATTCGGTTCATACTCTATATCCAGCTTTTCGTCTCCACCTGTTATCCTTGAATGTATCTCAACTGCTATGGGTCTTATCTTTTTTATAAACTCATCTCTTTTTTCGATGATCCTTTTCCCATATTCACACAGTTGCATATCCCATACATCAAGGGTTTCCCGAAGACTATAATCAAACTGGATGTCCTTTAGGAGCTTATTCCTGTTATCAATGACCCTGTTGTAATTGATAAGATCATCCAAATACAGCTTATCAAGCTGGCTTATTATGATATCAATATATTTTCTTCTTTCCGCAGGACCGCTTTTTATAATATAAAGATCTTCAGGAGAGAAAAAAATGCAATTAACTATACCATATAGATCACTTGCTTTTTTTAAGGGAACCCCGTTTACCGCAATACCTTTAGGCTTATTCTTTTTTATATGCATATCTATCTTATATGCAACAGAATCCTTGTCTATATTAAGACGTATATGGGATTCATCTGTTTCAAAGCTTATAAGTTCTTTGTCTTTATTAGTCCTGTGAGACTTGGTAGTCCCGCATACATATATGGATTCAAGTATATTGGTCTTACCCTGGGCATTATCTCCGTAAAGGATATTGGTATTCTTGTCGAATTCCATTTTCAGTTCTTTGTAATTCCTGTAATTATCAAGCTCCAGAGATTTAATATACATGTTATGACCTGTTATTTTTTTATATAGATTTTCTCACCGTTATATTCAACGACATCGCCGTCATATAACTTTTTTCCTCTTTGTTTTTCAATATTTCCATTCACAAAAGTAAGGCCTTCGTTTATGACAAATTTAGCCTCAACTCCTGAACCCACTAAACCTGCTGCCTTCAACGCCTGGCCTAATTTTATGTATTCTTCTCTTAATTTTATCTCCATAAATAAACCTGAAATAAAAAACTAATCTACAACATTAAAATTAACCGGAAGAACAAGATATGTGAATGTATCATTATCATCCTTTATAAAGCAGGGAGCCTTGGGATTAACATAATAAATGCTTACGTCTTCATCATCTATGGCTCTTAATGCATCCATCAAAAACTTGGGATTAAATCCTATAACTATATCCTTGCCTTCTTTGGTAATATCAATATCTTCATTCATGGATCCTATAACCGAATTGATCTTAAGATTAAGGACTCCGTCACTTATAGTAACAATAATAGGCTTCTTATCTCCCTCTTTAACAAGAAGAGTAGATCTGTCAATACAATTAATGAATTCCTTTTTGTTGATGATTATCTTGGTATCATAAGAAGGAGATATCATCTGATCAATATTGAAATACTCTCCTTCTATAAGTCTGGAAACAACTATGGTCTCATCAAACTCAAACAGTACATGATTATCGGTTATATACATTTTTACAAGCTTGTCTGCTTCACCTGATAAAATCTTGCTTATCTCATTAAGAGTCTTGCCGGGGATTATTATCTTTTTATCCTCATATACTTTATCCAGCTCTACTTTACGAAGAGAAATCCTGTGTCCGTCAAGAGAAGCCACTCTTAATACATTCTCTTTTATCTCAAAGAGCTCACCTGTCATTATCTTATTACTGTCATTATCTGAAATAGAGAAAATGGTCTTTCTTATCAACTCTTTAAGAAGAAACTGTGAAAGAGAGATATAATCATTCTTCTCAATATCGGGAAGATATGAAAAATCATCTCCGGATCTTCCTATAATGTTGAATTTAAGCTTTTCACAGGTAATGGTGGTTATATATTTTTCATCGGTTTCTATAGTAACTTCATTATCAGGAAGCTTTCTTACCACATCTGAAAATAATTTGGCATCTAGTGCAACTATACCTTTATCAACAATAGTTCCTGCAACTGTTGTTTCTATCCCCATTTCCATATCATTGGCAGTAAATCTTATGGAATCAGATGATGCATCTATAAGGATACATTCGAGAATGGTCATGGTTGTTTTGGATGGAACTGCCTTGGATACAATGTTAACTCCGTTTAAAAGGTCATTTTTTGAAAATATTATTTTCACTTTAAATACTCCCTTCGCTGCTATGCTATAAATATATAAATAATATTAATAATAATTATCCGTATTAGTAATAGGGGGTGTTAATATGTTGAAAATCTCTCTATCCCTTATTACACATAAGACCAAACGGTTTAAAAATTATGTTGAAAAGGGTCATTGATAAAGACTCTAATCGGGGATAATTTTTTTCTTAATGGTATTGATAAGTTCTTCCGTGTTCTTATTTGTGGATATCTCCTTGGTTATCTTATCAACTCCGTGCATAACTGTTGTATGGTCTCTGTTACCAAGGTATTTACCTATATCCTGGAGAGGTGTATTGGTCATATTTCTTGAAAGATACATTATGATCTGCCTTGGAAATGCTATATCATTCTGTCTCTTTGAAGAGAATATATCTTCAAGTTTGATATGAAAATGATTAGCTACCGTATTGGTAATGACTTCTACGGTTATCTCTTTTGGTTTCTCCGGGAAAATAATGTTCTGTAATTCTTTTTCCGCTATTTCAAGCGTTATCTTTTTTTTTACAAGAGTGGAGTATGCATTAAGCTTATTTAATGCACCTTCCAGCTCTCTTATGCTTGATTTGATATTCTTGGCTATGTAATCTATAACTTCATCGGGATAAGATTTACCATCCATCTCTTCCTTATTACGAAGGATAGCCATTCTTGTTTCATAATCAGGGGGCTGTATATCAGCGATAAGTCCCTGTTCAAAACGTGTTTTTATACGATCCTCAAGGTTTTCAAAATCCTTGGGAGGTTTATCACTTGATATTACTATCTGGCTGTTGTTCTCAATAAGAGAATTAAATGTATGGAAAAATTCTTCCTGAGTTCTGTCTTTTCCTATTATAAATTGTATATCATCAATGAGAAGAACATCTATATTCCTGTATTTATCCCTGAACTGACTGGCATAGTTAGTGGTCTTATTCTGGTGCTCTTCTTTTCTAATGGCTTCAATAAGTTCATTTGTAAATGATTCGGATGATGTGTATAAAACTCTTTTATCCGGATAATGTTCAATAATGAACTTCTCAACGGATCTCATAAGATGAGTTTTGCCAAGTCCCACTCCTCCGTATAAAAACAGGGGATTATATAAGTCTCCCGGTGATTCTGCAACTGCAAGGCAGGCCTGATAAGCAAATCTGTTATTATTGCCTACGACGAATGTATCAAATGTATATTTGGTCTTGCGATTATTATTGTTATTATTGGAGTTTCCAACGGAAGCATAGTCATTGTTATCCTGAGGAATATACTGATCCTTAAGGACGAACTTTATCTCACATGAAAGTCCGGTAACATTATATACTGCATCTACTAAAAACGGTGAAAACTTGTTCTTGACGTAATTGAGAAAATCAGCTGCGTGATCATCTGAATTGGATATAAGAATTGTACTACCGTCAAAACCTACTACTTCCAAGGGAAGAAGCCATGTTTTATATTGAATATCGCTAATCTGAGCCTCTTTTTGAACGTATTTGATTATATCTTCCCATTTTTCTTCAACAATACTCATAATATACTCCAAATCAATCCACACTCACTTCTATATATTATACTAAAAAGACCATTTTTTCAATGAAAATAGTTTGTGGATTATGTGGATTATTTGTGGATAACTATATGAATAATTCGGACTTGATAATATTTTATTGACTTTAATGACTTTTCTGATATAATTGGTGTGATGTTTTTTAGCAATGTGAATTAGGAATATACATTCCGGGTATTGATCATTATCAATAAGAAGGAGGTGTAGCACCATGAAGATGACTTTTCAGCCCAAGAAGAGACAGAGAGCCAAAGAGCATGGTTTCAGAAAGAGAATGAGTTCTGCCGGCGGACGTAAGGTTCTGGCAGCCAGAAGATTAAAAGGAAGAAAAAGATTGTCTGCTTAGACCGCATTTATGTGGTCTTTTTTTCCTTTAAGGTAGTTTTTAAAGAAAGAATCACTTATGAAAAAGACTGTTTCCTTGAAGAAAAATATAGATTTCAGATCAGTATATAAAAAAGGAAAATCCCTGGCCGACAAATACCTGGTAATGTATATATTAGAGAACGGATCACAAAGTAACAGACTGGGGATATCAGTCAGCAAAAAAGTTGGTAACAGTGTTATTAGACATCATATTACAAGGCTTGTAAGAGAAAGCTATCGCGTTAATGAAGACCGGTTTTGCACAGGATATGACATTGTATTTATTGCAAGGATCAGAGCAAATGACGCAGATTATCATGATATACAAAAGTCGGTTTTAAAATTGTCGGGTCTTCATGGTATCGAAAGGATACCACAATAATCAAGATGGAATTATAATGAAGAAAGTATTGATCGCACTTATTAAGCTTTACCGCAAATATATATCTCCTCTTAAGAGAACCAAATGTCCCTATATTCCCACATGTTCCACATACGGACTGGAGGCTGTGGAAAAGTACGGCGCTCTTAAGGGAGGATTACTTGCTGCGTGGAGGATATTAAGATGCAATCCTTTTTCTAAAGGGGGATATGACCCTGTTCCATAAATATAAGGAGGACAAAAGGTGTCACTATTTTTGGCACAGAGTAATGCTTTTATTATAGGTCCCATTGCTCAGGTATTCGGATTTATAATGAATGCACTCTTTATGTTCTTAGAGAATTTCGGGATACAGAACATAGGTGTATGTATTATTCTGTTTACTATCATTGTTAATATTATCATGCTGCCCCTTACCGTTAAGCAGCAGAAGTTTTCCAAATTATCAGCAAAGATGAATCCTGAGATCCAGGCCGTTCAGAAGAAGTATAAGGGAAAAAGAGATACTGTTTCCATGCAGAAGATGAACGATGAGACTCAGGCCATATATGATAAATACGGCACATCGGCTACGGGAAGCTGTCTTCCCCTTGCCATCCAGCTGCCGGTTATCTGGGGTCTCTACAATGTTGTGCTTAATGTACCTTCATATGTAGAATCCGTTAAGAATGTATTCATGCCTCTGGTTAATTCCATTATGGGTACCGCAGGTTATCAGAATACCATCATCGAATTTGTCAAGACTGCAGGTATTAAAAGAGTTGCCTTAAGTGAAGCAAGTTTTGAGACGGCTGAAGGCGCTGTCACTGCAGTTATCGATGTATTGTACAATTGTTCTACCAATGGTTGGAATCTGTTAAGAGAAACCTTTACCGGCCTGGGAGAATCCATTACAACTGTTGAGAAATCAGTCAGCAGCATGAATAATTTTCTGGGACTTAACATTGCCGATTCTCCCATGGAGATCATTCAGTCAGCATTTGCTGATGGTAAAGTAGTACTCGTTATCATGGCTATCATGGTACCCGTACTTGCTGCATTGACCAACTACATCAATACCAAATTGATGCCCCAGCAGTCCAATGACAACAGCACAATGGCTAATTCCCTGAAGACCATGAATATCATAATGCCCATCTTTTCGGCATTTCTATGTCTTACATTTGCAACAGGTATCGGTCTTTACTGGATCGCCAATGCCGTTGTAAGAGGTATAATCCAGTTTATTACCAATAAGCAGCTTGACAAGATTGATTTTGATGAGGAGATAGCAAAGAATGTCGCCAAGGCAGAGGCCAAAAGGGAGAAGAAAAAGGGTTATTCTTCGGAACAGCTGATAGAGGCCTCGCGGATATCAACTAAAAATATCAAGATGGAAAGCAACGTAGATCTTTCCAATAATGAATCTTACAATGTTGAAGCAGCTCCCGGTTCCTTAAGGGAGAAGGCTAATCTTGTTAAGAAGTATAATGAGAAGAATAACAAGCAGAAGGATTCACAGAGTTAATCAGGAGGCAGGAACATGGATTTTATTGAGATTACAGCAAAAACCTTGGACGATGCCATAACCGAAGCATCCATTAAGTTGGGCACGACAAGTGATAATATTCAGTATGAGATCTTAGACAAAGGTACAACCGGATTCTTGGGTCTCGGCAGCAAAGAAGCAAAGATCAAGGTATGGGTCAAGTCCACACCGGTGGAAGAACTCAAGAAGTTTTTAACAGATGTTTTCAATGCCATGGGTATCGGCAACGTGGATATCCTTGTTGATACAGACGAGAACTACTCTTATCTTGATGTTGATCTTAAGGGTGATGACATGGGTGTCCTTATAGGTAAGAGAGGACAGACACTTGATTCGTTGCAGTCCCTTGCTTCACTGGTTGTTAACAAGAACTCCGAGAATTTTATCAGAGTTAAGCTTGATACCGAGAACTATCGTAAGCGCAGAAAGGATACATTGGAGAATCTGGCCAAGAACATAGCATTTAAGGTAAAGAAGACCAGAAAGGTCGTTTCCCTTGAACCCATGAATCCTTATGAGAGAAGGATCATACATTCCGCTCTTCAGAATGATAAGTATGTTGCTACGCACAGTGAGGGAGAAGAGCCCTTCAGACATGTGGTAGTTACTCTTAAGAAGCAGAATAAGGAATACAGCAGATAACCAATAAGATGTTTATTGTTACAAAGAAGCTTTCTGTATGGGAAGCTTCTTTAATTATTGTTATTTTCCTGTTTTGGTGCTATATTCATATTACTTGAATTCAAGTTTCGGAGGATGATATGCAGGATTCCACCATTTGTGCCATCTCCACCGGTCTTACATCTTCAGGTATAGGGATTGTCAGGATCAGCGGACACAAGGCATTTTCAATTATAAAAAAAATATTTAAGACGAAAAAGGATATTGATATTACAGAAGGCGAATCCCATAAGGCTTATTACGGGCACATAATCTCCGGCCGGGAAGTGATAGATGAGGTCATAGTTCTTATCATGAAAGGGCCTCACACATATACTACTGAGGATACCGTGGAGATCAACTGTCATGGCGGTGTGGCAGTGATGAAAAAGGTCCTGGACCTTGTGGTAAGATCCGGAGCCCGTATTGCAGAGCCCGGAGAGTTTACGAAGAGGGCTTATCTAAACGGAAGGATAGATCTGTCCAGGGCAGAGGCTGTTATGGATCTTATCAGTTCCAAGAATGAAATGGCCCTCAAAAACTCCGTTAAACTCCTGGATGGCGGTCTTTATGAGAAGATACGGGATATGAGGGATATGATCCTGGAGCATACGGCATATATAGAAGCAGCTCTTGATGATCCCGAGCATTACAGTCTTGATTCTTATGGGGATAAGATATTGCCGGATGTGGATAAGATCATATCCGATGTGGATAATCTGTTGAAAACATTTGACAACGGCCGCATTATTACTGAAGGTATAAGGACTGTCATTGTGGGTAAACCGAATGTGGGTAAGTCTACCCTTCTTAATATCCTTTCCGGATCTGAGAAGGCTATCGTTACCGATATTCCCGGAACCACCCGTGATTATCTTGAGGAAGAGATCAATCTTGATGGCATTACTCTTAATCTGGTAGACACAGCCGGGATCAGGCAGGCTAATGACGAGGTTGAGCGTATAGGTGTGGAGAGGTCTTTTGAAAATATGGAGAGTGCCGACCTGGTGATCTATGTTGTAGATCTTTCTGTTCCACTTGACGATAATGATGAAAAAATCATGTCTTCTATTAGTGGTCGAAAGTCAATAGTATTGCTGAATAAGAGTGATCTGGAAACCAGGATTAATATAGAATATATTAAAGCACGATTTGATAATATACTAATTATTTCTGCTAAGGAACATAAGGGAACGGATGAATTAAAGAAGATGATAAGGGATATGTTTTTTAATGGAGAACTATCCTTTAATGATGAGATCTGTATCACTAATCTTCGACAGAAAAACCTTTTGTCAGATGCACTGGAGAGTCTTCATCTTGTCAGGCAGTCCGTACACGACGGCATGCCGGAGGATTTCTTCTCCATAGATCTGCTCAATGCTTATAACAGCCTTGGTTTTATCATAGGCGAATCTGTTGAATCGGACCTTATAGACGAAATATTTGAAAAATTTTGTATGGGTAAATAAAAAGCATTTATTCATTTATTACTTTTTATATAGTACTATAGACTTATATATGAAATGAGGAACGACTTTGTCTGAAATATTTGATGTATGTGTTGTGGGTGCAGGGCACGCCGGTTGTGAGGCCGCTCTTGCCTGTGCCAGGCTTGGACTAAAGACCATTATTTTCACCGTTAGCATAGATTCCATTGCCCTGATGCCCTGTAATCCCAATATCGGGGGTTCTTCCAAGGGTCATCTTGTAAGAGAGATCGATGCTCTCGGCGGAGAGATGGGTATCAATATCGATAAGACCTTTATTCAGTCCAAGATGCTCAATAAGTCCAAGGGACCGGCAGTGCATTCTCTCCGTGCCCAGGCTGATAAGCAGGAATACTCCCGCAGCATGCGAAAGGTTCTTGAGAATCAGGATAATCTCATTGTTAAGCAGGCTGAAGTTACGGACCTTATCATTGATGAAGGTAAGGTTACCGGGGTAAAGATTGGTTCCGGCCTATCCTATTCTGCCAAGGCAGTCGTTTTATGTACGGGTACTTATCTTAAAGCAAGGTGCCTGTGTGGCGAGGCCATCAATTATACCGGGCCAAACGGACTTCAACCCGCTAATTATCTTTCGGATTCTTTAAGGGCAGCGGGTATTGAATTACAGAGATTTAAGACAGGGACACCGGCCCGTATGGATAAACGGACCATTGACTTTTCAAAGATGGAAGAGCAGTTTGGTGATGACCGGGTCATTCCTTTCTCCTTTACTACGGATCCTGATACGGTCCAGATAGAGCAGGATTCCTGCTGGCTTACATATACCAATGATAAGACACACGAGATCATCCGGAATAATCTCGATCGATCTCCTATTTATGCGGGAGTCATTGAGGGGACAGGGCCCAGGTATTGTCCTTCCATAGAAGATAAGGTGGTTAAATTTTCCGATAAGGACAGGCATCAGGTATTTATCGAACCTGAAGGACGCCATACTAATGAGATGTATGTGGGAGGCATGTCTTCTTCTCTGCCTGAAGATGTTCAGGTCGAAATGTACCATACGGTACCCGGCCTTGAGAATGCCAGGATCGTGCGGAATGCATATGCCATCGAGTATGATTGTATCAAGCCGGATCAGTTAAAGCCGACTTTGGAATTTAAGAAGGTTTCAGGTTTGTTTTCCGCCGGACAGTTTAACGGCAGCTCCGGTTATGAAGAAGCAGCTGCCCAGGGTATACTGGCCGGTATCAATGCAGCCATGCATTGTCTCGGAAAAGACTGTATTATTCTTGATCGGTCTAATTCCTATATAGGTGTTCTTGTAGATGACCTTGTTACCAAGGATATCACGGAACCATACAGAATGATGACCTCAAGGTCGGAGTTTCGTCTTCTTCTGAGGCAGGATAATGCCGATCTTCGCCTGACCTCCATTGGTCATGATGTTGGCCTTATCAGCCGGGAAAGGTATGATCACCTTATTGAAAAAGAGCGTCTTATAAGTGAGGAGACCGACAGAGTGTCTACGGTTTATCTCGGTGCTAATGAAAGAGTTAATTCATTCTTACGGGATCACGGCAGCACTCCTCTTATCTCCGGTTCTTCACTTATTGAATTGATAAAAAGACCTGAACTAACCTATGATGATCTGGCTCCTCTTGATGATGATCGTCCCAATCTTCCTTTGGAGGTCAGAGATCAGGTTAACATTAACATCAAATATGATGGTTATATCAAACGGCAGATAAGACAGGTTGAACAGTATAAGAAGACGGAGAATAAGAAGATCCCTGAATCCATTGATTATTCTAAGGTTAAGAGTCTTCGGATTGAGGCGGTTCAGAAGCTTACCAAGTTCAGACCTCTTTCCATCGGTCAGGCTTCACGTATATCCGGTGTTACTCCGGCTGATATTTCCGTTTTACTTGTATACCTTGAGAGATTTGATCACAAGCAGGATTGATTTATTGAATTATGATATTAACCGTCTTACCGACGGGCTTGCAAAACTTAATATTTCTTTTGACGATCTTTGTATCAGGCGTTTTATGGATTACTATGAAATGCTTGTGGAATGGAATGAGAGGATCAATCTTACTTCCATTACTGATTATGAAGATGTGGTTCTTAAGCATTTTTTAGACAGCCTTGCCTTGCTTGATCATATTCACGTTCCGAAGAAGGCATCTCTTATAGATATAGGAACCGGTGCAGGTTTTCCCGGTATTCCTCTTAAGATTGCAAGGCCGGATCTTAAGGTAATGCTTGTTGATTCTCTTCATAAGAGGTTGGTTTTTTTAGATCATGTTATCGATAAGTTGGGATTGGATGACATAGATACATATCATAGCAGGGCTGAAGACCTTGGTCATGACCATTCCTTCAGAGAACAGTATGATCTTTGTGTATCCCGGGCTGTTGCTGATCTTTCTGTTTTATGCGAATATGCCCTGCCTTTTGTTAAGCCCGGTGGAGTTTTTGTTTCTTATAAATCCGGTGATATAGACAGTGAGCTTTTGTCTGCTTCTTCTGCTATCACTACATTATCGGCTGAATTTGATCACGTCGATCGTTATGTTCTTCCCGGTTCCGATATCAATAGATCATTGGTATTTATTCGTAAAACCGATTTACTTGATGATCGTTTTCCTCGGAATGCTGCCCGGATAAAGAAGAACAGATTATAAAAATAAGAGGGGAATTAAAATGGTTAAGGAGTTTATTGTTAAAGAGATCAGTGCAACTATCGACCTTAAAAGGGATTTAAATAACCGTTTAAAGGAGGAAGGTCTTAGTTCTGCCAAAGTAAAAGATTTACACCGGCTTATCTCAGAGCAGGAGGATAAGCTTTTTGAACTGCAAAAGATCTATGACTTTATTGATAAGGCTGAACAGTATCAGAATCTGGAAATATTTGGCATGAATTACTCTGATCCGGATTCAGCCATTTATAAGAATTCTTCTGTTAATACCATTGAATCAGAACGTCAGAACCTCGCCCTTGATCTTCATCTTTCTATTTTGCAGGTCCTTCAGCAGTTGGCTGATAAAGCAAGACTTGCCATTGAACTGGTAGATAATAATCCGGGACGAGCAAAGGAAGAGATAGGAACTATTGAAAGATATATAAGAGATTTTATGAGCAAGACCCATCAGGAAGTTATAACTGTCAGGTCTTACAGAAATGATAAAGGTTTTTCAAAAAATGGTTCTATTTCGGAAACTCACCGTACTCCCTTTCAGGATGTTTCATCTCCCGAACTTGAGAAGATCGATTCTCTTACCAATAGAGAGAAGGATGTCCTAAGGTCCATTGCAAAAGGAATGTCAAATAAGGAGATAGGATCTACTTTGGGTATCAGTGAGCGAACAGTAAAGAACCATGTTTCCAATGTCTTTAAAAAGATAGATGTAATGGATAGGACACAGGCGGCACTCTTTGCTATCAGGAATAACTTTATTGAAGTATTTTAATTTATATTTATAGTTATTCATTATCAGTTGTAATTGTGAGAGGACAGTTACAACTGATTTTTGTTTCACGTGAAACATTTTCAATATGTAGTGGTTTGACTAATAACCAACTACTATTCGATTAATATGTATTTATAACAATAAATAATTATTCTTATGTTTCACGTGAAACAATTTCAATATGTTGTATAATACGTTTCACGTGAAACAATATCTTGCAAACAAACACGTGAAACAATAATAATAAAAATTTATTTCACGGAATGATAGAATTTATAAAAGGATGATGATATAATAGGATTTGCATCACGAAAAGAAAGGATTAATTATGGGCAGAATTATTGCTATTGCAAATCAAAAGGGCGGTGTTGGCAAGACTACCACTGCCATTAATTTGTCGGCATGTCTGGCTGAACTGGGAAAGAAGGTACTGATCATTGACATGGATCCCCAGGGCAATGCCACAAGCGGACTGGGATATAATAAGAATGAACTGGAGAACACAGTATATGAACTCCTTCTCGGACAGGTATCCGTCAAGCAGTGCACCATGCAGACATCTATAGAGAACCTGTATCTTATACCATCAAATGTTAATCTGGCCGGAGCAGAGATAGAGCTTCTTTCCATCAATGGTAAGGAGTTTATATTAAAGAATGAGACTGATTATGTAAGAGATGATTTCGATTACATCTTAATTGATTGTCCACCCTCTCTTAATATGCTCACTATCAATGCCATGACTACGGCAGAGACCGTGCTGGTTCCAATTCAGTGCGAGTATTACGCCCTTGAAGGACTTAACTCCCTGATGCCCACCATCAATCTGGTCCAGACCCGTCTTAATCCAAAGCTGGATGTTGAGGGTATAGTGTTTACCATGTTTGATGCAAGGACCAACCTGTCTCAGGATGTAGTAGACAGTGTTAAAAGCAATTTCGATAAGAATGTTTTTGAAACCATAATCCCCAGGAACATACGGCTGGCTGAGGCACCAAGCCACGGACAACCTATTAACACATATGATCCAAGATCTGCAGGTGCAGAAAGCTACAGAGAACTGGCAAAAGAATTGGTTAAGAGAGGATAAGAGGACAGAAAGATGGCAGTAAAAAGAGGCGGATTGGGAAAAGGGCTTGATGCTCTTATAAGCGAAAGACCGGCAGAGAAGAAGACTTCCAAAAAAGAAGAAAGCATAGCAGACGCTACTACAGAGATTAAGATTAATGACATTGAGCCTAATAAGAACCAGCCCCGTGAGAAATTCGACGAGGACGGCTTGGTAGATCTGGCTGATTCAATTAAGCAGTACGGTGTATTCCAGCCTATTATCGTGACAAAGGGTAAGAACGGTTTCTACCAGATAGTTGCCGGCGAGAGAAGATGGCGTGCGGCAAAGATGGCGGGACTTAAGACTATTCCGGCACTGGTAAGGGATTATTCGGAACTGGAGATATTAGAGATCTCTCTTTTGGAAAACCTTCAAAGGGAGAACTTAAATCCCATAGAAGAAGCAAAGACCTACAAAAGGTTTATGGATGAGTTTCACATGAAACAGGACGAGGTTGCGGAGAAGGTATCCAAGAGCAGGGCAACTGTTGCCAACTCTCTCCGTCTGTTGAACCTTGATGGCAGAGTCCAGGAGATGCTCATTGAAGAGATGATCTCCATGGGACATGCAAGGGCACTTCTCGGCATATCCGATGGCAATACCCAGCATGCCCTGGCCACAAAGGTATTTGATGAGAAGCTCAGTGTCCGGGAGATAGAGAAGCTGGTCAAGAAGTACAATGAGGACAAGCCGGAGAAGAAGAAAAAGGACAACACGGTAAGAGAATTTCTCTACAGTGATCTGGAGAACAATCTCAAAGAAATACTTGGAAGCAAAGTAAATATCTGTGACAAGAACGGCAAGGGAACCATTGAGATAGAATACTACTCAAAAGAAGATCTGGATAGAATATATGAGATGTTATATTCTATAAATAAGTAAGTATAGAGAATTAATAAGGGAAGAGACAAGGAGAGTGTGTAATGAACAGTGAGATCCTGGCGAATATCGGAATTGATCCCGGAATAATTATCATAGTAATGGCAGGCCTTATACTTATACTGCTTATATTACTTATCGTGAACCTGGCCAAGACTTCCGGACTGAAAAAGAAGTACAATAAATTCATGGAGGGCCGGGACGGGGCGTCCCTTGAAGAGATCATTTCCAATACATATGAAAAATATGATGATCTGTCAAGGACCGTAGATGCCAATACCACTAATATTGAGAAGATCATTGCCAACCTGAAGATCACATACCAGAAGATGGGCCTGGTAAAATATGATGCCTTTAATGAAATGGGGGGCAAACTCAGTTTTTCACTGGCGCTTCTTGATAAGGAGAACAACGGATTTATCATTAATTCAATGCACAGCAGGGAAGGCTGCTACACCTATGTAAAAGAGATAGTTAAAGGCGAATCCTATATCGTTCTTGCTGAAGAAGAGAGGGAAGCATTGGATGAAGCATTAAAGCAGGGCATTTAGTTCATAATAAAGGGATTGAAAAAGAAAAACGATTATACTATAATATAGAAGTTCGTTTTTAGATAGTAACAGGAGGAGCGGCATGTTAGACATCAAGCTTTTAAGAAATAATTTTGAGGAAGTTGAGAAAGCCTTATCCACCAGGAATGAAGACTTTGATCTGAGCTTATTCAAGGATCTTGATAACAGAAGAAGGGAGCTTTTAGCCGAGGTTGAAGCACTGAAGGCTGAGCAGAATACCGTATCCAAGAAGGTTCCCCAGATGAAAAAAGAGGGACAGGATACCACGGCTCTTCTTCAGGAAATGAAGGAATTATCGGATAAGATCAAGGGTCTTGATGCTAAAGTAAGTGAAGTAGACAAGGAACTTAACGATTACATGCTGACTATCCCCAATATCCCCAATCCCACAGTTCCCCAGGGAACCACTGATGAGGATAATGTGGAGATCAGAAAGTTCATGGAGCCCACAAAGTTTGATTTTGAGCCCAAGGCCCACTGGGATATCGGCGTAGACCTTGATATAACAGATGCCGAGATGGCGGCCAAGGTATCCGGCTCCAGATTTACCTTTTATAAGGGAGAGGGAGCAAGGCTTGAAAGAGCCATCACAAATTTCTTTCTTGATACTCACACGGAAAAGCACGGATACACAGAAGTATTCCCGCCTTTTATGGTCAGCAGGGAGAGCATGACCGGAACAGGCCAGCTGCCTAAATTCGAAGAGGATGCTTATCATGTTACGGGAGACGGCAAGGAGTATTTCCTTGTTCCCACGGCGGAGGTTCCCGTGACCAACATGTACAGAGAGCAGATATTAGACGGATCCAAGCTTCCCATCAAGCACTGTGCATATACAGCCTGCTTCAGGGCAGAGGCCGGATCTGCCGGAAGAGATACAAGAGGTCTTATAAGACAACACCAGTTCAACAAGGTAGAGCTGGTCAAGTTCTGTAAGCCCGAGCAGTCCTATGAAGAACTTGAGAAATTGACTAAAGATGCTGAAGAAGTGTTACAGCTTTTGAAGCTTCCCTACAGAGTAGTCAAGATATGTATCGGGGACCTGGGCTTTACGGCTGCTATGAAATATGATATAGAAGTATGGATGCCCAGCTATAACAGATATGTTGAGATATCCAGCTGTTCCAACTTTGAAGAATTCCAAGCCAGAAGAGCCAATATTAAATATAAGGACAATGTAAAGGATAAGGCACAATACATCCATACATTGAACGGAAGTGGTGTTGCAGTAGGAAGAACTACTGCTGCCATCCTGGAGAATTACCAGCAGGCAGACGGGAGTGTTAAGATCCCGGAGGTTCTGGTTCCTTATATGGGTGGGAAGACTACTTTAGGAGTAAAAGATTGAAACAAGTTCAATCTTTCATCGGCGCCGCTGCAGGCACGTCGCCGATGTGTACCATGCCTGCGGCATAGTACAGGACATGCACAAATATCTGCGAGCTATAGGTTTTAGCGAGATTCAACAAAAAAATGATGCAAAGGAATTGATAGAGGACATCATCCTGCGGCCAAGCTACTACAATCAGTACGCTTATGACAAGGAAGCATCACTTCACCAATGCGATAAATACTATGATGCCAATCTGGGAATTACTATCCTGGGCGAATGGAATGATAACGAGATGCCGGAAGTGGATTATATGGCGCCATTTCTTTTAAGTGAAGATATAACCACCGTTGCACCGGTTGAGGTAGAGCCCTTATCCGACAGAGAAGGATTCCTGGGACTATGTGAGGATAACAGAGTTGAGATATCTCTTATCTTCAACGTTCAGAATGTAGTGGAAGTCAAGAAAGAACTGGAGAAAAAAGAACAGGAGAAATCCGAGACCAGCGTTTCTCTCTTCGGATTGTCCCTGGGCGGGACCATTCTTTTCCCGGTTACAAAGAATAAGGATCAGATCGAGAACTCCAAGAAGCAGACTGCCAACCGCAACAACCTGGTGGCGCTGGCAAGAAAGGGTGACGAGCAGGCCATGGAGAGCCTGACCCTGAGTGATATCGATACATACACGGATATTGCCAGAAGGATCGTCAAGGAGGATGTGTTCTCACTGGTAGATTCATATTTCATGCCCTATGGCATAGAAACAGACAAATACTCTGTATTGGGAGAGATACTTGAGTACAGTGTCATTACCAACCCCATTACGGATGAAGAGTTATACAAGCTGCGGGTAAGCTGCAGTGATATAGAATTCGATATTTGTATGAAGAAAGAAGACCTGCTTGGAGAGCCGGAGGCAGGCCGAAGATTTAAGGGTAATATCTGGCTTCAAGGGGTTATTAACTTTTAGTTGATATATAAAAGTCTCTGTAGCTCAGCAGGATAGAGCGTTCGCCTCCTAAGCGAAAGGCCGCTGGTTCGACTCCAGTCAGGGACGTATCAAAAAAAGGAGACAGGCGACTGTCTCCTTTTCACTCTTTATTATCATCCCGGTATCACATCTGTTACATACTCCTTAAGCAGCAGGCGTTTCAGCATAAGGATCTCTTCTGTCCTATCCTCCTCCTGCCCTGCGGAGAACAGGAGTCCCTGAGCGTACCGTACCGTAACTGCCAGCATTATATGGCTGGTAGAGGCAAACATTATCTCTTCGCTTTGGTCAGTACGTATAGTCCCGTCCCGTTTTCCTTTTTCATAGAGGAGAGAAAAGAGTTTTCCCAATCCTTTGATAGCGGAGATGTAGCCTTCCAGCTGCTCGGCGCTCGCCCCCTCATGCCGGACATAATTATTGAAATTCTGATTAAAACACAGCAGGTCCTTGTGGTTCCGGTACAGTTTAATGTAGAGATCAAAATAAAATTCCAGCTCTTCTTTTGCTGTCATGTTATCTGCGTTATTCTCTTTCCGAAGAACCATGATACGTTCGCCGAATTCCTCCCATTTCCGTGCCCCAATGGCTAAAACCAGTGAGAGCTTGGTGTTATAATATCGGTAAAGCGTAGCGATACCGACCTCGCTGGCACTTGCTATGTCTGTCATGGACACCGCTTCAATACCTCTTTCCGCAAACAGGCGATAACCCTCTGCCAGCATCCGTTCCCGCTTTTGTGCCATTTCCTTTTCGTCTTTTTCCAGGTTTCTCATTTCTTTACCACCTTTATCTTTACGTTTACGTTCTTTGTGCGAGCCTTATAATTGGAGTTTCCCGGGTCGGTAACCTTAAGCTTCAAGGTGTACGAGCCCTTCTTGGTTCCCATTGCCAGCGTGACCTTGCCGGTCTTAGCGTTGACGGTAATGCTATCACTGGTGCCGGCTAAGGCCTCGTAGGTAAGCTTTCCTTTTTTGTTACTTACACCGATTATCTTATTTACGGCAAAAGAGTATGCCTTCTTCGCCAGCTTGTTTTCCTTTACGGATGGTTTCTTTGCCGAGACTTTTAATGTACCCGCCGCTTTCTTAATTGTAAAGGACGCCGTGGCTGTCCCGGAGTATTTGCCCTTGCCCGTTACTTTTACGGTATAGGTCCCGGCGTTCTTGCACCCCTTCGGGAAAGTGAGGGTGTAGTGTTTCGCGGCAAGCTTTTTCCCGTTATATTTGACAGTCACTGTCGGTTTCTTTGCCTTGCCGTCATAGGTATATTCGGTCTTGCCAAGCGTCACGGTCAGCTTCTGCTGCGGCTGAGGTTCAGGCTGTGGCTGGGGTTCCGGTTCAGGCTGCGGATCCGGTTTCGCTTCTGAAATGACGAACTTGATGGTATGCGTAGTTGCGCCGTAATATCCGTTTGTTTCAGCCACTTCAGCATACATGTAGTAGGTGCCGGGGTTAAGAGAAGTTCCTGTAATACCCTTCCATTCTTTACCGCCCTTATTACTATTGATCGTATTGTAGTAATAAGATACCGTACCGCCGCCTGTGTTGCCGGTGATGCCGGGTACAGGAACGCTGCCGCCGTAAGAGTAACCCGTCATGGTTACTGTTGGTTTGATGGTTTGCTTAAAGGCAACTCTTTTATAATCCAGTTTCTGTCCAGGATCGGTGTTGACAGCTATTGTCGATGATGCGCCTGTGCCGGCGACGTTATCCCAGCCTTCTCCGGCTATGGCATTCTTAACAGTGCCGCTTATGGCCTTAGTTCCGCCTGAAGCGATCAGACCGGAACCCTTGTTGTCAAGAGACAGGTCGTCATTATCGCAATTGATACCATAACTATCATTGTCCGCTTTACCTCCTGTTGCAGTCACCATTGCGCCATTAGTAACACTGATGCTATCGCAAATGAGCCCGTTGCTGTCGTTATCCGATTCGCCGCCTGTGGCAATCACCACAGCGCCGTCAGTGACCATTACGCTTCCATCGCATTCAACACCGTTACTTTCTTCATGTTCCAGCCAATGAATTGCACGGCCGCCCTCGGCGCTTACTATGGTGCCCTTGCTGCTGACAATCATTTTACCTAAACAGCGTATTCCTATGCTTGAACTTCCGTCACCGTTTGCTGCTTTTCCTGATCGTATAGCAATATTTGCACCACCGTTGATGATCAGGTCTTTATAACAACGGATTCCATTGCTGTTTTTTCCGTCTCCGGCAATGACTGTCAGTTTGCCGTCGCCTTTTATCGTCAGGCCGCCGCTGGTGTTTATTCCGTAAACATTATTCGAATTGCTCTCGGGAACCTCTTCAATTTTGTTCGTTCCCTCCAAAACGATGGTCAGGGTGTCAACGGCCGAATAACAGATTGCGGCATAATCATTCGATGAACCTGCAGCACCAGGTCCTTTGTAACTGTAATTAGTCAGAGTGAGGGTATTGGTTGTCATATCGTAAGAAGCCTTACCGGTCTTCGTTCCGCCTTCAGCAGCCGGAATATTATTTGCATTCCCTTTGTTGACCACTGTCCCGCCGACCCAAAGGAATTCGCCTAAGAACTTCAGACAACGATAACCACACTGTCCGCCTGTTAATATTAAAGGAGAATAATTATCATAATCGTCGGAACGCATCATGGCTTTCACATCAGAATAGGTGATCACTCCGCTGGCGCCTTTACCGTTGTTTCCGTCGCTTCCTTGAAACTCAGGAAGATCATTATTGGGCTGACATCCTCCGGTTCCCTTTTTACCGCCGTTAGAAGTAACCTTACCTCCGGTAATGGTCAATGTGCCAGTAACGCCATCGCCTCCATTACCACCGTCACCTGCATAACCGTCACCTCCACAGCCGCCACTTTTACCTGCATCACCACCATTGCCACCGTTACCACCTGTAGTTTTTACCTCTCCTCCATAAACTAACAGGTTACCTTTGATGCCTGCACTTCCATTTTTTCCTTCACCACCGCTACCACCGTCGGTGGCATCAGATGTAGAGATACCACTACTGCCGCTTCCCCCTGCGCCTCCTTTGGCTTTAAGCATGCCGGATTTTATTTCCACATCACAATCGATACCGGAGCCGCCGGACTTACCATCAATTCCGTCATATACTTTAGGGTCTTCTCCATCAGAGCCATTCCCACCGTTTGCTTCAACGGTTGCTCCGTCGACTATCAGTTTATTGCCACCCAGCCCATAGATAGCAGGAGCTCCTTCATTGTTGTCATCTACATTCCCGTAAACGATCAAGGTGCCGCCGCCGGAAATTGTCAAAGTCTTATTTTCCGCTATCTTTATTCCCATATAGGCGGTTACCGTTATTCCTTCAGAAATATTGAGAGTTGTATTGGCTTTGACGCTTACTAATTCATTAAAGGTTTTATCTCGGATTGCACTCGCATTCCCCGACCACTCCGGTCCTAAATCCAAAACAGCCCATACCGGGGCTGCAGTAAACGTGACCATCCCCAAGGTCATCCCCAAGGTCATCAATATAGCCTGAACTTGTTTAGTGATCTTTCGCCGAACGTTCATTTTCTTCATATGTCCCCTCCAATTATAAATAATACTTATCCAACTGATGATACATTAGCTATCATGATATATATCATACCGTAATAGCCGAGAATAGTCAATTATTAGGGAATTATTATGTTTACAAAGAGATACAAGAAATAGTATAATTAAGAAGAGTGTATACAAGTTGTTGTGCATTCAATATTATTAAATGAAGAATTAATATCTGGCGCGAGGGAGCCCGAAGGGACATGGCGAAGGGGAAAAGCAAAAGGAAATTAATACTGATCCCGCTGTATCTGACATTGGGATTGTTGGGCGTGGTCATTTCCGCATATTTTATCAAGGAATACCAATCCCGCAACAACATGGCGGAAGTTCAGGCAGCTGCCAGAAAGGATACCAAAAAAGGGCAGCAGGCGGCAAAAAGCGATGACCCGGATGCCGTCCTGCCGCGGTTTCAGAAGCTGGCGGCACAGAACCCGGATCTTGTGGGCTGGCTTACCATTCCCGATACGGTTATAGACTATCCCGTTATGTACAAGACGGGAGATAATGATTATTATCTATCCCATGATTTTGAGGGGAACTCTGACAAGAACGGACTTCTGGTGCTGGACAAGAGGTGTACCAAGAAGGGAAACGACCTGAATAATCTGATCCACGGTCACAACATGAAGTCCGGGACCATGTTCGGTGCGCTTCATGATTACACGAGAAAGGCATTTTACCTTACCCATAAGACCATTATTTTCAGCACCCTATATGAGGAACGAACCTATGAGATAGTGGGAGTCTTCCATTCGACCCTGGGTGAGAAGAACACGGAAGAATTTCAATATTACAACTACATTTCCATAGACAGCAAGGCCGAGTTTAACGATTATATTCAGGGGGTCAAGGAGAAGTCCCTGTATGACACGGGAGTCACGGCATACTACGGTGACAAGCTGCTCACGCTGTCTACCTGCGAGAATACCGGCGAGAACGGAAGGCTGGTTGTAGTTGCGAAACGTAAGTAGGAATAGATGAAAAGTGATCAACAGAAAGACGGATGTGTATGAAGGGTAGTACTTGTAAGACAGTTCTTAGTAGAGGAATGCTGATGGGCCTGTCAGTAGTCTTCTCTCTTTTTGTACCCTTTAATACAGCCAATGTGTGGGCCGAAGAAGCGACGGGAATTGTCTTTGAAGAAGAAGCGCCGAAGCCGGTAGGCGGGGACGCATCTTATAAGATTGAGTATTATAAAGAAAACATTGAAGTTCCTGCGCCAATACCGAGGGGGAGAAAAAATCAGGATTACGGCTGGAACGACGAAGATTCAGTATTTGTTAAAGGGGCCTCAACGGTAGGATACAATACTCTTAGCGAGGACCAGAAAAAACTATATAGAGCCATAGATGAAAAGGCACTCTCATTTATGGAAAGCACCTCCGATTATCAGGCCGCCGGAGAATCTTTCCTTTTCGATCAGGTTGACATAACAAGTCTTGGACATGCGTTTGACAGTAGTGAAATAGAAGCTGTTTACAAGTGTTATGATTACGACCATCCGGCGTATTATTGGTTATATAATGGGTATAACTACTCCGATCAGTACTTGTATTTGTATTCATATAATGAATTCAGGACCGCATCGGTCAGGGCAACGGATAATGAACTCATAAACAATGGGATCAAAGAATATGCATCTATGGCGGCAGACGGCGCCGATACCCTTGATAAGATAGCAATCGTTCACAATCTCCTAGTCACGGATGTAGACTATGCTTATAAAAGTGACGGGAAAACGCCGGTTGATGAAAAATGGGCCCATAGTCCCCTTGGAGTTTTTGATACTCACAGGAAAGTGGTCTGTGAAGGTTATGCAGACACCTTTTCTTTGGTTATGAACTATATGAGCATCCCTAATTATGTGATTGTAGGCAAATCCGGGAGTGATGGGGTGGCCAACGGCGGTTTTCACAGATGGAATGCCGTTTCTGATGATAGCGGGAAAACATTTATGTATATGGATGTTACCTGGGATGACCTGGGGACCGACGGGTATTACTATAATTATTTCGGTGCGCCCAGATCAGATTTTGAAAAGAAACATTTTAAGGGAAATACAAATGGAGATAACGGACGGTGGCTCTACGATATAGATACATCGAATTTTGCCGACAGTTTTGAAAAGACCTACTATTGCAAAGGCGGGTTCTATTACGAGTCGGGGGATATGGATGAATATGTTAATCTCGTTAAGACCAAATCCTTCAGGTTCGGAGAAAAGGTTATTACCTTAACCCCCAGGAACAGCACGGCAATCTCTCAGATTGACGATGCCATTCCCGGTAGAGGGCGGTATAACTATAAGATAACCATAAAGGGCACGGAGTATCACCTCCAGATACATAACGGGACAACCGAATTACTGGATATCTCTGACGGCGTCATAAAGATCCCGACGAGATACTATGAGTATAAAAATGGAGAAGAGATAAAGCCGGAACCTATTGTATCCATGAACGGAGTAAGCATACTCAAAGGCCGTAATTATACGATTTCATATACTAACAACACAGAGATCGGCTCCAATGCGACAGTGAAAGCAACGGGAAAAGGAAAGTTTTCCGGGACCCGGCAAATGCGATTTGCAATAACGGATCCTCATAAGATAGACCCGCTTTTGTCACCACCCACTGGGAAGCAAGGCCTCATTTATAACGGACAGGCACAGGAACTCATTAATGAAGGTACGGTACATGGCGGAACCCTCTGCTATACAGTTGTGGAAAAAGGCCAGGCCGAACCCCAGGACTCAGTCTATGAAGAAACAGTTCCAACGGCAACAAACGCCGGCACTTATACCGTTTATTACAGAGTAATAGGGAACGATGATTATTACGATCTGTTGCCTGAGAGCATTGACGTTACCATAGAAGGGGCCAACATCTCATATTCTGCCAGCGGGTACGCCGATGTATATGACGGGCAAGAGCACACCATCAATGTCATTGTCAGAACACCCGCATCCGGATATACCGTAAAATACGGAGAAAAGGCAGATGAATGCACCTTGGACGCGCCCCCTGCCAAAACCGGTGCCGTAGAAAAGACCATATATTTTAAGATCACGGCAGACAACTATAAGGACGTGATATCCAGTAGAAACATTCAGATAGAAAAAAGAGGGATCGTAGCCTCTAACATCAAAGCTAAGGATAAGATATATGACGGCAAAAGGGAAGCCCAGTTGGATTACACCGAAATGAACCTGGACGGAAAGCTTCCTGCAGACAATTTATCTGTTACTGCAAAAGGAACATTTGAATCGGCAAAGGTGGGAACTGACAAAAAGGTTATCCTTACGGAATATGCCCTTACAGGTTCCTCAAAAGACAATTATGAATTGACCGCCGGAGCCCAGCAGGCCGAATCAAAGGCAGACATCCTTTTAAGGACGGTGACTGTATCCGGCATAACAGCCAAATACAAGAATTATGACGGTAAAAAAACGGTTACTTTGGACTTATCGGGAGTCAGGATCAAAGGAAAGCTGACGAATGACCGATTAAGCGTTTCTGTTAACGGATCTTTTGCGGATGCAGAGGTGGGCACAGATAAAAAAGTAACTTTAAGCAATCTGAAACTGGTGGGAGAGGACTCGGAAAACTATGCGCTATCCGAATCCGGCAATCAGGAGAGCACCACTGCCAGCATTGTAAAAGCAAATGTGCCGGGTACGCCCATCATTGTGAATATGAACTATATCTGTTCAAGGGAAAATCGTGACAGTATATCGTTAAAGGGGCTTCCCTCTGATCGCGGGACTGTTATCTGGATGGGACCAGATGTAACCGGTAACCTTACATTTAGTGAGGCACCGTCTATTTCAAACGGAAATGCACTGGCCTATGCGTTAGCCGGCGTGTCAGAACCGGAAGAGGGCTCAGTTAGGGTTACTGCCCGGATGAAGAATTACAATGATGTGGAGTTTTGCATCAATATATCGGCTATCAAGCAGACCCCTACGGTCCTCAAAGAGGGTTCGGAGATTACGCTGCAGAACAAGACCCTGACCTATGGACAGAAACTCTCGGAACTGAGATTCAACAAGGCGGTATTTGTTACGGACGATGAGCAAAAGACAGTTGTACCGGGAACTCTATCCTGGAAGACACCGTGGATCGCTCCTGAAGCCGGTACTCTCAGTGCGGTATGGACATTCTCGCCGACAAATGCGAAATATATTCCCTGTGAAGGCATTGCATCGGTTACGGTCAACAAAGCCCCCATTGATCCGTCAGTAAGCATTACCGGATGGATAAGCGGAGAGACTCCCAATGCACCAAGTGTATCCGGTAATACAGGGAACGGAGAAGTAACCTATGTATATGCGGTGAGAGGCTCCGACGAATACATCCCGGATGTTCCCTACAAGGCCGGATATTATACGGTTAAGGCGATCATAGCTGAAACAGACAATTATCAGGGTGGAGAAGCCATAGCGAATTTCACCGTTAAAAAAGCCGGGACAGGGGAAGATCCGGACGATCCCGCGAATCCGCAGGAGATCCCTGTTAAAAGCATTCGCCTTAGCAAGACGACCATAACCCTTAACATGGCAAAGAAAACTTATGCCGTGCTTGGTACGCCCATTTTCAACCCGGTAAATGCGACAAACAAAACAGTTACCTGGTCCAGCAGCAATACGAAGATCGCTACGGTAACGGATACGGGTATTGTATACGGAAAGAAGAACGGAAAGGCAAAGATCACAGCAACCACCGCTAACGGAAAAACAGCCTCATGCACCGTAAAGGTAAAAAATTACGTAGCCGTTAAGAGTGTCAGATTAAACAAGACCAGTGTAACCCTGGATCTGTCAAAGAAGAATAAAAAGACGGTAAGCCTTAAGGCAACGGTTAATCCGGCCAAGGCTTCATATAAGACTGTTTCCTGGAAGAGCAGCAATGAAAACGTAGCCAAAGTTACGGCAAAGGGTAACAAGGCTACGGTAAGAGGAGTAGGCAAAGGAACTGCAACCATTACTGCCACCGGGGCTGACGGAAAGAAAGCCAAGTGTAAGATAAAGGTCAAGAAAACAGCCAAGGTAAAATGAGCGGGCTTGTTTACAAAAAGATGGAGAAAATAGTATAATCAGCGGGGAGAAGAGCATAGTGAGTAAGAAAAAAAGAAGACTAAAAAGAGTATACGGTATATCAACAATCCTTCTGGCATTGCTGATACTGTTTTTGCCTCAATTAACGAAGGCTGCAAATACTGCCGGCGGCATAGACGGTGAGATCAGCTGGAGCATAGATGATGACACGCTGACCATAAGCAAGGACAGTGGAGACGGGGAGATCAACGACTATGGGTCCAATCCTACACCCTGGTCCGAAAATGCATATATCAGCGGGGTAAAGAAGGTTATTATAGAAGACGGAGTTACATCGCTGGGGAAATCCGTGTTTCAGTTTTGTCTTAGCAAAGGCATAACTCTGGATAAAGTCACCATTCCGGGATCGGTAAAAAAAGTCGAGGAGTTTGCGGCTTCCGGACTCAGAACAAAAGAGATTGAATTCGAAGAAGGCGTAGAGGAATTAGCGGCTTCTGCTTTCTACGATTGCGTTGCCAATGTGATCCGCTTCCCCCAGAGCATTGATGAAATAGGCAAGACAGATGAGGGAGAGATAGATCAGTTCAGGATCTACGGCAATCCGGAAAATTTCAGGATAAGTGATGTATACGGATACTCCGGAACAGCCGCAGAATCATTTGTGGAGACCCTTAATCAAAGGATCCTTTACGGCTGGGTTCGAACTGATTCGTCTACCGGCCAGGAATGCCTCAGATTATACAGAAATTCAGGAAACCATAGTTATGTACGAGGTAACACCCTGATCGAGTTTCACTCCTTAGGGGGCGGTTCATCACCGGCGGCAGATGCGGTTACCGTTGTGGACAGGCGAGGAGCAGACGAGGTAATGGTGGACGCAGGGGAAGCCAAGCAGTTTCCCATATATGCCGACACCGCCGGGATCACAGCCTCCGTTGAAACGCTGAGTGAAAACCTCTACTTTATGGTAAGAGATAAGGACAGCAGCGATAAGATTTCAACTGAAAAGTTAAAGAATCTGGTTTCCCTGAAAGATGGGGGAGTCTTGCAGTGGTACGATATTTCTCTTCAAAACAGGAACGAGGAAATACCGGACAACTTCGGCAAGTGTACTATCACCCTCCCCATTCCTTCTACCATGGACAGGACAAAGGGAACCATTAATGCAGTATCTGTCGGCGACAACGGCAGCGGACAAAAAGTCCTTCTGTTATTGGAGGGCTATGCGGATGCAAATACTTACGCCGATGTAGGAGGAGTAGAATGCATCAGTTTTACGGCTACTCAATTTACTGATCTGGGCACGGAGTTTGGCCTGGTATACTCTCCCAGCAGTTCAGGCGGCGGTGGAGAAGACCCCAGCAGTAGCTCAAGCAGCGAATCCAGCAGCAGTTCCGGTAGCTCCAGCAGCTCAAGCAGCTCCAGCTCCAGCAGTAGTTCAAGCAGCAGCTCCTCAAGCAGCAGCTCCAGTAGCAGCTCCAGCAGTTCAAGCAGCTCCAGCTCCAGCAGTAGTTCAAGCAGCAGTAGCTCAAGCAGCAGTGAAACTACAACTAAGACAGCACTCATATTAGATGAGCGAAGCAGTACAACGGGCGGAGACTGCATATCCGCAACTTTTACTAAGGAACACAAGGGATACGTTTTCTTTGTTATAAAGGATTCCTCAGGCGGCGATGTAAAGAGCAAGATTTCCATTGGTTCCGGCTCAAAAGCAGTATATTATGACCTCTCTCTTGAGGATGAAGACGGTAATGCAGTAACGGATTTCGGAACATGTACAGTTACAATACCCCTTCCCACAGATTGGGATACTACTAACGGAACTGTAGAGATCAAGACCCTCAAATCATCCGGCGGAGAGCTGGAAACCTTGAAAGCAAGTGTAGTTGAAGTAAACGGAAAGAAATGTGTTAAATTCAACACCTCTCATTTTTCCGATTTCGGAGTTGTATACACGGCGAAAGACGGAAGCGGTTATACCCTCACCATTACCGATATGCGCAAGGGCCAGACCAATACCGAGTGTATCCAGGCCGGAGTTAAGGATATGAAGGAAGACCTCTTCCTATACATCAGGGATAAGGACAGTGACGGAAGGACAACCAGTGAAGAATTAAAGAAGCTGGTTAAGCTGGAAACCGGAGAGAAGATGGACTGGTACGATATCACCCTGAAAAAAGCCTCCGGTGACGACGCAACGGATTTCACAAACTGTACCATAATCCTTCCACTGCCCTCGACCATGGATACGTCAAAAGGATCCATCAGAGTAGTGACGGTCTCAAAATCCAATTCCCTGGAGGAACTGAAATCCACCCTGGTTGAAGGAAAGAATGCTCAGGGAAAGAAAGTACAGTGCATACGATTTACTACATCTCATTTTTCGGAATTTGGTATAATATATAAAACCAATGCATCAGCAACTTCAGGCAAGACAAGCAATGCCAAGGTTCCGAAGAAGTATAACGGCAATGATATGCCGAGAACAGGTGACACCGATATAATAAGGATACTTATCGCCATGGCATTGTTCCTGTTCGGTATTACCCAGATTATCACTTCTGTGTATGTAAAGAAAGAGAAGATTGTTGATAAAGAATAGACTAAAGCGAGGGAATCTGCATGGAAGAGGAAAGAAAAAAGGATAATAAGCCGGGGAAGATCAATTATAAGATCTGCTGTATTGTTATAGCGGACCTCTTGATCCTTGCGGTAATATGCGATCTGTACCTTATGATCACCAATATTACCAATGTTATCCCCATTGTGATCGCGTCCCTTGTGTGTATCGCCATGACCACCATCCTAATACTATGTATCCTGGGGATCATGGGAGACAGCAAGAAGGTCAGCAATGCTTATTACAATAATGAGATGAAGGCCCAGAGGGCGCTCTATCTCATGATGAAAAAGAACCACGGCGTTGTGGAATCCTCACGTAAGGAGACGGAAGATACCCTTGATGCGCTGGCGAGAGAGATCGTTCTTAATCAGAAGGCCTCCTCCAAGATAGTTGTGAGCCGGAACAAGGAGAACACAGATGCCCTTATGAACTCCAATGATATTATCCTGGAGAAGATATTATCAATGGTAGGAGAACTCAAGGAGAACAAGAGCGCCGCCGAAGAGCAGAAAGAAAAGGTTATGGCTATCGCCAGTGCCGTTGAGAGCAACTCGGAATTTGCCAGCAAGCAGGATATAGAAGCCATCCTGGCTAAGCTCGCTGAGGTAAATGATTCTCTGGCCAAGGGAGTTCCTGTGGCAGCAGCTGCTGCAGCGCCTATGCCGGAAGCGCCGGCACCCGAGCCTATGCCGGAAGCACCGGCATCCGAGCCTATGGCAGCAGAACCGGAGCCTGTAGCGGCGGAGCCTGTAACAGAAGAGATACCGATACCGGAGGCACCCGTGGCAGAAGAGATGGCGATCCCGGAAACACCAGTGGCTGAAGAAATACCTATACCGGAAACACATGTGGCTGAAGAAATGCCGACACCGGAAGTACCTGCGGCAGAAGACATCCCGATACCGGAAGTACCTGAGATGGAAGCAGCACCGGATCTTGGAGATTTAGATCTTGGGGAGATGGATCTGGGAGGATTGGATCTCGGCGGATTAGAAGAAACAGCAGATGTACCGGACCTTGGAGAAATGGATCTTGGTGGATTGGATCTCGGCGGATTGGAAGGAACCTCTGATGATGCAGACCTGGGAGACCTGGATCTCTCAGCATTCGATCTTTCAGGATATGAAGAAGAAGTGGCGGAAGAGCCCGTTGCTGCGGCTGTAGAACCCGAACCGGAGCCGGTAGCAGAAGAAAAACCACCGATGCCGGATCTCTCGGATCCCAACAAAGCCTTGAGTCCGGATGAAATAGCAGCAATGTTCGCGAATATGGCGCCTACAGAAGAAGCAGCGTCTGAACCTGTTCCCGAGCCGGAGCCTGAACCGATACCGGAACCCGTTCCGGAACCGGCTCCTGCAGCGGAAGAGAAGCCTCCGATGCCGGATCTCTCGGATCCCAACAAACAGTTAAGTCCAGATGAGATAGCAGCGATGTTTGCCAATATGAGCCCATCTGAACCTGCCCCAGAACCAGCACCTGAGCCCGAACCTGCTCCCGTAGCAGAGGAAAAGCCTCCGATGCCGGATCTCTCGGATCCCAACAAACAGTTAAGTCCGGAAGAGATCGCAGCAATGTTTGCAAATATGACG
Organism: Lachnospiraceae bacterium; assembly: GCA_017550165.1. Classification (GTDB taxonomy): domain Bacteria; phylum Bacillota; class Clostridia; order Lachnospirales; family Lachnospiraceae; genus SIG280. The sequence continues at coordinate 45,665 of JAFZQH010000025.1, read as the reverse complement.
TAAAATCTTTACGATTCACAGTTAAAAAAGACATAAAGCAGCATACAAGCTTGCTTGTTAATGCTGTTTTATGTCTTTTGTTATACTGCGAAGCAGGAACATAACGACATGAATAATCCGAACGTAGAGAGGATTATGAATGACCGTTATGTTAACTGTGAATCGCTATCTACGCCGCCGATCGTATTCCTCTTCTTCGTAGCGTCTGCGCCTCCGTCTCCTGCGCCGCTTCTTTACTTCATTTCTGGCGTATAGATAGAGGATGACAAAGCCTACAACAACAACCAGGATGACTATCAGCAGGATCTTCAGGATAGTAAAGATCAGAGGGGTCTTATCTTCTGTGGGTTGGCTGCCGGGGGTGGCGGCCACAGGTTCGTTCTTTTTCAATGTCACAGGGACAGTCCCCATAATGTCCTCTCCATAATAGTACTTAATATTGGCGGAAAGGGTATCCCCCTCGGTCTTCGGATCGGATAATTTGGGAACATAATCGGAAAAGGAAGCCGTATCCGGAAGCGTAAGGACTGCTGATTTGTCGTATTCAAAGGTGTAGTCCTTGCAATCTCCCAGGAAGTCCTTCAGGATGCTCTCATTTTCAGGATAGTAGTCATTCTTCAGGTTCTCGTCCATGGAAGATATGGCCACATCCTTATAGTGCTTGAAGCCGTAGTTTAACAGGGCGGTGGTATCGGGATAGTGGGTCTGGTTGCCGTGCATGGTAACACAGATAAGCTCCAGATCATCGCGCTTTGCAATGGTTACCAGGGTGTTGAGGGCCTGGTCGGTAAAGCCTGTCTTCCCGCATTCAAAACCGTCGTATTCATATTTTTTCCCGGGAAACATCTTATGCTGATTGTTAAGATACCTTACTTCCGAGGTCTTATTGGTGGGAGCAAGCTCATAGGACTTGGTCCCGGCGATCCGCTTGAAATCCGCGTGTTTAAGGCACTCCCTGGCGATCAGCGCCATATCGTAGGGACTGGAATAATGCTGCTTATCATGAAGACCGTTGGCGTTCATGAAATGTGTATGTTTGCAGCCCAGCTCCTTGGCCCGGGTATTCATCATGTCCACAAACTTCTCCTGGGATCCGGCGATAAGCTCCCCTACGCCGTTACACACTTCATTTGCGGATTCCAGGCATATTCCGTAGAGGGCCTGCTCTACCGTGATCTGCTCTCCCACCGTCATTCCGATGTGGTTGCTCCCGAATTCTATGTTATACACGGCATCTCTGGAAAATGTGACGGTCTGATCCATGGAACAGTTCTCAAGAACAAGGAGCACAGTCATTATCTTGGTAATGCTGGCGGGATACATTTCCTTATTGATATTCTTTGAGAAAAGGACGGCGCCGGTGGCTGCATCCATAATGATAGCACCATCGGAGCTGACTCCGGGGGCGGAGGGCCAGGTGACCTTGGCGGAGACGGGTTCGGTATAACATAGGATGATGGATAATATGATGATAAGGAAGGAGATCCTTCTTTTAAGCTTCATGTAATTCTCCCGAATAAATCTGATAGGGCCTTCCGAAATATAGCAAAAATAAGTGTTGAAAAAAAATAAAAAAGGGATAAAATGAACGTTATACGTAAAGAAAGATATTACGAAAATGTTCTACGGTAACGGAATACCCTCATTTTCAATGGTATCTTATATCGGATAATAAATCAACAAAAGAATGGTCAGGGATTAAAGATGCGATTACGTAACATTCCCGGGGCGGAGGAGGAAGTAGCCGAAAGCCCCTATACAATTACAGATCCCCAAAAATCCAGAGGATCCTGGAACAGGGTCTTTAATAATGATAATCCCATATTTATTGAGATCGGCATGGGAAAGGGGCGCTTTATCATTGAACACGCCCTGACCTATCCGGATATCAATTTCATAGGGATCGAGAAGTATCCAAGCGTCCAGATCCGCGCAGTGCAAAAACTCCGGGAGATGGAGGATATTCCGAATCTTCGCCTTTTAAGCCTTAATGCGGAGATACTGCCGGAGATCTTTTCGGAAAAAGAGATAAGCCGGATATTCCTGAACTTCTCGGATCCCTGGCCGAAGGACCGGCATTCCAAGAGACGGCTGACCTCTTCGGAATTCCTGGGAAGGTACCGGCAGATACTAAAACCCGGAGGTCTTATAGAGTTCAAGACGGACAATGGGAAGCTTTTTGAGTTTTCCCTGGAAGAGATCGGGGAGGCCGGCTGGGTCCTGGACGCCAAAACGGAAAACCTCCACAGGGATCCGGTAATGAATGAAGGAAACATAATGACAGAGTACGAATCCAAGTTTATCAAGCTGGATAAACCCATATACAAAATGATCTTTCATTATGAATAGTACAGACGAATAAACGGGCAATAATTAAAACGGGATATAATTATCCTACATTTTTTAGGGGCAAGAAGAGGAGATCACAATGAATACGGAAGAAACGCTGCTATGCCTGGCCATAGCACTTCTTGGCGGGCTGTTAATGTCCCGTCTGGCAAAGGTCGTTAATTTGCCGGCGGTTACGGCATATCTTATCACGGGCTTGCTTTTAGGACCCTTCGTTATAGGACGGTTCGGAGTGTTGGGGCTGGGATTTACATCCCTTGAGATAGTAGATTCATTAAAGATATTGTCCCAGGTGGCATTAGGATTTATTGCCTTCGCCATAGGCAATGAATTCCGCCTATCCCAGCTGAAGGTAATGGGAAAACAGGCGGTCACCGTGGGGATATTACAGGCTGTGGGAACCACCATACTGGTTGACGCAGCACTGATCGTTACACATATCATTGACCCGGGTATCATCTCATTATCATCCGCCGTCACGCTGGGTTCCATAGCCGCGGCAACTGCACCGGCAGCTACCCTCATGGTTGTTAAGCAGTATAAAGCAGACGGTCCCCTGACCAAACTGCTGCTTATGGTGGTTGCTATAGATGATGCAGTGGGGCTGGTTCTCTTCTCGGTCTCCTTCGGAGTTGCAAATGCTCTGGAGTCAGGAGCGGTAAATGTTACAAGCGTACTTGTGGAGCCGCTGGTGGAAATAGTTCTTTCCCTTTTACTGGGTATACTGGCAGGATACATTCTGAACTTCCTGGAAGTATACTTTCACTCAAGAAGCAAGAGAATGTCCCTTTCAATATCCTTTGTCCTTCTTACGGTGGGAATATCCATGATGGAATTCGATGTCGGAGGGGTTCATGTAGGATTCTCCCTGCTTCTGGTATGCATGATGATGGGGACTGTATTCTGTAATGTATGCGAGACTTCTGAAGAGCTGATGGGGAGAGTGGATCGCTGGACCAGTCCGGTAAGCATTCTTTTCTTTATACTGTCGGGAGCCGAGCTGGACCTGCGGATCCTGTCCAACCCTGTGGTATTACTCATAGGAATTATCTATATAATATCCAGATGTGCAGGTAAGTACTACGGAGCCTTTATAAGCTGTAAAATGACTCATTGCAGCGAGGCCATAACAGCACACCTGGGGATCACTCTTTTCCCACAGGCGGGAGTGGCGCTGGGAATGGCTCTAACTGCAGCTAATCTCGGGGATGGCGCCGTCATAAGGAATGTTGTTTTATTCTCCGTCCTGATATATGAGCTGGTCGGTCCCACACTAACGAAGATTTCCCTGACCAAGGCAGGAGAGATCATTCCCGAAGCCCGGCGCAGTGCCAGGACACCAAACGAAGCCAGATAATAATTGCCCGGTTATTAAAGCGTAATTTAACAACCGGGCATTAATTGTAATATAGTTCTATTTCGGCAGAAGATCAGACAGCTTCTTATTGTAAAAGAAATCATGGACCATTTTGTCATATTCTTCCCACATGGGGAGAGTCTCACAGGCTGCTTTCCTGGGGCAGTCGTTGGTTTCCGTAGCAAGGCATGCAATGGATGCAAGAGTTCCTTCCATCAGTTCAAGGATTTCTCCTATGCTGTATTCTTCCGGGGTCCTGTTAAGTTTATAGCCGCCTCCTTTTCCTGAAGCCCCTGTAAGAAGCCCTCCGGCTACCATATCTTTAACTATTATCTCAAGATACTTTTTTGAAATCTCCTGACGGGCAGCTATATCTTTTAATGGAATATATTTTCCCGTATCATGTTCTGCAATATCCATCATAACCCGGATGGCATAGCGTCCACGCGTTGATATCATTGATGTTTCACCTCCGTTAACAGGATTACTTTTGCCTATTATACCGCAGGGTAAATAGGTAAATCAAGAAAAATTTTTAAAAACCTATTGACATGGTAGGTAAAAGGGATTTATAATATGCACCAGAATAAAGAGAAAGGAGCCGAAACCATGATATATGCTGATAATGCAGCAACAACCAAGATGAGCGAGGCAGCCATCAGGACAATGGTTTCTCTTATAAATGATACATATGGTAATCCTTCCAGCCTATACACCTTCGGCCAGCAGGCCAAGGAAGTACTGGAGAAGGCAAGGGAAGATGTAGCATCAGTCATTGGTGCGAGCGCGAAGGAGATCACTTTTACCTCCGGCGGCAGCGAGGCAGACAATCAGGCCATTAGGTCCGTGGCAGAGCTGGGCAGGAAGAAGGGTAAGAAGCATATCATTTCCTCAGCCTTTGAGCATCACGCAGTCCTCCACACATTGCAGAAGCTAGAGAAGGAAGGATATGAGGTAACGCTGCTGGATGTTCACGAAAACGGGATCATCAGGCCGGAAGAAGTTGAGGCGGCCATCCGGGATGACACCTGTCTTGTTACCATAATGTATGCTAACAATGAGATAGGAACGATACAGCCCATCAGAGAGATCGGGGCCATTTGCAGAAAGAAGGGCGTCATTTTCCACACAGATGCCGTTCAGGTAGTGGGACACCTTCCCATAGACGTGGATGCTGACAATATAGACCTCCTGTCAGCATCGGGACATAAGTTCCATGGGCCGAAAGGCGTAGGATTCTTATATACAAGGAAGGGCATCAGGCTGACGAACCTTATAGAAGGCGGAGCCCAGGAGAAGGGCAAGCGGGCCGGAACGGAGAATGTACCGGGTATCGCAGCCATGGCGGTAGCGCTAAAGGAAGCGGAGGCCACTATGGAGAAAGTGTCAGCCAGGGTTCAGGAGAAAAGAGACCGGCTTATAAAAGGTCTCAGGGAGATACCCCACTCAGCATTAAACGGGGACGAGGTCTGTAGGCTTCCGGGGAACGTCAATTTCTGTTTTGAAGGGATCGAAGGAGAATCACTCCTGCTCTTACTTGATGACAAGGGAATCGCTGCTTCATCAGGAAGTGCCTGCACATCCGGATCACTGGACCCCAGCCACGTACTTCTTGCAATAGGAAGGGTGCATGATGTGGCCCACGGATCCTTGAGACTGACCATAAACGAGGATACCACAGATGAAGATGTAGATTACATAATTGAGTCCGTAAAGGAAGTCGTGGAATACTTAAGAGGCTTCTCTCCCATCTGGAGAGACTTACAGGCAGGCAAGAAAGAATTCATTTTGTGATCAGGAGGATATGATAATGGCACTTTACAGCGAAAAAGTTATGGAGCATTTTCGGAATCCCCGGAATGTGGGAGTGATAGAGGACGCCAACGGCATCGGTGAAGTCGGCAATGCCAAGTGCGGTGATATCATGAAAATGTATCTCAAGATAGAAGACGGCATTATTGAGGATGTCAAATTCGAGACCTTCGGATGCGGAAGCGCAATAGCATCAAGCTCCATGGCTACTGAGCTTATCAAGGGTAAGCCGGTATCGGAAGCCAGGAAGCTTACCAATAAGGCTGTTGCAGAGGCTCTTGACGGGCTGCCGGATTACAAGATGCACTGTTCGGTCCTGGCGGAAGAGGCTATAGGATCTGCGCTGGACGACTATGAAAAGAGAACCGGTATCAGCACACACTGATGGCATCATTTAAAAAGATGTGGTAGAATATCATCTTAGACAGACCGTCGAAAGACGGCAGATATTATTAGCAAAAGAAGGAGAATTAAACTATGAGCGATTATAAATTTGAGACATTACAGTTACATGTAGGGCAGGAAGAGCCGGATCCGGCTACAGACTCCCGGGCGGTGCCCATTTACCAGACAACATCTTATGTATTCCGCAACAGCCAGCATGCTGCTGACCGCTTCGGTCTCAGGGATGCGGGAAACATCTACGGAAGACTTACCAACTCTACCCAGGATGTTCTTGAAAAGAGACTTGCGGCATTAGAGGGCGGAAGCGCAGCCCTGGCAGTGGCTTCAGGCGCAGCAGCCATCACCTATACCATTCAGGCTCTGGCAGCCAAAGGCGGACATATCGTAGCACAGAAGACTATCTACGGCGGAACATATAATCTTCTGGCACACACACTGACAGAATTCGGAGTAGAGACCACTTTTGTTGACGCACATAACCTGTCAGAGGTTGAGGGAGCTATTAAAGATAACACGAGAGCCATCTACCTTGAGACTCTGGGTAATCCCAACAGCGATATCCCCGATATCGACAAGATATCTGAGATTGCACACAAACACGGGCTTCCGGTGGTAGTTGATAACACCTTCGGAACACCCTACCTTATCAGACCCTTCGAGCACGGTGCAGATATAGTTGTTCATTCCGCAACAAAGTTCATTGGCGGACACGGAACTACTCTGGGCGGTATCATCGTGGACGGCGGCAAGTTCGACTGGAAGAGCGGTAAGTACCCTAACATCGGAGCACCCAACCCCAGCTATCACGGAGCCACATTTGCAGATGTTGCGGGTCCTGCAGCTTTCGTTACATACATAAGGGCTATCCTTTTAAGAGACGAGGGAGCAGCAATCTCACCCTTTAACGCATTTCTTCTCTTACAGGGAGTTGAGACATTGTCCCTCCGCCTTGACAGACATGCAGAGAACACCAAGAAGGTTGTTGAGTACTTAGCTAAGCATCCCCAGGTAACGAAGGTAAACCATCCGTCACTGCCGGACCATCCGGATCACGAACTGTACAAGAAATACTTCCCCAACGGAGGTGCTTCCATATTCACCTTCGAGATCAAGGGCGGACAGGACGCAGCATGGAAGTTCATTGATAACTTAAAGATCTTCTCACTGCTGGCAAATGTTGCGGATGTTAAGAGCCTGGTTATCCATCCGGCATCAACAACTCATTCACAGCTTACGGAAGAGGAACTGGCTGACCAGGGTATCACCCCCGGCACAATCAGGTTATCCATCGGAACAGAGCACATAGACGACATCATTGCAGACCTTGAGAACGGATTTAAAGCAATATAATTATGAAAGAAGGTAAAAGATCATGGCAAATATATATAAAGGAACATTAGGACTTATAGGAAATACACCCTTAGTAGAAGTAGTTAATATTGAAAAGGATCTGGGCCTTGAGGCAACGATCCTTGTTAAGCTGGAGTACTTCAATCCGGCAGGAAGCGTTAAGGATCGTATCGCAAAGGCTATGATCGAGGACGCTGAGAAGAAGGGTCAGTTAAAGGAAGGCTCCGTTATCATCGAGCCCACCAGTGGTAATACCGGAATAGGTCTTGCAGCAATAGCAGCAGCCAAGGGATATCGAATTATCCTTACCATGCCCGAGACCATGAGTGTTGAGAGAAGAAACATCCTTAAGGCATACGGTGCAGAGCTTGTGCTGACAGAAGGCGCCAAGGGAATGAAGGGAGCCATTGCCAAGGCAGAAGAGCTTTCGAAGGAGATCCCGAACAGCTTCATTCCCGGCCAGTTCGTAAACCCGGCTAACCCGGCTATCCATAAGGCGACCACAGGCCCGGAGATCTGGAAAGATACAGATGGTAAGGTAGATATATTCATTGCGGGTGTCGGCACAGGCGGAACCGTAACAGGAACGGGAGAGTACCTTAAGGAGCAGAACCCCAATGTTAAAGTTGTTGCATTAGAGCCCGATGATTCACCGGTTCTTTCCGAAGGAACTCCCGGAGCCCATAAGATCCAGGGAATCGGAGCAGGATTTGTTCCCGATGTACTTAATACCAAAGTATATGACGAGATATTCAGAGCGAAGAATGATGACGCATTTGCAACAGCCAAGCTTCTTGCCAAAAAGGAGGGAATCTCAGTAGGTATCTCTTCAGGAGCAGCTCTCTTCGGAGCCATAGAGCTGGCTAAACGTCCGGAGAACAAGGGTAAGGTTATAGTAGCCCTTCTTCCCGACAGCGGTGACAGATATTACTCAACAGCCCTCTTTACAGAGTAAAAATATAAAGTTCAAAGCAGCAGGGTGCCCGGTGGGTGCCCTGCTTTTGTTTTGACATTTTTTACAAAAGATGGTACGATACATGACAAAGAGGAAGTGAAAATCCTGGTAATAGAAGGATTTGCCAAATTGTTATTAGTGATCGTGTATATAATCAAGGGGGAAAAATGAGAAAAAGACGGGGAAGAGGAAAGAAAACGCTTGCACTTCTTTGTTCGGTACTGCTGGCAGCAGGCTGGCTAATCACAGGACCGGAGAAGCCGGTTTATGCAGAGGTCGGGTCTGTTGCGGATGATGGGGATGTCACATATGACAAGAACGGTGACGTTTTAAGCAGTATCGGCATAGATACTTCCAAAATGCCGGAGGATTATGATCCGGATTCGACCGACAACCCTTACGGGTCCGATGTGAAGAGCATGAACCGGGTCAGTGAGCTGTTGGTGATCAACACAAATGATAACGGCGATAATGCGCATCTTTACGGCCATAACGCCAGACTGGACGGCAATATAGGCTCACTTCTCCCGACTGTTTCGCCGCTCCATACCTACACCCGGAAAGACACAAAAGCAGCCTTTCTTAAAGCGGGTTGCTTTGCCGCTGCATCGGACTGCGATCTTAAGGGGACCGGCAGGAAACAGAGCGTTGCCGTGGTCTATACGGAAATAAGCGGAATCCTTGGTCAAAGGAAAATCACGCTGTGTCTCAGGACCTATGACCCTTACAACGGAACGTATAGTGATGCGTTTGAGCTGGCAGATCTCAGTGCCTACTATTTCAGCAGTTTGAACTCTCCGGATAAGCTTCCCTTTGTTATGCAGTCACAGCTGCAGGTCAGCTGCGGAGACTATGACAATGATACGGTTGACGAGATCGCCGTATACGTACCATCTTCCGATGGAAGCGAAAGGGCTAAGGTATCCGTATACGATCTCATAAACGGGAAGGATTCTGATCCGTATAGCAGAGATTCATGGATGGTGAGGTGGAATTACGCCCTCAAAGAGACCCCCGGTGGGATCATCCCCGGCCTTGATAATCGTTACAAAAACTATTACAACAATGTCGATCTTACATCAGGAGATGCCGATAATGATGGGACCGACGATCTTATCATATCTTATGGTGCATCAAGCACCGGCTGTGAAACCAGCGTCAACTCCAATGCAAACTACAAGATCATCGCTCGCTCAATAAACAGCGAATCGGTTCTGCTCTACGGAAGCGACAAGGGACAGATGCTCAAGGAATCCCAGGTGATCTCCTATGGGGACGATCCTCTTATAAGGGTTTCCTTTGCTTTCGGAGATCTGGATGATGATGGTACAGATGAACTGATATTAAGCGGTCAGAAGAAAAGCGAGCAATTGCTCAATGTTTCCCGGGTGCTGGGCAAATACATCTATGACGGGGACAGTCATTCGCTTAAACCCGAACTCATACAGAACATGAATGTGGTCGAGGGGAGCAGGGATGATGATGACAACTTCGTGTCCTCCAACGGGTGGGATGAGAATTACTACAGCTCTCCCGTAATGAATACCAATCTGGCCGTGGGGAAATTTTTCGGGCCCCAGAGCCAGACAAGGATTTATCTTGACAGCGTCCTTTATTCCTATAACGGGTCATTTTCCATAGAAGATGAGCTCGAAGACACCAGCATGGAAGTTGACAGCAGCGGCCATACCGTCCCGAAAGGAAGCCTTGTGTTTACTGATATCCACGGAAGTGACGGCAAGCAGTGCGATTACTATGAGTATGGTGCCAAATGCGGGAACTATAACGGCAGTGAATACGAATATTTGGTGATAAACCGCATATCAAAGGTTAAGGATCAGGAAAGCAACAAAATGGAGGCCAAGGCGACCGTTCTATATACCGACGGAAGAAATTCAACCCGGGCTCTTAAAACCTATAACGCCAACAACGAACCATATGATCACCACTACAATGATGTCTATGCGGGATCGCCTATAATCTTTGCATCTCCGGATACGGACATCGACGGGACAGTGCTGGAGTATACAGGTAATCACAAGATCACATACTCTGATCCCAAGGTCATAGCCGTTCTTGCTTCGGCACCGTATTTTAAGGATGTGGCGGCATATGACAACGGTGCAATGCTTAAAAGCTGCTCTACGGCATTTGGCAAAAGTGATGGAGATACTAAGGGATATCAGCAAAACTTTTCATTTGAGATCGGGATCAGTGGCTCATTAGATGCGGTGGGTTTAGGTTTTTATACTTCTGCGAACACCGGATTCCGCATGACCGGTTCATGGGGGAAGAATACCTCCAAGACCTTTACGGTGAACTACTCTACGGGGGGCGGAGAAGACGCGGTCGTAATGAGTTCCGTTCCTTCTGAAGATTTCGAGTATATTGCAACGGGAGTATCGACGGACAGTAGGGGGAACATCACAGTAAGCAGGCAGAAGATGTATGTCCATAATCCGCACAAGCCTGTTACCCAGACCCTGACACTGGATGATTACAATGAGATCCAGGCCGAATACAAGGATGTGCTGCCTGACGTGAAAGAATATCTGGGGTCTACACCGGGAGATCCATCCACTTATCCAAAAAACAAGAATGATATTCCCAAAGCCGCAAGGGATAAGGTAAAAAAGGACGAAAAAGGGAATAAAGTGATATATGAACCCGATGATAACTGGGAAGGCATATCCTATGGCAGCGGCAAGATCACACAGACCTACGCGGTTAATACCACCGAATCGGAACGAAGTAAAAACATTTTGTACGGAGGATGGGCTACCCTCGATGCAGGCGCAGAATTCTCGGAAGCGGGTGTGGCCACGGTAAAAGCAGGCATCCATACCAGCGGGTCAGGCATGGCGGGGGGCACATATTCTTCCAGCGATGGATACCAGTTCTCATGTACTGTGGCGAATATGCCGAAATCCGCTAAGGACTACGGGTATTATTTCGCATGGAGGATGCTGGAATATACGATAGAATATGATGAAAAATACACCTTCCCCGTAGTAACATATGAGGTTGATGATGTGCAATCGCCACCGGAGCTTCCCGAGGACATTTCGCAGGATTTCGAGAATACCACAGACTCGCAGATCGCGCTGACATGGACCTGTAACACCGGAACACCGCAGGCCTTTGATATATACAAGTACTATGATTTCCCGCAGGGTGGCGGGAATGAGCTGGTGGGGACGGTAAACGGAAGCGATTACAAGCTCGTTAAAGACGAGAACGGAAATACCCTTACTGACAAAAACGGTCATATCGTACGTCAGTATTCATTTACCGATACAGGATTGACTGCGGATACGAAATACCAGTACAGGATCAAGACCAGGCGGAGCAAGGTTCCCCAGGAGAGCATTTTCAGCCCTGTAATAGAAGGTCGGACAGATGTCTCGGTAAAACCCGAGGTTTCTCTTACCACCAATGATCTTTTGGTTTACCCTGACGGGATCTACAGGGTGGCTGCAGAGGTGAAGGACCTTCAGGACTATGAGGACCACATCGATTACCAGTGGCAGAAATATGATGAGGCAACGAGAGGCTGGGAGGATGTGACTGACTGCACCACCAGGACCATAGCCTTTTACAAATGCTCCAGGGAGGATGAGGGAACCTACCGTTGCAGGGTCAATCTGGTGCGAAAGAAAGAGGGGCACCCTCAGTACATATCCACTTATACGGAGAGATTAAAGGTCTCTTTCTCAAAGCGAAGTGTAGTCTTCGGAGACATCAGCGTGTTTGAGGGTAGGGGCAAGTCCGACGTGAACACCGGTATTTCAGTACAGCTCACTAATTCAAGCACGGCCAGTGTGGAAAAGCCCACAGGAAAAGTGACATTCAGGATAGAAGGGGCAGAGGCACTGTTTATCCTGAAGGTTCCGGTTGATGAGTCCACCGGAGAGGCCAAAATAAGCAGCATAGAAGATCTGCTCGAAGACGGAGACCGGGAATTGTTCCGCAACGGCGGATACAAGGTGACGGCAAGTTACTCGGGAAGCAGGATATTCTATGCTTCCGATGACAGCCGGGAGTACCACTATCTCAGAGGGATAAATGAAACCCTGTGGTTGTCTGTAAGGAGCACATTTGTATTCGGAGAGGACATCCTGGAGAGTGCAAGGCTGTACGATTTCAAAAGGGGAGATTACGACAAGGTCATAAGGGAAGACAGGACAGATACCCTTACCAGGATCGTGATCTATGCAGCTGATGAGGGTGGCAACAAAACCGGAGAGCCTGTGGCAGACCGCAAATTATCGGAGACGGGAGGAAAGGCATATCTGCCTCTGGATCCCGGATTGGCAGAGGCAGGCAGAGCATATGTGGAAGCATATACAGACTCCGATGTGCCTGTAGGATTTGCGCGCATCAGAATAGAAAAGCGGATCACGGAGCTTGGTCTTAAAGATAAAATGACCGGAACTGGAGAGCTTCTTGAACTGTATGATAATGACGACATCATTTTGTCCGGAGACGGTGATCTCACAACACAGAATATTGTTACGTCAGATGGGGAAAAGAGCCTTGCGGAAATGCTGAAATTCGTTTATTTCGAGGACAATGGTGACCGCATTTTCGATTCCGGAATGACAGCGCAGGAGATAGAAGAGCATAAAGCAAAACTCATCCCCGCAGAATACAAGGTAGAACTTGAGTTCCCTGATGAAATCTATAATTATTATGACCTTACCCTTAACCGGGCAGAATATACCATAGTCGGAAACTATTACATTGTCAGTGCGAAGAGTTCTGACGAAAATGAAGGAATAGTCGCCATGGTTTCCCCTGATGTCTGGGAAGAATATCCGGAGACAGGCTATGCCGGCGGTACAAAGCTGGTATTCAAGGCAATGCCGAATAACGGATTTAGGATAAAGGGATGGACTATTGAGGAGCCCGGCAGTGAAAGCTATACGGTCGGCGGAACCGATACCCTTAACTACACCGTAAAGAGCGCAGATGCAAGCGGGTCAGGCAAGGTAAAGATCACCGCCCTGTTTGAGCCGAAGAATAATGTCGTAGTCTTTGGTCCTAAGGGTAACGGTTCAATAGAGGTCACCCCACGCATTAGCAGCGGGAGCACCATCGTTGCCGGCACATCACTGACATTTAAGGCAATTCCGGACGAGGGATGGCATTTCAGGGAGTGGAGATGGACAGAGATCGGCGGAAGCAATTGGATCGCTGCAGGCACAACGGCCGAGGATGGCTCAAATACCAGAAAGGTTAACATGCCGGACAACCCGGTATCCCTCTACGGTGTATTTATGAGGGATACGGTGGACGTGCGTTTGTCCGGAGACATCGAAGCTTCCTATATCAATAACGGAGGAAATCCTCTTGAGGAGACAGGTGCTGAAGTACCCACCCAGGGTGGAAAGGATGTACCTAAGGGATCGAAGGTGATCATCAGGACGAAAGAGGGATTTTTCCTGGCAAATGATGCAACGTGGAAGGTTACGGTAACGACACAGGCCGGAACTAAAAGCATCGGGACAGAGAGAGTACTTTCCGGCGGAAGGGACGGTTGCAGCTTTACACTGCCTGATGATGCTACCGCATGCAGCGTGAGTGCAGATACGGATAAGGGTCTGTTCTCCATAGCGGCTTCGGCTGATGATGTATCATTCAGCATAAAAGTCGAAGGAGAAAGCAGGGAGGGCAGCTCCGTTACGGGCATTGAGGCAGGATCACAGGTTGAGATCACGGCGGCTCCCGCAAGGGGCAGGGTGATAAAGAACTGGATCGTGAACGGTAAGAAGAAAGACAACACCGACACTGTATATCAGACCAATATAAGGAGCAATCTCTCCGTTACAGCGGAGACTGCGGATGACGAAGAGTTGATCCTCAAGCTTAAGACAGAGGGCGGCGGCAGTGCAAAATACGTGATCACCGACAAGAACGGAGAAACACACGAAGGTACCTTTGGCGGAACGGAGGTAACGCCGGCTCTGTACAGGGGCGAGTCCTTAAGCGTCAGTGCAGACGGTGAATCCTATACCACCATGACTGCTGTTTCGGTAAACGGGAAAAGAGAATCGGTGAGCGACCAGACCTTCACTATCGAAGGGATAGACAGTGACACTGAGATTATCTGCAGATTTACACCGAACACATATTACAGCACAACTATACATGATAATACAAAGAATCAGGACACCGAGATACTGGATCAGGACAAGATAAAGCTATCAAACGGGGATGTCCTTGAGACTCCTCAAGGCGGGGATCTGTCCATTTACGTTGTGATAGAGAGCGGATTTGATCCGGTTGTATTTCTTGATGATGCTGAGTGGGTTCCGACAGGAGAACCGCAGGACAATGGTGATGGCAGAAAAGTCTATAAATATGACCTCACTGCCGTAGATAAGAACCATGAAGTGCAGGTTTATGACAGTACTGCCATAGAGATCGGGACCCCGGAGCAGCTTACACAGTTCCTGCTTGATACGGCTGATGAAACAAAGAATACACGTTCACGGGATGCAGTACTTACCTCCGACATCGATATGAGTGACCAGCCGGCGCTGATCATAAAAAAGATGGTTGCGGGAGAAGAAGTGACGTTTGGATATTGCGGAGGCATATACAGCGGAACATTTGACGGAAAGGGTCACAAGATCACCGGCCTGAAGATGAGCACCGAAGCAAACCCGGGCACAAGCCTCTTTGGAGAGATCTCAAAGGAAGGCTGTATCTGTAATGTGGTATTCGAAGGCTGCGAGGCATACATGACAAAGTATACATCAGTGTCTTTGACCACAACGCAGCAGGCATTTATAACTAATACCAATTACGGTACCATCTCAAACCTGATCCTGAAGGATGTCCACATGATCGCAAAGGGAATGGATGAGCCTTCTTATTGCCTGGCAGGTATTGCCATCAGAAATGAAGGAACTATCTCTGACTGCAGGATCAAGAATATCACGTTGGATGCCTTAGGGGATGTCAGCTCAACTCTCGGATGCGCAGGAGTCATCGTAAACCAGAAGGAAGAAACCGGCAGCGCCTTAATGGAGGGCAACTACTTCGAAGATGTGAAGGTCAAGGGGCCGGCCGGGATCAAGGATGCTGCGGCAGAGATAATCGCAAGCGGCGCGGATGAGTATAAGAGTAATGGCCGGTTTAAGGGCAACTATTATAAAACCGCGTTTGAGGCAACTGATAAATACGGCACAAAGAATGCTTATATGCTTACAGACAATCCGGATGATGAAGCAGCCGCCAAGGCAGAGGTACAAACTCCCGAATTTGCAAGAAAGTTCTCTTACGAGATAAACGCAGAGTGCGGCAGGGCTGTCTGGGGCATCCGCGATAATGAGGGTAATGACATTATTCAGATCGCCATGGGCGGAGAAGAATATAGGGCACCGGTTAAGGCCACCTTCAATACTACGGCAAAAACCGTGAAAAAATACCTATATCCCGGCGAATATGATCTGCCCGGTAAAGATGAGTTTGGCGAAGATCTGATCGCATGGGAATCCGGAGGTAAGGCTTACAGCCCGGGATATCCCTTATTTGCTTTTGATAAGGATCACGAATTTATCGGACGTACCGGAACAGACACATACACAGCCAGCCTGGAATCGGAAGGAGGAAAGAAGCGCTTTTTCACGACACTTGCGGATGCTTTTGCCGCAGCTGCCGCCCACAATGACGGAAGAGCTCAGAAGCTTGACATCATTGGGGAATGCAAGATGGAAGAAGGAAGCTTTACAATCGATGATAAGACGGTAATGACACTGCTTAACGGATCCAAGCTGACCATGGATGAGGGAACGCTGATAACCAATAACGGAAGCCTGATATTCGCTGAGGGCTCACGGATGGACAAGTACGGGGCCATCTTTAATAACGGTAGGGTTACCATAGGGGGCACATTCGTAAATTACGGCAGTAAGCTGACCGGCAACGGAGAGATAACAGGCCGAGACAAGATCCAATGCAAGCCTCATTGCTGGGGCAAACCGACGCTGACGGATAAACCGGACGAAGAAGGCAAGTATTATAAGGTATCGACCTGTGATGTATGCGGAGCTGAGCATAAAGAACAAGCCGAACTGCCCCATATCACAAGCATAGAGATCCTTGAGAAGGATATCACCCTTATTGCCGGGAATAAACATAAGATAGAAATCAGAGTTACTCCTCAGAATACATCGGATGTACTGACATGGAAGTCTGATAATACATCGGTAGCATCTGTTGACCAAGGCGGCAATGTGACGGCAGTTGGTCAGGGAACCGCAATTATTACGGTAACCGCACCATCCGGCATTTCCGGTTCATGCAAGGTAACCGTAAAAGAAACTGACCCGGGGATCAAGACACCCGTGATCATCGCGTTGCCCACGGCTTCGGCTATTACTGAGGGTCAGGCCCTGGCAAACAGCGCCTTATCCGGTGGCAAGGCAAGCGTGAAAGGAACATTTGCCTGGGCGTACAGTTCCATAAAACCGACATTAGCGGACAGCAACAAAACGGAATATGAGGTAGTGTTTATTCCTTCAGATACGAAGAATTACAGGAACACTACCTGCAGGGTGAAGCTGGAGGTAAAGAAAAAGACCGTTTTCACTATCAGCCTGAGTAAAAAATCCTTCACCTACAATGGCAAGAACCAGAAGCCGACGGTCAAGAAAGTTAAATATAAGGGCAAGACCCTTAAAACGTCGGAATACAAGGTTAGCATGCCGAAAAAATCTATGAAGGCCGGGACTTATACGGTTACCGTTACCGGAAAGGGTAAATATAAAGGCTTGATCGATACGGCTGAATTTACGATAAAGAAGGCGTCCAACCCTCTCAAGGCAAAGGGCAAGACCATAAGCTACAAAGTAAAGGATATGAATAAGGATCAGACGATCAAAGCCTCCAAGGCCTACACCATAACCAATAAGGCTAAAAGCTCCCTTGCATATGAGATCACAGATGTTACCCCGTCGAACTACAGGGAATACTTTACCGTAGACGGTAAAGGAAGCATCAAGGTAGAGAAGGGCCTGACGAATAACAGCTATAAGATAAATGTCAAGATAACTGCCAAGGAAAATACAAAATACAAGAGCGCAGCCAAAACAGCTACGGTGACAGTAAAGGTTAACAAATAATAAGTTCGGGCGGGGAATATCCCGCCCGATGTGTTTTAGATAAGTCCTGCGATTTTTTAAAAAAAATACTTGAAAATCAGAAAAGAATATCATATAATAGCATTTGTTCGGCGAAAGCCACCGTGTGCGCCTTTAGCTCAGCTGGCAGAGCACCTGACTCTTAATCAGGGTGTCCAGGGTTCGAACCCCTGAAGGCGCATTTATAAGGACTTAGCACTTGATAATATGGGCAGGTGTTAGGTCTTTTCTTTTACCATGATAAGATATATAATGTTTTAAACCATGAAGAACGTAGGATCGGGTAATAGTAATGAGTCACAAGATTCCCATTGAAACCTCTGCCAGGCATGTACATCTGACAAAGGAAGATTTTGAAAAACTATACGGAGAAGGCGCAGAGCTTACATTTGAAAAGCCCCTTAGCCAGCCGGGGCAGTTTTTGGCCAAGGAGCGGGTGACCGTTACGGGACCGGGAGGCTCCTTTGAGAATATGGCGGTTCTGGGGCCTTTCAGAAAAGAATCCCAGGTTGAGGTATCCATGACCGACTGCCGGACGCTGGGAGTGGAAAGCTTCATTAGGCAGTCGGGACATACTAAGGGTACTCCGGGATGTACTTTAACGGGTCCGAAGGGCAGCGTGGAATTAGACCACGGCGTCATCGTTGCCAAGCGCCATATTCACATGACACCCAGTGACGCTATCCGGCTTAACGTCAAGGATAACGATGAAGTATTTATTCTTACCAAAAGTTACGGCCGGGGGGTCATATTTGCTGATGTGGTGGTCCGGGTGGACCGGAATTTCAAGCTTGCCATGCACGTGGATACTGACGAGGCCAATGCCTTTGCCAGTGATGAGGAGACCTTCGGGGTGATAATCCGATTGTTCGAGGACAGTTCTTTCAATATCGATGAGTGGATCGATGATGTATTAGACGGTATCAACAGGTAACTAATATGCTTCGTAAAACTTATAGCTCTTATAAAGAAAAATAAAATACAGCACACTTCCCACAACAGAAGCCAGTGCATTTACTGCACCCAGCAGTGCTCCGATCAGGTTTATAAGGGGAATGTACATCATTATGGAGACTACTATTGAGATGGCGGAACAGATCAGGTTGATCTTCCATACGGTCTCACCCCTGTCGGCAATCTCCAGCATTCCGTGCTCCCGCAGGTCCTCCGAAAGGCTTTTGCACACCAAAAACAGGGCAAGAAAACTGATGACACTTGAAATAGTGCCCATAAACCACAGATTTCCGGAAAAGAGCCGGGCAACCATAAATACGGTATTAACGATGGAAACGATGAAGGCCGTGCGGCACCCGGGAATATCATTGCTTACAAGGTAGAGCCCGTAAATACTGATAATATAGCAGGCAAGCATTCCGTACATGCCCAGAATGGTCCCGAGAAGAGGGACTATCATTATGATGGCGCAGGCGATGGTGACCAGCTCGCCGATAAATTTGAATTTTAAACCTTTTGCTGCATTTTGATACATTTTTATATACCTCCCTTACAACTCATACGTCCGCACCTCACAGTTATGAGGTTTGGGTCTCCACTTTATATTATTCTTTCTGCCCTCCAGAACACCGGAAAGCACCCGGATTATCCCTCCGTGGCAGACGATAAGAACATTCTCATAATCTTTGGTCTTAAGGTCCTCCAGAAATGACTTGATACGTTTTATGGCGTAGGGAATGGATTCCACCGTCTTCGGCCTCGGAAAGAGCTCCGGCAGGATCCAGTAAAGGATCATAGCGGGACCCATTTTTGAATACTCCATATTCTCAAACCGTCCGAAGCGAAACTCCACTAAGCGACGGTCTTTGATGACCTCTGACTCCGGGATATCCCCTATAATGGAGGCAGTCTTTACTGCCCGGATCAAGGGACTTGAGATAACCGCGTCGAAAGATATCCCCTGCAGCTTCTCTTTAACTTCATAGGCCTGGGCTATCCCCGTTTCGTTAAGGGGTTCGTTGATGGAGCCCTGCATTATTCTGTTTTTGTTAAGATCGGTCTGACCGTGCCTTGTGATCCAGATTTTCATTTTTTATCCTTCTTACAGACCAAATATATTGAGTATATCCACAGCACCCCACATTTTCACGGAACATATCCCCATTATTATGGTAAATGCCGCAAAGGGCAGGGCGGTAAGCGCATCTATTATCACGTGCTGCTTGGTAAGTTGGGTCGATATAACGATCCCCGCCGACACCAGTATAAATATGATCTTTAACACAGGCAGCATCGGGACACACAGCAAGGCCATGGTTATGGTTATGAAGCAGTGAACGCAGTGAAGGCTGGGTGCACAGTTAACACCTTTAAAGCTGGCGGAATAAATGAACTTCATGGCCCGGCCCCAGAAGGTATCCGGCACAGCCGGTCTGGTAAAGGTGGTAGGATAGGCTATATAAATGATGGTGCTCAACACATTGCTGATGATAATGGCG
The DNA here is from genome assembly GCA_017550165.1 of Lachnospiraceae bacterium. Classification (GTDB taxonomy): domain Bacteria; phylum Bacillota; class Clostridia; order Lachnospirales; family Lachnospiraceae; genus SIG280. The sequence goes on along the minus strand of JAFZQH010000025.1, from coordinate 25,835 downwards.
ATCTGATACATAACGTATACTTCCCGCGAATAGAAATGCAGTATCACCGGGAAGGTGGCGATCATCGGAAACCACAGTGAATACACCGAGACCGTCCAGGGAACAAAGGGTATCTTCTTATCAAACGCCCGTTCAACGTCATGACAGTTATGCTGCAGAACCTCACAGCCGAAGTAGAGAAAGATCTGCACGCCAAGAACAACTGCTTCTATAATGATCAGTTTAACTATAATACTCATAATTAAAGATTATACGCACTCGGATATCATTGGTCAATATAAAGTGACAATTGGGGGGAATGAGTGTATAATGGTGGTATTCACTTTAGGGGGGCAGATCATGTTTGGCAGAAGAAGAGAAGCGGAGCTGGAGAACCGGCTTATAGAATATAAGACCATGACCAAGGGCATCGGGGTTGAGCTGAAATATCATCTTGAGCAGATGAATGCGAATCTTTCCGGGCTGCAGGAAGATGCCGGGGCCCTGGAGGAAAAAGACGAGAACATAGGCCGTGAGTTGTCCTATGCAGGAGCCATCACGGAGAAGCTTATCAAAGATATAGAGAAAAAAGAAGAAGAGATCGGAAAGAAAGAAGAGTTTTCCAACCGCATGCGAGAAGCATTAGGTGATAAAGATGCTTTTGATGTGGACCTGATTAACAGGAATGCGGATAAGATAAATGATGAGATCCGGACCAACGAGCGCAAGGTGGGCAATATCACAGAGGAGATCCGGGGAATAGAGCTTATAAGCTCCAAGATGAAAGATATAGCCGGGAAGACAAGCGCGCTTTCCTTAAACGCCGCTATCATGGGAGCCAGGATAGACTCCGGAGAAGAGGGTTTTGTCCAGACTGCCACGGAGATCAAAGAACTGGCAGCAGAGTATTCCCGGATACTTACGGAGCTTAACAGGCGGGTAGAACGGCTGCTTTCCATCACCGATGAGATCACGGCATCCAATTCGGAGATGAAGACCTTGGCCGGTGAGGGCCTTGATGCCGCTAAAGAGTTTACAGGCAGATATGAGGAACTCTATAAGGAATACGGGAAGAAATCCTGGGAAAAAGAAGAGAAATATACGGATTTCGAAGCCACCCTGGAGGATATAAGGACCGTTGCCAGATCCATAGAGGAGGCGGGCAATGCCGGCAAGGCTGCGGCAGAAGATGCCAAGGCCCTGGCAGATAAGCTGCGCGACCACAAGACGAGCACGGATACAGCCGTCGAGATGGTGGCTAAGATGGATAAGATAATGTAGGAAGGTAAGGCCATGGCAAGAAGAGAAGACTTGCAGATGCAGTCTAACGACAAGATAACCATGCTTAAAGTAGTCCTTTGGAAACCGGAAGGGGAGATAAGGGCTATATTGCAGATATCACATGGCATGGTGGAGCATATAGAGAGGTATTCGGAATTTGCAGCCTTCCTGGCAGATAACGGTATCATGGTGGTGGGTTCCGACCATTTAGGACATGGGGAATCCCTGTCAGCAAGGCTGAAAAAGGGGTACTTCTGTGAAAAAGACCCAAGCGGCGTGGTGGTAGACGATCTGTATAAGATCACAAAAGGCATTAGGAAGATGTATCCCAATATCCCCTACTTCATTTTCGGTCACAGTATGGGCTCATTTATAGTAAGGAACTATATCACGGAATACGGTGAAGACCTGGCAGGAGCCATTATCTGTGGTACAGGTGATATTCCCAATTTCAAGGCAAAGAGCGGACTCCTCCTCATTAAGATCCTGACGCTTTTTAAGGGAAGTAAGTACCGCAGCAAATTTATCAACAACATGGCCCTGGGGAACAACAACAAGCATTTTACGGAACCGAAATTCGGGGAAAGATGGCTTACCAAGGATGAGGAGAAGGTCAGAGAATACATGGAAGACCCCAAGTGCGGGTTCATTTTCACATTGAACGGATACCGGACATTGATGGAGAGCATCATTAAGAACAATAAGACATCAAAGAGGCTGTGCACGCCGGAGGATCTTCCCCTCCTTATCATTTCAGGTGCCGATTGTCCTCTGGGTGAGTTCGGAGAAGGGATCAAGAGGGTATACAAGAAGTACAAGAAAGCGGGTATCAAGGATATTACATGGAAGTTGTATGAGAACGACCGACATGAAATATTAAATGAGACAGACCGAGATGTGGTATATAACGACATTCTTGGCTGGATCAACAAAAAAATCAAACAGAGAGGTGTAGAAAAATGAAGAAACACACAGTGTTAGCACTGGCCGCAACCCTATGTCTTTCACTTTTCAGTGGATGTTCAAACGGCAGCAATAGCCAGTCAAGCGCAGCCACGTCTGCAGCATCAAGTGCAGCCACGTCTGCAGCATCAAGCGCAGCAGCATCGTCTGCGGCAGCAGGAAGCTCTGCTATCAGGATAGCGGGCTTAAAGGGACCCACATCCATGGGTCTTGTTAAACTCATGAATGACAATGAGGAAGGTAAATCAAAGAACAAATATGAATTCACAATGGCAGGAGCAGCCGACGAGATCACTCCCAAGCTGATAAAGGGTGAGTTGGATATGGCAGCAGTTCCCGCCAATCTTGCATCCGTTCTCTATTCCAAGACCGAAGGCAAGGTAGAGGTACTTGCAGTAAATACTCTGGGCGTAACCTACATCGTGGAGAACGGCACATCCATCAATTCCGTTGCCGACCTTAAGGGGAAGACCGTATACGGTACCGGAAAAGGATCCATCCCCGAGTATGCGCTCCGCTTTGTATTAAAGAAGAACGGCATAGATCCCGACAAGGATCTTAAGCTGGAGTGGAAGTCAGAGCCCACGGAGATCGTGGCATTGATGAAGCAGCAAAAGGATGTTGTGGCCATGCTTCCCCAGCCCTATGTTACCGTTGCGGCAGGCAGTGTAGACAACTTCCGGGAGGCTTTGAGCGTTACGGAGGAATGGAGCAAGCAGGATAAGGAAAGCAAGTTTATAACCGGCGTTCTTGTGGCCAGAAAAGACTTCGTAGAAAAGAACAAGGACGCTGTTAAGGCCTTTATGGAGGAATATGAGGCATCCATTAAATACGCAAATGATGATGTGGACTCCGCAGCCAAACTGTGTGAGAAGTATGACATAGTAAAAGAGGCTGTTGCCAAGAAGGCATTACCCAAGTGTAACATCACATTTATCGCGGGAGACGAGATGAAGACAGCCCTCTCAGGCTTCTACAAAGCTTTATTCGATCTTGCTCCCGAGAGCGTAGGCGGAGCCCTTCCAAATGAAGACATCTATTACAAACAGTAAGATAATTGAAAAGATCGGCGCGGTGGTCATAGCCCTATTTCTGTGGCATATCCTGGCCATCGCCCTGGGACAGGAGATCCTGCTGGCATCACCCATAAGGGTGATCAGCCAGCTGGGGATCCTGTGTCTTGAGAAGCAGTTTTGGCAATCCGTTGTATTCACCATGTCCAGAATTATCATAGGATTCATGACTGCTTTTATTTGCGGGACCCTTCTGGGGGTGGCGGCAGCCCGCATCCGGATCATAGAGGTACTTTTATGGCCCTACGTGGCAGTTATAAAGGCGGCCCCGGTTGCATCCTTTATCATTCTCTGCCTGATCTGGACTACGGCGGCCAATCTGTCGGTTATCATCTCATTTCTCATAGTCTTACCTGTGGTCTACACCAACATTCTGCAGGGAATGAAGGCTACGGACAGGAAGATGCTGGAGATGGCAAGAGTCTACGAACTAAGCACCTGTAAATGCATTAAATACATCTATCTCCCGGCCTTGAAGCCTTATTTTCTCGCGGCCTGCAGTATCGCAGCGGGAATGGCATGGAAATCCGGGACGGCAGCAGAAGTCATCGGCATTCCCGGCGGATCTATAGGAGAGAAGCTCTATAAGGCAAAAGTATACCTAAGCTCGGCGGACCTTCTTGCCTGGACGGTGGTGATAATAATCTTAAGCGTTATCTGCGAAAAGCTGCTTATCTTGCTGGTCCGTTGGTTATATGAGGTGCTTGAAAAAAGATAGTAAGAGATCAGGATATGAACATAACGATCAAAGACATAAAAAAAGCATATGGGGACAAGCAGGTATTTGACGGCCTGAACCTGGAGTTCTCGGAGGGAGAAGTCAATTGTCTGATGGGCAGGTCCGGTTGCGGAAAAACCACGCTTTTAAATCTCATCATGGGGATCGATCGGGATTATCACGGAGAGATCAAAGGAGTTCCGGCCCATATCGGAGTGGTATTTCAGGAGAACCGGCTTTGCGAAGATTTTTCTGTTTTATCGAATATCCGGATGGTCTGTGATAATGCGGACATCGATGAGATTAAGGCTAATCTGGATGCTGTAGGGCTGGGGGATAATCTTAAGACCCCGGTAAAGGACTTAAGCGGAGGCATGAAAAGAAGGGTGGCCTTAGTCCGGGCAATCCTCTCAAGGGGAGAGCTTCTCATACTGGACGAACCCTTTAAGGGCCTTGATGATGATACCAGGAAGAGCGTGGCAGAATATCTTCTGGCAGGCAGAAAGAAAAGGACCGTGATAATGGTCACTCACGATCCCGAAGAAGTCGATATGTTAGGGGGAAGGCTTACTGCTCTTTGACATCAGCCATAAGGGAGGTCAGATAGTTTTGAACCTTTTTGGTTGAATCAAGAGCCAGGATAGCCTGAATATCACACAGATCAGATGGCATATGTCTGATCTGTTCTTTTATTGCGGGAATGGAGGAGCTGGTCATGGAAAGCTCGTCCACATCCAAAGCCAGGAAGAAAGGCAGCATAGTAGGATTGGAGGCCACCTCTCCGCATATTCCCACCCAGATATCAGCCTTGTGGGCTGCAGTGACTACATTGTAAATGGCGTGTATAACAGCAGGCTCATAGCAGTCAAAGAAGTGGGCAACAGCCGGGTTGTTCCTGTCTGCCGCATATGTATACTGGATCAGGTCATTGGTCCCGATACTGAAGAAATCCACGTGCTTTGCGAAGATATCCGCCATGAGGCAGGCAGCAGGTGTCTCTATCATGATCCCGAACTGCATGGCCTTATCATAGGCAATACCTTTAGAATCCAGTTCTTTTTAGCATTCCGTCAGGATGCGCTTGCATTTTTTGATCTCATACAGGGTGGTGATCATGGGGATCATGATGGCAACCTTGCCGAAAGCCGAAGCCCGAAGTATGGCCCGCAGCTGCGTCTTAAAGATCTCCTTATTCTCCAGGGAGAACCTGACGCCCCTGAAACCTAAGCCCGGGTTCTCTTCATGGGGTAGATTGATACAGGCACAGTTCTTGTCACCGCCGATATCCAGCGTTCTTATAACGCAAAGTTCATTATCTGTCTTGGTGACAACACTCTTGTATGCGAGGAACTGCTCGTCTTCCGAGGGAAGCTTCTTTGATTTCATAAAAAGAAATTCGGACCGGTACAGACCTATCCCGCTGCAGCCGTATTTAACGGCCTTATCCATTCCCTGAGGAGAGCTTATATTAGCAGCTATGGTAAACTCCTTACCATCCGTAGTCTGTGCAGGGAAGCCGGCTCTGTTGAGCATGGAGGTTCGCTTGGAATTCCAGGACTTCCGTTTTTTATTGTAGTTAAACACATCCGAGGTGGTAGGATCGATAATAAGGCTGTTGTCGAAGGTGTCAACGATAACGGTATCATTTTCTTCAAGCCGGTATTTAGATGAGTCAAAGCCCGTTACAGTGATAAAATCCTTGGATTTGGCGATGATCACCGCATGGCTGGTCTCACTGGGATTGGCCAGGAAAACGGCTTTAACATGTTCTTCGGAGAAGCCCGCCATAACAGAGGGCTCGATATTATCGGCAAAGATGATTATATCCTCATCGGGAAAGGCCGGCTCTTCCATGGCAAGAAGCTTACGTAAGATCCGCTTGCCGGAGTCGGAGATGTCCGCAGCCCGCTCTCGCGTAAAATCGTCCTCTAATGCGTCAAAAGAGGCGGAAATGCTGTTAATTGCAGCGATCACGGCTTTAGGCGCACTCATATCCTGATCGATAAAAGAGAATACCATATTTTCCAATGAGGGATCGATAACGATGGCCAAATGAGATTTTAAAACATCGAGACCTTCTTTAGTGGTCCGCCCGGAGGCGATCAGCTCATTTAAGTCTCCTTTTGCCTGAGATACGGCATTGTTGAAACGGATCTTTTCGATGTCCGGTTTGGCCGGACGGTAGTCCTTGAGAAAACGGTCGTAATCCGTGTGCTGAAAGCACACTTTACCCATTGCAACTCCCCCTGCAATGACATTACCATATATTTGCATTGTCTGCGTCCTCCACGATCGATAACCTTCCTGTTTCATTATATCTTAAAGCAGGGATTATTTGAATTAAAGTTTTCTAAACTTTCGATTGACAAAAAGGTGGAGAATGTAAGAAAATAGTGGACTAAAGGAGGATGACACGGAAATGAAGGAAGGCCGTCTGAAAGGAAATGTTTTGCTTCTCATCACCGCGACCATATGGGGCGTGGCTTTCGTTGCGCAAAGTGTGGGAATGGACTATGTGGGACCCTTTACCTTTAATGCCGTGAGATTCCTTATAGGTGGGATAATCCTGATCCCCTGCAGTTTTATCCTGAAGCGGTTCGATAGCCGGGGGGAAGAAAAGAAGGTCCGGCGTATCCTGATCAAAGCGGGGCTCTTATGCGGTCTCTTCATGTTCGGGGCCACCAGCTTTCAGCAGTTCGGCATCATGAACACGTCTGTGGGAAAGACGGGATTCATAACAGCCCTCTATGTTATCCTGGTTCCCATACTTGGAATCCTGATAGGGAAAAAGGTGGGAATAAAGATCTGGATAGGCGCAGTGATAGCCATCATAGGCTTTTATCTTCTGTGCATTAAAGAGGGCTTTTCCGTAGCCTTTGGCGATATCCTGGTATTCATATGTGCGATTATTTTTGCGCTTCACATAATCACGGTGGATAAGTTCGTACCCTATGTTAACGGGGTCATGCTCTCCTGCATCCAGTTCCTTGTGGCAGGAGCCATATCCACTGTCTGCATGTTTATATTCGAAAAGCCTGAGATAACAGGGATATTAAGCGCATGGCAGCCCATTCTCTATGCGGGCATCCTTTCCTGCGGGGTAGCCTATACCCTGCAGATCATCGGCCAGCAATATACGGATCCCTTCCTGGCTTCTCTTATCTTAAGCCTGGAATCGGTAATATCGGTGCTGGCGGGCTGGCTGATCCTGGGAGAGGTCCTCTCCCTCAGGGAGATCGCCGGCTGTATCCTGGTCTTTGTGGCTATAGTGATCGCTCAATTGCCGACTAAGTCTGAATAGACTTCAGGACGCCTGTCTCTGAATAATCCCCAGCTTTGGCGCAGGGACCGAACCCTTTCAAGATCGATATCGGCACAGATGAACCCTTCTTCGTCACGTCCTGCGGATACAAGGATCTCACCGGTCTCATCCGTTATAAATGAAGAACCGTAGAAGGTCAGGGAAGAAGCCTGGCCGGAATTGGCTTCGGAAGGAGTAACGGTTTCGGTTCCGATGCGGTTAGCAGCTACCACGGGTGTGATGTTGCAGGCGGCGTGACCGGTCATGGCCCGCCTCCAGTGGGGCATGCTGTCCACATCAAGTATGGGCTCGGAGCCTATAGCCGTGGGATACATGAGGATATCGGCTCCTTTAAGGGCCATGATACGCGCAGTCTCAGGGAACCATTGGTCCCAGCATATCCCTGTTCCTATATTCCCGTACCGGGTCTTCCAGACCTTATGTCCCAGGTTACCGGGTGTAAAATAGAATTTTTCCTGATAGAAATGATCATCGGGGATGTGGATCTTTCTGTACAGGCCCATGACTTCCCCGCTATCATCTATAAGAGCAAGGGAGTTATAGAATACGTTGCCCTCTTTTTCAAAAAAGCTGACGGGGACCACAATCTCCAGGTCTTTGCATAGCCTTCTGAATTCCCGGATTGCCGGGTTATCGTCACAGGTCGTGGCGAGATCATAATGGTCATAGTTGCGCTCCTGGCAGAAATACGCGGTCTCGAAAAGCTCCGGAAGAAGAATGATCCGGGCGCCTTCTCCTGCAGCAGAGCGGACAAGCCCTATTGCCTTTTCAATGTTTTCTTTCTTTTGATCTGAGCAGCTCATCTGAACTGCGGCTATTTTTATCCGGGACATATATTCTCTGTTCTCCTTGCTTATTCGTGGGTCAAAATAAAACTGTCACAGCCGGGGGATCTGCTGGGTAAGGCAGTGGAAATTGCCACCCCCTATCAAAACTTCTCTCGACTGCAAAGTTACCACTTTTCTGTCCGGGAAAAGTTCAGCGATCACAAGCCTTGCAGCCTCATCTGCCGGATCATCAAATCCCGGAACAATGACAGTGGAATTTGAAATGTAAAAATTTGCATATGAGGCAGCCAATCTTTCTCCCGGGGTCCGGACCGGTTCCCCCTTTAACAGATCAAGGCCGTCGCATTGGTATTTTGTCACCAGGACAGGCTTTGGCATTGGTAAAATATGTATATTCAAAGGCTGTCCTTTTGCATCAGTTTCCCTGAGCAAAATGTCATATGCCCGGGATGAGGACGCATATTGGGGGTCGTCAATGTCCAAAGGCCGGGCCAGAACCACATTTCCGGGGGAAGTAAAGGCACAGATATTGTCCACATGACCGTTGGTTTCGTCGTCAATTATCCCCGAAGGAAGCCAGATGACTTTTTCTGCTCCCAGATAGGAGAGAAGAGCCTCTTCTATGGCGTCTTTACTGAGCTTTGGGTTTCTTCCCGGGCTTAAAAGGCAGCTTTCCGTCGTGATCACGGTTCCTTGTCCGTCTGTGTGAAAAGCCCCGCCTTCCATGACAATATGATGGGCGTCATATTCATCACAATGCAAATGTGCGCAGAGTTTTGGGGCAAGGGCATCATCATTTTCCCATGAATCATACAGTCCGTCATATGTACCGCCCCAGGCATTGAATTTCCAGTTGATCCCCCGGAGGGTCTTTCCGTCGGTCACGAAGGTGGGGGCATAATCCCTGGCCCAGGAGTCATCAGTCTCCACGATAAACAGTTCTGTTCCGGGAGGAAGGGCGGCCCTGGCTTTTTCGTATTCCCTTTCGGGGACGCAGACAAGGGTCTGCTCGGATTCCGAGATCAGAGACACCAGCTTTGCAAATACGGCCTGTGCCCGGTCTCCGCCGTAAGGCCAGGAATCCCCGCGAAAGGGCCATATGAGAATGGTTCCGGCATGGGGCTCGAATTCAGCCGGCATGCGAAACCCGTCGTTTTTGGGAAGAGTCTTGAATACAGTCATTTTTTACCCTCGCATTTTTTTCATTCTATCACAGGGCCTATTAAAATCAAAGTCATTGTTAATAAGGGAAAACTGTGGTATTATAAGTTTCACTAAATGAAATGGGAACAGAAAGATGGACGATATCGAAAAGGCGAGACGAAAGGGGTTCTTTCTCGTACTGGCGGGAGGGATCCTCTGGGGAACATCGGGAGCCTGCGGACAGTTTCTTTTTGAACACAAAGGAATGGTGGCTACCTGGCTGGTTCCTTACAGACTGCTTTTTTCAGGAGTGGTTCTTCTGACCCTTCAATTTGCCAGAAGGGGAAAGAAGATATTCCGGGTCTGGAAGACCACCCGTGATATAACAGAGATCATAATATTCGGACTTATAGGAATGGCGGGATGCCAGTTTACATACTTTTTTGCCATTCAATATTCAAATGCCGGGACCGGGACGGTACTTCAGAGCCTGGCCACAGTGATGATAACGACAGTGACCTGCATAATGGCCCGGAGAAAGCCGTATTTTCTGGAGATAATAGCAGTGTTATGTGCATTTGCGGGAGCCTTTCTCCTGGCCACCAAGGGAAACCCCGGCAGCCTGGAGCTCTCTCCCAAGGCCCTTATATCCGGAGTGATCTCTGCAGGATGTGTGGTCGTATACAGCATGGAGCCGGAGAACCTGGTTAAAAACCACGGTACCCTGACCACCGTCGGATGGGGAATGCTTATCGGCGGAGTTGTGCTCTTCCTGGTATTCAGGCCGTTTACCATGGACGTTCCCGTAGATCTTGAGACGGTAATGTATCTGGCGGTTATATTTATAGTCGGAACAGTTATGGCCTTTTCCCTGTACCTGGAGGGGATCAAATATGTGGGAGCCAAGACGGCCAGCCTTTTGGGGACCGTGGAGCCGGTGGTGGCGGCCATGTGGGCGGCACTTGCCCTTAATACCAGCTTTACGGCGGCGGACATCGCCGGATTTGTACTGATATTGTCGACCATATTTTTATGTGTTGCTGATCGAAAGAAAGAAAAGGAGTAAGGTGATTGTATGGAAAGGATCAGATTCATACTGCTGACAAAGGATGAAACGGTTAAGAGCCTTTTTAATGACGTATACGGTAACAGCCTTAAGACCTTTGAAGATGTCAGGGAACTGCTGGAGTATCAGGAGAACGCCAACGTCGCCGACGTAGTGGTCTTCTTTGATTATGCTCTCTCCGCAGAACAGATCAGCGCCTATTCCATGGACAGGACTCTTCTTATGGAGAATGCGGACAGACTCTTTATCAAGGCTGTATGCATAGTAAAGGATTTTCAGTCCGGGATCATCCCCGAGATAATGGATCACGTGTATGATGTCATTTATACCAATGAGCCGGCAGAGGTCCTGGTCAAGAGATTGAAGAACATGAGGGCCCATATCCTTATGGAGACCATTATAAATGAGATCCTGGATATGTCTTCCTTTGAGGGCCGTTCCAAGATTTCCAGAGAGAGGTTTAATCTCTTTAAGATGCTCTCTTATATCGCTTCTGTTACTTATCAGAAATGCGTGGATAAGGGAGTGGCTTACGAGCTTAATATACAAAACGATGTTCCCGAGTTTCTTATAGGGGACAGGATCCGGCTTAATCAGATATTCTTAAACCTCATGAGCGCTGCCGTTCAGAACAGCGTTGACGGGGGAAAGGTTTTATTTGACGTATCAAGCAAACCGGCAGGAGAGGGAAAAGTAGAGCTTACCTTTGTCGTAGAGGGAACAGGCTTCGGGCTTGGGACCACATCAAGGATAGTGACCGGCTCCCACGGAGCGGTAGAGCTGGAGGAAGTAGATAATAATACCACCCGCGTGACCATAAGGTTCAAGGCAGAATATGATGCGGAGGAAGAGATCAACAAGGAAGAAGCGGCAGCCAGATTTGTCAACATGAAAGTTGCATGTATCGGTAAGGATAGCCGCGTCAGGATCCACACAAGAGACATGCTGGACCAGCTGGGCTTTGTCACGGATTGTTTTGATAATCTCCCCCAGTTTAAAGACAGCTTCAAGGGTAAGGGCCTTGCGGGCAACCTCTACAGCGTATGCATGATAGACGGAGAGCTGGAGGAGGATGAGACCATTGTAAAGGATATCCGTTCCATGCCGGGCATGTCCTCCGCCATCATCATAGTCAACACCTATAATACCGACAGGCTGCGTATGGAGTACTTAAGAGCCGGCGCCAATGCCGTGATAGGCAAGCCCATTTCCAAGACGGGGATATACAATACCATAATGCAGATCGCCGGACGTAAGATAAGTGTTGTCAGAAAACCTTTAAAGAGCGGGTTCTCTTTTGTAGGAAAGCGAGTGCTCATCGTAGATGATAACGAACTGAGCCTGGAGATCGCCAGGAGCACCATCAGGCAGTCCGGAGCCATTGCAGAGGTGGCTCATAATGCAGCAGAGGCCATGTTTAAATTTAACACTTCGGGGATCGGGAGTTATGATCTTATCCTGATGGATATCCAGATGCCGGATATGGACGGCTGTGAGGTAACAAGAGACATCAGGAACAGTAAAAGGTCTGATTCCGGACTGCCTATTATAGCCCTGACATCCCTTAGAGAAGACGGGGAGCACCAGCGTGCCCTTGATTCAGGGATGAATGATGTCATCATGAAACCTCTGGATATTAAGGAACTGACGGGAGTTATGAACGGAGTATATAACTAAAGACAGATATGAAGATACTGCTGGTTGCGGTGAACGCCAAATATATTCACTCCTCCCTGGCTCTGCGAAGTATCGCTGCCTATAATGCGGAATACGCTGACTTGATAGAGCTTAGGGAATACACCATTAATAATGATATGAGCCGTGTTACGGCGGATATATTTAAAAGAGATCCAGATGTGGTGGGGATATCCTGCTACATCTGGAATTATTCATATGTAAGGAAGATCACCGGGGAACTTAAGAAAGTCAGGCCGGATCTGCCCATATGGCTCGGAGGACCGGAAGTTTCCTTTGATGCAGAAGATTTTCTGACAGATAACCGGCATATAACCGGAATAGTCCGGGGAGAAGGAGAAGCGACCTGGAAAGACCTGATATCGGCATATGCCAAGGGAAGACCTGAACTAAAAGACATACCGGGCATTACCTTCAGGCAGGGTGAAACCATCCTTCGATGCAGGGACAGGGAACCCATAGACCTGAATGAGATTCCCTTATGTTACGAAAGTGTCGGTGATTTCGATAACCGGATCATTTATTACGAGGGCAGCAGGGGATGCCCTTTCAGATGCAGCTACTGCCTGTCTTCTGCAGATTGCAGGCTCAGGTTTAAGACTATCGAAAAGATAAAAAAGGAGATCAGCTTCTTTGTGGAAAAAGGAGTCCCCCTGGTTAAGTTCACGGACAGGACTTTTAACTGTAATCACAGCTATACCAAGGAGATCTGGAAATATATATCCGAGATCGACAGGGGAGAGACCAGCTTCCATTTTGAGATTGCAGCAGACCTGCTGGATGAGGAAGAGATAGATATCATATCCCAAATGAGGGAAGGACTGATCCGGTTGGAGATTGGGATACAGACCACTAATACCAAGACCTTGGAGGCTATCCACCGGACCATGGATTTCCATCAGGTTGCCCGGAATGTGAAGGCTATCAACGAAGCAGGCACTGTCCATCAGCATCTGGATCTTATTGCGGGCCTGCCCTATGAGGATTATGAAAGCTTCACAAGATCCTATGACGAGGTATATGCCCTTCGGCCCCAGCAGCTGCAACTGGGCTTTTTGAAAGTGTTAAAAGGCTCTGAAATGTACGAGCGCCGGGAGGAGTTCGGGATAAGGTATATGCCGGAGCCACCCTATGAAGTGCTTCAGACAGCAGACATAGGCTATGCCGAACTGCTTAAGATCAAGCTGGTGGAGGAGATGACGGAGGTCTATCATAACAGCCGCCAGTTTGAAAAAACCCTGCTGCTTTTGGAGACAGAGTATGATTCACCCTTTAAGATGTTTCTGGAACTGGGAGAGTACTACGAGAAGAAGGACCTCCTGGATATCAACCATTCCCGCATGGCCCGATATGAGATACTCAGGGATTTTATAAGAGACAAGGGGTTTGAGCGAACAGCCCTCTTTGACGAGGCAATGATATTTGATCTCTATCTTCGGGAGAATTTAAAGTCTCGTCCGGAATGGGGAGGAGAAAGAGGGGACTACGCCCGGTTTTACACAGATGAGCGCTTGGCTGAAGTCCTGCCTGCATATGAAGGATACAGCCCAAAGCAGGTCATGCGAATGACGCATATAGAGCATTTTTCCGTTGATTTCACCCATTGGAATAATACGGCGGACTTTGATACGGGAGAGGCGGATATTTTATTTGATTACAAGAGCAGAAGTAAGACCGATAACTCTGCCCGGATTGTGAAGGTTTAAAAAATGAATAAAAGAACAGCTGAGATACTGGACCTCTTTGACCAACGTTACGGAACTGAATATACCTGTTATCTGGATCATGATAATGCATGGCAGCTTCTTGTGGCTACCATCCTCAGCGCCCAATGCACGGACAAGCGCGTTAACATGGTAACAAAAGACCTGTTTAAGAAATACCCCACGGTTGAAAGTCTTGCAAAAGCAGACCTTAAAGAACTGGAAAATGATATCCACTCCACAGGCTTTTACCATAATAAGGCAAAGAACATAATCGAGTGCGCCAACCAGCTTATGGACCGCTTTGGTGGGGAGGTTCCCACAGACATAGAAGACCTGACAAGTCTTGCCGGAGTGGGAAGAAAGACGGCAAACGTCATCAGGGGGAACATTTTCAGGGATCCCAGCGTGGTGGTGGATACCCATGTAAAGAGAGTGTCTGCCAGGCTGGGTTTTACAAAAAATGAAGATCCGGAGAAGATAGAGTACGATCTTATGAAGGCGATCCCAAAAGAGCACTGGATACTTATCAATATCCAGTTCATTGCTTTCGGAAGAGAGATATGTACGGCCAGAAGCCCCAAATGCAGTGACTGCTTTCTGAAGGAATACTGCAAGTCAAAGGATAAGAGGCCTTGAAGGGTTATGAAGGAGAGGCACCTTCGGCAACCTTTTCCAATCCCGATAGTATCGAGCTTTTGGTAAGGGAGTTAAGTCCCTCGGCTACGGTCTTTAATTCTTCTATCCGTTCCGGGGAGGTGTCCTTATAGATCTTAGCAAGGGTAAGATAATTGGAACTTACATCGCTTTTACATTCTATGCCGAATTCCAGGACTTTGGCAGCAGATTCCGGGTCACCCTGTTCGTAGAGGTAGTTGCCCCAGGCGGCAAGGGTCCTTGCCAGAGTGGTGAATCGCTGGTCAGCCAGGCTTAATACCTCCAGGTTGGCGGCACCGTATTGAAGTTTGAGGTCTGTATTGGAGATCCCCGTGAGATTCAGGATCCGGTGTTCGGAAAGACTTCGGATCGTATCCTGGTACTCGGAAAGCTTTGTATCTTTTGTATCTTTAAAGGGAAGAAGATCAAGAGGAATTGTTATATATTCCAATTGAGAAATATCCTGCTTTCTGATAGAATTAGCATGGTCTTCACGATTCCAGAAGCTGTCTATATCAGCTTTTTCCTGTTTTGAGGCCAGGGACCGCTTAACGCCGATCCAGCCGAAGACCACGAGAACAAGGGCGAACCAATTCATAATATAACCTTTCCCATAAAAGAGGAAATAATATGTCAAAGACGAATAAGATCAAGAACAGAAACAAAATAATCGCAATAGTCATTGCCGTACTTCTGGTAGGGGCAATGGTTGCTTCATTGATGCTTTCCGCACTTATGTAATACTATATCTGAAGAGGCAGGGAGTGTCAAACGCATGTGTGAAGGAACTGTGAATAGTAACAACGTAGTACCAAGATAATTGTTGACAGGGCGGATTATGTGATATAATCATTTGATAGAGAGTATAGAGAGTATAGAGAGTATAGAGAGTATAGAGAGGTAGTGTCATGGCTGAGACAAGGAGACGGCCACCGGCAAGAAGGAGAAAAAGACGTAAAGCGGCACGTTTGGACATGAGAAAAGTGCTGCTTGTTATATTGGCATTGCTTATCATTATCCTGGGTATTGCATATGCAGTTTTATCTGCGCCGCTTCGTTCCCTGAAGGACGGAAGGATAGCATCGGGTGTCTATCTGGGACCCATTGATGTATCCAATCTGACTGAGGCGGAGGCGGAGGCCAAGGTTCTGTCATACATAGACGAGTATGAGAAAGGCAAGATATCATTTAAGATCAGTCAGCAGGAAAAAGACTTTTCAGCAAGTGAACTTAACATCCAATGGGATGATAAGGAGACTATCCAATCGGCCATGAATGTGGGACGTGAAGGAAGCATCTTTGACAGATACCGGGTTATGAAGGATCTGGAGAAAGAAAAGAAGGTCATTCCCATCAAGCTTTCGTACAGCCACAGTGCCATCGATAAGATGTTTTCCGAGCTTGGAAGCGTATATAACGAAGCCGCTGAGGAACCGTCAATATCAAGGAAGGACGGGAAGTTTGTTGTTACCGACGGACACGAAGGCATCGTCCTTGATGAGGAGAAATCCCGTAAGGCAATAGAGGATTATTTTAACGGCGACTGGCTGGCAGACAAGAGGGTTGTTGAGTTATCTGCAGTGATACAGCAGCCCAAGCATTCTGCCGAAGAATTATCCAAGGTGAAGGATCTGCTGGGAACCTTCAGTACTGTCTGCGGAACAGGAGACCGTGTTATCAATATAGCTAACGGAGCCAGCAAGATCAACGGAACCGTTGTTTTCCCGGGAGAAGAATTCTCCGCAAATGCACCAATGGAGCCCTATGATGCGGCTCATGGCTATGTGCTGGGAGGAACATACGAGAACGGGACTGTAGTTCAGAGCTACGGAGGAGGTATCTGTCAGGTATCCTCCACCCTATACAATGCGGCATTATATGCTGAGCTGGAGATAACAGAGAGAGCCAACCATTCCATGATGGTAGGTTATGTTGAACCTTCAAGAGATGCGGCCATCGCAGGGTCCTGGAAGGACCTGAAGTTCAAAAACAATACGTCGGCACCCATCTACATAGAGGGATATACATCCGGAGGATATATAGTATTTAATATATTCGGACAGGAGACCCGGAGCCCCTCCCACAAGGTTGAATATGAAAGCGAGACCATTTCTTCCACTGATCCGCCGGTACAGGTAAGAGAAGATCCGGAGCAGCCTCTGGGATATATTAATCAGACTGACAGCGGGCATGCAGGCATCAAGGCCAAGTTGTGGAAGGTCGTATACGAGAACAATGTTGAAGTCAGCAGGACAGAGATCAATAACAGTGATTATGCTTCATCACCGGCAGTATATGTCGTGGGAACGGATGGAGCCACTGAGGACGAGATCAGTAACATAAGGGCAGCGCTTGAAGCAGGAGGTCTTGAAGCAGGAGCGACTGTAGCCGGAGGAGGAGAGTATGTTCCGCCCCCATCAAGTGAGGCTGAGAACGGTTCGGGGAGCAACGGCACAAATCCATCAGGAGCAGCTACCGGCAGTTCACAGGCACCCGGAGGAAGCAGTGCAGCCGTCAGGACGCCTTCCGGTGCAGCGGCTCCCCAGTGACAGGATCCGTGTGAATAATGTGAATAATTGGGCAGAGGATATCCTCTGCCCGTTTTATCAAGAAAAAGAGGATGACCAATGAAGACGGGAAAACTATCGGAATCCGTGCTGAAGCGATCGGTATTCAAAAGAATAAAGGTTAAGAGCCCGGAGCTAATTATATCTCCGGGAGTAGGCAGGGACGTTTCTGCATTCGAGGCGGCGGAAGATGAGGTCATAGTATCTGCAACAGGGGCCTTTCCGGATGTGGAAGAAGACTACGTATATTATCCCCTTATCTCAGCGGTCAACAATTTAGCGTCATCAGGGGCGAAACCCATTGGGGTCACTGTAACGGGATTGTTACCGGAGAGCATGGAAGAAGCGGAATTGAAGGCCCTCTCAGATGAGATAGCCGGAATATGCACGAAACTTGGGATCAGACCTCTTGGCGGCCATACCCAGGTCACCCCGGTTGTTGATCGTCCTGTTATAACCGTAACGGCACTGGGGCTGGCAAAAAAGGAAAAACTCCTATCATCATCCAGGGCAGAACCCGGAGACGAAATCGTCGTAACGAAATGGATAGGCCTTGCAGGTACAGGGATATTAGCCGAGTGCCGGGAGGAGATTATTTCCGAGAAATTTAAACAGGAGTTAATAAACGAGGCAAAATCCTTCCGAGACCTTATGTCAGTCCTTCCGGAGGCAGAAATTGCATCAGACTACGGTGCTCATGCCATGCATGACCTGTCCCAAGGCGGGATTTATAACGGCCTGTGGGAGATGTCAGAAGCATCCGGGACCGGACTGACGGTGGATCTGAAAAAGATCCCCGTCAGACAGGAAACCATAGAGATCTGCGAGATATTTGACATTAACCCCTACAGACTTCTTTCTGCGGGAAGCATGCTGATAGCGATTCCTGACGGCGAAGGCCTGGTAAACGTACTATCAGGAAAGGGAATAGAAGCAACTTGCATCGGGAGGTTTACGGATAGTAACGACAGGATTATAATGAATGAAGACGAGGTCACATATTTAGACTCCCCGAAGCCGGAGGAGCTTTTAAAAATACTAATAAGAAACGGAGAGTGAAGCTGTGAGAGAGAAGATACTGACATTTATCGAGAAGAACAGCCGCATAGATCTGAAAGATCTTGCCATCATGCTGGGAGTAGATGAGGTGGCAGTGGCTAATGAACTGGAAGCTATGGAGGCCGAGCGTATCATTTGCGGATACCATACGCTGATAGACTGGGACAAGACCACACAGGAGAAGGTGTCCGCCCTCATTGAGGTTAAGGTTACACCCCAGAGGGGACAGGGCTTTGATTCCATAGCAGAGAGAATATACAACTACGCGGAGGTGGAATCCGTATACCTTATCTCCGGCGGATATGATCTGCTGGTGACTATTGACGGCAAGAGCCTCAGGGAGGTATCCCAGTTTGTATCCGACAAGCTCTCTACCTTGGACCAGGTATTAAGCACAGCGACACACTTTATTTTAAAGAGATACAAAGATCACGGAACTATATTTGGCGAGAAAAAAGAAGATAAAAGGATGAAAATGTTGTAATGAGAGAACCGTTATCAGATACTGTTATCTCCCTGAAGCCTTCAGGGATCCGTAAGTTTTTTGATATTGTAAATGAGATGGACGACGCCATATCTTTGGGAGTCGGAGAGCCGGATTTTGATACGCCCTGGCATATAAGAGACGAGGGCATCTATACTCTGGAGAAGGGGAAGACTTTCTATACCTCCAATTCGGGATTGAAAGAGCTCAGGGTCGAGATATGCAATTACCTGAAGCGCAGATATGATCTGGAGTATGATCCTATGGGTGAAGTGCTGGTTACCGTAGGTGGAAGCGAAGCCATCGACCTGGGGCTTCGCGCCATGATCAATCCCGGGGATGAGGTTCTTATCCCCCAGCCCAGCTATGTATCCTATGAGCCCTGTACAATACTGGCGGGAGGTAAGCCGGTTATCATCAACCTGAAGGCCGAGAATGAATTCCGCCTTACAAAGGAAGAGTTACTGGAAGCCATTACACCTAAGACCAAGATCCTGGTACTTCCTTTCCCCAATAATCCCACCGGAGCCATTATGGAGAAGAAGGATCTGGAGGCTATAGCAGGGGTGATCATCGAGAAGGATCTGTATGTAATATCTGATGAGATTTACTCCGAACTGACCTACGGCAGAGACCATGTGTCCATCGCATCACTCCCGGGAATGAGGGAGAGGACCATACTTATTAACGGCTTTTCCAAGGCCTTTGCCATGACAGGCTGGAGACTGGGTTATGCCTGCGGTCCCAAGAAAATATTGGAGCAGATGACCAAGATCCACCAGTTTGCCATTATGTGCGCTCCCACTAACAGTCAGTATGCCGGAATAGATGCGTTGAAGAATTCCGATGATGACGTGGCAGAGATGAGGGAGACCTATAACGGACGAAGAAGGTATCTCATGCATGCTTTTAAGGAGCTGGGACTTGACTGCTTCGAGCCATACGGCGCATTTTATGTATTCCCCTGTATCAAGGAGTTCGGAATGACATCTGAGGAGTTCGCCACAAGGCTTCTTGAAGAGGAAAAGGTGGCTGTAGTTCCCGGAACCGCTTTCGGAGCATGCGGAGAGGGCTTCCTTCGGATCTCGTATGCATACTCTCTTGAAGACCTTAAGAAAGCCATGGAACATATATCAGCCTTCATAGGGCGACTAAGAGCCAATAAATAAAGCAGGATTTAATAACATGGCAATTAATATAGTTTTGTTAGAGCCGGAGATGCCGGCGAATACGGGCAATATAGGACGGACCTGCGTGGCAACGGGGTCCGTGCTTCACTTAATAGAACCACTGGGTTTTCATCTTGATGACCGGAGCATAAAAAGAGCAGGCATGGACTATTGGGACAAGCTCGATGTCAGGAGATACATTAATTACGCTGAGTTTCTTGAGAAAAACCCGGGAGCGGTCATATATATGGCCACCACCAAGGCGAAACTGGTATACTGCGACGTGACGTATGAAAAGGACTGCTATATCATGTTCGGCAAGGAAAGCGCCGGGATACCGGAGGAATACCTGGTAGAGAATAAAGAGAGGTGTATCCGTATCCCCATGGGTGATGAGATAAGGTCTCTTAACCTCTCTAATTCCGTAGCCATAGTATTATATGAAGTCTTGCGGCAGCAAGGATTCGGGCAGTTGCAGTTAGAAGGAGAACTGCACAGATTGTCATGGTAGAATACTAAGGGCACTTCCTCGGGAGCGCCCTTATTTAAACTCAACTATTGTTACTCCGGTGTCGCCTTCCCCGAATTCTCCGAGGCGGAAGCTTTTTACGTATTTACATTTACGAAGGGCCTTATGTACTGCATCCCTAAGCGCTCCGGTTCCTCTGCCGTGGACGATGCGGACGGAGTCCAGATGAGCCAGATAAGCATCGTCTAAGTATTTCTCAAGGATGGAGGTTCCTTCATCCGTGGTCTTTCCGATGATATTAAGCTCTGTGGAAACAGAGGCGGATTTATTCATCTTGATCTTGCCGGAGCCTGTCTTCGTCATGTTAGGCGCAGTCACGTCCGGTTCATCAATGAGTTCCAGGTCAGATATATTTACCTGGGAGCGAAGAATACCCATCTGCACAAAGATATCCCCCTTATCATTAGGCCTGGTCTGTACCGTGCCCTTCAGGTTGAGGCTTAATACACGGACACTGTCGCCTGGCTTGAAGTCAGAGGGCTTATTCTTTTTGTTTTTCTTCTGTTCAGTCTTTTGAGACGCCTTGCCCGTTGCATCGTTTAATCGAGAGCCGGCAGTCTGTCTTACCCTCTCCAGCTCCTTCATATCAACCTTGCCGGAGGCAAGCTTATTAATATCTTTAATGGTCTTATCTGCAAATTCTTTGGCTTCCCGAAGGATCTCCCCCGCCTGTCGGTTGGCCTCCCGAAGGATCTCTTCACGTTTGGCTGCGATATTGCTCTCCTTTTCCTCCAGCTTCCTTCGAAGAGATGTGATCTCTTCCTTGCTTTGCGAGATCTCCAGCTTATCGTTTTCTATGGTGGCCCTTGAATCCTCCAAATCTGAGATCAGGTCCTCGAAGCTTTTTGAGCCTTCGTCAATATGTTCCTTCGCACGCTCAATGATGCCGTTTGCAAGACCCAGCTTGCTTGAGATGGCAAATGCGTTACTCTTGCCCGGTACTCCGATAAGAAGGCGGTAGGTTGGGCTCAAAGTCTCCACATCGAACTCGCAGCAGGCGTTCTCCACACCAGCGGTGGAAAGGGCATAGACTTTAAGCTCGCTGTAATGAGTGGTTGCCATGGTAAGGATCCCCCGTTCATGAAGGTAGGACAGGATGGCTGTGGCGAGAGCGGCGCCCTCTGTGGGGTCTGTCCCGGCGCCCAGTTCATCGAAGAGGACCAGGCTGTTATAGTTTACCTCCTTGAGGATGGAGACTATATTGGTCATGTGGGCGGAGAAGGTGGACAGGCTCTGCTCAATGCTCTGCTCGTCACCGATATCCGCAAATATATTGTCGAATACATTAAACTCGGAGTGATCGTTTGCCGGGACGTGAAGTCCTGACTGGGCCATGAGGGTAAGAAGACCAACTGTCTTTAAGGACACGGTTTTTCCACCGGTATTGGGGCCTGTGATGATCAGTTGTGCATAATCCTCCCCCAAAGGCACACTTATGGGGATAACCCTCGAGGAATCAATGAGGGGATGGCGCCCTCTCTTGATGTTAATGCGGCGATCAGTGTTCATCTCCGGCTTGGAAGCGGTCATCTTTTTAGCAAGAGACGCTCTGGCGAAGATGAAATCCAGCTGTACAAGGACAGTGTAATCCGCTTCGATCTCCGCAGTGTGTTCCCCTACCTTGGCGCTTAGGTCAGCCAGGATGATCTCTATCTCTTTTTCTTCCTGAATGAACTGCTCCTTCAGGTCGTTATTCAGCTTCACAATGGACATGGGCTCAATGAATACGGTGGAGCCGGATCCCGACTGGTCATGGATCATGCCCGGAACCTGGGATTTATACTCCGCCTTCACGGGAATGCAGTATCGTTCGCCACGCATGGTGATGACGTTGTCCTGCAGGTATGTCCGCATGGTGGAGCTGTTAAGGATGGACGTGATCTGGGAATGGATCTTGTCATTTATATTCCTGATAGTGCGGCGGACAGACTTTAACCCTGAGCTTGCGTCATCGGCAATCTCTTCTTCGGAAATGATACACCGCCTGATATCTCCCGATATGGTGGACAGGGGCTCAAGGGCAGAGAACAAAGATGATAAGGAATCCGTCTCGTCGCTTTCCCTCTCTCCCCGTGAGTAGGACTTGGCTCGCCCTGCGGTCTCCAGAAGCTGGGCTATCTTAAGGAGCTCATTTGCGGAAAGAGAACCCCCTATATCCAGATGCTTAAGGGAACCGCGGATATCCGTTGTGCCGGAGAGGTTAACATTTCCCTGTTTGAATATACGGGAGAGGGCGTCCGACGTCTCGGTCTGGAGCCGGTCGATCTCGTAGATATCCGTAAGGGGAGTGATATTTCTGCACAGCTCACGGCCGCCATCGCAGGAAGCCTCCGCTTCAAGCAGAGAGACTATCTTATTGAATTCAAGAGTGTTTAAAGTCGCCTGTTTCATGATTCCATTATATTTAAATGGCGGAAATGTTTCAATACACACATATTCTATGGTATAATATGTCCCGATATATGATCGGGACGCAACGGAGAAATTGCGAAGCGCATAGGATAATACGGAAAGGCAAGGAGACAAGATGAAATACATAGAATCCTTCCATGAGGGAGATCAGATAAGAGGAGTATACTTCTGCAAGAACAAGACAGCGGCGGTTACGAAGACAGGCAAGCCTTATGAAAACGTAGTGCTGCAGGATAAGACCGGAGTTATCGACTCCAAGGTATGGGATCCGGGCTCCGGCGGCATTGAGGAGTATGAGAAGCTGGATTACGTGGATATCGTGGGGGACATCGTTTCCTTTAACGGAGCCCTGCAGCTTAATATCAAGCGCCTGCGGAGAGCCGAAGAGGGAGAGTACGATCCCCAGGACTACTTTCCCATCAGTGAGAATGATATTGAGGAGATGTATGGGGAACTGGTTGGTTTTATTGACTCAGTAAGAGAGCCCCATCTGCGCCGGATATTGGAGATGTTCTTTAAGGAAAATGAAGCATTTGCCAGAGCATTTAAGTCACACTCAGCAGCCAAGAGCGTGCATCACGGCTTTATAGGAGGGCTTCTGGAGCATACCCTTTCAGTTACCAAAATGTGTGATTTTTATACTACACTATACCCGCTGCTGAACAGAGATCTGCTTATTACTGCGGCTATATGCCATGACATAGGCAAATTGCAGGAACTCTCGGATTTTCCCGAGAATGATTACACCGATGAGGGCCAGATGCTGGGGCATATCGTTCAGGGCATAGAACTTATAGGGATAGCTATCAGAAAGATCGAGGGCTTCCCAACCAAACTGGCTACGGAACTAAAGCACTGCATAGCGGCCCATCACGGGGAACTGGAATACGGATCTCCTAAAAAGCCGGCTATTATCGAGGCTGTGGCCCTTAACTTTGCAGACAATACGGATGCCAAGCTGGAGACCTTAAAGGAGGCCTTTTCAAATGTTGCTGAGGGCAATACGGAATGGTTGGGATATAACCGCCTTGTTGAGTCCAACATCCGGCGGACCAGCATTAATTAAGAGGATTATAATCAGTTATCCATGGAAAAGAATGATATCGTAAATGTAACAATTGAAGATATGAGTAATTCAGGGGAAGGCATCGGCAAGGCTGATGGCTTCACTCTGTTTATAAAGGATGCCGTTATAGGGGATAAGGTAGAAGCCAAGGTCATGAAGGTCAAGAAGACCTATGGATATGCCCGTTTAATGAAGGTGGTGGAGCCTTCTTCCTACCGTGTGGAGCCAAGGTGCCCTGTACACAGGTCCTGCGGTGGCTGCCAGATACAGGCAATGGATTATAAAAATCAGCTCAAATTAAAAGATGATTTAATAACCAATGCATTAATCCGGATCGGCGGATTTGAATCCGGGTTTATATCGGCCATAAAGGAGCCTATCATAGGGATGGATGAGCCATATCGGTACCGCAACAAGGCTCAATACCCCATAGGAAGAGACAAAGAGGGCAAGGCTATTGCGGGATTTTACGCCGGCCGGACCCATTCCATTATCCCAAATACGGATTGTGTGATAGGGGCGCCGGAGAATGAGAAGATCCTGAGGGTTATCCTCGATTATATAGATGAATTTGGGATAACCGTTTATGATGAATCTGAATCCGCAAAGAATTCTGCCGAAGGAAACGGTCTTGTGCGCCATGTCCTTATCAGGAAGGGGTTTAAGACCGGAGAGATCATGGTTTGTCTGGTGATAAACGGGAAAGACCTGCCTCACGGGGATGAGCTTATCCGCCGGTTGACTGAGATTCCCGGGATGACAAGCATTTCCCTGAATATCAATAAAGTGAAGACTAACGTGATCATGGGGGATAAGACCCGGACTATATGGGGAAGGGACTATATCGAGGATTATATCGGAAAAGTGAAGTTTCGTATTTCCCCCCGGTCGTTCTATCAGGTTAATCCGGTCCAGACGGAGAGGCTCTACTCTCTGGCGCTGGAATATGCCGGGCTGAAGGGGGAGGAGACCGTCTGGGATCTGTATTGCGGTATAGGGACCATTTCACTGTTTCTGGCAGGCAAGGCAAAAAAGGTATACGGTGTGGAGGTAGTCCCCGAGGCTATTGCTGATGCAAGAGAGAATGCACGGATCAACGGAATAGATAATGCAGAATTCTTCGTCGGGAAGGCTGAAGAAGTACTGCCGGAGAAATATGAAAAGGAAGGGATACATGCCGATGTGATCGTCGTAGACCCGCCCCGCAAAGGGTGTGAGCGCGCATGTCTTGAAACCATGCTGAAGATGGCGCCGAAGCGCATTGTCTATGTCAGCTGCGACCCCGCCACCCTGGCAAGGGATCTTCGGATCCTATGTGATAACGGATATGAGCTAAAGCGGCTTTGCGGCGTGGATCAGTTTTGTCATAGCATGCATGTTGAAGTAGTTACTTCACTCGAGAGGAAATAGCGTATTTACGGGGGTTACGGGGCAATTATCAAAGAAAAAACAGACAGAAATATACGGAGAAATAAATGTACTTTTGAAGCCGGGGAGGGCAACAGGGTAGTTTTTTGTTATAAATTAGCGAACATAAGAGAAAGTACGCTATCTATTGTTCCAGACGGCGTTCTTTTTGGAAGCAGCTCTGCACATAAGGCACTTAGAAAAGACCTTGTAGATAATCAGCAATTGATTGCAGTTATATCTATGCCATCAGGAGTTTTTAAACCGTATGCTGGAGTATCAACCGCTGTACTTGTTTTTACGAAGACAAATTCCGGTGGAACGGAAGACGTATGGTTCTATGATATGAAGGCTGATGGATTCAGTCTTGATGATAAGCGTGGAGCTATAAGTGAGAATGATATTCCTGATATAGTAAACCGTTTTCATAATCTTGAAGAAGAAAAAACAAGAGAGCGAACAGAGCAGAGCTTCCTTGTTCCGGCAGAGGAGATACGTGCTAATGGATATGATCTTTCTATTAACAAGCATAAAAAGAGCGGGGATGGATTACTGGCACAAGCTGGATGTCCGGCGCTACATTAATTACGAGGATTTTCTTGAGAAAAATCCCGGAGCTGTTGTTTACATGGCCACCACCAAGGCCAAGAAGGTATACACGCAGGTTTCTTACGAAGAAGACTGCTATATAATGTTCGGGAAGGAAAGCGCAGGTATTCCCGAAGAGATACTTAAACAAAACAAAGAGAGATGT
>JAFZQH010000024.1 GCA_017550165.1 Lachnospiraceae bacterium | reverse complement strand
CATATACGGTAACTTTTAACCTGTTTTCTTCAGAAATATCATGTGGTATAATTATCTCCGTGGGAATTATGCCGCCCAAAGGGAGGCATATTATATATTATTTGGGAGGAGAGAGTATGAAGAGTAAAGGGGTTATTATGGAAAAGATGCCGGCCGGGATCCTTCACAGAGTGAAGGCTATTCCGGTTCTTTTTTTTATGATAATGTTTTTGTTCGGAGTTTTCACAAAGGATGTAAGAGCGGATTTCCGGATATGGCATGAGGTTAATCTGGAGCCGGGGCAGGAGTATGATTGTTCTAGCGCAGGGACCAACACAACCGTATTTATTAAGAAGGCGGGCACCTATAGGCTGAAGGGTAAGAGCGAAAAAGTCAGGGTCGTGATCCAAAGCGACGGTGCCGTGGTGCGTCTGGCCGACGGACTGAATTTAAAATGCGGAATTAAATCATATGACGGATCACGTACGGCACCCATATGGGTAGATGAATTCGACGGTACGGCCAAGATTATATCAGAAGCACATGCCAATATTTATCTGGAAGGATACATGTGTCCGGCGATACGTAAGGAAGGAACCCAATCCCAGCTTGTATTTGAGACGGTGGATCCTGATGACCCGGGAACCATTAACTGCCAGGCCGGCACCTCTTCCCCAGGTATCGGTGGGGTATTCTATTTGACCGGTTCTAACACTCTGGGCAACATTACTGTTAACAGCGGTAATATCATAGCCAAGGGAAAAGGTGCAGGAATAGGCGGGGGAGATAATTGCAGCTTTTCTAACTTCACCGTCAATGGCGGATCGGTTGAAGCATACGGAGGAGATAATTCTGCTGCTATAGGCGGAGGCAAGAACGGTTCGGCAAGCGGTATTATCATTAACGGAGGCCGTATACATGCCGAATGCGGTGAAAAAGACAAAAAGGGAAGCTATACTGACCACGGTTCTGCTATCGGAGCGGGCGCTGATGGCAGAGTAGATAATTTTCACATTAACGGAGGCGATATAGTTGCCATTAACAGAGGCTACGGAACCGCCATCGGAGGCAAGAACGTCGATGACATGACTATTACGGGAGGCATCGTCAATGCGCTTAACATGGGCGGCGGTCCCGGGATCGGCGCAAGCGACGGATTCCTTCATTTGTTCATAACGGGCGGTTATATCACAGCAGAGGGAGGACCCATAGATTACTATCCCAAGAAGATGTCACCGGGAATAGGTACCGGAGCCACGGCTATCATGGAATGCCATATCAACATAAGCGGAGGTACCATTAATACAAAAGCGGGGTATAATACGGATTATGGCATTGGTGCGAAAGATGCCGGCTTTGTTCATATAACAGGTGGATCTGTTCTTGCAGATAAGGTCGGGGGTACTTTAACGAATGACAACGGACTTCATCTTCACAGAGTGGATGTTACTTTAGAAGGTGTCGGTGATGATGTGCCTGTCCTCTCCATGGAATGTCTCCCGAATTGGTTTAACTACGGCTTAAATGATGTTGTTACCGGGGATGGAGGCAAACTATATCTTTGGCTTGCAACGGACAATAATGAGAATTATGTAAGGGCTGTTTGGATCCGGGAGAAAGGCAAAGAAAAGTGTCTGTATGGTGGGAATATACCCTTCAATGAGAACAGCGGTGTTCTTAAGAAAGGGGCAAAGATCACTCTAAAGCCCAAGACGCCCGAAGCGGGGGGCGACGGTCTTGCTTATGTCCTTAAGGGGGATACGGATCTTCGTTTTGCGAATGATCCTCAGCTTCCCGATAAGACGGTCATTACGAGTTTCTTCACGGAAAATGATAATTGTATAGCAGGGGACGCCGGCAATCTTATGGGAGATGTTGAGGGTCTTACAGACGCTAATGGAAAATGGATCAGCGACAAAAACGAAGAAACTATCTACTTTGCTAGCCGTAAGTACAGGTATTCTATTGAGTTTGATGATAACAAGCCCCGGGATGCATCCACCAATATAGTAGATGGGGAAGATACTCAAAGTATGGAGGTTGAGTATGATGCTAAAGAGAAGCTCAGTGACAATAGATGGGTTTTGCCGGGATATGAGTTTATCGGCTGGAATACCCAGGCAGACGGTTACGGGACAGGATATGCTGATAAGGCGTATATCAGGAACCTTTCAGACAAAGATGGCGGCAAGGTTATGCTTTACGCCCAATGGAGAGCCAAGGAGTATAGTATTGCGCTCGTCTCGGAGTCATCTAATGGACCATACAATAGCTCTTTCGTGTATCGTTTTGACAGCAGCGGTAAGCTTCCAACAATAGCTCAGCTCCAAAGCTTAGGATTTAATCCCCCGAACAATAAGAAATTCCAAGGATGGGACGAAACTGCCTCTGGCACATATTATGCAGATGGGGGGGATTTTGTTAATCTTTGTAGTATACCGTCAGGAAATGAAAATCCGGAGGGAAAGACTCTTAACGCAGAATGGATAGGAGACGGCAGTTTAAGCGTTTCTGTTATAGTGGACGGGCAACTTAAAGATGTGACGGACACTATGAAGATCACAAAAACAGATGATCAGAATACTTCATATACTCTGGATGACAGTCACAACGGTCGATACAGCCTGAACCTTACCGGTATTATAGAAGGCGATTATATGCTGTCAACGGAAAACGACGATTATGCAGTCCCCCAAAGCAAGAGGACCATTAATAATTTAAAAACTGACTCTTCAGTTTCCCTAATCCTGGAATATCATACCGTAAGCATCGCTTGTGATCCTGCTGATGATAACATTATGAGTGCTATCCTAAGCGAAGAAGGATTGTCATCCCCGGTAAGTTCCATCTGTGTGGAAGACGATGCCCGGGTAGTCCTCCAGACCAATATGAAAAAGGATTCCGGATATCATTTCGATGGATATTCGGTATTGGGGATCATGCCGGGTAATGCGATCAATACCGAAGAAATGGATCTCTCGACAGCATACCAGGCTATAACCGTAAGGGGTAAAGCGACGATCACGGCTCATGCAGTACCTAATGCATATACGGTGAAGTATGATAAGAACGGGGGATCATATATAGAAGGGGAGATGGAGGACCAGGATATGGTCTACACTAAGGCCCGGAACCTCTTTGCCAATAAGTTCACCTGCGCAGGAGCTACCTTCGCCGGATGGAATACCAAGAAGGACGGTTCCGGAACCGCTTATACTGATGGACAATCTGTGAAAAACCTTACGGCGGAAGATGGTGGGGTGGTTACTCTCTATGCCCAGTGGACCATGGATGAGTATGGTATCGCATATGATCTGAACGGCGGAAGGCTGCCTGCAGGAAAGACTAATCCTGTAAAGTATTCGGCAGCAGATGCATTTACCCTTGTCAATCCCGAAAAAGCGGACTACGACTTCATAGGCTGGACGGGAACGGGGATTATCGCTCCCGCACAGACTGTGAAGGTTTCTGAAGGGTCTGTGGGGAAAAGAAGATATTATGCCCTGTTCTCTCTTAAGATATTCAATGTCAGGTTCGAGAATAACGGGGGAACGGGAAGTGAACCGCTGAGAGTAGTTGTTCATGGAAAGGCAGCGAAGCCGGATGATCCTACCCGGGACGGTTATGACTTCATGGGCTGGTTCGCAGACGCCGGATTGAAGACCCCATTTGATTTTAATAGAGAGATCACGGCCGATACCGTTATTTATGCGGGATGGAAGTCAAAACAATCCTTTGAGCCGAGTCTTAAGCTTAACAAATCAAAACTATTGATCCAAAAGAAAAAGAGCAAGAAGCTGACGGCTGCATTTACAAATGTAGATGACAAGAGTGTGACATGGACGACTTCGAAGAAATCCGTTGTAACCATATCGGGAAGCGGGCTTACCGTGAAACTTAAAGGAAAGAAGAAAGGCACATCGGTTATCACCGCTACTTCCAAAGACGGCAAACTGAAGGCCACATGTAAGGTGACGGTAAGAGAGGCAGGACAGATGCCCAAGCTTTCCGTAGGGAAGACAAGCCTTAACCTGGCGCCGGGAGGCAAGAAAGCCAAGGTATCCCTTCGGGTTGCTCATGATTCCGTTAAGAGCGTGGTTTCAAGCAACGAATCCGTGGCTAAGGTGAAGTATAACAAGAAAAAAAGCCGCATGGAGATCACGCCGGGGAATATTGAAGGCAAGGCCACCATTACCGTAACTACAGGCTGGGATCTTAAAAAGACTGTCAAGGTGAAGGTGAAGATGCCGAATAAAAAGAAGAAACATTAGACGCAAAAAAGAGGCGGCATACCAATATGCCGTCTCCTTTCTATAGTTCATGTTCTACTTGCTGCGATGCTGGATCAGAAGATTACGGAAGAGTTCCTCTTCCTCCTCCTTTTTCTGCTTCTCTCTCTTGATGGCTTCCTGGCGGGCAAGCTCCTCTTTCTCCGCCTGTGTCAGCCTTTCTTCGGTAGACTCAACAGCATTACGCTCACTGATATAGCGGCAGTTCTGCGGGTCTTTGTTCTCATCCACGCCGCAGATCTCAGTCTTGAGTGCCTGAATCAGGTCAAGTTTAGTTCTATCGTCCAAAATCCCACATCCTTTCTGCCGATTTTTAAATTTCATAAACTCCTTTTGGTCTTGATATTATACATGAATTAAGCGGTTTTATCAATTATTTTTTATTACCAAAAGAAGATGTTTTATTTGACAATCCTAATTGTTTTTAGCATAATATTTTTTGTCGGGGAGTTTGAGAGGAGCTATCATGATCGAGACTTATATCATTGCTTTTTTTATTTCAATGGTTCCGGTAGTTGAACTTCGAGGAGCACTGCCCTGGGCTATCGCCATGGGGCTGCCCGTGATCCCGGCCTATATAGTATGCATCATCGGCAACATGATCCCCGTACCGCTTATATATCTTTTTGCAAGGAGAGTCCTGGAATGGGGCTCTGAAAAACCGATCGTAGGCAAGCCATGTAATTTCTGCCTTAGTAAAGGTGAACGGGGCGGCAGGAAGCTTGAAGAGAAAGCCGGCCGCGGTCTTTTCATTGCACTTCTTCTCTTCGTGGGGATACCGATCCCGGGAACAGGTGCATGGACCGGAACATTGGCTGCCAGTATCCTGGATATGGATTTTAAATCCAGCTGTCTTGCCGTAATGCTGGGGGTTCTCCTGGCAGGCCTTATCATGGGGGTTGGAAGTTCGGGGATCATCGGTTTGTTTAATGCCGTGACCTAGTATTCCACGCCTATCAGAAAGAGACCTTCCGGAGGTGCTGTGGGTGCCGCATTTGCTCGGTCCTTCGTTTCGAAAACGTGGGGGATGGTCTCCATATCGAACCTGCCGCAGGCACAGTCCACCATGGTTCCCACTATGATGCGGACCATGTTTCGGAGGAAGCCGCTGCCTTTGAATCGTATATAGATTATTCCGTCCTCCTCGCGCACATCTATGCTGTAAATGTTGCGTACGGAGGATTTTTTGAAGTGCTTGTTGGCACAGAATGCCAGAAAATCATGTTCTCCCACGAAATACTCCGCTGCTTTGCGGAGCTTATCCATGTCTATGGGTTCTTCGATCCGGGTAAGGTACCTGCGGTCAAAGACCCTGGCCACAGGACCGTTATCTATCCTGTATTCGTATGTTTTTACCTTGGAATTAAGACGGGCGTGAAAACGGTCGTGGGCTTTCTCACAGCTGGTGATCCGTATGTCTTTGGGAAGGTATCTGTTGGCCTCCGACATGATAAAGTCAGGCAGATCCGGGATAAATCTCTCCAGTTTGGATTCGTCTACATGAAAATTGGCCACCTGAGCCAGGGCATGTACTCCGGCATCTGTGCGTCCCGAACCGAAGACTTCGATCTCCTGGTCCAGGATACGCCCCAAGGTGGTCTCTATTTTTTCCTGTATGGTGTTGTCGGTGTCTCCCAGGCGCTGCCAGCCGTTGTAGCGGGAGCCGTCGTAGGAGATGGTGAGTTTGATGTTTTTCAAATGGAGGGTCCCTCCTTACGACATAAACCAACATTTTCGCTTCGGGATGTCGCCGTGTCATAAGGTATCCACCGTGCTTCGCACGGTCCCCCTTATGACATATTGCGGATGACAGGACTTGAACCTGCACCCTTGCGGACTAGATCCTAAGTCTAGCGCGTCTGCCAATTCCGCCACATCCGCTGATAACATATGAATTCTAGCAAAAAAGTAGGAAACGGTCAAGTTGCTGTGATATAATCGACCGGGAGGGAAAAATGTACGGTAAAGATTTTTGCAGAGTATACAATGAATTCGGATGGAACTACTATCCGGAAGCCTTCGGAGAGCAGCTGGGCATATGGCTTTTGGGTCATCCCCTGCCGGGAAAGACGGCCCTGGATATAGGATGCGGGACCGGGGTTTTGTGCCGCATTTTAAAGGAAATGGGCTTTAAGGTGACGGGCATTGACCTGTCGGAGGACATGATAGATATAGCCAGGAATGCGGGAAGCGGTATTGACTTTGAGGTCGCGGATATGGTGACTTATCGCCCCGAAGGGAGCGTGGATTTGGTCACATGCACCGGAGATGCCCTTAATCACCTTTCGGATATTTCTTACGTGGAGAGAATGATCGGGAACGTGTACGGCTTCATTTCCCCCGGAGGGTATTTTGTATTCGATGTGCTTAACGGCAGGGAAGGGCGAAGCGACGAGCCCTTTGAGCTGGAGAGGCGGGGCGACGTCCGGGTTGTCCTGCAGATAACCAGGGAGGGCTGCGTTACCACTCTTCATGTATCCACTTATAAGGAAAATGAGCTCTTATTTGAGGAAAAGGTGGTTGAGACCTTCTACGAACCGGATAGTATAAGAGAACTTTTAAGGTCCGCCGGGTTTGAGGATATAACCTGTGAGGACAGTTTAAATCCTGTCTCTTCCGGCCACGGGACTACCTTGTTTTTTACAGCCCGGCATCCTTGAAAAAGAATAGTAGGAGATAAGTATTGACAGATTGTTTTTCATGTAATAATATATCTAGGTACGTTTACATGGGGATCATAAAGTGTCTCGCCCCGTGTGAACAGGGAAACTATAATACCTATTGTGACGGAGGTGATATAAGTGGCAAATATTAAATCAGCTAAGAAGAGAGTTTTAGTTAACCGTACCAGAGCAGCAAGGAACAAGGCAGTAAGATCTGCTGTTAAGACAGCTATCAAGAAGGTTGAGGCAGCAGTTACAGCTAAAGATAAAGATGCAGCAGGAGCAGCATTACTTAAGGCGATATCTACTATCGATAAGGCACAGTCCAAGGGCGTATATCATAAGAATAACGCATCCAGAAAGGTGTCACGCCTTACCAAGGCCGTTAATTCCATCGGCTGATTGATGATAAGATTTATAAAAGCCATTCGGAACCGTCATCCGGATGGCTTTTTTGTGTCTGTGAGTATTATCATGTCATCTTCCAAAAGCACTGTGTCTTCCGAAACCGGGATCTCATTACCGTTCCGGACTATGGAAGCGATGATGCTGCGGGGCGGCAGGGTGATCTCACTGACTTTTCTGTTATGCCAGGGATGATCGGAATCTAATATACAGGAGAATACCCCGGATGAGAGATTCTTTGAATCCGCATTGTTACGATGCAGTCTGGTATAACTCTCAACAAAACCGGCGGAAATGATACCTGTGGGGATGGCCACCATTCCGACCCCCAGGAAGGATATCACGATGGCCATGATACGGCCGCCCACGGTAATGGGATATATGTCGCCGTAACCGATGGTAAGCAGGGTGGAGGCCGACCACCAGATGCCCGAGAAGGCATTTTTAAAGACCTCCGGCTGTACTTCATGTTCCATGGAATACATGCACAGCGATGAAGCGATCATGAGGATCAGGACCATCACCACGGAGGAGAAGATCTGTTTGCGTTTTCTCATTATGACATCGATTATGACGTTAAATGCGTCATATCTGGAATTGATCTTAAAGAGCCGGAATATCCTGAATACCCGAAATATCCTGAAGGCAACGGCGCCTGCAGGCAAAAAGACGGGAAGGTAATAGGGAAAAAAGGTCAGGAGGTCTACTATTCCCGTTCCGGAAAAGATGAAAGACAGTACAGCCCGGCCGAAACTCCTGTCGGGATATAGAATGTCCGCTGTCCAAACCCTCAGTATATATTCGATGGTAAAAATGATGACCGTAACCATTTCCACCCCATTGATCAGGCCGCTGTAGGCGTCAAGTTCATCATAGGTGGAGCATATGGCTGCCGCCAGGCTGGCAAGGATAACTACGGTTATGCCGATATCAAAGAGGCGGCTGGGGATATCACCTACATTGCCTATCTGGATGATGTCAAATATTCTTTTTTTAAGAGACTTTGAATTGTCGGTCATTGTACGGCCACCTTTCCTTATTTACGATACAATACTCTTGTGATAAAATCAATGAGAATAGCGAATCATATGAGGAGTCTTTTATGGCAAATATAGATCAGAGCAGGATAAGAAACTTCTGCATAATAGCACACATAGATCACGGCAAGTCCACGCTGGCGGACCGCATCATTGAGATGACAGGGCTTCTGACCAGCCGGGA
This sequence comes from Lachnospiraceae bacterium, assembly GCA_017550165.1. Taxonomy (GTDB): domain Bacteria; phylum Bacillota; class Clostridia; order Lachnospirales; family Lachnospiraceae; genus SIG280. The sequence continues at coordinate 11,499 of JAFZQH010000024.1, read as the reverse complement.
GATGCAGTCCCAGGTCCTTGACAACATGGATCTTGAAAGGGAGAGGGGCATCACCATTAAGGCCCAGGCCGTTCGCATCATTTACAAGGCCAAGGACGGGGAGGAATACATTTTCAACCTTATAGACACTCCGGGGCATGTGGATTTCAACTACGAGGTATCCAGAAGCCTGGCGGCATGCGACGGTGCCGTGCTGGTGGTGGATGCAGCTCAGGGGATCGAGGCCCAGACCCTGGCCAATGTGTATCTGGCCCTGGACCATGATCTTGATATCCTTCCCGTTATCAATAAGATCGATCTTCCCAGCGCCGAGCCCCAGAGAGTCATAGACGAGATAGAGGACGTTATAGGGATCGAGGCTCAGGATGCCCCCCTTATCTCTGCCAAGAACGGGACCAATATCGAGGCGGTGCTGGAACAGATAGTGGAGAGGATCCCGGCGCCCACAGGCGACCCGGCCGCACCTCTTAAAGCACTGATATTTGATTCACTCTATGATTCATATAAGGGTGTTATTGTTTTCTGCCGTCTTCGTGAGGGATCGGTCAGAGTGGGAACGCCCATTAAAATGATGGCCACCGGTGCCGTGGCTGAGGTGGTGGAAGTAGGCATCTTCGGGGCGGGACAGTTTATCCCCTGCGATGAGCTTTCAGCGGGAATGGTAGGATACATTACGGCCAGCCTCAAGAATGTCAAAGACACCAGGGTGGGAGATACCATTACCGAGGCCAACCGGCCCTGTGATGAGCCCTTACCCGGATATAAGAAGGTTAATCCCATGGTTTACTGCGGTATGTATCCTGCAGACGGGGCCAAGTATCCGGATCTCAGGGATGCTCTGGAGAAGCTTCAGCTAAACGATGCTTCCCTGCAGTTTGAGCCTGAGACATCAGTGGCTTTGGGATTCGGCTTCAGATGCGGTTTCTTGGGTCTTCTTCATCTGGAGATCATTCAGGAGAGGCTGGAGAGAGAGTATAATCTGGATCTGGTGACCACAGCGCCTTCAGTAATATATAAGGTTCATAAGACGGACGGTGAGGTTATCGATCTTACCAACCCCACCAATCTTCCGGATCCGGCCACCATAGAGTATATGGAAGAGCCCGTGGTGGCTGCGGAGATCATGGTAACATCCGAATTCATAGGATCCATCATGGATCTGTGCCAGGAGAGACGCGGCATATATAAGAGCATTGAGTATATCGAATCCACCAGAGCCCTTATTAAATATGATCTTCCTCTCAATGAGATCATATATGACTTTTTTGACGCGTTGAAGTCCCGCTCCAGAGGCTACGCATCATTTGATTATGAGCTTAAGGGATATATGCGGTCAGACCTTGTCAAGCTTGATATCCTTATCAATAAGGAAGAGGTGGATGCCTTGTCCTTTATAGTGCACAAGGATACGGCTTACGAACGTGGCAGGAAAATGTGCGAGAAGCTTAAAGAGGAGATCCCGAGACACCTCTTTGAGATCCCCATACAGGCCGCTATCGGGAGCAAGGTCATCGCAAGAGAGACCGTCAAGGCCATGCGAAAAGACGTGCTGGCCAAGTGCTATGGCGGTGATATCACACGTAAGAAGAAACTCTTGGAGAAGCAGAAAGAGGGAAAGAAGCGCATGCGCCAGATTGGTAATGTGGAGATCCCCCAGAAAGCATTCATGAGTGTGTTGAAGTTAGAAGATGGTTAAAAAAATCGGCTTATATATTCATATTCCCTTCTGCGTTCGCAAATGCAATTACTGCGACTTTCTTTCCATGCCTGCCTCGGAAGAGGTGAAGAAGGCCTATGTGGATGAACTGATAGAAGAGATAAAGTATAAAGCCATGGTTTTTATGGACATGGAAGGCAGCTCCGACGATCCGGGGGCCGTTGAAAGCATATATATAGGCGGGGGTACCCCGTCTATTTTGATGCCGGAAGATATCAGGAGGATAATGAGGACCATCAGGCAGGAGTATGAAATTGACAATACTGCAGAGATTTCCATGGAGATAAATCCCGGTACACTAGAGTTTGAAAATTCAGATGATGAATTAAAGAATATAAATAATGAAGGAGAACCTTCATTTACATATAATGGAATTAACAAATCCGATATTATGTATCGTAATGAGAAGATTGATGCCTGGAAGGAATCCGGGATCAATCGGCTGAGCATTGGCCTGCAGTCTGCTGATAATAAGGAATTGCAGTTGCTTGGAAGGATACATACATATGAGGAATTTTTGGAAAATTATCATTTTTTAAGAGAAAAGGGATTTAATAATATCAACGTGGATCTCATGTCTGCCCTGCCATATCAGAGTGAGGTAAACTGGCAGTCAACTCTCGAAAAAATTGCAAGTCTGAAACCGGAACATATTTCAGCTTATAGTCTGATTATTGAAGAGAACACACCATTTTTCGAAAGATTCAGGGAGGATGTGGCAATTCGTGAAAAGGGCGGAAAACCGCGGGTTTTACCGGATGAAGATGATGAAATATCAATGTATGAGCGGACCGGAGAGATTCTGTCAGAATATGGGTATAAACGCTACGAAATTTCCAATTATTCACAGCCCGGATTTGAGTGCAGACACAATATCCGGTACTGGAAGAGGGGGGATTATATCGGATTCGGGATCGGAGCCGCTTCTCTTTTTAAAGATAAAAGATATAAAAATATTTCGGATATAAAGGATTATCTGGGACTCTTTACAAAGGAAGAGTACCTTCATTATAAGAACCTATACGAGGAGACCATTTTGCTGGATGAGAGATCGAAGATGGAAGAGTACATGTTCCTGGGCTTCCGCATGTCGGAGGGCATTGATCTTGATGATTTCGAAAAGGAATTCCCCGGGGCATTTGAGAGACACTATGCCGCAACATTTTCCGATCTTGCCTCCCGGGCACTTTTGGAGGAGTACAAACCGGGTCGCTGGAGACTTACCGACCGGGGCGTGAATATAAGCAACTACGTATTATCATTCATGTTGATAGAGTGAGACAGGGGGACGGACGTCCCCCTGTCTCATCTATACTGATCAGTCGATATGATCGTTCTCTGTTCTTGCTATGATCTCGTTCTGCATCATATCCGTCAATGTGACAAAGTAAGCGCTGTAGCCTGCTACACGGACGATGATGTTCTTGTAATCCTTAGGTGTCTCCTGAGCCTTCACCAGGGTTTCCTTACTTACCACAGACATCTGAACCTGCTTGCCGCCGTTGGTCAGGTAAGCTTTGATGGCCCCTGCCAGTTTTGCTTTATCTTCGTCGGTCTTGAGGACATCCGGGTTAAACTTCATATTAAGAAGAGTTGCGGAGAACTCATCCTGGGCTATCTTACGCCCGCTGTTGAACACAGCCAATGGACCGTTGACATCGGTACCCTGTGCGGGAGATATCATGCCGTCAGCCAGGATCTCGTTTGCAAGACGGCCGTCAGCCGTTGCTGCCACGCATTTACCACAGGGCTGGTGAGCGGAAATGGAGATACCGCTTGGGATAGACCTGCTGCCCCAGCTGCTGGGATAGGACTCTACCTGCTTAGCGAACTGATGGTAAAAATCTGCTGCGATATCATCGGTATAATCATCGTTGTTACCGTATTTCGGCGCATCCTGAGCGTCTTTTAGCATGTCATCGTGACCCTTCCAGTTATCGTCTAAAGCAGTCACAAACTCCTTCATTGTGTATTTCTTATCATCATATACCAGCTTCTTGATGGCGATAAGAGAATTGATGGCATTTACTCCGCCGACAGTCATAACGGTAGATCCGGTATCGAAGGGCTCAAAATGTCTCTTCTCATAGGGAATGCCGCACTTAACGCCGTCATGCATCAGGGCGCTGGGAAATACATCGGGGATAACATTCATCTTCATAACGGAATCAATGGCCGATCTCTCATTTACCATGCCCGTAAACCAGTTCTGGTACTCGTAATAAGCATCGCAGAACTCCTCGAAAGTCTTGCAGTCGTATATGCTCCTCGGCTCGGGACCGTACTTCTTGCCCAGGGTAGCCATATATCCCTCATGTAAAAATGCGTCCAGCACCTGACACTGGTTATAGAAGATAACTCCCATGGTCCTTGCCTTGCCGGGAAGAACAGCATCCAGACATCCGCAGATGGCGTAATTTCTGGCGTCTTCAAGGGCGTATCCCTTATCGGTCCAGAACTTGATATAGGACTGGTCGGAAACAAATGCAGGCATACCGCAGCCGGTTGCCACACAGTCAACACCTGCCTTGACAACTTCTGCCGGAGTGTAGTCCCCGACGCGAAGCGTAATGGTATGATGTGGTGTTACCATCTCGGTGGAAGCCTTGATAAACAGCATCGTCAGCTCATTTGAAGCATCCTTGCCTGTCTTGGGATCGCAACCGCCGAGGATGAAGTTCAGCCATCTGGAATCTCCGGAATGACGGCCTCTTCCCAAACCTCCTCTTGCAGTATGGAAGGTTGTGGTCTTGACCTTGATGATCTCTAAAAGTTCCAAAACCTCATCGTCAGTAATGCGGCCCGCCTCCTTATCGGCCTTGTAGAAGGGATACAGGTACTGGTCTATCCTTCCTGCAGACATTGTATTGCTGGCCATGGAAAGGAATGTAAACCAGAATGACTGAAGGGCCTCATAGAAGGTCCTTGCCGGAAATTCCGGAACACGACGGCAGGTCTCTGCCATCTTTAAAAGCTCCGCCTTCCTGGTCTCGTCCTTGCATTCCCCGGCCATCTTTTCAGCCAGATCGGCATGACGATGAGCATAGGTAATGAATCCTTCAAATACCCTGACTACGCCTTCCCAGTAATTATGTTTATCAAAATCCTCGTCTGTTATGCAGTGCTCATTTGCAAGGCATTCCTTGGCCTCGTCAATGATAACGCGCGCTCCCTCGTTAAGGATCCTCTCGTACTCAACGCATTTTAATACAAAGCCGGGACCCAGGCCTATGCCTGTCTGGCCGATGCCGTTGGTAGCGCCGGAATTCCTGTCTTTCCATATGGGCATGGTAACGCCGGAACGGATGAAATCGTTCATTCTGGGGTTATCCCAGGTGAACTCGGCGAGATAATCGCTCATTCGATAATTCTTGGCCAGAACATCCAGCTTATCCTTGATGACCTCCAGCTCTTTCTCATCTTCGGGAGAAATGTAGTACATGTCGCCGGTTTCTTCTTTTAAATGATCGAGCTCTGCCTTGGACCATACGCCCATCTCATAGTCCAGTTCCACGCCGTTGTGATGGCTGGATCCCGTACCGCAGATCAGGTCATCATCCGGAATGGATATGGGCATCCTGTTGTAGTAGTTGGCATGCAGGGTGGATCTGTAGGTGATGGCCGGTTTATTACGGCATTCCTCCAGAGTGTCCATGGCGATACGAAGTTTCTCAAGCCCTATGATGATGGGGGACTCCGTAGCGGCTTTTCTCATTCTTTCGATCCTTCCGGTCATACAATTACCTCCTTATTCTATATGAAACGAGATTGATTATTTTTAACATATAGCATTACTATTATAACACATATATTGTGTTTTTACTTATACATGTGTTATTCTTTCTTCAGGTTTATTTGAAAGGAGAGCGAAATGTCCGACGAGAAGAATCTGGAGAATAATTCAGTAGATAAAGAAATAGAAAGGGTTGAACGCGCCCTTGACAGCGCTTATTCCACCGGCAAGGCCGACTGGGCTACCGTTACACAGTCTGCCCATAAGGATGTGGAGGAAGCTGTCAGTATGGTTGAGGTTGCCATGAAGGCCGATGAAGAAGCCGATGATGCCAGGAAGATAGCAGTCATCGCCGAAAAATCCGGGGACAGGCAGAAAGCCCGGACGGCGCGCAGGAAAGAGCGGGAGGCAAGAAAAAAAGCCAACAAGGAACATGCAGCCGCTACCAAATCCGCCAGGAAGGCATATAATGCCATCAGGTTCTCTGCACCTAATAAATTAGGCTTCATGAGATTTATACAGGTATTGTTTGTCGTGCATATTACCGTTACCCTTCTGGCCCTGATGATCATGTCCAGGGATGCCTACTTTCAGAATGGATACACCTCAACCAGTGCCGTTGACTGGACCCTGATAATCCTATCAGGGGTATGCTTCTGGCTTATCATTAACCGGTATAAGATTGCCCGGCCGGTTACTATCGGTATGCAGATATTCGATATGGCCGCCCATGGCATTATGAATCTGGTAGACGGACAGTTTAACCTTCCCATTTTCATACTAAACTATTCCTTTCATATAATCGTAGTGCTTTATTTCATATTCTCAGACCGGGTAAAGATGATCCTTATCAACGATATCGGTAAGGGACAGGGCGAGTTTGAGAAGGAAGATTTTCGCATTAAGAGGTTCAGCTGGCCATTCGTTCGAAATCTTATCATTTACTTTATTGTTTTCTCAGTAATAGGACACTGGATGGAAATGGGGCTGTGCCAGTTCATCAGGCTGGGGCTTGTCCAGGGTGATTACAACCCCACCAATACCATGCTCTGGAGAGACTGGCTATATCCTTTCCCCATGGAAGGAGCTGCCGTTGTCATCATTGCACTGGTCCTCTACCCCTTCTTTATCTGGTTAAAGAAGAAATTCACCGGCAAAAAGATGGTGGTGGCTTACCTTATAAGCTTCATATCCGGAGCCTTTCTGTGTTCGGTGATCGAGTTCTCCATGGGACTCATTGTTAATGCTGATTATCAGTTATGGGATTATCGTGAGAATTTCGGAAACCTTATGGGACAGGTATGTCTGCAGAACACCATGGCTTTCGGAGTGGTAGCGGCCATCATCACATGGTGGGTATATCCCTTGCTGGAACGCTGGTTATCACACGTTCCACAGGATGTCATGAACCTGGCTGCCGTCATAATATTTGTGTTCGGGGCCATCATCTGGTCCCTGTATATCATCACTCCGCCGAAGGAAATTGAAAAAATTGAAATGCAGCCGACAAAGTCGGCTGCGGCAGTGGTATCTATTCCCGATATAAAATATCTTTGCTGACAGTCTTATAGAACAATTCATGGATCTCTTCAGGGCTGCGGGTCTGACCCAGTATCCACATCATCTTGGCCACGCAGCTCTCGAGAGTCATGTCATATGCTTCAAGCATGTTATACTCTTTCTTGGAGCCGTATCCCACCTTGTAGACCTCCATGTTGCTGCCCTCGTTGGGCACCTGGGTGGTCATGACAAGGGTCTTATTCTTTCCCCGCCATTTTTCTATCTCTTCGTGGAGGCGGTAGAACTCTCCGGAGGGGATCCCGCCTACACCGTAGCTTTCAAGTATGATGGCATCATATTTATTGAAGTAAAATGATATGATATCAGCATCCAGCCCCGGAACAAGCTTTATAAGACCTACATTCTCATTAAGCCTGTCGCAGAATACGGGTTCCTGCTTGGGGAAACTGATGAACTCAAAGAGCTGTCCGTCCCGGATCTGTGCAAGGACCGGATAATTGATGCTCTCGAATGCATCAAAGCTCTTGGTCCTTACCTTCCTTGCCCTGGTCCCGACTATCACCTTGCCGTTGAATACTATCTGTACGCCGGTTGCATTCTCCGACGAGGCATAGATAAAGCTGTCTGAAAGATTGGTCTTGGCGTCTGTGATCTCCATGTCTATGGGTTTCTGTGAGCCCGTAAAGACGATGGGTTTTGCGGAATTCTGTATCAGGTAGGACAGGGCAGCGGCAGAATAAGCCATGGTATCTGTCCCGTGGCATATTACAAAACCGTCGTAGTTGTCATATTCCTTTTTAATGGTCTCGGCCATTCCCAGCCAGTGGCGGGGATGGATATCGGTGCTGTCGATATTGTAGAGCTGCATGGTCTCTACCCGGCATACATCCTTTACCTGAGGAACATATTTAAGTATCTCCTCTGAAGAAAGAAGGGGAGATAAGCCCGCTGAAGTCCTGGTGGCGGCGATAGTGCCGCCGGTAGCGATCATTAGTATCTTTTTCATAATAATTCCCCTACGACAAAAGCATCCTGTCATTATCCAGTGTCGTTCCGGATACCTCTTTGAATTTCCTCAACAGATCGTCTACGGTAAGAGCGGATCTCTTCTGACCGGTAACGTCATAAATGATGTTACCCTTGTTCATCATGATGGTACGGTTGCCCATATCAAGGGCCTGCTGCATGTTATGGGTTACCATAAGACATGTGAGGTTATTCTCCGATACTATGCTGTTGGTGAGTTCAAGGACCTTGTCCGCCGTGGCCGGATCAAGGGCCGCAGTATGCTCGTCCAGGAGAAGGAGCTTGGGAGGATTAATGGTGGCCATAAGAAGAGTTAGCGCCTGTCGCTGACCGCCGGAAAGCAGTCCTACCGGCTGGTTCATCCGGTCTTCAAGCCCCATGCCCAGAACCGAAAGCCTCTTTTTAAAGTCTTCTCTCTCAGCCCTCGTAACGTGTGACAGCCATCCTCCGTGTCCCGCGGCAAGGGCGAGATTCTCACCTATGGTCATGCCCGGAGCGCTTCCCCTCATGGGATCCTGGAATAAGACTCCGATATCACGGGCTCTGGTATGTTGTGATTCCAGCGTGACATCCTTGCCGTCAAGGGCAATGCTTCCCCTATCCGTAATAAAGGAACCCAGGATAGCATTGAACAGGGTGGATTTACCGGCTCCGTTGGCCCCTATTATAGTGATGAAATCACCCTTTTTTACATCCAGTGAAAGATCATCTATAGCCAGCTTCTCGCTGTTGGTGCCGGGATTAAAGGTCTTGGAAATGTGTGATATCTTAAGCATTATCTCCACCCCCGTTCCTTAAACTCCGCCTATGGGCCAGCCGTCTGGCATACATGGGATACCGGCTCTTAAGGTATGGCCCTGCGATAGCTATGATGACTATTATTGAAGAAACAGCCTTAAGCATAAAGGCCGGCATGTTAAACCTCAGCGCGATGGTATAGACCAGTCTGAAAATGATGGAGCCTAAGACTACGCCAACCGCCCTTTTGGCAATACGGCCTTTTCCCATAAAGGCATTTCCTATAAGAAGGGATGCCAGTGCAACGGTTACCATTCCCGATCCGATATCGATATTAACGGACTTCTGAGACTGGGCCAGAAGACATCCCGAAAGGGCAGTAAAGGCATTGGAGATGCAAAGCCCCACGATGGTGGTGAACACCGGATTGACAGAAGATGACTTGACCATGTCAGGATTATCGCCTGTAGCCCGGATGGCAAGACCCAGCCTTGTACGAAGGAACAGGGCCAGGATCACAACCACCAGCACGACCGCTATAAGGGCAATGATGGTCTTATACCAGTCTGCCAGGGGCGTGCCCTTTAAGGCACCCTTTAACATGGTAAATACGGTATCCGTGGTGTTCATGTTAAGAAGGGATGAATTCCCCATGACTGCGATGTTTACCGAATAAAGCCCGGTGTTTACTATGATCCCCGCAAGGAGGCTGTTGATACCCATCTTGGTCTGCAAAAATGCGGTTACAAAACCGGATACAACCCCTGCGCACATGGCTGCGGGGATTGAAAGCAGAGGGTGACCTGCCAGTGCAACAACGGCACCAACGGTTGCTCCTAAAGTGAAGCAACCGTCCGTTGATAGATCACATACATTTAACATTGAATAGCTGAGGAAGAGAGCAAGCACCGTGAGGCCGCCGATAAGGCCCAGCTCCAGGGCTGTCTGCCCCAGCATGATGTAAGAATCCATATTTACTCCTTTTTAACAACATTCCACTTACTTCGTAAGTTGAATGTCGCTGCGTCGCAAGCGTTCAGTCATCTTCGATGACAGCTTACGACATTATGAAAAACTCTTAGCTGTTTTGATCTCCTGAACCTTGGTGCACATGGGTGAGAGTTCTTCCTGAAGCTTCTTGAAGTCAAGACCAAGTGCTTCGCAGATCTCTGTGTTGATGGTAGCTGTTCCGTTATCAAAGGTCTTAACAGCTGTCTCAGCGGGCTTCTTGCCATTAACAAGAACATCAGCGACCATGTTGGCTGTCTCTACGCCCAGGTTTGCATAATCAACACCATAACCCAGGAAGGATCCGTTCAGTGCAAATGAGTCAGCACCTGCATAGTGGGGGATCTTAGCATCCTTGAAGATCTCATAGATGGAGAGCTCAGCTGCCATGATGGTGTTGTCGGTCGGTGTGAATACTGCATCAACTTTTTCACTTACAAGTGCCTGTGCTGCAAGCTTAACTTCGTCTGCGTTGGTTCCTGTCTTCTCAACATAAGCGATCTTATTGTCGTCAAGGAACTTCTTGGCATCCTTTATTGCCGTAGTGGAAGCATCCTGGCCTGCATCATAGAGGAGGCCAACCTTCTTAACGTCTTTGTTAACGGTGGTCATAAGCTTGAAAATATTAACGGTATCAAGAGCATCGGATGTTCCGGTAACGTTCTTTCCGGGTTTGTCCATTGAAGCAACCAGTTTGGTGGAAATAGGATCCGATACAGCTGCAAATACTACAGGGATATCAGTATCTTCTGTAGCTGCCTGCATCTCCATAGCTACCGGAGTTGCAACACCGATCATAAGATCGACCTTGTCAGCCTTGAAGTTGGTAACGATCTGTGCAAGTACGTTAGCATCTGCATTGCAGTTCTCAAGTTTAACATCAAATGTAACGCCCTTCTCACCTGCTACCTTCTTAAGCTGGGCCTGGATGTTGTCACAGATCTGGTTAAGTGAAGCGTCATCAACATAGTTGCAGATACCGATCTTGTAAGTCTTGCCTGAGCCGGAAGCGGAAGATCCTGCTGCGGAAGAGCCGGTTGAGGATGCTGCGGCAGAAGATCCTGCTGCGGAGCTTGCTGCTGCAGATGAGCCGGCTGAGCCTGAGCCCCCGCATGCTGCCATTGATAACGCCATTGCTGCTGCCATGATTGTTGTTAAAATCTTTTTTCTCATTTGTTTTGTCCTCCTGAAAATAATGAGTGATTAGTTTCGGTTGGGAGGAAAATAAAAAATCCTGTCCCAACATCTAATGCTGGGACAGGATGTAATATCCTGCGGTGCCACCCGGCTTGACGCTTACGCGCCCACTCATACGAACTATGTCATAAGGAGGGACCCACTTGTGGGAGGATTCCTTGTGACAGGATTCCGGCGAAGCCGGAGACGTCCTAATTATTCGTTGACTTTTGTTAACGGAGTGTCATCTCCGTCTCACATACTCCGGATCCGTCGGTCCGTTTCTGCTCGCCCTCGGAAGCCCATTCAATCCTGCATCAACTGCCGCAATCACACCACCTGCGACTCTCTGTGAGATGATCATCAGAACCTACTCACTCTTCTTCAACGGTTTTGTATATTATAATCACAAGGTTTTTCAAATGTCAACAATTTTTTTAAGCTGAATTGAAAAAGTAAATTCCGTGTGCATGATTAAATTCCACACCCCCGTTAAAAATTCAGTTTTTTTAAAAGTTGTGTAGAAGAAAACCGGATGCTGTGGTAGAATTTACTCATATTTTTCACATGATTTTCATTT
>JAFZQH010000023.1 GCA_017550165.1 Lachnospiraceae bacterium | reverse complement strand
TCCCTTTGGGCGGCATAATTCCCACGGAGATAATTATACCACATGATATTTCTGAAGAAAACAGGTTAAAAGTTACCGTATATGCATTTATTTGTTACAATCTTGCAGTCTGATAAGTCCGGTTATCTCCTCCCGGGGTGCTAATACCTGGCCCTGTATCATGACAGGCTTGCCCCCGCACTTTGCACCAAGCTTTTCCCGCAGTTCTTTGGCGATGATGTTACAGTCACTGTCCCTGCTGCCGATGATGAATGAATATCCGGCCTCATCATTTCCGTTAAAGATCCCGCAATAGCCCTTATGCTTCCCAGTCATGGTGTTAACCGCTTCCCTGATGGATGTGGTATCGGCTCCTTCTGTGAAAATGATGGGGCCGGCCTCATTACTGTCAAGCATGGAGATCTGCAGGGAAAGGAGGAGGAAGAGGAACTCTTCCGTAATCTTCTGATCCAGCATCGCAGCAAATAAAGCAATGTATCATATGTTAAGGAGGCGGCAATTGCCGCCTCCGTTTTTGTTACAGATATTAACATGTTACCGAGAACAAACAGATTCCGGTTGCTTCGGTAGTGAAGCTTATTTTTCCGTTACTCATGGAAGTTACATTACATTTTTTCCATTTCATACCCGCCGGATCCCAATAGCGCACAAGAGCTTTGCTTTTCTTTCCAATGCCCGTTAGTTCTACCACATCATCGGGATTTTTCCCGGTGCAGTCCAGCCCGAATACATACCTGGACAACCGATTTCCATTCAGGACCTTTAAAAAACTTCCCGGAGAAATGTTTTGCATCTTCGACGTACTGTATTGTGCATTATATACACCGGTGATGACCACATTCTCACTGCCGGCCGTAACTGCCTTGGCACTTTTGGTGATCAGCCTCTTCATCTTATCCGGCATTTTCACCTTCACCTTGACGGTCTTGGTAAGGCCCCATCCGGTGGTTATGGTAATTGAAGCCTTGCCTTCGTAATTACCCGGCGTGATCTCCACGCGATTTGCTTTCTTGTTATACTTCACCTTAGCCACGGTACTATTGCTTGATACCACGCTCTTAACCGTATCATGCACCGCACGGACAGACACTTTAGCCGCCTTGCTTCCCGGAGCTATGGTGAGACCGGTCTTTCCCACCTTCAACTTGGGCATCTGAGAAGCCTCTCTTACCGTCACCTTACATGTAGCTTTTACGGTGCCGTCCTTTGTTGCTGCGGTGATAACTGCCGTGCCTTTCTTTTTACCCTTCAGTTTGACCGTAAGTCCGCTGCCTGTTACGGTTACTACGTCATTTTTTGAACTCTTCCAGGTCAGTTCCTTGTTAACGGCATCCTCCGGAATGACTGTAGCCGTGAGCTTCTTTGTCTTGCCCTTTTGCAGCAATAATTTCGTGCTTCCCAGACTGATACTTTCAACATTTCTGGATTTCCATCCGGCATAAAGGGTCGTATCCGCCGTGATCTCCTTATCAAAATCAAAGGGCGTCGTAAGCTCCGGATCTGCAAACCAGCCCGTAAAGTCAAAGTTTTCCCGTGTAGGATCCTCAGGTCTTACAGCCTTATTATGGATCGCAACTCTCTGAGGTTCTGTTCCCGTTCCGCCGTTATCCTCAAACCTGACGTTGAATATCTTAAGATCAAATAGGGCAGAGTACCGCCGATCTCCCGTAGAGCCCTCATTTATCACAACGCTCTTGGTGGGCGCCGTAAGATTCGTTCCCGTCCAACCTACGAAGTCGTAATCCTCTTTCTCGGGATTTACAAGGGTAAATGTGGGAGAATCCATCCTGTATTTGTCCGGATTGGATCTGCCTGCCGGAAGAGTCCCCTCTGCAAGGTTATAGGTGATGCCGTATTCCTGCATATCCCACTGGGCATAGAGGGTAACCACTCCGCCATCTTCCGTTGTGAGATTCTCTACGGATTGTCCGTCAGTATAAGAAGTTCCGGAACCGTCCTTTTTTGTATTCCATCCGGCGAAGGTACCTCCTGCGCAGGTGAACTTGTTGGCAAAGAGGGGATGGGGCTGGGGCTGGGGCTGGTCATAGATTATTTTCTGGTCCTCCATCTCCCCTTCTATATATGAGCCTCCGTTCTTATCGAACTTCACCGTATACTCATTGGGTACCGCATGAGCCGTGATCACCACCTTGCCTCCGATGGTAATGGTCTGATCCGGTTTTGTAAGATCCATGGTATCGGAATTATCACTGTTCCCCGGCATGATACCTTTAACGGAATATCCGTCGAAATGATAGCCGCAGCCGTCTTTCATATTGGTCTGGATAGCAACTTTATCACCATTTGCTACCCTGGGTGTGGTTTCGGGATCAATAAATCCGGGATCACTTATGACAACACTCATAATAGCTTCAATATCGGGATCACGGCCGATTTCTACGGTATAATACTCTATAAGCACGGAAACCGAAGAAGAAGCCGTAAGCCCTTTTATCTCCTGCTTATTGGCCGGGATACTATAAACACCGGCATTAATGCTTTCCATTGACAGTAGGTAATCCCCAGCCTCTATTCCGGTAAGCGAGGCAATATAACTACCGGTTCCCTGTTCACTTAGCTCTATAACCTTACGCTGATCACTTTTCAAGGCGATCTTCATTGTATCTGCCACATCAACAGGTATCCCGTTTTCCGTCGTTGTGACTTTTATATTTCCGTTATCGATCCATTCTGCTTCAAGAGTCTTCCCGGTCAGGTTCCCGGAACCATCAATATCGCAAAGATTAATAAAATTCGCTCCGTCCCCGTATGATTTGATTGTCCCGCCATTTTCGTTCTTCAATACCCATGCGTGGAATTTCTTATTACTCGGAGGCCTGAAGTCCCCCTCACTTTGGAGCTGGGCTAAAGTCGGCAGTTTACTGCTGCTATCAAAATAATATTCGAATGGATGAGTGTATGTTCCGCCCCCCTCCTTTTCCGATCCAAGTGTAATACTGTATTTTTTAGCCTTCCATTTGGCATAGAGTGTAACCGTACCACCATCTTTATCCGAGAGATTTGTAATCTCCTGCTTATTTGCATAAGCGGTTCCGGAGCCATCTGCCCTGGTATTCCAGCCATCAAAATCATAGCCCGGCAGGTTAAGTACATTTGCTCTTAACTGCGTAGGAACTCCGTAATCGACTGTCATTGACATGTCTTGGGGGTTTCCCGTCATCGTAGTAGAAGCATTCCGGGGCTCGTTCGCAACAAAATGAATATTATACTTAAAAGAGCGGGTCTTATAGTATATGGTGTTTGCACTCCATGTGTTGGTCCATTCGCTTTTACTGTTTGTAAAACCGGTAACATCCGGCAGCAATGCACCGTTATCATATGCCAGTTTCGTTTCTGATTCAGTGCAGTATTCTTCCAGTATCTTCTTATCCGCACACTTAGGCTCCTTTGCAAACCAAAGAACTCTTTCTCCTATCAGGCCAAATGCAATACCTTCTTCACCATCTCCCGGTGTCTTTGGTTTCAGGGTAAGCATTGTTCCTTTCTTCAAAACACCGCTGCTATTTGAAAAAGGTATCGTCCCACCATACAGGTGCATGCCTTTTCCCTGCTCCTGGGTCCATACAGCTCTCAGATTTCTTTCATCTGAAGGAAGCCACAGATATATCTTTCCCCCGTCTTTGGTAACAACATCATTAAAACCATAAGGGACACTGCTATCCGGAGCGCATTCCATTGATATGACAGGCATATTATCTCCCACTCCATCAATGGTAACATCCACCCTATGAACATCCGATCCACTACCGTTGGTCACCAATCCCGAGATCCCATCTGAGAATACTGAACCGCCTTTTATGTGAACGTAACCGGCATTCTTTGCTCCGATTCCGAAGTCCGTATTACATCCCGCCTTTGCGTTAATGGTGCCTCCGTTTATAGTTATATGGCTATCCTTGATGGTATCGAAACCGGCACCTATTCCCGGTGATGTCTGTCCGAGATGATAAGCTATCGGACCTCCCTGAGCCGTAATATCTCCGCCCGAAATACTTAAGTCAAGCGGACCACCGGAACCAATCCCGGGACCTCCGCCCTGGTTTATTGCTTTGATGGTTCCTCCGGTGATCTCAATGTTTGCGGAATCCCATCCTCCCAGCGCAGGGCCTGCACCATGATTGATCACAGTAATGTCCCCTCCGGTAATGCGTATATGTTCGGCTTTACCCTTGTTTCCCGATCCGATAGCCCCGCCGTGACAGCTAAAGTACTCCGGACTGTCTTTTGTACTGCATTCTGCGTATATAGTACCGCCGTTTATGGTAATACCGCTTGCTGAGCCATAATTTCCTCCACCGATGGCGGCTGCGGACATTCCTCCGTACGCCTTTATGTTACCGCCGTTGACGGTGAAATTAGAAAGGCTGCAATTATCTCCCCCGCCTATTCCTGCACCGGTTCCGGTCGCAATGATATTACCGCTGTTGATGGTAATGTTCCCAAGAGTATTACTGCCTGAGATGTATAATACTCCTCCGATCCCGGGGCTTGCCACTCCGGACTGAGCAGTTATGGTTCCCGGATCATTCGGATCCATTGTTTCAAATACAAGCTGGGATTTGGTTCCTTCCTTACGTATCGCCGGGCACATATATCCTTCAAAATAAATATTCGCATGTGCTTCTGATATCAATTTAGCCGTACCACTAAACTCATCCACCCATACAGCCGCTGTACGGGAACCGGCGTAAGAAGTTGTTCCGCAATTAATATTCAAGCCGTCAGCCAGATATACATTTGCGCCTTCGCTTTGAATAACAACGCGGACATGCTCACTATGGCCACTCAGCCTGTAGGAACCGGGTTGTTTGATAAAAATGGTGGTATTCCACCCGCAATCAGTAATATCATAATCCTGGCCCGGTTTTAAGTCCACCTCGTGCCATATCAGCGCATCCGCATGTACATCCTTTGTACAGAACCCGATCAAAAGCATTATCATAAAAAAAAGAACCGGAATAGCCTTCACTCTGTGAAGGATCCCGGCCGGCATCTTTCCCATAATAACCCCTTTACTCTTCATACTCTCTCCTCCCAAATAATATATAATATGCCTCCCTTTGGGCGGCATAATTCCCACGGAGATAATTATACCACATGATATTTCTGAAGAAAACAGGTTAAAAGTTACCGTATATG
>JAFZQH010000022.1 GCA_017550165.1 Lachnospiraceae bacterium | reverse complement strand
CCAAGTATCTTTGGGCTTATTAAAGCACTCCCGAAACTTAACACACATGTACTTGCCATACGGGAGTTCGTGCAGTGCACGAACTCTTCCCTATTGGAATCAAGATTGCGAACGAGCGAAGCGAGTTTCGCAATTACCTATTTATTCTTTTATTCTGATTTATTCCTTAGTGTAAGTTCCTTGGTAGATATACCATTTGGAGGATTTTATATGGGTTTTATCAGAAAAATTTATCTCCATATCAGCCGTAACTGTCCCCTTCATTTTAAAATGCAAATGGATCGTATCGGATGAAGCGTCTACGGTGTAGGTTGCTGTATAATTATAGAGACTACTTGCGATTTCCCGACTTCCATCGGAGTGAGTTAATGGCTGGGTAGCAGTAAAGCTGATGGTATTGTCGGTTGGAGAGTGAAATGACATATAATAACGTCCGTTAGGATAGGGGTTATTATCCAGATACCATGTGCCCACCAGATCGTTGATAGTGATGTTTAAACCCTTAGCCGGAGCAGCTGATGATGCAGCTGATGAAGCGGCTGCCGTGGAGGCTGTGGCTGAGGATGGCTGTGACTGACTGGCCCGTATACCGCCCGGCTCAGGTTCAGTATTTAAATAGTATTCCGGATCATCGGATTGATTTGGGAGAAATACCCCCTTTGCATTCAGCCTTTTGTCAAGCTCGGCATTAACAGTATCGTATAGTACTGCACTGTCATCATCCAGTTTACTCCAATCATCTACCCCCGCTGCTTTGTCAACGGCGGCATAATCCTCATCATTGGGAAGCCTTCGGCCTTGGATACGGGCAAGTTTGAATGCAACATTCTGTCTTGAGTCATCCAGTTTTTGCATACCGTAATCTTGGAGAGTATTGCAACCGCTAGAAAAAGCGGACATCAGGATTATGAATGAGAAAATGATAAGCTTATTTATTATTATTATTGTATGTTTCATAACTGTCCCCCTTAAGACCACTATAACTATAAAAGGTCTATCTGTCATATCCGGCTGATTTGCGTATATTATATCATATGATCTATCTAAATAACATCGAATTAAATTTAATATATTTATTGAAATCTTATAGTGTATTTGATATAATCAAAGACACGGAGGTGTCTTATGAAAGCAGAAGAACTTGTAAGCGAATTTGACCGGATAAGGAACGAGAATAATATAAGCGTCAAGACTATTGCGGACAGTTGCAGGATGCCCTACGCCAATACATACAATATCCTACATCATCGCAACATCCCGAGACTGGATACATTTGAAAAGATGCTTTCCAGTTGCGGTTATACGATCCGGATCGTACCCTGCGCCAAGGATTCAACAGTTAAGTATTATGAAGAAGCCGCGATCGAGAGTAGGTGCAGTAGAGACCTTTGGTTTCGTTATTTAAGGAAGTTTATTACGCAAGACGGATGCAGCCTTTCAGGTGATCAGGTATATATGCTGCTTAATTCCGAGAAACTCACCATGTATCAGAAAGTGACACTGAAGCAGGCAATGATACAGGGTTCGCCGACAAACAGAAGAGTTGTTCGCCTGAATGAACGGGTCAGAACAAGAATGATAGATGAGATAAGAAAGAGGCATGCGAATGATTAGGGATGAGGAGCTCTTATTTAAAATTTTAAACCAAAAGCTTAAAGAAAAGAGTCTTAATCTTGTTCTAATATGCGTCGGCGGGTTTGTTTTGAACCATTATTCTATTCGCGCAACTATGGATATTGACTCTTTTTATACAGCAAGCAAGGAGATCGAGGATATCATTTTATTTATGGGAGAAGAATATGATCTTAATCCGGAAGGAGAACGGTGGTTGAACAATTCGGTCCAGAATCTGAATAAGAGGCCACCGGAAGAGATATGCGACGTATTATATGAGTTTTCCAATCTCAAGGTAATGATACCGCCGCTGGAATACATTGCATGTATGAAACTGCAGAGTGCGCGCGAGCAGGATATTATGGACGTGGCGTCTATAATTCACCGGTGTGATATTAAGATGCCTGAGGATATGGAAAGCATCCTGAATAAATATGGTATCGGAGACATTGACGAATCGGTTTTGCTGGAAGCTTTTGGTGAGGCATACGGTATAGAATGGCTAGAGAAATACTATGTAGATAAGCATAAGAATGACTGAGTTATAAGCAAGTATAAAGTTACGATGAGTTGAGAAAGAATAATCTGGTTATGAAAACTTTGCATTAAATATCAATTAATTGATGACTGGACTGAAGATTGAAAGCAAGGCATCATTTTTGTATAATATACCTATACATTTTTATACTGCAGGGGAGTTGTTAACAGCAAGGGGGATGGTAAGTTATGGGACTTTTCGGGAACAAAGAAGAAAAAAGAGTACGTAAAGAATTAGACGGGTATATTGTTCGTCTGCAACAGTGTTATTCTAACAAGGACAACAATGGTGCAAGGCAGGCCTATGCGGAGTTTCAGAATGCTTTTGCTGCGGCTAAGGCATCACATATCCTGGACGAAGACTGGATAGACAAATACGAACAGAACCTGGGGATGTATAAACTGATACTTAAGCTGTAAAGCCGATACGAGGAGGGTTTTTATGTTTTGTGGTCAATGTGGAACGCAACTTCATGAAGGAGCGAGGTTTTGTCATAATTGCGGGGCACCTGCACCTGTGCAGGCTCCTGTAAACAATCCGCCTGTTATGGGGCAACAGCCTGTTATGGGACAGCCCACAAGAGCCTTTGTAAGAGAAGTGGGCAAGGTTAACATATTTAACGGAGCCGGGGCCATAGGCGTTACCTACGGTGCAGGCTATCTTTCCATATTTGATGACCGGCTGGAGCTGCAGAAGACCGCCGGCACCTCGGCAGGTTTCGGACTTAATCCTGTATCCGGTATGGCCATAGCCCATATGGATAAAAAGAGCCACCCCATGAATGTGTGGTATTTCCGGGATATTGCCAGCATTTACAGAGCCAAGCATGCCGGAGCCATATCCAAGTTCGTTGTGAAGTTTAAGAACGGAAAGGCTCTCTCGTTTACCCTGGCGGGGGCTAAGAACGCCGCTCCCCAGGTGGCTGAGCTTGTGCAGTTCATGCAGCAGTTTCTGTGATATTTCGCGGCTATGCATATTTGAACATCAAGGGAGTTGCTAAAGCTGTAGGGATGGCCCTTAAGAACCGAAAGGGGGAGAAAGCGTGAGCGGTAAACGAATTAAGATAATAGGTATTGTTCTGTTGCTGGCAATGATGATCATGCAAACCACGACAGGATGTGTTGAAGCGTGTGGCGCAGAAGAGAGTGATGTGCATAGGATGAGAGAACAGGCAGCAAAAAAATATGCTGAGATTCAAGGACGTAGTGAGATATCAAATGATGACTATAGAATGGTCGACAAGCTTTCGGGTTTACCGGATGACGGGTTAATTCATCCTCCGCATGAAGAATATAGAGCCTATGAAACTGTTTATGAGGAACTGGATAAACTGTCCAGACAGTTGGCGACAGCATCATCGGCGGAACCTTCTTCTGCAGCTCCAAGCAGCACTGTGACTAATAAGGGCACATATACCGGAAAGTGGGATAATTTATTCAATAAGGATGGACAACCGGATCTTATCGTCGAGGCGTCCGGCAATGATGGTCTTACGGTAACAAAATACAATAAGTTCTGGCATTCTGCTTCCAACAAGGAACAGATTGAGACATACAAGTATAGTTGCACATGGAAATATGATGCTTCATCAGATGTTTTGCAGATATTTGTTGCCACGCAGTCCTATACCAATGAGTTTGATAACAAACGTGATACTCAGAACAAGAACAATGAGATGATGTTCACGCTGAAGCTTGTAAATGCTGATACCCTTACCCTGACATGGACCAAAGGTGGTAATGTTGAACAGTTTTCAAGACTTTAACAGGGAACACCTTTGTCCCGGTACATCAGTGATATAGCGTCTCTGCAAAAGATACTTTATGAAATACCTCCAGAGAAAGAATACAAAATATTGTTTTGGGGAATTATAACGCAGAACTTGCTTATAATTCCCCAAAACAATATTAGAATATCATATTTTGGGGAATTATAGGCTATTATTGACATATAATTCCCCAAAAGTTATAATAACAGTAATAGACAAGGGGGAGGGGGATAATGAAGTGATAGGACGAAGAGAAGAAATCGCTGTATTGGAAGAATGCCTTAATAGTTCAAGACCGGAATTCCTGGCTATATATGGACGAAGAAGAGTGGGGAAGACGTATCTGGTGAAGGAATACTTTAATAATACTTTTTCTTTTTATTCTACCGGAGTATATGGAAGTAACACTCGTCAGCAGTTACGGGCATTTAAAGAGGCTCTGGTTGAATATGGTGATGATGAAAAGTCAATCCCCAAAGATTGGTTCGAGGCTTTTTCGCGTTTGCGTGTGATATTGGAGAAGGGTGATGTTACTCGTGAGTATAAGACCGGGAAAAGGATAGTATTTCTTGACGAACTGCCGTGGATGGATACGGCGAGGTCTGATTTTAAGAGCGCTTTGGATTATTTCTGGAACAGTTGGGGATCTTCGCAGAAGGATTTACTTTTGATCGTATGTGGATCTGCCACATCGTGGATCATTAACCATCTCGTGAAGGATACAGGGGGCTTCTATAATCGTCTGACCAAACATATGCGTCTAATGCCCTTTGATCTGTCGGAATGTGAGCAGTTATTGCAGGCAAATGGAGTAGAGTTATCCCGAAGACAGATAGTGGAATGCTACATGATATTCGGAGGCATACCCTACTATCTGAACTACCTGAAGCCGGGATTAAGCCTCGCACAGAATGTTGAGATGCTGTTTTTTAAAGAAAATGCGCCGCTTCGATATGAGTTCAGGCAGCTGTTTGCATCACTGTTTCGTAATGCTGACCAGTATATTGCCATTATTCGGGAGCTTTCTTCTAAAAAAACCGGAATGACACGGAAAGATCTGATTAAGACCGGAAAAGTCATTGAAGGTAAAGGCCTGACGAAATGCTTAACCGATCTGGAACAATGCGGGTTTATCAGGAAATATCAGAATTTTGCCAGTCCAAAAAACGGAGCATATTATCAGCTGATCGATTCCATGTCACTTTTCTACCTGACCATAATTGAACCTGAAAAAGTGGATTCATGGATCAACTTTATTTCTACTCCCGCATATTATGCTTGGTGTGGCATTTCTTTTGAGAGAGTATGTTTTATGCATATGGATCAGATAAAAAAATGTCTTGGGATTAGCGGCATAACCAGCCATGATTATTCCTGGAGAAGCAGCAGATCAACTCCGGGAGTCCAGGTAGACATGTTGATCGATAGAAACGATGATGTAATAAATGTGTGCGAGATCAAGTTTTCGCAGGATATGTATGAGATCGATGCCTCTTACGAGAAAGAGTTGATCCACAGGATGGATGCTATCCGAAAGGAGACCGGAACGAAGAAAGCCTTGTGGTTGACTATGATCACATTTGCGGGTGTCAGGAAGAATGCATATTCCGGAAGTGTAGTAAGCGAATTGACAGGGGAAGACTTGTTCGATTGAAAGCAGCCTGTCAAGTTGGAATAATTGACCTACATAATTATCGTCATTTTCAATTGATGTGAAGCAAGAAGCAATAAAAATGGTAAGAAGATCATCAGATTTAATGAGTGTTGTAGTCATTGATTAATTCATAAAATAATAGCCGCCACCGCTCTTTCCATGGGAGGAAGGCTGATCACACATAATACATCAGAATTTGGGAGGATAGAAGGCCTTTCGCTGGAAGACTGGACTGAAACGCTATAACCCCATTGAGAAATCTTCTTCCATGTGTTTTAATTAAAGTCAGAACAACACTTTAAGAGGAGAAGCAATATGAAGAAAATGATCAGGACAGTAAATTTATCCGACTCCGGATATCTTAGGGAGTGCACCGATTTTATAGAGGGTTCTCTGCGCAGCCTTAAGACCCCTTCAAAGATGGTGATGCGTTCTGTTCTCCTGTCAGAAGAGATGATAGTCGCATTGGCGGATCGCTGTGAAGAGAATGCGGAGCTTGATATATGCGTTAATAAGCGAATGGGTGACATCCGTGTGGACATAACGGCGCCCGGCGAAGAGATAGATACAGATGCCCTGAGCAGTTTCTCCATGGATGACGGATCCGGCTCTGATATGGACGCAGATGATCGGGAAATGGAGAGGAAACTGCGTTCCCTTATCATCAAATCTCAGGGTGAGAAACTGAAGAATACATACAAGAACGGCTATAACAAGATATCCATCGCAGTGGGCAAGGCGGAGCGTTCATCCCTTGTTTTAACTATAACGGCCCTTGTCCTGGGCCTGATAGCAGGTCTTATCCTGACGAATCTTGTTCCGGAGACAGTAACAGAGGGAATATGTACCTATGCATTGCAGCCCGTTAAGACAATGTTCATGAATGCGCTGAAGATCATAGTGGGACCGGTAGTGTTCTTCTCGCTAGTTACATGCTTTTCACAGTTTAAGAATCTCTCGGAACTTGGAAGGATCTTTGCCAAGGTTATGGGCCTCTATATGCTCACTACCGTATTGGCATCACTAATTGCCCTGGGATTCTCCACTATTTTCCAGCCGGGGGTCTGGGGAGCCGGCCTGGGTATGGCAACCACGCAGGCAGTTAATGTCAATACAAACACGGACACGTCTCTTCTGTCTACCATTGTGGGCATAATTCCCGATAATTTTGTTAAACCGTTTCTGGAAGCCAATACCTTGCAGCTTATCTTCCTGGCTCTGATCTGCGGTCTGGCTGTAGGAGCCCTGGGCGAGTATTCCGCCAAGCTTTCGAACCTGTTCCAGGCCCTGAATGAACTGTTTTTGACCATTACTACAATGATAGCCAAGTTCATACCCTTAGCGGCTTTCTGTTCCGTTGTCCTTATGGTGGTCAAGGTGGGCGGTGAAGCTGTCGTTTCGTTACTTGGAATGTTCGGGGTCTTCCTGATATGTATAGCAAGCATGCTCACAGTATACGGCATACTTTTGATATTGATAGGCCGATTGAATCCTCTTACCTTCTACAGAAAGATCCGTGAGGGTATGCTCACAAGCTTTGCACTCTCATCCAGCAGCGCAACAGTGCCTACCAATATGATGATCTGTACGGAAAGGCTTGGAATATCCCCGAAACTGGTAAGTTTTTCGATCCCTTTGGGTGCTACGGTTAACATGGACGGAACATGTGTCAGCCTTATAGTATCCGGACTATTCCTGGCCAGAATGTACGGGATCAGTGTAACGGGTCCTGAACTGGCATCCATGGTGGTTACGGTAGTATTGCTGTCATTGGGATGTCCCGGAGTTCCCGGAGCAGGATTGGTGTGCTTAGGTATAGTGCTGCAGAATATTGGTGTTCCCATAGAAGCTATAGGGCTTGTCATGGCCATAGATCCCATCCGCGATATGTTCGGGACCATGAACAATGTAACGGGA
This sequence comes from Lachnospiraceae bacterium, assembly GCA_017550165.1. Taxonomy (GTDB): domain Bacteria; phylum Bacillota; class Clostridia; order Lachnospirales; family Lachnospiraceae; genus SIG280. The sequence goes on along the minus strand of JAFZQH010000022.1, from coordinate 318,002 downwards.
GATATGGCGGTAACAGCTGTGGTGGGTAAGACAGAGGGAATGATGGATATGGATATATATAAGAATGCGGGTTGAAAGAATTGATAAGTCAGTCACGGGGATATTCATAGCGGCGGAGGCTGTTCTGTATGCAGTATTCATGGGCCTTGATATCATGGGCATATCACCGGATACTGCATCTGTCCTGAAATACACATCCATTATCCTGTGTGTCTGCATGGCGTGCTTTAGGGCATGGCGCTTTAAGACCGGAGAGTCTGTCGCTATCGTAGCAGCTTTATTATGTACACTCATAGCCGATTATTTTCTTTTGTTTCCCAGGGAAGTCATATCTCCGGGGCTGATAAGCTTCTGCGTGGCGCACCTGATCTATATGGTCATTATTTTGGATTTTGATAAGAAAAAAGCCCTGACGGGAGGAGCGCTGCGCCTTGCGGCTGCAGCGTTTTTCTTTGTGGGATACATTCTTGCGACATCTGCAGGCACAGGTCTTTCCGGTGCGTGGTATGACGGATTGACTGTATTCCTGTTACTATTGTATGCTGTTACCTTTGCATCGAACCTGGTGATCTGCGGAGTGGCCTGTTTTAAAGACGGGACGCACAGGCTTCTTTTTGCGGGATTGTGTCTTTTCGTATTGTGCGATGTAAATGTGGCGCTGAATAACATTCTTCCGGCTTATCATTTGAGCGCACTTTTGATGTGGGCATTTTACCTGCCATCACAGGTCGTGATAGTCTTATCATAGTATTTCAAAAATCCGTTTCAAATATTTATAGACAATGTTTTATGGTTATGTTATCATAGTAATACTGTAAATCAGATAAAACTTCGATACCTTACTATTCAAGGATATCGGAGTTTTTAAAGGTAAGTCTGCTGATATTTGACGAGCAGAAAACGAAAGGGAGGATAGTTCTATAATGGACAGTATGATTTACGTAGTTCCGGCAATGGGCGTTGTTGCACTTCTTTTTGCGGCAGTTCTCATAGCAAGAGTTAATAAGATGGATCCCGGAACAGACAGAATGAAAGAGATCGCAGATGCTATCAGCACAGGTGCCAAGGCATTCCTGATATCTGAGTATAAGATGCTTGTTATCTTCGCGATCATAGTGTTTTTGGCAATAGGATTCGGACTCGGTAACTGGATCACAGCCGTATGCTTTATCTGCGGTGGTTTATTCTCCACTATTGCAGGATACATCGGTATGACAGTTGCTACCAAGGCGAATGTCAGGACAGCCAATGCTGCTAAAGAGGGCGGCATGAACAAGGCGTTATCCATAGCGTTCTCGGGCGGAGCTGTTATGGGTATGTGTGTTGCAGGTCTTGGTATTTTGGGTGTAGGTGTTATCTACATAATCACAGGTAACCCCGATATTTTATTCGGATTCTCACTGGGAGCTTCTACAATTGCTCTGTTTGCCCGTGTTGGCGGCGGTATCTATACCAAGGCTGCTGACGTAGGCGCTGACCTTGTTGGTAAGGTTGAGGCAGGTATCCCCGAAGACGATCCCCGTAACCCCGCAGTTATCGCTGATAACGTAGGAGATAACGTAGGTGACGTTGCAGGTATGGGCGCTGACCTCTTTGAGTCATATGTAGGTTCTCTTGTATCAGCTGTTACACTTGCTGTTGCAGGAGCAGGTATCGCAGCTAACGGTAAGTTCACGGGCGCAGCAGTTTGCTTCCCCCTTGTACTGGCAGCTCTCGGTACATTATCAGCTATCATCGGAACATTCTTTGTTCGCGGTAAAGAGGGTGGTAATCCCCAGAAGGCGCTTAACACAGGTACATATTGTGCCAGTGTTCTCGTAGTTATCGCAGCATTTGTATTAAGCCACCTCTGCTTCGGAGACTTCAGAGCAGCTATCGCAGTTGTTGCAGGTCTTGTAGTAGGTGTTGCCATCGGTATCATTACCGAGATATATACTTCGGATTCATATTCATCCGTTAAGAAGATTGCCGATCAGTCAGAGACAGGTTCTGCAACCACCATTATCCAGGGTCTTGCAGTAGGTATGAAGTCTACAGGCTGGCCTATCCTTCTTATCTGCGTTGCAGTTATCATCGCATTCAACGTTGCAGGTCTCTATGGTATCGCACTTGCAGCAGTTGGTATGCTTTCAACGACAGGTATTACAGTAGCAGTTGACTGCTACGGTCCCATCGCTGACAATGCAGGTGGTATCGCAGAGATGGCAGAGCTTGACGAGTCAGTTCGTGAGATCACGGATAAGCTTGATTCAGTAGGTAATACAACAGCAGCCATGGGTAAAGGATTTGCTATCGGATCTGCAGCTCTTACAGCACTTTCACTGTTCGTATCATATGCTCAGGCTGTTAAACTTACAACTATTTCAATCCTTGAGCCCAAGGTTATCGTAGGTATGTTCATCGGCGGTATGCTTACATTTATCTTCTCAGCTATCACCATGGAAGCCGTATCTAAGGCAGCATACCAGATGATCGAGGAAGTTAGAAGACAGTTCCGTGAGGATAAGGGTATCTTAGAGGGAACATCCAAGCCGGATTACAAGAGATGCGTAGGTATCTCTACTACAGCTTCTCTTAAGGAAATGTTAGTACCCGGTATCATGGCAGTAGTTGCTCCCATCCTTGTAGGTATCGTTCTCGGAACAGAGGCTCTTGGCGGACTTGTAGCCGGCGCTCTTGTATCAGGTGTTCTCATGGCAATCTTCATGTCAAATGCAGGTGGTGCATGGGATAATGCCAAGAAGTATATCGAGAGCGGAACACACGGCGGCAAGGGTTCAGATGCTCATAAGGCTGCAGTTGTTGGTGATACTGTAGGAGATCCCTTCAAGGATACATCAGGACCTTCCATCAACATCCTTATCAAGCTGATGACTATCGTAGCTCTTGTATTCGCTCCTCTGTTCGTTCAGATCGGTGGACTGATCAAGTAAGAGTTTGACAAATTGTGAAATAAGTGATACTATAAACGTATAGAAATAAGTGCAGAGTGTTTCGATAAGGATCACTAAAAACCGGAGGATGGGCGTATCCTCCGGTTTTTGTTTTAGGCTGATTGTCACTTGTCATTTCCATCCAGCCATTTGCAAATATAGTAACTGATTATACCTGCTACGATGGAAACTATTAGTGTATAAAGTGTTTCAATAAGAATCACCTCCCTTCCGTTGCCGGAATGGGCGTGACAACGCCCGTAGTATATCATAAAAATTTCCATAATTCAATATAATAGTAATTATTATATATATTTTCTATTACAGTTAATGCAAAACAATAGTGTTGAACGTTATTTGATTTTATTGGCCCAATAATATATAATTGCCATTAATAATACTCTTGGATATAAAAGTATGATTTATGATAATAAAGGATGTTCGACAGGAGGATGGGAGTATGAGAAATAAAAGGCTTATTGGTGGGATTATTGCAGTAACGCTTATCATTACATCTGCCGGATGCCAGGGCGGAGGCAGTGCCGGTGTTGATCAGAGTGCCATTGCATCCAGAGTGGCCGGGATCGTACCCGTAGACAGTCAGGCACAGTCACAGGTAAGCCGGGATCAGAACGGTGGAGGCGGAGCCGTAGACGATCTGTATTCAGGTACTTCTAATGTATCAGGTGGATCGGGACAGTCTCAGGCACAGTCAAGCCAGGCACAGCCAAGCACCCAGGCGTCACCACAGCCTCAGTCAAGCGCTTCGGCGTCCACACGGCAGGTAATCTATAACCAGGTGCCGGAGATAGGTAAGATTGTTAAGTTCGGTGCCTATGAGCAGGACAATGATTTGAGTAACGGTCCGGAACCCATAGAGTGGATTATTCTGAAACGCTTTGATAATGGTAATTATGAGCTGATGAGCAAGTATTGTCTGGATCAGGTGGATTATGATACAAAGGAGAAGGTAAAGGTGGAAGAATCCGCCATAGTAAAGTGGATGAATAATGAATTTTATAATGAGGCATTTAATGAGGAAGAAAAGGGCTTTATGAGTGAATTCGAGTTAACAACTTCCGATAGAAAGACCAAATTTACATCAATGAAGGTATCTCTTGAAGAGCCGCAGACGATCAAGGTTGTTTTAAAAGACGACAATGCCAGAAAGGCTGTTGCTACGGAATATGCCAAGGCAAGGGGAGCAGAGATCCAAGGAGGACAATGCTGGTACTGGTTATTTCCTAAGATAGATGCAAAAAATAAAATTGTCCCCGAGGATAGTGCTGCATGCGTTAATTATGACGGCTCTGTAATGGATAAGATCAGTACAAATAAGAGTACCGGAGGAGCGGTAAGGCCGGTTATTGACGTTAATCTTGATAAAATGATTAAGCAGTAAATAAAGGAGAAAAACAAGGAAAGATGTACGACGCGATAGTTGTGGGTGCCGGTGTTGTCGGCTGTGTAGTTGCAGGTGAGTTGGCAAGACGGGGAGGGAAGAAGGTCCTCGTAATAGACAAGAGAGATCATATAGCAGGTAACTGCTATGACGAATATGATGAATACGGGATAATGGTCCATGTATACGGACCCCATATATTCCACACGGAGATTGAGAGAGTAGCTGATGACTATCGTAGCTCTTGTATTTGCACCGCTGTTCGTACAGATCGGTGGACTGATCAAGTAAGGGTATAGACAAATGAAAACCGGTATGCTATAATTCATACGAAAAGAAAAGATAAAAGAAACCAAGGTTTCACCAAAAAACCAGAGGAACGGCATTTCCTCTGGTTTTTATTTGTGGGTTGATTGTCACATTTTGTCTTTATCCAACCACTTGCAGATATAGTATACTACTGTACCAGCCATGATAGAGACAAGAAAAGATAAAAGAATATCCAAACTTTCACCTCCCTTCCGTTGCCGGAATGGGCGTGACAACGGTGCAATTATACCACAAGAGGTTACATTATTCAATATAATTAGAAATTTTGTAAGAAATTGTATCAATATTAAATTGATTTTTGTTTTTGTATAAGATATAATTATCATCAAGCAGGTACGAGGGGTTCTTTATGTAAAAGATCAGGATCATGTTTTGAGGAGGATGTGGAGTTATGAAAAAGATGCCCGGAAGGCTTATTTCAATACTAGGTGCCACGGCACTTGTAATCTCTATGGCCGGATGCGGTGGTGGCGGCGGCAATCAGAGTTCCGCAGCGTCCAATGTGACAGGTAATGTGTCATCCGGCAGTCAGGCACAGCCTCAATCAAACCCCGCAGGCGGTGAAGGAGACGGCACTACAGATGACCTGTATTCGGGCGTTTCCAATCCTTCGGGTGGACAGCCCGAGTCTCAGGCCCAGCCGAGTCAGGCACAACCAAGCCTGAGCCGGCCGAGCTCACAATCACCGGCATCAAGTGCCGCATCTGCCACACGGCAGGTTATTTATAACCAGACACCGGTGGTAGGAGGGACAGTTAAGTTTGGCGCTTATGAACAGGATAATGATATCAGTAACGGTCCTGAACCAATAGACTGGATCGTGCTTTTGAGGTTTGATAATGGTGCTTATTTGCTTATGAGCAAATACTGCCTTGATGCTATGGATTATGATTCGAAAGAAAAGGTTAACGTTAAAGAAAGCGCAATTATTAAGTGGTTGAACGGGGAATTCTATTCGGAAGCGTTTAACGAAGAAGAGAAAAAGTTTATGAATTTCTACTCGACTAAGTACAATGGTGTTGTTAAAACGGATTTCTTGGTGTCCCTTACCAATCCGGATATGTTGATGAAGAACAGCCCGGATATTAATCAAAGAAAGGCCACGGCCACTGAGTACGCCAAGGCCAGAGGCGCTCAGGTGGAGCAGGGACAGAGCTGGTATTGGCTGTTCCCCAATATGGAAAAAGGAGTGTATCCCGATTCCTATGCCGCATGCGTTAATTATGACGGAAAAATAATGGAGAAGATCAGCATTAACAAGAGTACCGGAGGAGCGGTACGTCCCTATATAGTTGTGAGACTTGACGAAATGATCAAGCAGTAAAGAGTAAAGGAGAGTAAAGAATCAAAATGTACGACACGATAGTTGTAGGTGCCGGTGTGGCGGGGTGTGTCCTCGCCGGAGAGTTAGCAAGACGGGGTAATAAGAAGGTCCTGGTGATAGAAAAGAGGAACCATATAGCCGGTAATTGCTACGACGAATATGATGAATACGGAATAATGGTCCATGTATACGGACCCCACATATTCCACACAGAGTATGAGAGGGTATACGAGTACCTCTCACAGTATACGGAATGGTACGAGTTCGGACATGAGGTACATGCCAATGTTCACGGGAATATAATCAACGTTCCCTTTAATCTTAATACACTCCATAAAGTATATGATGAAGAGAAAGCAGCCAGGTTGGAGAACAAGCTGGTGTCTTCCTATGGAATGGACAGCCGTGTTCCCATTCTCACATTAAAGGAAAATGAGGACCCTGAAGTAAGGGAAGTGGCTGAATATGTATACGAGAATATATTTCTTCGCTACACCATGAAGCAGTGGGGCAAGAAGCCGGAGGAGATAGATCCGAACGTGACAGCCAGGGTTCCGGTGGTGATCTCCAGGGATAACAGATACTTTAAGGATAAATATCAGGGAATGCCTCTCCAGGGCTATACCGCCATGTTCGAGAAGATCCTTGATCACGATAATATAGAGGTTCAGACAGGAACCGCGGCAGAGGAATTGCTGACCATAAAGGATGATCGGATATACTACGAAGGAGAGGTCTTTGACGGACCGGTTATCTATACCGGGCTTGCGGATGAACTCTTCGGGTACGAGTACGGCCATCTGCCCTACAGGTCGTTGAAGTTCAAGTTCGAACATTACAAGAAGGAGTCCTTCCAGGGCTGCTCAGTTGTAAACTATACCGTTGATGAGGATTACACCCGCATCACGGAGTTTAAGTATTTAACCGGTCAGGTCAACACCCCGGAGACTACCATAGTAAAGGAATATCCGGAAGCGTATAACGGGGAGAATACGCCTTATTATTCCATCAACAACCCGGATAATGACGGCGTATATGCGAAGTACAAGGCAAAAGCCGACCGCATCCCCAACCTGTACCTCCTGGGCCGCCTCGCCGAGTACAAGTACTACAATATCGACGCAATTGCCCTGCGAAGCCTCGAACTGGCCGATTCATTAGTCCGTGGCTCAGAATAATGCAATTCAACGGAGCGAGAGCGTCACTTCGTTGAATATATCATTTGGAGTCACGTAAAAGAATAAAGGAGAAAAAAAGTGAAGTTACTTTCAATTGCGATACCTTGCTACAATTCTGCGGATTACATGCACGTCAGCATCGAGTCTGCACTGGTAGGAGGGGACGACGTGGAGATCATCATAGTGGATGACGGCTCTTCGGACAATACGGGAAAGATCGCAGAGGAGTATGCGGCAAAATACCCCGATACCATAAAGGTTGTCCATCAGGTTAACGGCGGACACGGCGATGCGGTCAACACAGGACTGGCTCATTCCACCGGCAAGTATTTCAAAGTGGTGGACTCAGATGACAGGCTCAACCCTAACTCATACAAGAGGATACTTGCAAAATTAAAGGAACTAACCCACAAGGGCGAGGACCTGGATATGTTTATCAGCAATTACGTATATGATAAGCAGGGCGTTAAACGCAAGAAAGCCATGCAGTACAGGCATATGCTGCCAAAGGATCAGATATTTGAGTGGGATGACATAAAGCATTTGCTCAAGGCTAAATACATCCTTATGCATTCAGTCATATATCGAACACAACTGCTGAAAGACTGCAAGCTTGAGCTACCCAAGCATACCTTCTACGTAGACAACTATTTTGTGTATTATCCCCTGCCATACGTTAAGAAAATGTATTATATGGATACCAACTTTTATATGTATTATATAGGCAGGGAAGACCAGTCCGTTAATGAAGAGGTCATGATAAAGAGACTGGACCAGCAGATGCGAGTCAACAGGATGATGGTGGATGCTTATGATCTGAAAAGCCTTCCCAGCAAGAAACTTCGCAATTATATGTTTAATTATCTGGAGATCATCACAACCGTATCCTGCATAATGGCGGTAAAATCCGGAGACGAAGAAAAAATGGCCAAAAAGGCCGAACTGTGGAAATATATAAAGGATAAGGACAGGTGGTTGTTCAGGAAACTGCGATATGGGATAATGGGATTCTGGATGAACCTTCCCGGACGGGTGGGACACAGGATATCTATTATCATATATCACTTTTTCCACTTTGTATTCGGATTCAATTAGACATCAGAGAGGCGATTATGTCTCTCTCCATCTAAGAAAGAGGTGCTATCACACTTTGGACAGTGACAGTTGTATACAACTGATATTTATAGTTCTTTTGATCATTTTATCTGCATTTTTCTCATCGGCAGAGACGGCCCTTACCACAGTTAACCGGATAAAGATCCGGAATCTGGCGGAGGAGGGCGATCACAGGGCGGAGACGGTTCTGAAGATAATAGACGATTCAGGCAAGATGCTCTCCGCGATCCTGATAGGTAACAATATCGTTAACCTGTCTGCATCTGCATTGGTTACCGCATTTTCCATGAAAATATGGGGAAGTTGGAGTGTAAGTATTGCTACGGGGATACTTACTCTTATTGTGCTCATTTTCGGAGAGATCAGCCCCAAGACAATGGCTACCATAGAGGCGGAGAGAATGGCCCTTCGCTACGCGGGGATAATCTATGTCCTTATGAAGATCCTTACGCCCGTCATTTTCATCGTAAATAAGCTGTCTTTGGGAATCCTTACTATCCTTCGGGTGGACAGGAGCAAAGCAAGAAAGATCATGACTGAGAGAGAACTCCGGACCATAGTGGCAGTGGGCAAGGATGAGGGCTTGATCGAGGACTCTGAGTATGAGATGATAGATAACGTGTTTGATTTCGGGGATTCCAAGGCCAAGGACATCATGGTCCCCAGGATCGAGATGGCATCCGTAAATGTGGACGCTTCCTTCGGGGAGATCCTTAAGATATACGAGGAGAATCACTATACCCGCTATCCTGTCTATGAGGGGACTCCGGATTCCATCATAGGATTTATCAATATCAAGGACCTGATCCTCTACGAAGACCGGGAAGGCTTCTCGGTAAGGGATATCCTGAGGGAGCCGGTGTATACCTATGAAAACAAGAATACGGCAGAACTTCTTATGGAGATGCGGGATTCCGCCGACAGTTACGCCATAGTGCTGGACGATTACGGAGTGGCGGCGGGACTCGTTACACTGGAGGACCTGCTGGAAGAGATAGTGGGAGAGATCCACGACGAGTATGATGAGGATGAACCCGACCCCATAGAAAAAGTCTCTGACAACGAATATGTGGTAGAAGGGACAGCCCGTCTGGATGATATAAATGATGAGCTGGGAACGGATCTGAGATCGGAGGATTACGATAACATAGCGGGATATCTTCTGGAGTGCCTGGAGCACCTTCCTGCAGACGGAGAGGAGTATACGGATAAAGACGGAGTCCGGTTCTGCATCATAAGCATGGACAAAAACCGGATAGAGAAGGTCTCTATCCGGTTGGATAAATAACTACGCTTTGTGACCCCATGGCTTGGTAGATACTTGCGGCAGTTTCTTTGCTGTAGGCTACCAGGCCGTTGTTGTTATAGGGATCGTTAAAATAGTAGTGGGTATCATCGTAGCCCACAAGGACCAGGCAGTGTTCTCCGGCAGGCCATGTAAAAGATTCTCCCGTGGACTGGATGATCCATTTACGTCCCTCGCCGGGAGGCTTCATGTCTATGGTGGCCCACACCAGCACCGGGATATCGTTATTGATATAGTCGTTACACAGACGCTCCAGACTCTGTCCGCTGGTATCGGAATAGGACATGTCAGAGGGGAGCATCTTTTTAAATGCATTGATGATCACCGGGGCATAGCACCCGTAGCCGGAAGTAGAGGTAGGATCGCCTATGTAGTACTCCTTGGGACTGGGTCCCACGATGCGTCCTTTGTCTTCTGACAGCTGGGATATATCAAGGTAATTGTAGATGAATTCGGATACCTCGATGTCTATGCCGTAGTATTTTAAGAGGATAACGGCGCTGACGCTTTCGCATCCCGTGGGATAGCCGTCATTCTGGTTGATGTTCTTGCAGTCAAGGATCCTGTAATTGCCCTTGGGCTTGGGCGCGTTGGAATTCTTGAACATGTCAAGATTGATGTCTTTGTATATCTCTATAGCCCTGTAATCCATATACACCTTTGCCCCGATGATAAGTACCAGAAAAAGGACGGAAATCCGCAGGACTATCTTAAGTTTCCTGTTCATACAGATAATTATGACAGGGGGACGGTCCTTTTGTCAACTTAATACCAAACAAAAAATCGACCAAAAAAGTTGACAAAAGGACCGTCCCCCTGTCAGAATAATATGTGAGGAGTGAGGGCATGTATCATTTTATAGTTAACCCCAATGCAAGGACAGGTTTGGGAAAAGAGATATGGAAAAAGGTTGAGACGGAGCTTAATGCATCGGGTGTGGATTACTCCGTATATTTTACAAAGGGAGTCCACAATGCCACGGAGATAGTAAGAGGCCTTACGTATGACGGTATCCGGAGGAAGATAGTAGTCATAGGAGGCGACGGGACCGTGAATGAGGTGATCAACGGTATCCTTCACCCGGAAGATGTGGTCCTGGGATACATCCCCGCAGGATCCAGCAACGATCTGGCAAGGTCACTGGGAATCTCATCAAATCCCTTTAGGGCGTTATCGGACGTACTTAACCCCAGATATTACTTTGATATGGATATAGGAGAACTATCCTTTGACGGGATTACCAGGAGATTTGCCGTAAGCGCGGGAGTGGGATATGACGCCGCAGTGTGTCATCAGGCCCTTAATTCGAAGTTCAAGAAGAAAATGAATAAGCTGAAGCTGGGAAAGCTGACCTATTTCGGTATAGCCATCAAGCAGCTCTTTACCAAAAAGCCCTTCGGAGCCACCCTGATATTGGACGATTCCCGAAAATTCAGATTTGAAAAGGTGGTGTTCATGGCGGCGCATAACCAGAGGTTTGAGGGAGGCGGATTCATGTTCTGCCCCGATGCCGTATCCAATGACGGCAAACTGGACGTTATCATAGCCGACCGCCTGCCGCCTCTTCGCATTGCCATGCTTCTTCCCATGGCATTTAAGGGAAAGCATGCAGGTAAGAAAGGGATCCACCTGTACCGGGCATCCAAGGTGGAACTTATATGTGACAATGACCAGCCGGTCCACCTTGACGGCGAATCAGGCGGGATGAGGAACAAGGTATTGGCCCGTCTTCTCGGGGAGAGGTTAAGGATCATTACATCCCGGCCGTAAAAAAATCCTTTTCTTATTTACTTATATATGCTATAATTTTTTGGATTGGTTGAAACAAAGGAGGTATTATATCATGAAGCATATTAAAACACTTAATACCAGAGACTTAAAGAAATCCATGAAGAAGGGCGGATGCGGTGAGTGCCAGACATCATGCCAGTCAGCTTGCAAGACATCATGCACAGTCGGCAATCAGAGCTGCGAGAACAAGAAGTAGATCATATTAACAGGTTTTATAATCAAGATGTAGATATGCATCAATCGAGTAGGTCATACCTACTCGTTTGTTGCGTTATTTGAGCCTGTTTAAAAGGAGCTTTATTTGGTCCATCAGTTTAAGAATAACGGTTATAATATAGTCCTTGATGTTAACAGCGGAAGCGTCCATGTGGTGGACGATCTGGTCTTCGACATCATCCCGGTCTTCAAGGAGCATGATGAAGAATACATCGTTTCCCGGTTAGGTGAGCGATACAGCCGGGAGGAGATAAAAGAAGCCATAGAAGAGATCGCCTATCTTGAAAATGAGGGCATGCTGTATACAGAGGATATATTTGAAAAATATATATCCGACTTCAAGAAGAGAGAGACAGTGGTAAAGGCTTTGTGCCTTCATATAGCTCATGACTGCAATCTTGCATGCAGATACTGCTTCGCACAAGAGGGGGAGTATAACGGACGTCGTGAACTCATGTCTTTTGAGGTGGGTAAGAAGGCACTGGATTTTCTTATAGAGAACTCCGGAGGCAGAGTCAACCTGGAAGTGGATTTCTTCGGCGGAGAACCCCTCATGAACTGGGATGTGGTCAAGCAGCTGGTTGAATACGGACGCTCCCGTGAGGAAGAGTGCAACAAGAGATTCCGTTTTACCCTTACCACTAACGGCGTACTTCTTAATGACGAGATACTGGAATTTGCCAACAGGGAGATGTCCAATGTGGTGCTTTCCATAGACGGCAGGAAGGAAGTCCACGATAAGATGAGGCCTTTCAGGAACGGTAAGGGAAGCTACGATATGATACTTCCCAAGTTCAGGAAGGTGGCGGAGTCCAGAGGGCAGACCAATTACTACGTCCGGGGCACATATACCCACTATAACCTTGATTTCTCCAAGGATGTGCTCCACCTGGCAGATCTTGGCTTCAAGCAGATATCTGTGGAACCGGTGGTCGCACCTCCCACAGAGGATTACGCCATAAGGGAAGAAGATGTACCCGTGCTTCTTGAAGAGTATGATAAGCTGGCTGCAGAGATACTGAAACGTAATGAAGCAGGCAGAGGATTTAACTTCTTTCACTTCATGATAGATCTGGAGGGTGGTCCCTGCGTGGCCAAGAGATTATCAGGCTGCGGTTCCGGGACGGAGTATCTGGCTGTTACCCCCTGGGGGGACCTGTATCCCTGCCATCAGTTCGTTGGCAATGAGAAGTTCCTGCTGGGTAACGTGGATACGGGAGTTACCAATACAGACATAAGAGATGAATTCAAGCTTTGCAATGTTTATGCAAAGAGCAAATGCCGGGAATGCTTTGCAAGGTTTTACTGCAGCGGAGGCTGCGGTGCCAATGCCTATAATTTTTCCGGCGATATCAACGGAGCATACGACATAGGTTGTGAGCTTCAGAAAAAAAGAGTAGAGTGCGCATTAATGTTAAAGGCACATGAATCGGAGGTTAGTGATGAAAAATAAAAAATGGAGCAAGGGCAAAGGAGCCATATCGCTTGTTATTACACTTGTGGTCATGGCGGTACTTATCTTCGGAGCTGCCATAGGCTACGGAGAGGACAAGGTATGTTCGGCCGAGAAGATCAAGTTGGGACTTGACCTTGCAGGTGGTGTCAGCATCACATATCAGGTGGAAGGAGATCAGACTCCTACTGATGAGGAGATGGCCGATACGGTATACAAGCTGCAAAAGCGTGTAAGCGTATACAGTACCGAGGCAGTTGCATACAGAGAGGGAACCAATCGTATCACGGTGGAGATCCCCGGTGTATCTGATGCAAATGCAGTGCTTTCCGAACTGGGTAAGCCGGGATCCCTTGAATTCCAGACAGCAGACGGAACAGTTATACTTACGGGTTCCGATATCCAGGAGGCTACTGCCAAGACCCAGCAGGATGAGCTTAAGAACAAAGAATATGTTGTGGCACTGAAGTTTACAGCTGACGGAACAAGCAAATTTGCCACCGCAACATCTGAGAATGTGGGCAAGACACTTCCCATAGTGTATGACGGTGAGGTTATATGTAATCCTACGGTTAACCAGGCTATCACCGACGGTGAGGCAGTTATCACGGGAATGGAATCATACGAGAGAGCAGAGGCTCTTGCAACATCCATCCGTACTGGTGCCTTAAAGCTCAACCTTAAGGAACTCCGTTCAAATGTTGTAGGTGCCAAGCTGGGAACCGAAGCCATAGCTACCAGTCTCAGGGCAGCCCTTATAGGACTTATCCTGGTTATTATCTTTATGATAGCCATATACCGTGTTCCCGGATTTGCTTCGGGACTGGCGCTGGTATTCTACGTTGCGCTGGTACTTGTTGTACTTAATCTCTACGAGATCACCCTTACATTACCGGGTATCGCAGGTATCATACTTTCCATCGGTATGGCGGTGGACGCCAACGTGATCATATTTGCCAGGATCAAGGAGGAACTTACCTCCGGAAGAACGGTGGACGGTGCCATCGATACGGGATTTTCCAAAGCCTTATCAGCCATCGTTGACGGTAATGTAACTACCCTTATTGCAGCGGTAGTTCTCGGTCTGCGCGGAACAGGAAGTGTCAAGGGATTTGCTCAGACACTGGCTATCGGTGTTATCATTTCAATGTTTACGGCACTTGTTGTAACGAGGATCATATTAAAGGCCCTTTATGCACTGGGACTTAACAGCGTGGGACTCTACGGTGTCAACAAGGAGAGGAAGACCGTGGATTTCCTTTCAAAGAGAAAGATATTCTTCGGTATTTCCATAGCAGCCATCTGCGCAGGATTCATCTTTATGGCCGTTAACAGTTCAGGCGGCGGAGATTCCCTTAACTTCAGCATGGAGTTCAAGGGCGGTACTTCTACAAATGTTACCTTCAATGAGGACTACTCCATAGCGGATATCGATTCCAAGGTTGTTCCTAAGATAGAAGCCATCACCGGAGACGGTAATGTAGAGACTCAGAAGGTTGCCGGGACCAAGGAGATAGTTATCAAGACAAGAGAACTGACCCAGGAAGAACGTGAGACCATGAAGCAGACCCTGGTTAAGGATTTCAGCGTGGATGAATCACTTATCACCACAGAGAGCATAAGCTCCACCATCAGTTCCGAGATGAAGACGGATGCTATCGTGGCAGTTATCCTGGCCACCATCTGCATGTTGATATATATCATCATCAGGTTCAGGGATGTCAGGTTCGCCTTCAGTGCGGTTCTTGCCCTTTTACATGATGTCCTGGTTGTTCTTGCATTTTATGCTATATCAAGGACTTCCGTGGGTGGAACATTTATCGCCTGCATGCTGACTATTGTCGGATACTCAATTAACGCCACCATCGTTATCTTTGACCGTATCCGTGAGAAGCTCAGGGAAGGCAGCAGACTGGAGCTTAAGGAACTGGTTAATGAGAGTATTACCCAGACCCTGTCCAGGAGTATATATACATCCATTACCACCTTTATCACCATTGCAGTACTCTTTATCCTGGGTGTTACATCCATCAGGGAATTTGCACTGCCACTTATGGTAGGTATCATCTGCGGTGCATACTCATCAGTATGTGTAACAGGTGCATTGTGGTTTGTATTCAAGAAGATAGGAAAGAAAAAGATCAAAGAATAATATAACGAAACATAAGCAATATGAAGAAGTGGTACGTTTCTCAGAAAAAAGCCGATTTTGACGCCATAGGGAAGAAGTTTGGGATTGACCCTGTTATTGCACGGATCATCAGGAACCGTGACATTATTACGGAAGAAGAGATTGAAGACTTTTTAAACCCCGGCGTCCATCGGCTTCATGATCCCGCCTCCATGCTGGGGGCAGACGAGGGCGCCTTGCTTATCTTACAGGAGATCCGTAAGGGAAGCAGGATCCGGGTCATAGGGGATTATGATATTGACGGGACATGTGCCGCTTTTCTTTTACTCAAAGGGTTTAAGTCTCTTGGAGCGGATGTTGATTTCGATATTCCCGACCGGGTAAGGGACGGTTACGGGATCAATGTCAGGATCATAGACAAGGCTCATTCTGACGGTGTGGAAGTGATAGTAACATGTGATAACGGTATCTCTGCGGTGTCAGAGATAGCCCATGCCAGGGAACTGGGAATGAGGGTAATTGTTACGGACCATCATGAGATCCCCTTTGAAGAAAATGAGGGAGGTTTACGAAAAGAGATACTTCCCCCTGCAGATGTGGTCATCAATCCCCATCAAAGCGGCTGCAAGTACCCCTTCAAGGGCCTTTGCGGCGCTGTAGTGGCCTATAAATTCTTATGGCAGACATATAAGAGAGCCGAACGTGATACCTCGGCTCTTTTAGAGTATCTGGATATAGCGGCTCTTGCCACGGTCGGGGATATCATGGAGCTTAGGGGAGAGAACCGGACAATAGTGAAGCTGGGGCTGGAACGCTTTCATAATTGCAGCAACATCGGTCTTAATGCCCTGATAGACATCAATAAACTGTCAAAAAAAGCCATAGCGGCATACCATCTGGGATTTGTAATAGGTCCCTGCATAAATGCCGGTGGCAGGCTGGATACAGCCAAGACCGTGGTCAGGCTCCTGCTTGCGGAAGATGAGTTCACGGCTGTGTCTCTTGCAAAAGAGCTCTTTGACCTTAATGCCAGAAGGAAGACCATGACGGAAGAGGGAGTTGCGGAGGCCATAGGCATTATCGAGGGCAGTGATCTGGCGTCGGACCGGATTCTGGTGGTTTATCTTCCTGACAGCCATGAGAGTATCATAGGCATCATAGCCGGCCGTCTTAAGGAAAGGTTCTACAGACCGGTCATCGTCCTGACAGGAAGTGAGGAAGAGGGGATCTTAAAGGGATCCGGTCGATCCATAGAAGCCTATAACATGTTTGATGAACTTTCAAAATGTAAAGGTTTATTCGAAAAATTCGGCGGCCACGCAATGGCGGCAGGCCTGTCCATCAGAAAGGAAAATCTGGATCTTTTAAGAAAGACCCTGAATGACAATTCCACATTGACGGAAGAAGACCTGACAGACCGCATCACCATAGATGTCCCCATGCCCATAAGCTATATTACGGAGAAGCTTATCAGCCAGTTTGAACTCTTAGAGCCCTTTGGCAACGGCAACAAAAAACCCGTTTTTGCCCAGAAGGACGTGGATGTTATAGAGGCCAGACTGGTGGGGGCGGAAAAGAACGTACTTCGTCTTAAGATCTGCGACGAGAGATCAGGTATCATGGAGGCCGTGAAATTCGGTGAGACAGGGGAGTTTGAAGAACTCATTCGGTCTAAGTACGGCGAGGAAGAAGCAAAAAAATTATTTGCAAGAGGGTCAAAGAAGGTTAAAATTAATATTGTGTATTATCCTAAGATCAACGAGTTTAACGGCAGAAGGAGAATACAACCGGAGATAACAGATTTCAGCTAGGAGTATCGGGAATGTCAGAAGTAACATACAGTGCAGAGAATATAACGGTTTTAGAAGGGCTTGAGGCGGTCAGGAAGCGTCCCGGAATGTATATCGGGTCTGTTACCACCAAGGGACTTAACCATCTTATCTACGAGATAGTGGACAATTCCGTTGATGAGCATATATCAGGATTCTGTAACAATATATGGGTCACCCTGGAAAAGGACGGATCCGCCACCATAGAGGATGACGGAAGAGGTATCCCGGTGGAGATGCATGCCAAGGGAGTCTCGGCAACCAGGCTCGTATTTACCACCCTCCATGCCGGAGGTAAATTTGATGATTCCGTCTACAAGACCAGCGGCG
The DNA here is from genome assembly GCA_017550165.1 of Lachnospiraceae bacterium. GTDB lineage: Bacteria > Bacillota > Clostridia > Lachnospirales > Lachnospiraceae > SIG280. The sequence goes on along the minus strand of JAFZQH010000022.1, from coordinate 300,663 downwards.
GACTTCATGGTGTAGGTTCTTCGGTAGTCAATGCCTTATCGGCTTACATGGATGTGTGGGTAAGCAGGAATGGCGAGATACACCACGACCGGTATGAGAAGGGCATACCTACCGTTAAGCTTGAAAAAGGACTGCTGCCTGTTATTGGCAAGACCAGAAAGACCGGTACCAAGGTCAATTTCCTGCCGGATGATACCATATTCGACCGTATAGTCTTCAGATCCGAAGATATCAAGAGGCGTCTTCATGAGACAGCATATCTTAATCCCAACCTTACGGTGCATTTTAAAGATCTGAGAGATCTTGACGGGAACGGTCCGGAGATAATAGATTTCAACGAGCCTGAGGGTATCGTAGGATTTATCAAGGATCTTAACAAAAATAATGAGATCCTCCATGATCCTGTGTACCTGGAGGGTGAATTCGAGGGGATACAGGTAGAGGCAGTATTCCAGTATATCAATGAATTTCATGAGAATATCCTGGGATTCTGCAATAATATATATAATGCCGAGGGCGGTACGCACATTACCGGATTTAAGACGGCATTTACGGCTGTTATCAACAATTACGCCAGGGAACTGGGAATCTTAAAGGACAAGGATGCCAACTTTACCGGAGCTGATGTCCGTAACGGTATGACGGCCATCATTTCCATCAAGCATCCCTCTCCCAGATTCGAAGGACAGACTAAGACCAAGCTGGATAATCAGGATGCCGCCAAGGCTACCTCAAAGATCGTTAATGATGAGATCATCCGCTTCTTTGACCGTAACCTGGAGACTTTGAAAGAGGTTATAAGCTGTGCCGAGAAATCCGCCAAGATCCGTAAGGCGGAAGAGAAGGCCAAGACCAACCTTCTTACCAAGCAGAAGTATTCCTTTGATACTAACGGCAAGCTGGCTAACTGCGAGAGCAGGGAAACCGACAAGTGTGAGATATTTATCGTGGAGGGAGATTCTGCAGGGGGCTCAGCCAAGACCGCAAGGAACAGGATGTATCAGGCTATCCTGCCACTTCGTGGAAAGATCCTCAATGTGGAGAAGGCCACGATAGACAAGATATTAGGCAATGCCGAGATCAAGACCATGATCAACGCTTTCGGATGCGGATTTTCCGAAGGCTACGGCAATGATTTTGATATTTCCAAGCTCCGTTATGACAAGATAATCATCATGGCGGATGCGGACGTGGACGGAGCGCACATTTGCACCCTGCTGTTGACCCTGTTCTACCGCTTCATGCCGGAACTTATATATGAGGGACACGTATATATCGCTATGCCGCCCCTGTATAAGGCCATGCCCTCAAAGGGAAAGGAAGAGTATCTCTATGACGATCATGCCCTGGAGAAGTACAGACGTAAGCATACGGGGTCATTCACACTCCAGCGGTACAAGGGACTGGGCGAGATGGATCCGGATCAGCTCTGGGAGACCACCCTTAACCCTGAGACCCGTATCCTAAAGAAAGTCGAGATAGAAGACGCCCTCCTCGCCTCCGAAACCACCGAACTCCTCATGGGCTCAGAAGTGCCCCCCCGCAAGGAATTTATCTACAAGCATGCACGAGAGGCAGAACTAGATGTATAAAAATTACTATAATTCTCAGATGACAGCTTACAGATTACATATTCGAAAGAAGTGCCTTTGCAAGCGTCGGCACTTAATGAGCTTGAAAAGCGAATTTAGTGTCCGCTACGTCTTGCAACGGTTTAGTCGCAAGGGATCCTCCCGCAAGCGGGTCCCTCCTTACGACATAGAGCGAAAGCGTCACTTCGTCGAATGTGTAAGCTGTAAGCGTCACTAATAAGGAGATAAAATGGACCACCAGATAATACGTACAGAATACGCCGACCTAATGCAAAAATCATATATCGACTACGCCATGAGCGTCATCATTTCCAGGGCTATCCCGGATGTGCGGGACGGCCTGAAACCCGTTCAGAGGCGGACGCTCTATGACATGCATGAACTGGGGATAAGATTTGATAAGCCCTATCGAAAATGTGCCCGTATAGTGGGAGATACCATGGGTAAATACCACCCCCATGGAGATTCCTCCATATATGAAGCCCTTGTGGTCATGGCCCAGGATTTCAAGAAGGGCATTCCCCTTGTGGACGGCCACGGCAACTTCGGTTCTATAGAAGGAGACGGGGCTGCGGCCATGCGTTATACGGAAGCCAGACTGGAGAAGATCACCCAGATGGCTTTCCTGGCTGACCTGGATAAGAATGTGGTGGATTTTGTCCCGAATTTCGATGAGACAGAGAAGGAGCCGGAGGTTCTCCCGGTGAAGATATCCAATCTCCTGGTTAACGGCGCGGAGGGAATTGCCGTCGGTATGGCTACGTCTATTCCGCCCCATAATCTAGGCGAAGTAGTAAGAGCCACCATGGAGTATATAAAGAACCCTGACATTACTACGGAAGAACTGATGAAGATCGTGGAGGGGCCGGACTTCCCCACAGGAGGCATTGTGGTCAACAAGGACGATCTTGCTGAAGTTTATGAGACCGGACAGGGCAAGATCAAGATCCGGGGAAGAGTGGAAGTAGAAAAGGCAAAGGGCGGCAAGGAACGCCTTGTGGTCACAGAGATACCCTTTACCATGGTGGGAGCGGGTATCGGCAAATTCTTAAATGATGTATATAACCTGGTGGAATCCAGAAAGATCACGGATATAACCGACATTTCCAACCAATCTTCAAAAGAAGGCATCAGGATAGTATTTGACCTAAAGAAGGGTGCTGACATTGAACGGATATGCAATATCCTTTATAAGAAGACCAGGCTGGAGGATACCTTCGGTGTCAATATGCTGGCAGTGTGCGATAATCGGCCGGAGACACTGGGATTAAAGAGTATTATCGCCAAGTCCGTTGAATTCCAGCAGGAGGTCAATACCAGAAAATATACTACTCTCCTTAATAAAGAACTGGAGAAGAAGGAGATACAGGAAGGCCTTATCAAGGCTGTTGATGTCATAGACCTGATCATCGAGATACTCCGGGGCAGCAAGAGCCTTAAGGATGCCAAGAGATGCCTGGTAGAAGGTGATACTGAAGGCATCAGTTTCAAGTCAGACCAGTCAAGAGTCATGGCAGGCTTCTTAAGGTTTTCGGAGAGACAGGCTACCGCCATACTGGAGATGAAGCTGTATAAGCTTATCGGTCTTGAGATAGAGGCGCTGGCTAAGGATTATGAAAGTACCAAGAAGAATATCGATCTCTATCAGGACATTTTGAATAATCCCAAAGCACTGGATCGTGTCATTTTAAATGAGCTTAAGGCCATAGAAAAAGAATACTCGGCACCCAGGAAGACCTCCATAGAGAACGTGGAAGAAGCGGTGGTGGAAGAGGCTCCCATGGTGGAAGAGCCGGTGGTTTTTGTCATGGACCGCTTCGGGTATGTTAAGTGCCTTGATGTCAGCACATTTGAGAAAAGCAGGGATGCTGTTTACGAAGAAAACAAATATGTGATAAACTGTATGAATACAGGGAAGATCGGTGTGTTTACGGATAAGGGGAACCTCTACACCGTTAAGGTCCTTGATGTGCCTGCGGGCAAGATGAAGGACAAGGGTTCTCCCATTGATAATATCAGTAATTACGATTCTACACAGGAAATGATACTGAATGTATTCTCCGTGGATGATCTTAAGGTAAGCCCCGTTGTGTTCGTTACGGAGACCGGAATGATAAAGAGTGTAGGCGGCGAAGAATTTGATGTTGCGAAAAGAGCGGTGGCTGCCACCAAGCTCCTTGAAGGGGACTCTCTTGTTGCTGTACAGCTCCTTACAGGGGAAGAGACTGTTTGCTTTATTTCGAAGAAGGGAATGTTCCTTCGGATCAACATTTCCGATATTCCCACCAAGAAGAAGGCGGCTGTCGGAGTGAGAGGAATGAGGCTTTCCGGCGATGACAGGCTGGAGACTGCTGTATTTATCCGTAGCGGAGAAAATGTGGAATACGAATATAAGGGACTGAATATCGCCCTTGACCGTCTCCGTATAGCAACAAGGGACACTAAGGGAGTAAAGAAATAGCACTAAAAAGAAGGGAATCTGATGAATCTGGACTATAATATCTTTTTGGAAGTGGCTGTTATACCACTGGATATTATGATCTGCGTCTTTCTTCATCTGCGCTATACGAAGCGCAGCATGGTTAATGTGGCTTTTAAACGATTTGCGCTTTGTGTGACCATTGCCGATATCATCGATGTGATAACTGCTGTGGTTACCAGCGCCAAAGCCCTTGTTCCCAATCCGGTCCATTATCTGTTCAATACTGTGGATTCCATGCTGGCAGCCGCTACAGGCATGGCATTTTTCCTCTATATCCATGCTTACGTCAAGAGTGATTTCAGCAAGAGGACCTCTCTGTTCTTTTTGCCCCTGATCATCGATTATATCCTGCTTCTTACGAACCCCTTTACACATCTGGTCTTTGAATATGACATAGCCGGTAATTATATTCACAGGGAATTGTTTGCAGTATGTGCATACGGTTTCCCCATTTTCATATTCCTTATGGCCTGTGTCTATATGCTGAGTCATTGGAAAGACTACAAGAGGAGCCAGATATTTACCATGGTTGCCGCCATGGTCATCGCAGGAGTATTATTCCTGCTCCAGATGCTTTTCTTCGATAATATGCTTATTACCTTCTTCGTGACGTCCTTAGGGATCTTCATCATTTATCTGTCTTTGGAGTCTCCGGATTATGAGAAACTGCTGGATACAATGGAACAACTTCACGAGTCCCAGGCCAGAGAGGCAGCATCAGAGGCGAAAGCCCGTCTCTCACAGGAGGTAATGCTTGCCCTGTCTCAGGCAGTTGATGCCAAGGACCATTATACTAACGGTCATTCCATGAGGGTGGCGGAGTATTCCAGGGAGATTGCAAAGAGGTTAGGAAAGCCCGAGCAGGAGTGCGAGGATATATTCTGTATGGGACTTCTCCATGATGTGGGCAAGATCGGTGTTCACGAGGATATCCTGAACAAACGGGGGAAGCTGACTGACGAGGAGTTTGCCGCAATTAAATCTCATACCATGGTGGGATATGAGATCTTACGTACCATCACAGAGATCCCGGGATTGTCCACCGGAGCGAGATGGCATCATGAAAGGTACGACGGAAAAGGGTACCCGGATCGTCTCATGGGGATCGAGATCCCGGAGGAGGCGCGTATCATCTGCGTGGCGGATTGTTATGACGCCATGACATCCAAGAGATCCTATTCTTCCCCGCGTCCTCAAAATGAAGTTCGTGATGAGATCGAGCGTTGCAAGGGAACGCATTTTGATCCTGAGATCGCCGATGCCATGATCGCCGTTATAGATGATGATAGGGAATACCTTTTGAGAGAGGTAGTGACATAAGGGATTTTTTGGGGTGATTTTTATTTCAATGGAGGCGGTGGGGCAATTGTGCATGCTCCCGTACCTGCTCCGGGAGATGAATTACCAACGCTATCCCGTAAGAACTCTATAATTAACGCGACCGGGCGACAACCACCATCCGTGGTTATAAGGAAAGTTCACCTTAGGTGAACTTTCAGACTGTAGACAAAGTCAGGAGCATCACTCCTGGCTTTTCTATTTATTGCCTTCCCCTTGAGGGGAAGATATTGGCGAAGCCGACGGATGAGGTGTTCCTAATTCAATGTCAGTATCAGATCACTTAGGCATTACACTTAGTGCTCCGGGAGATGAATTTCCACCCTATCCCGTGTATTAATGAATAAGTTACGCTAACGTCGGACAATCGCCATCCATGGCTTGTGTCCGACTTCCTCGCCGTCCGGGCTCGGATACGCTGTTACTTGTACGGGATAGCGGGAAATTCTATCTCTACGCAAAGTACGTGAGCATGCACAATTGCCCCGCCGCCTCCGCTTGAAATCCCGAAAAAATGTAGAAATCGGGGACGACTATTTCTTTCTTCAATTTGAACGCATTGTGATATAATGAATAAGCGATAAAATGTTGAAGTTATGAATCAAGGGAAAAATTTACTTCACAACAGAATCAAAGAAAACTGTGAATTGATATATTAAACCAATTGCAATGGAGATTATTTATGAAAGAGAAGGAAAGAGAGTACTATTTTAGTTTGATTAATGAGTTGCGCAAGTTACCAGCTGAGACCGAGTGGGTTGAGTTTAAAGAGAATAATGATATGGCGCAGATTATAGGAGAGTATTTGTCAGCATTGTCTAATTCAGCTGCCCTGCATGAACGTGATAAAGCGTATATGGTTTATGGTGTTCATAATGAAACTCACGATATTGTAGGAACAAAGTTTAGACCCAGGGAGACCAAGGTTGGAAATGAGGAACTGGAGAACTGGCTCCTTACGTTGTTGTCTCCACATATAGACTTCAAATATGTTGAGGTAGCTATGGATAAGGGGAATGTGGTATTGATTGAAATACCCGCTGCCAAAGTTCAACCTACGGCGTTTAAAGGGGTTGAGTATATCAGGGTTGGGTCTTTAAAAAAGAAACTGAAGGACTTTCCTGAGAAAGAGAGAAAACTATGGAGATCTTTTGAGATTAGGCCATTTGAGACGATGCCAGCCAAAGAGAACATTGATTCCGAAGTAGTTACGAAACTACTTGATACGGGTGCTTTTTATACATTAATGTCTCTTCCGGTTCCAAGTACCAGAGATGGAATCATTCATGATTTTCTAGAGTATGGGTTTATCAAGGGGATGGATAATGGCCATTATTCTGTTACAAATATGGGCGCATTACTGTTTGCTAAAGATATCCGCAAATTTGATTATCTAGAAAACAAGCGGATAAGAGTTATCAAATATAAGGGGAGTGGAAGAACGAGCGCTATAAGGGATCAATTCTTTTACAAGGGCTATGCTGTTGAGTTTAACGAGATTGTTAATTATATAATGAGTATGCTCCCGCAAGGAGAAACAATAGAAACAGCTCTTAGACAGGAGTTTATTATGTTTCCAGAGAAAGCAGTACGAGAAATGCTCGGTAATCTGATTATTCATCAAGATTTGACTTCCCACGGGCAGAGTTTGATGGTGGAGATTTTTGATGAACGAATAGAGGCTACTAATCCGGGGAATCTGCTCATTGATGTAGATCGTATTATTGATACAGCCCCACATTCGAGAAATGAGAAGATGGCGGATTTCCTACGACTTGTACATATATGTGAGGTCCGTGGCAGCGGATTTGATCGTATGGAGGAGGGGATGCGAGATTGGAAGATACCTGCTCCAAAAGTTGAGACTGGAGAGGATTTCTGTCGTACTATGCTTTATTGGCATGGGTCTTTGAGCAAGTGGACAAAGGAAGAAAAAACCCGTACATGTTATATATATGTTTGCTATTGCTATGTTAATGGAATAGAGGTATCCAATGCTATATTGAGGGAAAGATTTGGAATAACTGAAGTAAATAAGGCGATGGTTTCCAGGATAATTAAAGATACAGTTGAAGCCGGTAAGATTAAGCTGAAGGATCCGCATGCGGCTGATAAAATGAGAAGATATATTCCATATTGGGCATGAATTTCGTTGACGGGTCGTTGATAATTTGAGGGGTCATGTAACTACAAAAATGTGAAATACCTTGGTGGATCATGGCTCCATAATCTGAGTTTCGTTGATTTGTTGTTGATTAATTGGGTAGAACACATAATTCATTATGGTATATAATATACTTAAGAACTGTGGTATGCTTGATGAACGGTTAAAGGAGGAGTTTTAGTGGCAGATTTCAGAAAACAGATAGAAGAAGATATAAGAGAATATCAGGAGAACTATTCTTTTGTAAAAAACATTGAAAAAGATGAATGGGCTTTTAATTATTGGGTTCTGGACAAACTTTTCTATGAAGATGAGGAGTTAATTGAGGAAAGAATTATAGATTACCATGATATGGGAATTGATGCATATGAAATCTATGAGGATACAGAGGATGTGTACTTGATTCAGAACAAATACTATTCAGATTCAACAAGCATAACTGCTGAATATGTTAAGAATGATTTCCTTTTAAGGGCAATTGGCGCATTAGAGAACGGAACATATAAAAAATCAGAAGAGCTTCAGACTTTCTTTACGACTCATAAATCTCATCCGGAATTTACGGTACATTTGCAATTGTTTGTTACAAATAATAACAGAGTAAAAGAAGCGGATGAATACGTAAATCATTTTAATGTTGATCATCCGCAGTATATTGCAAGTATATATTACCTCGATGATATAGAAAATCGATATTATGATGAAATACAGCCGGTAAAGAAGAATATTACTGTCAAAGTTGAAAGTGTAAATAAGGGTACAATTCTGAATATTAACTCAGAAAGTTATAAACTTGCGAATGTAATTGATGCAAGATATGTTTTTACTCCTGTGGTTGCTGTATATAGACTGTATAGAGAGTCTATAGAAAAGGGTTACCCAATATTTGATATGAATATTAGAGAGTATCTTGGAAACAAAGGGGTTAATAAAAACATTTACACCACATTGCTTGATTCAGAGGAACGAAAGAACTTTTTTTATTATAATAACGGAATAACTGTTATCTGTGATAAAATGAGGAAGATTGAAACGCAGGCAAGTACATATATGAATGCTGTATTTGAAATAGATAATCCTCAGATTGTAAATGGATGTCAGACTGTAAATTCAATATATGAAGCACTAAAAAATATTGATCCTATTGATCTTGAAAAAGAGTTTAAGGATACATTTGTTATGCTAAAGATTCTTGAAATAGATCGTGATAATTCGGAAGAAGACACACTTTATCATAATATTGTTAAATATAATAATTCTCAAAATGCCATTGATGAAAAAACATTTGTTGCCAACTCAAATGAATTTAGGAGAGTACAAACCGAGTTCGAGGGTAAAGGGTTTTTGCTACTTATAAAGCAGTCCGATAAAAACTCATTTGCAAATAAGTATAAGACAATTACAAAACTAAAAGCGGCAAATTCCGAGAGATTAAGCAGATTTGGGCTCGAAGAAATGAAAAAACTGAGTGACGTGCATATTCCGCTTGAAAAGCTATTGCAGATTATTAATGCATTTATGGTGGGAGGCGAGGTTGCATATAGAAACAAAAGCAATATGTTAAAATTTGGGAGTGAGGAATATAATGTTGCCACAAGATTTATTCGTGGGACAACAACGGAGGTGCTTTTAGACCTTTATTTGTTGTATAAACGAGCGGAAAAGAGTAAAAAGGCATCAGAGGCAGGCAGATATCCTATTCCATATTATTTGATAGATGGCTTCGCAAAGTATGAATGCTCAAATAGGAATAGCGATATAATAATTGAAGCAACATCAAATAAAGAAAAAGTTGATAGCCTAATTAGGTTATATTCAGCAGTAACAAAGGGGTATACAAAAGAATACCAAAAGAAAAATGATATTGATTATGGGAAAATGATAAAAAGAGCAGTTGATTATGATTTATTTGATTCTCAAAGAGATACATTAATAGATGTTTTGAAATAAAACATATGTAAATGAATATGCAAGATGCTGCTAAAGAGAAGGCTACTTTGTATTCTGAAAGTGACAAGATCAAGGATAAACGTCTGGTTCCGTTCCTGAATGATTATAAGTTGAACCTGATATCAGTTGCTGATATTGAAGAAGAGGATTTTAAAAAGTTTAATACAGATCTTGGATTTGCATTACAGATTATTAAACATAAGAAGGATTTTGTTGTAAGCAAACTATTGGAGAAGACAAATCATAAAAAATTTGATTCAGATTCAGCCAGGTTTATGGAAGAAGCAGCAGGCTTAAGTCTTGAATTGACGATAGAGGAGGATGGTGTTGATATGTGTGAAGGATTAGAGAAAAGATACAAACAAGAAAGAATTGAGGGTGCTATTGACATTTTGCGCGAGGACGGTATTTCTGAAGAGGAAATAATTGTTCGTATAACTAATAAATATCAAGTATCACGCGAGTATGTCATTGCATTACTCTCACCCAAGACTGCGTAATGCATTGATCCGTATTTTTTTGTTGACAAAGGGGAAGAGTGGTGATAATATCTTGTGTTGAAGCAGAGTATATCCACTCTCACCGCGTCATAATCGGGTGGCGTCGGTCAAAAGAATCATTTGCTATGTTTATTGTAGTATTGTGAGTGGATTATGCTCACAATACATTTTTTTATTGGAGGTGTACTACAATTAGCGAATTATTTATCAATGAACAAATAAGGGACAAGGAAGTTCGTGTTATCAGCGAGGACGGAGAGCAGTTGGGGATCATGTCCGCCAAAGAAGCACTGAAGCTGGCGGAGGAAGCGGAGCTTGACCTTGTTAAGATCGCGCCCACGGCTAAGCCCCCCGTATGCAAGATCATCGATTACGGCAAATACCGTTACGAGCTTGCCCGCAAGGAGAAGGAAGCAAAGAAGAAGCAGCGGACCATCGATATAAAGGAAGTTCGTCTGTCGCCGAATATCGAGGCAAATGACCTTAATACCAAGGTCAATGCTGCCAGAAAGTTCATTGAGAAGGGTGATAAGGTTAAAGTCACCTTAAGATTTCGCGGTCGTGAGATGGCACACGTTGCACATAGCAAGCATATCCTTGATGACTTCGCAGAGAAGCTTGAGGATATCGCTGTGATCGAAAAGGCACCGAAACTTGAAGGCAGGAGCATGCAGATGTTCCTTGCGAAGAAGTAATAAAAGCGAAGATGCGAAGCATCTCTGCAGTCGGTCCGCGCGACGCTTGGCGCGGTATAAAAAAATAGGAGGATATACATTATGCCAAAGATTAAAACAAAGAGATCAGCTGCTAAGAGATTTCAGCAGACGGGAACAGGAAAGTTAAAGAGAAATAAAGCTTATAAGAGCCATATCTTAACCAAGAAATCCGCGAAGAGAAAGAGAAATCTTAGAAAAGCTACTATCACGGATGCAACCAACGTAAAGAACATGAAGAAGATCTTACCCTACTACTAGGAATCTCAGATTCGGAGAGTTATGGCAATAAGATCAAGGAAAGGATCCTTTGAAAAGAGAGTTGATCAAGGTTAGTAAAGGATCTGTGTATTAAAGGAGGAATAAGTTATGGCAAGAATAAAAGGCGCAATCGGCGCTAAGAAGAGACATAATAGAGTATTAAAGCTGGCTAAGGGTTACAGAGGAGCCAGATCAAAGCAGTATCGTGTAGCTAAGCAGTCAGTTATGAGAGCACTGGCAAGCGCTTATGCAGGACGTAAGGAGAGAAAGAGACAGTTCAGACAGCTGTGGATCGCTCGTATCAATGCAGCAGCAAGGATGAACGGATTATCATACAGCAAGCTGATGCACGGCCTGAAGCTGGCAGATGTTGAGATCAACAGAAAGATGCTGGCAGAGATGGCAGTAAATGATGCAAAGGGATTTGCAGAGCTTGCTGAAGTAGCTAAGAAGAAGTTAGCTTAATAGTGTTTATTGATATTTTTTGTTACTTAAATTATATCAATTGACATTTAATGTAAAGAAGGCTAGAATTCAAAATCAGAAGCACGGATGTGTTTCGTATCAACTTAATAGCGGACATCAAACCGTAGATGTGGAGATAAAAACAGTATGATGCGCTTACAGAGAGACCGGATGGTGAGATCGGTCAGAGATGCAGGCTGTTAAATGGACCACGGAGGGCGCTTGGAAACGAGGATGCATTTTCTCGGAGTATGGGGCGACGTAAGGCAGGCGTTAACTGCGCAGGATATGATAGTATCCCATGAGGGCATTTCTCGTGCAAGGAGAAGTGAATCAAGGTGGCACCGCGGGAAGAGATTTACCCGTCCTTGACAGTACATATGTATTGTCAAGGACGTTTTGTTTTACAAGTATACGTCTCACAGTTGATGATAATTAACAATAATTCGTGGTGAGCTTGCTCACCAAAGGATAATTGTTAATTATCAAGAAGACTGCGAAGCAGGATGCTCACATACATGAATAAAATACGAACGAAGAGAGTATTTTATGAATGTGTGTGTCAACTGAAAAAAAGGAGGAATTCACTTATGAAAGTAAATCGAACTCTGGAAGAATGCAAGGAGCTGATAAGAAACGGAGATTACGGCGTAATACCCATTGCGACGGAAATATTCGGGGATGTAAAGACCCCGATAGAGATCCTTCGCATATTAAAGCGGGTCAGCCGCCATGTATATCTCCTTGAAAGCGCTGACGCCCAGAAGCGATGGGGAAGATATTCTTTCTTAGGCTATGATCCTCTGCTGGAGATCTCCTGCCGTGACGGAGTAAGCGAGGTGAAGACAAGCCTTACCACCAGAAAAGAAACAAGGGATATAAGGGCAGTCATAAGAGAACTTCTTTCTGAGAATAAGAGCCCCATGCTGCCGGAACTTCCTTCATTTACAGGAGGCCTGGTCGGATACTTTTCATATGACTATATCAAGTATGCGGAGCCTACATTGAAACTGGATGCCGGGGATGAGGAAGGCTTCTGTGACGTGAACCTGATGCTTTTCCATAAGGTCATCGTGTTCGATCATTTTCGCCAGAAGATAATCCTCATATATAACGCAAAGACCGATGATATAGAGACCGGCTACAATAAAGCGATCTTCGAGCTGGAGACCATGGAACGCCTGGTAATGGAAGGCGAGATGGCAAAAAATGTTTCCCTGAGACTGAAGTCGGATTTCCGGGAGCTCTTTGATAAGGAAGCCTACTGCGCCATGGTGGATAAGGGCAAGGATTACATTAAAGAAGGAGATATCTTCCAGGTGGTATTATCAAACCGTCTGGATGCGGATATGGAAGGAAGCCTGCTGGATGCATACAGAGTGCTCCGGACTCAGAATCCTTCACCCTACATGTTTTATTTCTCGGGGGCTGACGGAGAGTTTACCGGGGCCAGCCCTGAGACACTGGTGAAGCTGGAGGATGGCAAGCTCTTTACCTTTCCCCTGGCGGGAACCAGACCCAGAGGCAAGACGCCGGAGGAGGACGCAGCCCTGGAGAAAGAACTCCTGGCAGATAAGAAGGAATGCGCTGAGCACAATATGCTGGTGGATCTGGGAAGAAATGATATAGGAAAGATAAGTGAGATCGGAACTGTCCAGGTGGAGAAGTATATGGATGTTGAAAGATACTCCCATGTGATGCATATCGGTTCCACCGTAAGCGGTAAGCTTTCGGAGGGGCTGGATGCCCTGGATTGTGTGGATGCCATCCTTCCGGCAGGCACCCTATCAGGTGCTCCCAAACTCCGGGCCTGTGAGATAATCAACAAGCTGGAAAATAACAAACGAGGCATATACGGCGGTGCTATCGGGTATATCTCATTTACCGGAAATCTTGATACCTGTATCGGAATACGGCTTGCATTTTCAAAGAACGGAAAAGTCTTCGTCCGCTCGGGAGCCGGGATAGTTGCAGACAGCGTGCCGGAGACGGAATACGAGGAATGTATACGGAAGGCGGCTGCGGTCCGGGAAGCACTTGAAGAAGCAAGTCTTTAAGGAGGGAAATGAGAGATGATTTTACTTATAGATAATTACGACAGTTTTTCATATAACGTATATCAGATGATAGGCGCCATAGAGCCGGATATAAAGGTCATAAGAAATGATGAGATGACCATCGAAGAGATAGAGAAAATGAAGCCCGACCATATAGTTATCTCCCCCGGACCGGGGAAACCGAAGGATGCGGGGATATGCGAAGAAGCTATTAAGCATTTCGCGGGAAAGATCCCTATCCTAGGCATTTGCCTGGGGCATCAGGCTATATGCGAAGCCTTCGGAGGTAGGATCACCTACGCAAAGGATCTGATGCACGGCAAGACCAGCACGGCGAAGCTTGATAATTCGGGAAAGCTTTTTACGGGGATGCATAAGGAGATGACCGTGGGAAGGTATCACTCGCTGGGAGTGGATGAGGCATCACTCCCAAGCGAATTAAGGATAACGGCCCGGACCGATGACGGAGAGATAATGGCAGTGGAGCATCTGGACGCGGAAGTTTACGGAGTGCAGTTCCACCCGGAATCCATACTTACGCCGGAAGGAAGCAGGATAATAGAGAATTTCCTGGGGGTTGAAAGACCGCAGGAAGAAAAGGAAAACAAGATGGAAGAGAGGGAATCAGAGGTGATAAAAGAGGCGATCATTAAACTCAGCAAAAAAGAGGATATAGGATACGATATGGCTAAGGCCGTTATGAATGAGATCATGGACGGAAATACGTCGGAGGTGCAGAAGAGTTCATATCTTACGGCGCTGTCATTAAAGGGCGAGACCATCGAAGAGATAACCGGGTCTGCTGAAGCCATGAGAGACCACAGCCTGAAGATGAATGTCAATATACCGACCTTAGAGATCGTGGGGACCGGTGGAGATAATGCCAACTCATTTAACATTTCCACCACATCGGCCATGGTCATTGCAGCTGCGGGAGTGCCCGTAACCAAGCACGGCAACAGGGCGGCCAGCTCCAAATCCGGGGCGGCAGACTGCCTGGAAGCCTTAGGCGCCGATATCACCATCGATCCGGAGAAGAGTAAGAAGGTTCTGGAAAAGACCGGTATCTGCTTCCTTTTCGCTCAGAAATACCACAGCGCCATGAGGCATGTCGGCCCAATAAGGAAAGAACTTGGCATCAGGACCATTTTCAATATCTTAGGGCCCCTGACCAATCCGGCACGCCCTTCAATGATCGTTCTGGGAGTATATGATGAGTCTCTCTTAGAGCCCATGGCAAAGGTCCTGGCCAACTTAGGCATCAAGAGGGGTATGGTGGTATTCGGCCGGGAGAAGCTGGACGAGATATCGGCTGTTGGGACCACGGCTGTATGCGAGATAGATAACGGAACCTTCAGGAAATACGAGATCAGGCCTGAAGATATGGGGCTTAAGTCCTGCGGGCAGAATGACCTCTTAGGCGGCACTCCCGCTGAAAATGCCGAGATCACCAGGGATGTGCTTTCAGGCAAGGAAAAGGGCGGCAAGAGAAATGCGGTACTCCTTAATGCAGGAGCAGCCCTTTACGTGGCAGGCAAGGCAGGCTCGGTAAAAGAAGGGGTTGAACTTGCAGCAAAGACCATAGATTCAGGAGCGGCATTTAAGAAGATGGAAGAGTTTGTGGGAGCTACCAAAGCATGAATATACTTAACGAGATTGCTGATAAGACAAGAGAGAGGATAGCCCTTGAGAAGGAAAAACTGCCCCTTTCCGAGATAAGGGGTGCGGCGGAGCAGTTGTATGCTTCCCAATGTGACGGTCAGGAGAGGACATTTGCCTTTAAGCAGGCTCTGAAGAGGCCGGGGATCAGTTTTATCTGTGAAGTAAAGAAGGCGTCGCCCTCTAAGGGGATCATAGCAGAGGATTTTCCTTACCTCGAGATAGCAGAAGAGTACGAGAAAGCCGGAGCAAGTGCCATATCCATCCTGACGGAGCCCTTCTGGTTCAAAGGAAGCGATGACTACCTCAAGGAGATAAGGAAAAAGGTGGGCATTCCGCTGCTCAGGAAGGATTTTACCGTCGATCCCTATATGATCTATCAGGCAAAGGTTATGGGAGCCGATGCGGTACTGCTTATCTGCTCGCTGCTGTCATCATCAGAGCTGTCTGAATATCATGCTCTTGCAAGGTCGCTGGGGCTCTCAGCCCTGGTGGAGGCCCATGATGATGAAGAGGTCATGGCGGCGCTTTCAGCCGGGGCAGAGATCATAGGGGTCAACAACCGCAACCTTAAGGATTTCACCGTAGATGTGGGCAACTCAGTGAGGTTGAGAAAAATGGTGCCGTCTGATATAGTGTTTGTATCGGAAAGCGGTATGAAGACAAGAGAAGATATCGCACGATTGGAAGAAGCAGGTGTTAATGCGGTTCTTATCGGGGAAACCCTGATGAGGAGTCCTGATAAGAAGAGGATGTTAAATGATCTGGCGGGGCGGTAGTATATGAAGATTAAGATATGCGGATTGAGAAGACCGGAAGATGTTGAATTTGCAAATGAAGTAAGACCTGATTATGCGGGATTTATCATGAGCCCGGGTTATAAGCGGAGTATCACGTGCATGGAGGCTGCGGACCTTCGCAACCTTCTGTCCGGGGATATCCCGGCGGTGGGAGTATTCGTGAATGAGGATCCGGAAAGAATTGCCGAATTCCTCAACCATGGATTTATAGACATTGCGCAGCTTCACGGGTCGGAGAGCGACGATGACATCAAACGGATAAAGGACCTTACGGGGTGTGAGGTCATAAAGATGATAAAGCCTGACAGTTTCGCGTCATTAGACGCGGCATTTGCATCAGAGGCGGATTACCTCCTCTTTGATAACGGAGCCGGGACAGGCAGGGCATTTAACCATAAGCCCTTAAGAGATTATCTTAAGTTCCGCATGTTCAGGCTGGAGAAGCGGTTCTTCATAGCCGGCGGCATTACCCCTGAGAACATAAAAGAAGTCTATAAGGAGCTTCACCCCTACGGCGTAGACCTAAGCAGCAGCCTGGAGACCGACGGGGTTAAGGACCTTGAGAAGATGCGGGCTGCAACCCTGGCAGTAAGAAGAATATAGGAGACAATACAATGAGTAAAGGAAGATATGGGATTCACGGCGGACAGTATATTACCGAGACGCTGATGAATGAGCTGATACGCCTTGAAAAGGAGTATGAGCATTATAAGAATGATAAGGACTTTAATGAGGAACTAAACCGGCTCTTTAACGAGTACGCAGGGCGTCCGTCTTTGCTGTATTATGCGGAAAAGATGACGAAGGATCTGGGAGGAGCCAAGATCTACCTTAAGCGGGAAGATTTAAACCATACCGGTTCCCACAAGATCAATAACGTTCTGGGTCAGGCCCTGCTGGCGAAAAAGATGGGCAAGACCAGGCTCATAGCAGAGACGGGAGCAGGCCAGCACGGTGTGGCTACTGCCACTGCGGCTGCATTGCTTGATATGGAATGCGAGATATACATGGGCAAGGAGGACACGGACAGGCAGGCCTTAAATGTCTACCGCATGGAACTCTTAGGCGCAAAGGTCCATCCCGTCACCAGCGGGACGATGACACTGAAGGACGCTGTAAATGAGACAATGCGGGAGTGGACCAACAGAGTATCCGATACCCATTATTGCCTGGGTTCTGTCATGGGACCCCATCCCTTCCCCATGATCGTAAGGGATTTTCAGAGTGTCATTAGTAAAGAGATGAAGGAGCAGATCCTCTCGGCGGAAGGGAAACTTCCGGCAGCGGTCATAGCCTGTGTGGGTGGCGGAAGTAACGCTATGGGTGCATTTTACAATTTCCTTGAAGATAAAGAAGTGGAACTTATCGGCTGCGAAGCGGCGGGAAAAGGGGTGGATACGGCGCTCACTGCAGCGACTATCGCCACCGGGTCTCTTGGCATATTCCATGGCATGAAATCATATTTCTGCCAGGATGAGTATGGACAGATAGCACCGGTATACTCCATTTCCGCAGGACTGGATTATCCCGGGATAGGACCGGAGCATGCCCATCTCCATGATATAGGAAGGGCAAAATATGTGCCGGTTACAGATGATGAGGCGGTGGAAGCCTTCGAATATCTGTCAAGGACGGAGGGCATTATTCCCGCCATAGAAAGCGCCCACGCCGTATCGTATGCCATGAAGATCGCAAAGGATTACGGCAGGGACGAAAGCATCATAATCAACATCTCCGGAAGGGGAGACAAGGACGTGGCAGCCATCGCGAGATATAGGGGGATTGATATTCATGACTAACAAGATACATAAAGCATTCGAGGGGGGCAAGGCCTTCATCCCCTTTATTACCGCCGGTGATCCGGACGCAGACAGCACCGTAAGATTCGCACTTGAGATGGTGCGGGCAGGGGCCGATCTTATCGAGATAGGAATACCCTTTTCCGATCCTACGGCTGAAGGAGTAGTGATCCAGGAGGCAAATATTCGGGCACTTAAAGGCGGGATGACCACCGACGGGGCATTTGACATTGTGCGTCGTATCCGTGAGAAGAGCGATATACCCCTGTGTTTCATGACATATTGCAATCCCGTATTCCACTACGGGTGTGAGAAGTTCTTCAGCAAATGTGAGGAGCTGGGGGTTGACGGCCTCATCCTCGCAGACCTGCCCTTTGAAGAAAAGGAAGAATTCGAGGGGACGGCAGCCGCTCATAACGTGTCTCTTATCACCATGATCGCACCTACATCGGAAGACCGGATCCAGAGCAGCGCAAAGGAAGCCAAAGGTTTTATCTATGTTGTAAGCTCCATGGGTGTTACGGGAGTGCGAAGCGAGATCAAGACGGATTTGGATGCCATAGTTAAAAGCATCCGTCAGGCGACCGATATTCCCTGCGCCATAGGATTCGGTATCAGTACACCGGAGCAGGCAAAGAAGATGGCACAGATCTCGGACGGAAGCATAGTGGGATCGGCCATAGTTAAGATCATAGCCGCAAAGGGAGCCGACGCGGCGCCGGATATATATGAATATGTTAAGTCTATGAAAGAAGCAGTAGCGCAGGCATAGGTTTATTCACAGTGTTTCACAGGTTAAAAAAATCCTTGATCAGATCTCACCGAGCGAGCTCGATCGTCTGATCAAGGATTTTTTTACTGTGAATAGTCACTAATGTGCAACAGTTCGTACGGGAGTCGAACCCGTGATTCTGCCGTGAGAGGGCAGCGTCTTGACCACTTGACCAACGAACCATAATATGAGCTCATTCGTGAGGCACTTGTATATATTACACTAATAAATATATATTTGCAAGAAGATTTTTTAATTGTTATAATTATTGCGTATTATAGGGAATTAAGAGGTACAGGACATGAAAGGTTTTTCGGATTTTGACAGTTTTTTGTTTCATGAGGGGACGAATTATGAGTCCTATAAGAAACTGGGTGCGCATTTAGATAAAGAGGACGGTATCGAGGGCACCAGATTCGCCGTTTACGCTCCTAATGCCAGGTCGGTGAACGTTATCACGGAGCAGACCTGGTGGGACGAGAGCAAGGGTGGTATGGAGCGCCACGATAACGGCATGTGGGAGGTCTTTATGCCCTACGTCAAGGAGGGGGATAAGTACCGCTATGTCATCGTGGGTGCTGACGGCGTAAAGCGTTACAAGCTGGACCCCTATGAGTTTTATTCGGAGGTCCGCCCCAACAATGCGTCCATAGTATACGGTCTGGATAATTATAAATGGCACGATAAGAAATACATGAAAAATGTGGATTCAAATGAGGTATTGAACCGCTCCATGGCCATATATGAGGTTCATTTAGGCTCCTGGAAGAAGAAGGGCAGCGGCGAGTCGGCCGAGTACCTTAATTACCGCATTCTTGCCGATGAACTGGTAAAATACCTGACATATATGGGATACACTCATGTGGAGCTTATGGGTATCTGCGAGTATCCCTTCGACCCCTCCTGGGGCTATCAGGTTACCGGGTATTTCGCACCCACCAGCCGCTACGGTAACCCGGACGATTTCCGTTACATGGTGGACGTTCTCCATCAGGCGGGGATAGGCGTTATCATTGACTGGGTTCCGGCTCATTTCCCCAAGGATTCTTTTGCTCTGGAGCATTTCGACGGCACATGCCTTTTCGAATCGGACGATCCGCTTAAAGCTGAGTATCCCGAGTGGGGCACATATGCCTTTGATCATACGAAACCGGAGGTAAGAAGCTTCCTTATATCCAGCGCCTTTTACTGGATCAAGGAGTTCCATGCCGACGCCCTACGTGTGGATGCCGTGGCAGCCATGCTCTATGCCTCATTTTCAAGGGAGAAATGGCGCCCCAATATGTTCGGAGGCAATGAGAACCTTGAGAGCAAGGACTTCTTAAAACAGCTTAATTATGCTATACGTCACCAGACCCACGGATACCTTATCGCAGAGGATTCTTCTGCCCTGCCGGGTATCACCACTCCCGTTGAGCAGGGAGGCGTGGGCTTCCTCTTAAAATGGAACATGGGCTGGATGAACGATACCCTGCGCTATTTTGAGAAAGAGACCATATACCGTCAGTATGAGCATGAGCTGATCACACATTCACTGGATTACGCATTTACGGAGAATTTCATCCTGGTGCTTTCCCATGATGAGGTGGTGTACGGCAAGAAGCCCATGCTTTTGAAGAACCCGGGCTCCATGCCGGAAAAAAGCGGCGGGCTTAAAGTCCTTTACACGTATCAGTTCACCCATCCCGGCAAGAAGCTGCTCTTTATGGGCCAGGAGTTCGGCGAGGACCGTGAGTGGGACGAGAACCGGGAGATCAACTGGTGGCTGACGGATGATTTCGGCAGGCGTGACATCATGCACTGTGTCCGGAATCTGATACGGGTATACAAGGAGCGGCCGGTGCTGTTTGCAGACTCCATGGACCGCCGGACTTTCGAGTGGGTGAACCGCAACGACTATTCCCGCAACACCGTAAGCTATATAAGGCGCAATCCCTGGAATTACAACTCTGCGGTGCTGGTGATCTTAAACTTCTCGCCCATGGAGTACACATATTACAAATGCGGTGTGCCGGTTAGCGGGTATTATAAGAGGGCATTCAGTACATATGACAGCCTCCCCGGAGGCGGCGGGCCTGACGAAGTGGGAGATATCCCGCCCATCTCACCCTACCGCGCTGAGTGTGACGGAAGGCTGTATACGCTGGAGTACAATCTCCGGCCTTTTGAGGGAGTAATATTCGATTTTCCCATAATTGAAGACAATTAATAACAATATCAGGGGGACAAGTGTTTATGACAAAGGCTGTAAAAAGAGTATCAGGAAATATTAATACCATACTGTTTATCATGTTTGCCTCAGTATGTATGACTCTGGCCATAAGCGGCGTTGTACGTGCGGATGATCCGAACAGAAAGCTCTATGTGGGCGGAACATTGGTAACGGATGGGAATGCGGAAGATATCCCCAATACCGGTGGAAGAAAAACCGGAAAGGCAAGTTATGATAAATCTACCAATACTTTAACACTGACGGATTACAGATACACCGGGGAAGGAAGTCAGTATATCCCGGGCACAAACAATATTGCCGCCATATTCTACGAAGGTTTGGATGATCTTAATCTTGTCCTCAAGGGAGCTAATGAAATATATCCCGAAGGAAACTGCGATTCAGTTGTAGGGATTGCTTCAAGAGCGGGTAATCTGAACATCTCCGGCGATGGAAGATTGCTCATTCTGACCACACCGGGCAAAAGCACTTTTGTTACTATGGGTATCTTTGTAGAGAACAGAGACCTGCACGTAGGAGATAAAGCGAAAATAATGGTCAAGACCGGTGATCTGACGCCAAGCGATATTTCCAATAACTTTGGCGTACGAGCAGATCATATGATCTATATAACTGATAATGCATCCTTTGAGGCCGAGCCGGGAAATGTTACCGGGATCCTCTGTGGTACCATCAGCAGTGGTATTAAGATCAGCGGCAATCCATATGTCCGGATCCAAACCGGAGATGCCGAGGAGGAAAACTTCGGCATAAAAACTTATGATCCGGATACGGGCAATCCGATGGGCGTTATCATAGAAGGTGGAACAGTCGATGTCAGAAACGGAAGAGGAAGAACCAGCTACGGGATATACGGGCATTATCTTAACCGTACTGAGGATAAAAGGGGTAACGGTGTAACCATCACAGGCGGTGATGTCACTGCCGCGAGCGGTGTAGTTATTAATAATGAAGGGCAGAGTATAGCTATCATCGGAAAACGAAGCTGTTTATTTAATGGCGACGGAAAAAACAATTATGGTACGGGTGTATATATAGACGGCGGTTCGGTCAAAGCTTCCTGCGAAGAAGCGGTGGGGAGAGATGTTTTCCGAACGGCTGTTTATGGCGAAAACACAGCAAATGGCGAGGTTCCTTTAACCCTTACAGACAACTGCTATATTTCCTCTCCCAAGGAAGCTTTATTAAGTCGTGGAAAGAACTATTATCTGGATGAGGCGGAGAATAGCGTCGTAGATATGGCCATTTCACCCTTTCCGGAGGATCTTATCGGAGCACCTGCCAAAAAAGTGGTAAATGTATCCATGGGGAAGAAGGCCACTACAACGGTTACTCTCGGAAAGCAGGTTTGGATCAATCTTTCATCGATCCCGTCGGGAAAAACGGCAAAAGATCTTACATGGAAAAGCAGTAATACCCGCCTTGCCAAGGTGAACAAGTCCGGGCTTGTAACACTTAAGAAAGCGGGGACGGTCAGGATAACCGTCACCACTCCGGATAAAAAGAAGAAGACGGTTGTGACCATTAAGATAGCCGACATGACCTTTAATAAAGGGAAGGTCTCATTGACAGCCGGGAAAAAGAAAACAATCTACCCTAAGCTTACCAATGATAAGATCAAAGGAGCGGCAACCAGCGACTCTAAGATTGCATCCGTCTCGGTTGCATCTAATAAAAAGGGTATCAGGATAAAAGCCAAAAAGGCCGGAAAAGTCACGATAACTGTAACTTCTAAGGCCGGTATCAGCAGGGAGATAGTTGTCAAAGTAAAAAAGAAGAAGTAAAAAAGCATAGATGATAGAGGAGAAAATGATATGTCTATTCTGGTTACCGGTGGCGCAGGCTATATAGGAAGTCATACAGTTGTTGAACTTCTGAATGCGGGATTTGATGTTGTAGTCTGCGACAACTTAAGCAATTCCAAGGAAGAAGCCCTCAACCGTGTTAAGAAGATCACGGGAGGAGATCTTAGTTTCTATAAGGCGGATATAAGAGACGCTGCCGCAATGAATGAGATCTTTGAGAAGGAGCGTATCGAGTCCGTGATCCATTTTGCGGGTCTTAAGGCCGTGGGCGAATCAGTGGAGAAACCCTTGGAATACTATGATACCAATGTTCACGGAACATTGGTGCTATGCGATGTCATGAGAAAGCACGGAGTAAAAAGCATAGTCTTCTCCTCGTCTGCCACGGTTTACGGGGATCCTGCCACGGTGCCCATACGGGAAGATTTCCCCTTATCGGCCACCAATCCTTACGGCAGGACCAAGCTGATGATAGAGAAGATCCTTACGGATATCTCTGTATCGGATAAAGAGTGGAAAGTTATATTGCTTAGGTATTTTAACCCCATCGGAGCCCACGAAAGCGGCATGATAGGAGAGGACCCCAAGGGCATACCCAATAACCTTCTTCCCTATGTGGCGCAGGTGGCCATCGGAAGGCATGAGTTCGTCCGTGTATTCGGAAATGATTACGATACCCCGGACGGGACCGGAGTGAGGGATTACATTCATGTGGTGGATCTGGCAAAGGGTCACGTGTGTGCATTGAAGAAGATAGAAAAGACTGAGAGCGGAGTATTGATATATAATCTGGGAACAGGCAACGGGTACTCCGTGCTGGAAGTGGTAAAGGCATTCAGTAAGGCTTGCGGCAAAGACCTGCCTTACAAAATAATGGACCGGCGTGCCGGGGATATCGCTACCTGTTATGCAGACCCGGCAAAAGCCAAGGCAGAGCTGGGCTGGGAGGCAGAGTATGACATAGACCGGATGTGCGCCGACTCATGGAGATGGCAGAGCATGAACCCACAGGGTTATAAATAAGACAGGGGACGGTTATCTGTCTTATATATAGTATGGGGGAAAATGATGGACAAAATGAAGATAATGATAAGAAAAATGGTAATAAGCCTGGCATTTGTATTAGGAGCGGCCTTTTTCCTCGGAACGGCTATAGTCCATGCAAAGGATGTCAGTACCTGGAGCCAGCTGTATGATGCCCTGCAGGAAGGCGGAAATGTTAAGCTGACGAAGGATGTGAAGTACGGCGAGGGTGGCGGAGATCATAGCAGTACCCCTCTTGAAATATCAGGTAATAAGACTGTAACGCTGGACCTTAACGGGCATGTGATCGACCGTGGGCTGAAAAACTCTGCCGCAATTGACTCAGGCTTTGTTATTCGGGTTAATATAGAGGCTGAACTTTCCATTAGAGACAGCAATCCTTCAACTGTGCATACCTCCCTGATCGCATACGATAAGCCTGGTAGTGGGGAAAATGTTACTGTTAATGGCGGGGTGATCACCGGGGGAAACTCATCAGACAGTGCCAGCGGATTAGTCTGTCCGGGGACGCTTAAAATGTATGGGGGCACGATCTGTTGCAATCGTTCAGGTAGTGCTGTATATGTATTTTATAGTGGTCATTTTTATATGTACGGAGGTTCTGTATGTGGAAATGATGCAGGTTATGGAGCCGTTAGCCTTAATACTGGTCATTTTGAAATATATGGGGGATCAGTATGCGACAATAAGACATCGGGCGTTTATGCAGATATAGCTTCATCTGTTGAAGTTTATGGGGGTGTTATTGAGAATAATAAAGCAGGCCAAACTGATTCAAATATTTGTGGCAGACTTACAGATCATTTTGAGAGTAATTTTATATGGAAAAGCGGGACTATTAAAACCACAAGTTGTGACAGTTCACAGATGACGGGACAAGTGTATTTAAGTGTAGTGGATAATAGTTTGGGCATCGAAGGATTATTATATATGACAAATCTAGTCCCCACCGGAAGCTATATCAGATCTGACACTGATTTGACAAATCTGGGCGTAGACAATGAAACTCGTTACTACCAGCTTATAGCTGACAGGACCGGGGATAATAAACTGGCTTCTCCTGTTAACATTCACGGAACAGTATATCTTGACCTTAACGGGCATATTCTCGATCGGGGGATGACGTCCAATGGCAACTCTGATGGGAGTGTTATCAATATCTCTACAAAGTCTGCCCTGAAACTGACTGACAGCCGCCCTGAAGAGACTCACTCCCCTAAGATCACTTACAAAGACCCCATCGAAGGGGGAAACGTTACCGTTAATGGAGGTATCATTACCGGAGGATGGAGCGATGAAGGGGGAGGTATAAACACCGGTGTAGGAGCAGGCATTTATATATACGGAGGCTCCATCTGTAAGAATCGATCAAAGGCGGGTGGAGGCATAAATATCGGTATGGGACAAACCGCATCAACCATTGAAATGCATGGGGGAGCCATATGCGGAAACATATCAGATAAAGGTGGGGGCATTTGTGCCCTTGGCCCCGCGGGATTTTATATGTTCGGTGGCTTGATCAGCGGGAATAGTGTAGAATACAGTTCAGATAGTGAATACAGTGGCGGCGGTTTATATGTAAGAGGAACATTTACCATGTCCGGAGGAGAGATATCAGGAAATACGGTGACAAAAGCCGGGTCCGGTAAGGATGTATTCGGTGGCGGCGTATTTCTTTGCGGAAGCATGAATCTTTCCGGCAGTCCTGTGATAAAGGATAATAAGAAGATAGTCACTTCTTCGGGTTCAGCTGCTCCGATATCTGATAATTTGTATATTTGTGATAGTAAAAGGGTTTCCTGCACAAAAGGTCTGGCACCGGACGCCGAGATACATATTATGGTGCAGACTCCTCCTACAGGGAACAATGAAGCAGTTTTCACAAAAGATCTGGATGATGATGCGACTAAGAAACTCTGCAATGCATTTATCAGTGACAATGAGCACTATGTTGTTTTGCTAAGCGGAACAGAGGCAGCCCTTAAAAGAAGAACTTACAGGATAGATTTCGCTGCAAACGGCGGATCGGGATCAATGGCGTCTGTAACTGTAACAGACGGAGATACTTATACTTTCCCGACATGTACGCTGACTCCGCCGGAAAATAAGGCGTTTGATCATTGGACAATGACAGGAGTTGATGGAGATTTTCAGGTTGGTGGCACGGTGACTATAGCTCCTAATTGTGAATTAGGCGGTGCTATCAAAGTAACCGCCCATTGGAAGGATGCACCCACGCCACCGGATCCCCCCACACCGCCGACGCCACCTGATCCCAAGCCTGTGTCGGTAGAGACCATAGAACTGAACATTAATAAACTGTCATTGGAATGTGGACAGACCATAGCTTTAAATGCGACCATCAGTCCTGAAAATGCGACGGATAAGACCCTGACCTGGAAGAGCAGCAAGCCTAAGGTGGCAACTGTGTCCTCAAGCGGGGTCATTACCGGAAAAAGCAGGGGCACGACCACCATCACGGTCACGTCCTCTAACGGCAAGAGCGCAAGCTGCAGCGTTAAGGTTAAAGAATATAAAGATATTAAGAGGGTCTGTGTTTTACCTTTGGGTGTAAACCTGAAACCGGGTAAGAGTAAAACCGTCAGAGCCATCATTCTTCCCACCAAGGCGAAGAATAAGCGGGTGGCCTGGAAGAGCAGTAACACTAACGTGGCCACAGTAGAGGCAGTAAGCGGCAGTAAGGCTAAGATCGTGGCGGTAAGGAAGGGAAAAGCCAAGATCACCGTCACCACCCTGGATGGCAATAAGAAATGGACTGTCAGGGTAACAGTGAGAAAATGACAGTAAGACAGGGGATATAAGAGTATGAGGAGGATCATAGGATCAGTTTTAGTTGCCATATCGCTTGTGATAATGTCAGTAGCTGCGGGATGCAAGGTAAATGAAACAGGAAAAGCAAGCAGCGCAGGCAGTGCAAGCGGCGCAGGCAGTATGTCCGGCGCGGTAAGCACAGGGATCATTCTCCGGGTCGGGGATATTGACGTTACAAGTGATCCCGGCACATGGTCGGGAGAAGGCAACACGGGAGATAAAGGCAAATGGTCATATAGTCCTGCATCCGGGGAAACGCCAGATACCCTTACTCTTAACGGATTCAATTATGAGGGCAAAGGCAGTTCCGGCCCAGAGTCCGGAGGGATCATTTATGACGGGACAAAGCCCCTTGTTATAAAGCTGGAAGGCAAAAGCTCCATAAAATGCACAGGCGAGAGTCTTGAAAAAGGATATGGCCTGTGGGCTGTTGATACCGGAGAGATCACCATCTGCGGAGACGGGGATCTGCGCCTGGAGGGGTGCGGCAGCAAGGAATCTGCCGGTATATACGCTGATAAGTGCAGGCTTAATATAAAAGATACCACTGTTGAAGCCGGGGGCGGCGCCGGTGAAAAAAGCTACGGCATATTATCCGATATCGCATATATCACAGGCAGCAATGTGACTGCGACTGCCGGTGATTTTAAGAGCGAGGGTTACGGCATCGGCGGCAGGAGACTATCCGTTACGGAAAAAAGCAGCTTAACTGCCACAGGCGGTTCCTCGGATTCGGGAGCCCCTTCTCCCAGGAGCTCCGGCATACACATATCCCTGGCTACGGACATGACGGAGACTGAATATGGTGACACCTTTGTGATAGCGGACAGCACTATCAAGGCTGTCGGTGGAGATATCAGAGCCGAGCGGGGCGGTAGCTACGGGATCAGCTGCTATAATTGCAGCAAGGATGAGAGAAAAAGCAATGCGGCCATGATCGTGGAAAGCGGCAGGATAGAAGCCATGGGTGGAAAGGCCTCCGGCGGGGATGTGGTCAGTCATGGTATCTATGCCAGCAGTGTACAGAGAAAGGATAAGTCCATCATTTCCCGCGGGGACGGAATGGTGATCGGCCGGGGGCTTACCGGGCTGCTTGTATCAGGATATACTTCGGCTTATGCGGAGATGGCGGATGATAGCGTAGGTGTAGGCCCCACAGCCCGGGTAACAACATCCGGGGAGGGACTGACCCTAAAGGCAACAGGATATCCTGATGCAGAGGGGACCAAGGGAGGCACTTCATTTACCGTTACGAATAACCCTGAGGATCTGACGGCTTATAAGAAAGTAGAGGTCAGACAGCAGATTTAGTTCA
This sequence comes from Lachnospiraceae bacterium, assembly GCA_017550165.1. Lineage (GTDB taxonomy): Bacteria > Bacillota > Clostridia > Lachnospirales > Lachnospiraceae > SIG280. The sequence goes on along the minus strand of JAFZQH010000022.1, from coordinate 272,882 downwards.
AAAGTGCTTGATTTATAAAAAAATAAGTGCTATTATATCAAAGTAAATATTGACCGAGCAAAAGAGTGGATGCAAATCCACTCTTTGTTGTTGAGGAGGGTCATACCCCACAAATATGGCAGGAGGGACAAGACTTATATGCGGAATATTTCGCTGCAGGAAGCTTTGACTTCCCGGGATGTATTAGTTCTGGCAACAGATGTATACAACGATAACAACCTTATATTGAAAAAGAATACTCCGGTTACTGCGAGCGCTATCGGGGCGCTGAGCAACCTGGGCGTCATCATGATCACAGTCTATGAAGACGGTGAGAGTTTTGAGCCGGTAAAGCCCCCCTCAGATGAGGAGATCGAGAAGATCATTGCAGAGCCGGTTGACTATAAGCTTGGCGATGTTAAACGGGAAGACTTCGATAAATATATGTCCGAATCCAAGTATAAGGATATCTACAATGCCGGTATAGATGCCCTTAAGCATTGCGATGTGGACACCGCCATTGATGTGTCCAAGGAGCTTTACGAGACCATAAGCTCTTCGGAATCCATCCTTTCTGAGCTTGAAGAATTAAAGCAGGGCTGTGATACCGTCATATCCCACAGCATGAACGTTGCCACCATGGCCATAGCAGTCGGGCTTGCCATGGGGATGAGCAAAGAAGAGGTAGAACTCCTGGGCGCAGGAGGAATGCTTCACGATGTGGGTAAGCTCTATATAGATAAAAGGATCCTGGATAAGCCCGGTAAGCTTACGGAATCCGAGTACGCCGTCATGAAAAGCCACGCCAGGATCGGTTCGGCAAAGCTTTCTCACAACAGAGGCATTGATCACAAGATCAAGCTTATAGCCATGCAGCATCATGAGAACAATGACGGTACAGGCTATCCAAAGGGCGTAAGGAATAAAGATATACTGATCGAAAGCAAGATCGTGCATGTCTGTGATGTATATGAGGCAATGGTCGCCAAGAGGTGCTATAAGGATCCGCTGCTGCCCGGCCTGGTCATGGAATATGTCATGAGCAAATGCGGGACCATGTTCGATAAGAAGATCCTTGATGTATTCGTTCATACCATCCCGGCCTATAAGACCAATGACAGAGTGGTGTTATCATCTGGTGAGAGTGGGATAGTCATAAAGACTACACAGAATAACAGCCTTCGTCCGGTGATCAAGCTGGACGGTACAGGGGAGATAATAGACCTGTATTACGACAGGAATTCACTTAACAAGACGATCACGGGAATGCCGGATACTCTGGCAAATGAGATCAGTATCAGGACATGATGGGAGGACGCGCATATGGCAAAAGGTGAAAGCTACGAGCAGAAGACCGAGGAACTGGCGCTGCCCATCATTTCCGAGTGCGGTTTCGAGCTGGTGGATGTGGAATACGTAAAAGAAGCGGGAGAATGGTACCTGCGGGTATATATTGACAAGCCGGGAGGCATAACCATCGACGACTGCGAGGTTGTAAGCCGGAGACTCTCAGACCTCCTGGACGAGAAGGACTTCATCAAAGAGGCCTACATCCTGGAAGTCAGTTCCCCGGGGCTGGACCGGCCGCTTAAGAAGGACAAGGATTTCGCCCGGAACATGGGTAAGGAGATCGAGATCAGGACTTACAAGGCCGTGGATAAGGTCAAAGAGTTTATCGGGGCGCTGAAAGCCTACGATGAAGATACGGTCACCATCACATGTGGGGACAGTGACATGACCTTTAATCGCAAGGATATAGCGCTGATACGACAGGCAGTAGATCTCTCAGAGTTATTTAAGAAAACATAAGGAAAAAGACAAAAATGAAATTATTGTAACGGAGGTTAAATAAATGAACAGCGAATTACTGGAAGCTTTGAATACTTTGGAAAAGGAAAAGGATATCAAGAAGGATGTTCTCTTTGATGCCATCGAGAACTCCCTTGTTACAGCCTACAAGAACAACTACGGCAAGGCTGATAACGTAAAGGTCATCATGGACCGTGAGACCTGCGATTATCAGGTCATTGCCGAGAAGACCGTAGTTACCACGGTTTCCGACCCTGCTTTGGAGATAAGCAAGGAGGAGGCCAAGAAGATCAATAAGAAGGTTAAGGTCGGCGATATCGTTGAGATCGAGATCAAGACCAAGGAATTCGGCCGTATAGCAGCCCAGAACGCCAAGAACGTTATACTGCAGAAGATCAGGGAGGAAGAGAGAAATGTTCTCTTCAAGCAGTATAACGGAAAAGAAAGAGACGTTGTTACAGGTGTTGTACAGCGTTACATCGGAAGGAACATCAGCATCAACCTGGGCAAGGCAGACGGCCTTCTTAATGAAAATGAGCAGGTCAGGACAGAGCATTTCAGACCGACCGAGCGTATCAAGGTGTACATCCTGGAGGTTAAGGATACCACCAAGGGTCCCAGGATCCTGGTATCAAGAACCCACCCCGAACTGGTAAAGAGGCTTTTCGAGTCAGAGGTTACGGAGGTTAAGGACGGCATCGTTGAGATAAAGAGCATTTCCCGTGAAGCCGGTTCCAGGACCAAGATCGCAGTATGGTCCAACAATCCGGACGTAGATCCGGTAGGGGCCTGCGTCGGAGTTAACGGAAGCCGTGTAAATGCAGTAGTTGATGAGCTCCGTGGTGAGAAGATCGATATTATCAACTGGAGCGATAACCCGGCTATCCTCATTGAGAACGCATTGAGCCCGGCCAAGGTAATATCGGTACTGGCAGACCCGGACGAGAAGACGGCCAAGGTAGTTGTTCCCGATTATCAGCTTTCCCTTGCCATCGGTAAGGAAGGCCAGAACGCCAGACTTGCGGCCCGTCTTACCGGGTTCAAGATAGATATCAAGAGTGAGACTCAGGCCAACGAGATCGAAGGCTTCTACGGAGACGACGAGTACTACGACGATGACGAGTACTACGATGATGACGAGTACTACGATGATGATGAGTACTATGATGATGAAGAAGGATCATATGATGACTCCTATGATGATCAGTACGAAGAGGGCACTGCCGAAGATAACGAGGCAGATGGCGAGTCAGAGACCTAAAGAGTAACGGGAGCATATTTAAATGGCAACAGTTAAAAAACAACCCCTGCGTAAATGCACGGGCTGCGGAGAGATGAAGGACAAAAAGGACCTTATACGGATCATAAGAACCCCGGAGGATAACATAGAGCTGGATCTTACCGGTAGGAAGAACGGCAGGGGCGCTTATCTGTGTAACTCCAAAGAGTGTTTCGCCAAAGCCAGAAAGAACAAAGGCCTTGAACGGTCGCTGAAGATGGCCGTTCCGGCGGAGATCATCTCTCGTATAGAGGAGGAGCTTGAATAATTGAATAATAAGTTATTATCCCTCCTGGGACTTGCATGTCGGGCAGGACATGTTGTCAGCGGAGAATATGCTACGGAAAACGCCGTGAAAAGCGGCAAGGCAAAGGCGTGTATCATTGCAGAGGATGCCTCGGATAATACCAAGAAGCTTTTTCGGGATAAATGTTCATCCTACGGCGTACCCCTTATAGAAACGGGGACCAAGGAGGAACTGGGAAAAGCCATCGGAAAGGAATTCCGGGCGTCGGCAGCAGTAACAGACAGGTCATTTGCAGAAGGTCTTGTAAAAAAGTACGAAAAAATCAAAGGTTAGATACGGAGGTAATTATATGAGAGTTCATGAATTCGCAAAAGAAATAGATAAAACAAGTAAAGAGATAACGGAATTCTTTGCAGCAAAGGGAGTAGACCTTAAAGCAATGAGTTCCATAAGCGAAGAGCAGATCGAAGAATTCAAGAAGGCTATGGCCGGAGGCGCTGCCAAGGTCAAGGAAGCCGTCAAGGAAGTAAAAGAAGAAGTAAAAGAAGAAGTTAAAGAAGTAAAAGAGGAAGTTAAGGAAGAAGTAAAGAAGAAAAAGTCAAATATAATCCAGGTTTACCGTCCTCAGAATTCCGCCACGGGAAGAGAACGTCCCGAGAGGAGACAAAGACCTGATGGAGAGAGACGCCCAAGGCCTGATGGAGAGAGGCGCCCCAGACCGGATGGAGAGAGACGCCCCAGACCTGATGGAGAGAGACGCCCCAGACCTGATGGAGAGAGAAGGCCGCGTCCTGAAGGAGAAGAAAGAAGGCCCAGACCGGAAGGAGAGAGGAGACCTCGTCCTGATGGAGAGAGACGTCCCAGACCGGAAGGAGAGAGAAGACCCCGTCCGGAAGGAGAAGAGAGGAGACCTCGTCCGGAGGGAGAGAGGAGACCTCGTCCGGAGGGAGAGAGAAGACCCCGCCCGGAAGGAGAAGAGAGGCGTCCCCGCCCGGATGGCGAGCGCCGTGTCAGGCCTGACGGGGAGAGAAGGCCGAGGCCGGAAGGCAGGATGGATTTCGGCGGCGAGAGCAAACCGGAAGGAAGAGACCGCGACAGGGAGCGTGAGAAGGAAAGAGAGAAAAGAGATCACGATCGCCGGGATGAGAACCGTCAGGGCAGAAAGAACGAAAGAAGTGCAGAGGACAGGTTCACTAAGGACAGCCTCTATAAGAAAAGCAAGAACAAACCCCAGCAAAAGCCCCAGCAGCCAAAAGAGAAGGAAGAGGACGTTATCAAGTCTCTTATCCTTCCTGAGAAGATGACCATAAGGGAGCTGGCTGAGAAAATGAAGGTTCAGGCATCAGCCCTTGTAAAGAAGCTTTTCATGCAGGGCAAGATGGTCACTGTTAACCAGGAAGTGGACTACGATACGGCGGAGGAGATCGCACTGGAGTTCAACTTCATTGCCGAGCCTGCACCCAAGATCGATGTTATCGCCGAACTTCTCAAGGAGGAAGAAGAAGACGAGGCAACCATGAAGAAGAGACCGCCCGTAGTCTGCGTTATGGGACACGTTGACCATGGTAAGACTTCTCTTCTTGATGCCATAAGAGATACCAATGTTATCGATAAGGAGGCCGGCGGTATCACCCAGCACATCGGTGCTTATGTGGTTCAGATCAACGGGCAGAAGATCACCTTCCTGGATACTCCGGGACATGAGGCCTTTACCGCCATGAGACTCCGCGGCGCCCAGTCAACGGATATCGCCATTCTTGTGGTGGCTGCAGATGACGGTGTTATGCCCCAGACAGTTGAGGCTATCAACCACGCCAAGGCAGCGGGGATAGAGATCATAGTTGCAATTAACAAGATAGATAAGCCCAGCGCAAATATCGAGAAGGTTAAGCAGGAACTCTCTGAATATGAGCTCATTCCTGAGGATTGGGGCGGCAATACCGTATTCTGTCCCGTATCGGCCCATACAAGAGAGGGTATTGAAAATCTTCTTGAGATGATCATTTTAACGGCTGATATCCTTGAACTTAAGGCTAATCCCAAGAGAAGGGCAAGAGGCCTGGTAGTAGAGGCTGAGCTGGATAAGGGTAAAGGATCGGTAGCTACGGTTCTGGTACAAAAAGGAACCCTTCATGTGGGAGATCCCATTGCCGTAGGTTCATGCCACGGTAAAGTCCGTGCCATGACTGATGACAAGGGAAGACGCGTTAAGGAAGCAGGTCCTTCCACACCTGTGGAGATCTTAGGCCTTTCCGATGTCCCCAATGCAGGTGAGATATTTGTTGTTACGGAGAATGAGAAGGAAGCCAAGAAATTCGCTGAGACCTTCATTTCCGAGGGCAGAGAGAAGCTCTTAGAGGAGACTAAGTCCAAGATGACACTGGATGACCTGTACTCACAGATCCAGGCCGGTAACCTTAAGGAACTTAACATCATCGTTAAGGCTGATGTTCAGGGTTCGGTTGAGGCAGTTAAGCAAAGCCTTGTCAAACTGTCAAATGAGGAAGTTGTGGTCAAGATCATCCACGGCGGCGTAGGTGCCATCAATGAGTCGGATGTTACCCTGGCTTCCGCATCAAATGCCATCATCATCGGTTTTAACGTACGTCCCGATGCTCAGGCCAAGGCCACTGCAGAGAGCGAAGGTGTCGATATCAGGCTTTATGACGTAATCTACAACGCCATCGAGGATGTGGAAGACGCCATGAAGGGAATGCTGGAGCCTATCTACGAAGAGAAGGTAATAGGCCATGCGGAGATCCGACAGATCTTCAAGTCTTCGGGTGTCGGAATGATCGCCGGTTCCTATGTGCTTGACGGTCAGTTCCAGAGAGGCTGCAAATGCAGGATAACCAGAGAAGATGAGCAGATATTCGACGGTAACCTGGCTTCACTCAAGCGTTTCAAGGACGATGTCAAGGAAGTTAAGGCCGGTTATGAGTGCGGTCTTGTATTTGAAGGTTTCGGAGATATCAAGGAAGAAGACAAGGTTGAGGCTTATATCATGGTTGAGGTACCCAGATAGGCTTCTGCCGGGAAGAGGATATACAAAAAATGAGAAAAAACAGTGTTAAGAATACCCGTGTCAACGGTGAGGTCCAGAGGGAACTGTCCTCCATCATCCAGACGGAGATAAAGGACCCCAGGATCCCCGTTATGACGTCGGTGGTCAAGGTTGAGGTGGCGCCTGACCTTAAGACCTGTAAGGCATATATAAGCGTTATGGGTGACGAAGAGGCCAAGAAGGGTGCCATAGAAGGCCTTAAAAGCGCGGAAGGTTTTATAAAGAACCGTATCGCCAAGGCTATCAATCTTCGCAATACTCCGGAGATCAGGTTCATTTTGGACGAGTCCATAGAATACGGCATCAACATGATGAAGAAGATCGACGGATTATCTAAAGAAAATGGGGCAGAGGTTTCCGATGGACAGAATTCATGAAGAACTGACAAAAGCAAAAACGGTGGCCATAGCAGGTCATATCAAGCCTGACGGGGATTGTATGGGTTCATGTCTCGGGCTGTACAACTATATCCTTAAGAAGTATCCGGATGTGGAAGTAGACGTATTTGCAGAGGCGATCCCTCCGGCATTTGAGTTTATGAAGGGAACGGACAAGCTTATCCTTAACTATGAGGGGAGAGAGCGCTATGACCTGTTCTTTTCCCTGGACTGCGGGGATCTTGACAGGCTGGGTAAGGCCGATAAGCATTTTAAAAGGGCCGGGCGGACCATTTGCATCGATCATCACATAAGCAATAAGGGCTTTGCGGATATCAATTATATCAGGCCGGAGATCAGTTCAACCAGCGAATATGTATATGAACTCATTGATACGTCATATGTGGATATCCCCATTGCGGAGTGCCTCTACGTGGGCATCGTTCATGATACGGGGGTCTTTCAGTATTCCTGCACCAGCTCCAGGACCATGGCCGTGGCGGGAGAACTGATGGATAAAGGCATCGATTACCCCAGGCTGGTTGACGAGTCGTACTATGAGAAGCATATGGTACAGAACCGCCTTATGGGTTATTGTCTTTTAAATTGCCAGCTGAAGCTGGATGACAAGGTGGTAATGGCTCTTTTGCCCAAGTCCGTTCTGGATGAGTACGGCGGCGTGGCCAGTGATCTGGAGGGGATAGTTGCTGTGCTGCGGCATACCAAGGGCATCGAAGTGGCTGTGTTCATCTATGAATTAAATGAAGGAAGATATAAGGTCAGTCTTCGGTCGTCGGGAAAGGTGGATGTATCGGTGATATCCGTTGAGTTCGGAGGCGGAGGTCATAAGATGGCTGCGGGTTACAGCGTGAAATGCGATATCCATAAGGCTACTGAAAAGTTATTGAGTATGATCGAGGAGCAGTTAAGAGGTCAGGATTGAACGGGATAATCAATATATATAAAGAAAAAGGTTTTACGAGCCATGACGTGGTAGCAAAGCTTCGAGGGATCCTGAAAATGAAGAAGATCGGCCATACGGGGACCTTAGATCCGGGTGCGGAAGGCGTCCTTCCCGTATGTATCGGCAATGCCACCAGGGTGTGTGATCTCATTACCAACAAGGACAAGGCCTACAGGGCGGTGCTTCTTCTGGGAAAAACTACTGATACCCAGGATGTCTGGGGAAATGTGCTTTCGGAGAAACCAATCAGTGTGAGCGAAAATGATGTGGTCACTGCGATAAATAGCTTTGTGGGAGAGTACGATCAGGTACCTCCCATGTATTCTGCCATCAAGATCGGCGGGAAAAAGCTTTATGAACTGGCCAGAAAAGGAGAGACGATCGATCGTCCCCCCAGGCATGTTGTCATTAAGGACATTAAAATCATTGATATGAGCTTGCCAAGGGTGACCATGGAGGTGTCATGCTCCAAGGGAACTTATATAAGGACCCTGTGCCATGATATAGGTGAGAAACTATGCTGCGGCGGTGTCATGGAGGAGCTTCTCCGTATAAGGAGCGGGGAATTCATCCTATCGGAAGCAAGGAAGCTCTCTGAGATAGAGGAACTGGCAAAAAATGGCGGGATTGAGACTATCCTGATGCCGGTGGATACAGTATTTAAGGATCTTGAGAGCCTTCAGGCTGACGAGAGCATATATAAGCTTCTGGTAAACGGCAATCCCCTTCCGGAGAAGAATATCACTTCAAGTCTTCCGGATGCTCCCGGCAGGGTCCGGTTATATGACCATAGGGGCTCATTTGCGGGGATATATGAGTATAAAAAAAGCGCCGGGATCTTTAAACCCGTGAAATTGTTTTTTTAAGCATTTAATAAAATGTTCAAATCAATAAATAATCTGTTAAATTAGCATGATTAAGGAAATATTAAGAAAATTATCTGAAAATATTGAAACAAAGACGTTATGATATATCTTACCGACAGAACGGACGTTAAAATTGAATATGAAACAGCCCTGACTCTGGGAAAGTTCGACGGTATCCACAGGGGGCACCGGAAGCTCCTGTCAAAGGTAATGGAACACTCACCCGGGTTAAAGACGGTGGTATTTACATTTGATATCAATCCAACCATAGCCGTATCAGGCAGTCCGGGAACCGTTCTTACCACCAATGAGGAGCGGAGATCAGTTGTAGAGCGTTTTGGTATAGATTATCTCTACGAATGCCCTTTCACCGAAGAGATAAGGAATATGGAAGCCGCTGATTTCGTAAGGAAGATAGTAAATGACCTGAATGTGAGATATATAGCCGTGGGTTCCGATTTCGGTTTCGGACACAACAGGGCGGGAGATTACCGGCTCCTTCAGGATCTGGCGGACGAGCTGGGATACTCTGTTGAAGTTGTGGACAAGGTGATGTACGGAGACCGGGAGATAAGCTCCACTTATATCAGAGAGGTTATCGCCGGGGGAGATATGGTGACGGCTCAGAAGATGCTGGGATATCCCTACACCGTTGAAGGCACGGTGGGATACGGAAGGCAGCTGGGCAGGACCATAGGGATCCCAACCACCAACGTGATCCCCATTAAGGCGAAGCTTCTTCCTCCCAACGGAGTCTACGTCTCCAGGGTCCGCATAGACGGAGAAGAGCACCCCGGTGTGACCAACATAGGTGTCAAGCCTACGGTGGGAGACGAGAACGAAAAGGGCGCAGAGACATTTATATTCGATTTTGACCGTGATGTGTACGGACATGAAATTTCCATAGAACTTTTTTATTATATCAGGGCAGAGAAGAAGTTCTTATCCATCGCGGATCTTAAGGCTCAGATGGAAAAAGACATTTCTTTTACCAGAGAATATCAAATTGACAAAAGTGAAATATTCTGATATAATTTCTTCAACATTTGTAACATTATTGTAACAATTAAGAATAGAAGTGAGTGGAATTTATTTTATATTGAGTATTTCAAGGAGGTTTTTTATGCGCCTGGATGCAAGGAAGATCGGAACATGTGCTCTGTCAGCAGTGATGGCTTTCGGGATGTTTGCCCTTCCCGTTTCGGCAGGTTCCGATATCAACAATGCAATTAAGACGACTAATGCGGGACTGACCGCGTCATTGGAACAGGGATATTACGATGACGGGCTTGTTTTAGGAGATAAGCCTGCTGATAATGAATCAGATGCTAAGCTTACCAGGGAAGAGATAGCCGAGTGCCTTGCAGGCTATAACGATCTGGGTATCGCCAAGGTGGACGGACATCTTAATGTAAGAGAGAAGCCCTCCACGGGCTCTAATGTGGAAGGTAAGCTTCCATCCGATGCAGGATGTGAGATCCTTGAGCAGGAGGGCGACTGGTATCTTATTTCATCCGGTAAGGTTAAGGGATACGTAAGCGGTGAATTCCTTCTTACGGGTGATGAGGCCAGGGAATATGCAAGAGGAGTTATGCATAAGGTAGTTACCTCCAAGGCTGATGCATTGAGGGTAAGAGAAGAGCCCAACACTGACAGCAAGATCATCATGACCATTTCCAACGGCGAGGAGTTTGAGCTTGCAGCTATCGAGGGAGACTGGGTTAAGGTAGACGTTAACGGTGATTTCGGATATATTGCCGCTGAATATGTAGACATTGCGGTTAAACTGAAACATGCATACACCATTGCAGAGCTTAACTACGGTCCGGGAGTTTCCAGCATAAGAGTTAAGCTTGTACAGGAAGCATTGAAATACGTAGGTAACAGGTATGTATGGGGCGGCACCAGCCTGACTAACGGTGCTGACTGCTCCGGATATGTACTTGCATTGTATAAGAAGATATGCGGCATCAGCCTGCCTCACTACTCAGGCTCACAGTCCAAGTACGGAAGAGGTATCAATGCTGCCGATGCCAAGCCGGGAGATCTCTTCTTCTACGGAAGCGGAAGAAGCATAAGCCATGTTGCCATCTATATCGGTAACGGACAGATCGTTCATGCTTACGATTCACGTAATGGTATCAAGATCACCAGCGCATATTACAGAACACCTATCTGTGTAAGAAGCCTTTTAGACTAAAAAGGGTTTACAACACATATTAACTGTGTTATTATGGCATAGTTGTATTCAACCTATATTCGGAAACGTGGAATCTCCGACCTGTTTCTTAATATCAGGTGGTTTATGAAATATAGTTTTTCAGGAGGATTTATTATGATCGCAAAAGAAAAGAAGCAGGCTATCATAGCCGAGTACGCAAGATCAGAGGGAGATACGGGATCACCTGAGGTACAGGTAGCTGTTCTCACCGCAAGGATCAACGAAGTAACAGAGCACTTGAAGGATCATCCCAAGGATCATCATTCAAGAAGAGGCCTTTTTAAGATGGTTGGTCAGAGAAGGAATCTTCTCGCTTACCTTAAGAAGGTTGACATCGAGAGATATCGTTCACTTATCGAACGTCTCGGACTCAGAAAGTAATGTCAAAAGGGCGGATAATATCCGCCCTTTATTGCGTTGTATATGTTATCTGTTCAGGATATTGCATATATAGTAACCCCAAAATGTGATGGCGACTGTCACGAGACCGCTGAAAAGTACATTTTTATACTATGGGAAAGTGTCTTTTTCAGTAGTTTCGAGCTGTGCGCCATCACCATAAAGATCATGAAAGGAGATTTTTATGTACAAGAGTTTTTCAATGGAACTTGCCGGCAGGACTCTTACTGTTGACGTAGGACGTGTTGCTGCTCAGGCAAACGGCGCCGCATTTATGCACTATGGCGAGACAGTTGTATTATCAACTGCTACAGCATCAGACAAACCCAGAGACGGGATCGATTTCTTCCCCTTAAGCGTTGAGTTCGAGGAGAAGATGTATTCCGCAGGCAAGATCCCCGGAGGATTCAACAAGAGAGAGGGTAAGCCTTCAGAGAATGCCATCCTCACTTCCAGAGTTATCGACCGCCCCATGCGTCCTTTATTCCCCAAGGATTACAGAAATGATGTTACTTTGAACAACCTGGTAATGTCAGTTGATCCGGATTGCAGCCCTGAGCTTACGGCTATGCTGGGTTCGGCTATAGCTACTGCTATATCCGATATTCCCTTCGACGGACCTACAGCCACTACGCAGGTAGGACTGGTAGACGGTGAATTCGTTTTCAATCCCACAGCTGCGCAGAAGGCTGCCAGTGACATGGCCCTTACGGTTGCATCTACCAGGGACAAGGTTATCATGATCGAGGCAGGAGCCAATGAAGTGCCCGAGGATAAGATGATCGAGGCTATATTTGCAGCCCATGGAGTTAATCAGGAGATCATTGCGTTTATCGATAAGATCGTGGCAGAATGCGGTAAGCCCAAGCATGACTACACACGCTGCGCAGTTCCCGATGAATTATTTGAGGATATCAAGTCGGTGGTTTCTCCCGAGAAGATGGAAGAGGCAGTATTTACCGATGATAAGCAGACCAGGGATGAAAACATCAAGAATATCAAGGAAGAACTGGCTGCCCGTTACGAAGAAAGCGGTAACGAGGAGTGGGCAGGACTGGTTGATGAGGCTGTATACCAGTATCAGAAGAAGACTGTCCGCAAGATGATCCTCAAAGATCATAAGCGTCCTGACGGCCGCGGTATCGAGGAGATCCGTCCTCTGGCTGCAGAGATCGACCTTCTTCCCAGAACTCACGGTTCAGCAATGTTTACCAGAGGACAGACTCAGATCTGTACCGTGACAACCCTGGCTCCCTTATCGGAAGCACAGAGGATCGACGGACTTGATGAGGCAGAGACCTCCAAGAGATATATGCATCATTACAACTTCCCCTCATACTCTGTAGGTGAGACCAAGCCCTCAAGAGGACCGGGAAGAAGAGAGATAGGACACGGAGCACTGGCAGAGCGTGCCTTGGTTCCGGTACTTCCCACAGAGGAAGAGTTCCCCTATGCCATAAGGACAGTATCCGAGACATTTGAGTCCAACGGTTCCACATCACAGGCTTCCGTATGTGCTTCTTCACTTTCGCTTATGGCTGCCGGTGTACCCATTAAGAAACCGGTTGCAGGTATCTCTGCAGGACTTGTTACAGGCGAGACTGATGATGATTATATCATCCTCACAGATATCCAGGGCCTTGAGGACTTCTTCGGAGACATGGACTTCAAGGTTGCAGGGACCAGGGACGGTATCACAGCCATCCAGATGGATATCAAGATCCACGGACTTACGAGACCCATCATCGAGGGTGCTATCGCAGCAACAAAGAAGGCCAGAATGTATATCCTTGATAATGTTATGAGTCCTGTTATCGCAGAGCCCAGACCCGAGATCGGCAAATATGCGCCGAAGATCTCACAGATCCAGATCGATCCCCAGAAGATCGGTGATGTGGTTGGCCAGAGAGGCAAGACCATTAACACGATCATCGAGCGTACGGGAGTTAAGATCGATATCAATGATGACGGATTTGTATCGGTATGCGGTGTTAATAAAGAGGATATTGAAAAAGCTATCGATATGATAAGGATAATCACTACAGACTTCGAGGAGGGACAGGTGTTCACCGGAACTGTAGTAAGCATAAAGGAATTCGGTGCTTTTATCGAGTTCGCACCGGGCAAGGAAGGAATGGTACACATCTCCAAGATCGCAAAAGAGCGTATCAAGAGAGTAGAGGATGTCCTCACACTGGGAGATAAGGTAACGGTTGTTTGCCTCGGTAAGGACAAGATGGGAAGGATAAGTTTCTCGATGAAAGATGTGAAATAGTATAAGGGTCAAGGAAACAATGGCTGATTCATGATTACATGAAATCAGCCATTATTTTATTTGAACCGAATAATACCTGTTAAATGACACCTCCAGATACAGTCGTTCGTTGGGGTTGGTCAGGTCAATATCCGTCAGTTCGTGGATGCGTTCCATACGGTTAATGAAGGAACTGCGGTGGATGAAGAGCACCTTGGCGGTAGCCACGGCATTCATGTTATGCTGAAGATACTGGAACAGAGTCTCGGCAAAACTGGTTGAATGGGCCTTGTCGTGGTCCATGAGGGTCAGGACCGCCGGATGGCATATGTTGGCGGCGGAGAGGCCGTTAGTCCCGAAACGTAGCATGTATTCAAGGGAGTAATCCTTAAAATGCGCCAGCTGTCCCGGCAACAGTTGGGGCGCATTTTCAAAAGCATATTCGGCGGAGATCTTTGCAAAATACAGGTTCTCAAATTGATCGCATTCTTTGAAGTCCCTGCTTACACCTCCCACCAGCTTGGTGTCTTTGAGGTATTTCCCGAAATAATTGCTAAAGTCAACATTGACGGCTCGCTGGTGGGCCGAAACATTTGTAAGGCATATTATGCTGTTGTTGAATATGATACAGTAACACCCCGGAAATGAATTCTCTATCTGAAAACAGGTATAAGACGTGGAATAGAGCAGCAACTCGGGCTTATAGAGGTGCAGTGTGTATACACGCCATACATCATCAGGCTTGCAGCGCAGCTTATCAAGCAGGCTTAGGAAACCATCCCTGTCTGTGATCTTACTGTTGAATATGGAGTCCATATACTGGTGCATCAGCCTGTATTCCCTGGAGATGTAGGCGTAATTCCTGGACATGTCATACAGGGTCTCCGCAAAGGGCGCAGCGGCATTCAATATGGACTTGCAATAATCCACATCGTCGGTCTCGGGGTTGACCTTAACGGCAAAACGGGCAACATAAATGCTGTGATGAAAAATGTTCCGAAAGACGGTGGTCTCACCCCCGGTAAACAGGAAGGACTCGGTTTTGCCCTCAAGCATGGCAAAATCGGGGCTGCTGTTCATTTCATTGACGTGGTCTATGGGGATATGGTTGTCAGCGTCCACGTATTTCGTATACTCATCAGTATTTGAATCCTTTGAAAATGCAATATATCTGTAGTCTGAATCAAACAGAGCCACAGGAAGCTCGATGATCCTGTTGACGGAATCGATCAGGGCCTGAAAATCGTGGTGATTATATACTATGTCGGTAAGATTGATCTCCCATTCATTAAAATAATCCAGGATATAAGTCAGAATATTATAAGCCATGGTAGAACTCATGGCATCGTTTAGTACTATCAGATCATTATTTCCGGGATCCGGGTAACTGTCTATATGGTCAAGGCAGAGGATAATGGAATTGTTGACACGCTCAACACATTGTATGACATTATCGGGGGCCACCAGGATTATCTGCTTATCCATGTTAAAAAATGTATTAAAAAACACCATGTTTTTAACAAAATTTGTTGATCCGACAGACATATATTCCACATTAAAATACTTCTGAATGTGATGACAGAGCATGGGAGCGTTGACTTTCATGGGATTTCTCACCTCCGTGATACACATTGTACTATATTTGACTTTTAATAACAAGCATATCATCGGGTTTACCATGGACATTATTCATATTATTGTGTAGATGTGGTTAGCATAATGTGAAAAGCATTAAGGAGAAGGTTTTCTATTTTTGCTGACCACGTTTAAATAGGGATTCATATTTGAGAAAGGGAGGATATCATTTATGCTGAATGCAAAAGAGAACATGCGGGAAGCCATAAAAGGCGGTAATCCGGAACGTTTTGTCAATCAGTACGAGGCTGTTCAGTTACTTTTCGATCCGCACTTACTCCACGATGCGCTGCTTCAACCGGGACAGATGAACGTTAAGAATGCCTGGGGAGTTACAAATTCGTTCCCGGAAGGAACGCCCGGCGCATTTCCGGTTCATACGCCGGACAAGATCGTTGTAAAAGATATCGAGCATTGGCAGGATTATGTTCATGCTCCGTCACTGGATTTTCCGGAAGAGGAATGGCTGGGTCTGAAGGCCGGAATGTATGACCCTGTTGACGGAACTAAGGCTTACAAAGCCACATTTATTGCACCGGGATTATTTGAACAGTCGCATCATTTGTGCGAGATCCAGAATGCTCTTATCTATTACATGGAGTATCCGGACGAAATGCATGACCTTATCAAGTATCTTACTGATTGGGAACTTAAGCTTGCGGAACTTATATGTAAGTACCTGCAGCCGGACGCTTTATTTCATCATGACGACTGGGGAGGAGAGAGAAGCACATTTATGAGTGTGCCCATGTTTGAGGACTTCTTTATTGAGCCTTACAAGCAGATCTACGGATACTATCATGACCATGGGGTAGAGCTTGTATTCCATCATGCTGACAGTTATGCGGCAACGTTCGTTCCGGCTATGATCGAAATGGGGATCGACGTATGGCAGGGCTGCATGAGATCTAACAATGTGCCTGAACTGATCAAAAAGTACGGGGACAAGATTGCATTCATGGGAGATATCGACAATAAGTTTATGGACTTTGAGGGATGGACAGCAGACGATTGTCGTAAAGCCGCCAGGGAATCTATGGAGGCTTGCGGAATGAAGTCGTTTATTCCGTGTATTACACAGGGAGGGCCCGGATCCGTATATTCAGGGGCTTACAAGGTGATGTGCGACGAGATAGACAAGTATAATGAAGAGAAGTTCGGATGTAAGGATCTCGACTCCACCAGACTGCCTTGGCAAATACTCTTTTAGTATTTAACAAATAATAGACGGTACATTCCAATAATACAACACAGGACCGCTTTCGCTTCGTTTTCACCGTAGCGGTTCTAAGTTCAATCTTCGATTTCACTAAGAACCGACGGCGAAAAAAATCCTGTGTTTGTATCATTGGTATGTACCGTCTTTTCTTTTGTACTACATACGATCAGGTGCGCTAAAGCCAAGGAGGTCGATGGAGATCTCCAGGGCTTTTTGGGTCAGGCGGAGAAGTTGGATCCAGCCCGACTGCTTGGCCGCGTCTTCTTCCGAGATGATCTTGGTCTCATGGTAGAAGCGGTTGAAGGCGTTAGAAAGGTCGTAGATATATGAGCATATCTTATGGGGGGCCAGTTCCTCGTAGGCTCCCTCCATTACGGCATTGAACTTGGAAAGCTCAAGCATCAGCGCTTTTTCAACTTCGTTGGCAGGCGGATTAATGGAGCCTGCCACGTCTCTTTTTCCTGCCTCTTTATACTTGGCCAGGATGGACTTGATGCGGACTATGGTGTAGAGGATATAGGGCCCCGTATTCCCTTCAAAAGAAGTGAAACGTTCCACATCAAAGACGTAATCCTTGGATGCCTGATTGGACAGGTCTCCGTATTTAATGGCTGACAATGCCACCATTCGCGCCGTCTGTCTGGCTTCTGCCTCATCCACGGTATGGTTGGAAACTATCTTGTTGAACATTTCCTCCTCGATCTCATTAAGGAGGGATTCAAGGCGCATAACACCGCCTTCCCTGGTCTTGAAGGGCTTGCCGTCCTTGCCGTTCATGGTGCCGAAACCGATGAAGGTAAGATCGGTGGAAGAGGGAACGATCCCTGCCTTCCTGGATGACCTGAAGACCTGGACGAAGTGCATATCCTGACGCTTGTCCACCACATAGATTATCCTTGCAGGATCATAGTTTTTCATACGGTCTTTTAGGGTGGCAAGGTCTGTAGTGGCGTAGAGGGAGGCCCCATCTGACTTAAGAATGATACAGGGCGGGATCTCCTTGGTATCATCATTTTCCTTAACATCTATGACCAGGGCGCCGTCGCTCTCATGAGCTATACCGGAGGATTTGAATTCTTCCACCATTCCCGGTATGATATCCTGGACATCGGACTCGCCATTCCATAGTTCAAAAGATACATTTAATTTCTCATAGTTTTTCTTAAGGTCGGATACGGACACGTTTAGGATGTGGTTCCATAATGCCCGGTAACCCGGCCTTCCTGCCTGCAGCTCTTTTGTAGCTGTCATGGCGGCCTCCTTGTATGCTTCGTCTTCTTTGGACTTGCCGCTGGCGCAGGGGTATATTTCTTCAAGCTCCGATATGGTAAACGGAGCATCCTTGGGGTATTCTCCCTTGAAACTTTCATCAAAATAGGGGAGTTCCGGCTTCCTGATGCTAAGCTCATGGATTATCAGGCCCATCTGAAGTCCCCAGTCACCCAGGTGGATATCGCCGATAACCTTGTGACCGGTAAAACGCGCTATGCGTTTGATACTCTCGCCTATGATAGCAGAACGCAGGTGACCTACATGGAGAGGCTTGGCAACATTGGGCCCGCCGTAATCTATCATGATGGTGGCCTGAGGTTGTTTTTCAAAACCGAGATCGCAGCTGTCCTTCATTTCGTTAAGATATGAGGAGAGAAAGTCATTTGCCAGATTGAGATTGATGAATCCGGGATTGACCACCTCCTTCTTGGAGAACAGTTTATTATCCCCCAGAGAAAGAAGCACATCTTGGGCGATCTTGGCGGGAGCGCATTTATATTCCTTGGCAGCCGCCATGGCTCCGTTACACTGGAACTCACACAGGTCGGGGCGGTTGGATACCGTAACCCTGCCGTAGTCCCTTCTATACCCCGCCGCTTCGAAGGCGGTCATTATTTCATTTGAGATCATATCCGATATCTTTTTCATTTATTTCATGCGGGAATCCCCGCATCCTCCTTAAAACTAATATAAGTAATTTAACATGAAGTCCCTGATTTAGCAAGTATAAGACAGGGGACGGTTCTGTGTCTTAAGACAGGGGACGGTTCTCTGTCTTTCTCAGTAATACCAAGGGGAAGACACAGAACCGTCCCCTGTCTTATTTGAGCCATAAGACAGAGAACGGTCCCCTGTCTTGCCGTAAAAAAAATGTTATGTTAGAATTATGAGGAACAAGTTTTAAGGATGAGTGATCAATGAAAGTACTGATAGCTTCAGATTCATATAAATATCAGACAAGTGGGGTGGCTAATGTGGTCATTACCCTGGCTGAGGAATTAAGGAGCAGGGGACACCAGGTCAAGGTGCTGGCCCTGTCCAACACAAGGAAGTCATTTAAGGATGGTGATGACTACTATATCGGTTCTCTTCCCGGAGTAGTATATCCCGATGTCCGTGTAAGTTTTGTAAGGCATAACAAGCTTCTCAAGGAGCTTAAGGCGTGGAATCCGGATGTTATCCATATGCACACTGAAACATCTGCTGCGCGGATGGCACGTTCCATTGCAAATGCGGATAATACCCCCTTTGTCATGACCTGTCATACCGATTATGCCCAGTTTGTCTTCGGAAGCCGATGTGAAAGCCGTCCGGTTAAGATGATATTTCACGAGATAGGCAAGTTCCTGTATCGCGGAGCAATGGTTGTTACTGCACCATCAGATAAGGCTCTGGGTTTTTCGACCCTGAGCAGATTAAAGCACCCCATAGAAGTGATCCCCAACGGTATCCGTCTTGAACAATACCAAAAGAAGGTTACTCCCGAAGAAAGGAAAGAACTGTTTGAGCGCTGGAACTTAAAGGATAACGGCAAGGTGGTATGCATGGTATCCCGCGTAAGCCACGAAAAAAAACTAGATGAGATAGTAGAGTATTTTCCGGAAGTGTTAGACCGCCTGCCGGATGCCCAGCTGCTTATAGTAGGTGACGGTCCCGCCAGAGCCAAACTGGAGACTATGGCTAAAGAACTGGGGATTGCCGATCGCGTATGTTTTACCGGGAGAATATCTCCTGAACTAGTGTATATGTATTATGATATGGGGGATGTGTTCGTGTCTGCATCTACCTTTGAGGTTCATAGCCTGACCTATCTTGAGGCGATCTCCCACGGACTGCCTCTTATCTGCAGAGATGACCCCTGCCTCAGGGGAGTGCTTGAGAATGAGAGGAATGGCTATGCCTATAAGACGAAAGAGGAGTTCGTCGAGAATGTGGTATCACTTCTAACGGATAAGGAACTCCATGACCGTATGGGCAGTGAATCCCTTACCATTGCGGATAATTTCAGCGCCAAACGCTGCGCCGACCGTATGATCGAGTTATACGAGAGTGTGTTAAAAGATAATAAAGAATCGATAACAGAAGCAGAAATGTAAAAAAGGGGATGATGATCAGTAGACGATACGGTTACGTCCCTGTTCTTTGCCCATGTAGAGCAGTTTATCTGCTTCTTTTATGTTGTCATTGATGGATTTGCTCTTGTCGTATTCGGTCAGGCCATAGGTAAGGGTAACCCGGATATCCTCATCCCGGACTTTGACACAGGCATCCTTCATTTTATTCTGGATATTAAGAAGAACCGCATATGCGTCATCTCCGTTCATATTGGGAAAGGCCAGGAAGAATTCCTCGCCGCCCCATCTGGCAACAAATCCCCCTTCACCTGCATTGTCAGAAAGAACATCTGCTACGGTCTTGAGCACAAGGTCTCCCACATCATGGCCGTAGGAATCATTTACTATTTTAAAATGATCTATATCGCAGATACATATGCTGCATATTATCTCATCAGCTATTTTCGATATCTCATCAAGATAGTCCATGGCACGGCCTCTGTTATTGAGACCGGTCAGGGAATCTGTGCTGGCTTTTTCCTCAAGCCTTCTGTTATATACTATTAGCTTACGCTCTTGATCCTGGCTGTCTTTGGAAAAAACATGAGCGGCGACACAGGTACAGAGCATGATGACAAACATGCCGCTGTTCATTATGTAATATTGGTCGAAAATAGATACCTGGAGCAGGGGAGGCCTGGTACCATAAATGAAGAGCGCTCCCAGATAAACTACAAAAGTACAAAGAGTGAATATTATCTTTCTTTGGAAGCTGTCATAACTGGCAAAGAAGAAGATGATTATAAGAAACGGCGGGATGATCTGAAAACAAAGACCGGGACCATATAACCACAGCATTATCACTGCCCAGAAGGATGTCACGAATATAAATACGGAAACCGTGGCCATTTTTTTTAACTTGAAAGTTAAAGCAAAAACAACAGCGTATAACAGAAACATGAGGAGATTACCACCGATAGCGCGGTACTTTCCGAACATGAAAAAAACAACAGAGTTCAACACAAAATAAGCCATGAGGATAATGCACTCAATCCTGATAAGAACAGCCATTTTTTTGGACTCATTGGCCGTCGGTGTATCTTTTTCAATTATCTTCTTAAGGCTATCAAGCAGTTTCATCAGGTTACTCCGAATGACGAGAATTGTATTATAAAATAATAACGTCATCAATAATAGGATAACACCAAACGACATAATTTTAAAGTGTTTAATTTAAGGTATAAAGTACCAAATAACTTGATTTTATTACATTTTGTGGTATACTTAAAGGCACGCAGAACAAGTAACTCTGGAGAAAAGAGTGAATCATAATGGCGGAAGAAAAACGTAATACAAATCAAAAACTGGATCCCTCTTTCAGCCGGATGGGCATATGGGCATTTTCCATAGGCACCAGCATCGGTTGGGGGTCCTTTGTTGTTACATGCAGCACTTATCTTGCTCAGGCCGGCATCCTGGGAACTATCTTCGGGATCATCCTTGGAATGGTGGTTATCCTTGTCGTTAACCGTAACCTGTGCTATATGATGTCACGGAGACCGGATGCCGGAGGTATCTATTCTTATGCCAGTATGGTCAGAGGACATGATATCGGTTTTCTGGTGGCGTGGTTTCTGCTCCTGACATATATGGCTATCCTCTGGGCCAATATCACGTCACTGCCCCTGTTCGCCAGCAGGTTTTTAGGGACATTCTTTCAATTCGGCTTTCATTATTCCATATTCGGTTACACTGTATATCTGGGAGAGGCATTGCTTTCCATAGCTGCCATCATTGTTGTGGGACTCTTTTGTGCCTTTAGCAGGCGGCTGCCCCAGATCATCATGATAATCCTGGCCCTCGTATTTGTCGGAGGCCTTGTGGTGGTTACTCTTATTGCTTTATCAGGTCATGGTTTTGCACCGGGCTCTTTTGATCCGACTTTTGCCCCGGAGAAGGCAGAAGTAGAGCAGATCCTCAGGATCGCAGTCATTTCTCCCTGGGCTTTTATAGGCTTTGAAAATGTGGCTCATTTTTCTGAGGAGTTCAAATTCCCGGTTAAGAAGGTTAGATCGGTGATGCTGTTTTCCGTATTGCTGACAACGGCAGTCTATATTTTTATGACCCTGCTGTCAGTCAGTGCATTTCCTCCTGAGTATGAGAACTGGTTCGCCTATATCAGCGACATGGGTAACCTAAGCGGGATCAAAGCCATACCGGCCTTCTATGCAGCCGAGCATTATCTGGGTTCCGGCGGGATCGTTATTATGCTGGGGGCTTTACTGGCGGTTATCTTAACGAGTATCATCGGTAATCTTACGGCCATAAGCCGTCTGATCTATGCTTTCGGACGGGATCACGTGTGGGCAGGTTCTTTGAGCAACCTGAACAAAAAGGGGATACCCAATAAAGCCATCTTTTTTACCGTAGCCATATCCTGTGCCATCCCCTTTATAGGGCGTACCGCCATCGGGTGGATCGTTGATGTCACCACCCTGGGTGCTACCATCATTTACGGTTTCCTTTCCTACTGTGTATATCAGGATGCAAAGAAACAGGGAGATATGACCGAGACCATGACAGGAGGTTGTGGTGCCGTGATCATGATGGGTGTCGCCGTGCTGCTTCTTGCCCCCAAGCTTATTGCATATGAGGCCATGGAGGCTCCTTCATATCTTTTGTTCGCTGTATGGTCACTGCTGGGTCTTATCGTATTCCGTTTTGTATTACAGAAGGACAGCCTGAACCGGTACGGACACTCGGTTGTGGTATGGGTTATGTTGCTGCTGCTCATGCTCCTTACCACCATGATGTGGACCAACCGTCTTACCCAGACTGCAGCCGAAGAATCCATTGTTGCAGTTCAGAAGCATTACGAGAACGGGATGCAGGGGGACAAACAGGAAATGATCGATGCCCAGATGGATAAGATAGAGATGGCCAATGTCAGATCCACATTTGCATCATTTGCTATGTTCCTGGTGGCTGTAGGTATTATGGCGAATAACTACGGAACGGCCAGAAGACGAGAGAAGGAATGGATGGAGAAACTGGGGATAGCCAAAGAAGCGGGGTATACTGATTCCCTGACGGGAGTAAAGAACCGTCTTGCTTATTCCCAATATGAAAACATGATCAATGAAAAGATAGATAAGAGCGAGTGTGAGCCATTTGCCCTTGTAGTATGCGACATCAATAACCTTAAGGAAGTAAATGATGTTCAGGGCCATAAGGCGGGAGATGAATGCATAAGGAGGGCATGCAGGGTTATCTGTAAGTCATTTGCCCACTCCCCTGTATTCAGGTACGGCGGGGATGAGTTCGTGGTACTTCTCCGGGGAGAAGATTATGAGCTCAGGCGGGATCTTTTTAAGGCGATGGATTCGAGAGCAGAGGATGATCAGGGATTAGGAGAAGTGATAGCCGTTGGAATGGCAGAGTATAATCCGGCTGTTCATAATTCAATGCTCCGTGTATTTGAGCTGGCTGACAGCAGAATGTACGAGAGAAAGAAGGGACTGAAAGGATTGTAGCAGGATCAGGGATACAGGAGGATAAGGACTATGGACAGTGTCAGACTCGGCAGGACCGGGATCACGGTCAATAAGAACGGTTTCGGAGCGCTTCCCATACAGAGAGTATCTGTTGAGGAAGCGGTAAGGCTGCTTAAGAAAGCCTATGATAATGGCATTATATATTTTGATACAGCCAGGTTTTATACCGACAGTGAAAAGAAGATAGGGCAAGCCTTCTCCGGGATGAGAGATAAGGTCTTCATCGCCAGCAAGACTACTGCCGAGAACACGGAGAACTTCTGGAGGGACCTTCATCAAAGCCTTGAGGACCTTAAGACAGACTATATTGATGTGTATCAGCACCATAATATTCCCTTTGTGCCAAAGCCCGGTGACGATACCGGATTATATGACGCCATGCTTGAAGCTAAAGAAAAAGGCATGATACGTCATATCGGATTTACCAACCACAGGCTTGTGGTGGCGAGAGAGGCTATAGAGTCGGGGCTGTTCGAGACTTTGCAGTTTCCGTTTTCCTATCTTGCGTCGGACAAGGATATTGATATTGTGGAAAGATGTAAAAAAGCGGATATGGGCTTTGTATGCATGAAGGCATTAGCCGGAGGCCTGATCACCAATTCTGCGGCGGCATATGCTTATATAGCTCAATACGATAATGCGCTGCCCATCTGGGGGATACAGAGGGATAGTGAACTTGACGAGTTCATTTCCTACATAGACAATCCGCCTCGAATGACTGATGAGATAAGGGAGTTGATCGACAGGGATAAGAAAGAACTGTCGGGAGATTTCTGCAGGGGATGCGGATATTGCATGCCCTGTCCGGAAGGGATACAGATCCCCACTGCCGCCAGGATGTCACTGCTTCTTCGTCGGGCTCCGTCATCCAGGAATCTTACCAAAGAGATGCAGGATGAGATGAAACGTATAGAGAACTGCAGGCACTGCGATGCCTGCAGGAAAAAATGCCCCTACGGCCTGGATACCCCTGCACTGCTGGAGAAGAATTACGAGGATTACAAAAGGGTTGTATCAGGGGTAATACAGGTTCAATAAAGACGGATACTGTGGTATAATATGCAACGTAATCGCGATAATAATAATCTTGGAGGATAATACATTGGAACTGCAATCATTGAATAAGGAATACAAGCTTGTAAGACAGGATAATGAAGAAAAATTCTTAAAGCTTCATGAGATCGATCCCAATATAGTTATAGTGGAAGAGTTCTGGATCACGTCAGACCATACCATGGGTAACAGATGTGCATTCTTCGAATCCTACCCTCAGGCTGAGGAATATGCATATCTCCTGGCAGCCAACAGGACGATGCTCAACGAGAATAAGGAAAAACCCTTCTGTATATTCGTGAACGGGAAAGAAGTAAAGACCAACGGGTTCTTACAGGAGTTCCTGGAGGGGAAGTTTGAGATATAGGGATTGCCTATATCTCTTTTTTTATAATCAGGGGACAATATAAAAAATTGTAAAAAATGGTTGCAATTTTTATAATTGAATGTTTAATAGTTCATATGGGAATTATTTCTAGAGTATTTCTTGCGGCAATGCCGCATCATTCCATCAACCCTTAATCGTGAGGGGGATTAGTGATTAAGCATTATCGGTGGGATACCAAAAAAGATTATTTAGTTATATGTTTGCATGATGTAATGCTATTTCGATTATAACAGGCGCGTGGGGGATGCGTGTCCAAAAGTCAACCTTTGTGCAGGCCAGGCAAGATCCACTGCCACATATCCTGAGCATGCGAGATGAGAGTGATCGTCCATACGAACAATCTCGCATGCATAGGATATGTAGGCAGTTAGCTTGCCGGAGCGCCGGAACACGGGTTGACGTTGGATACGCATCCCCCAAGCGCCGTTAATACATCAATGATATTGACAAATATAGTAAATGATGTTAAAATACACCGAGTTTGATAATTTTCACAATTCAATAAAATATTAGGAGGTAAAGAGTTGACTCATGATAGCACAGATGCTATCATGTAATTACACTAGATATTAATATGTATACAATTGAGTTTTATGAGACGAGTAGAGGGAAATCACAGGTTTTCGATTTTCTTGAGAATCTCCGGATCCGAATGTCAAAGAGTAAAGATGCACGAATACAGTATTCTCAGGCGGTGACTTATATACAGCTTTTATCAGATAACGGAACACGGGGGTTACCGGACACAATTGCAGAATGTTTAGGTGATGGAATATGGGAACTACGTCCCGGGAGTAATAGAATACTATTCTTTTTCTGCGATGCTGATGGTTCATATGTCCTTTTGCACCAGTTTAGAAAAAAGACACAAAAAACTCCAAAGCGAGAGATAAATAGAGCTAAGGCTGAAAGATCAGATTATTTATTGCAACGGAATAAGGGAAAAGAGGGTGAATGATATGACATGGGAAGAGTATAAAACAGATGTAAAAAATAAGGATAAGACTACAGAAACTATTATTGAGGAAGCCGAAGTAAAATCAGCAATAATAACTGCGATGATAAGTCGTCGTAATGATTTGGGCATGAGTCAGAGGGATTTGGCTGAACTATGCGGAATTCCACAATCGTCTGTGGCACGGATTGAGTCTAATCGTTCGGTTCCCAAACTGGATACACTGATCAAAATACTAGCCCAGTTAGGGTTAGGGTTAACGGTTATGCCGTTGCAGAAGTGAATACTGAAAAATCACTACATAAAAAAGAGCGGGTATTACCCGCCCTTAGCTATCTTATCATCTCAAAAAATGTCTGCCGGAGCTCCGGCTCATCCTTGAACCTGCCTCTGGTGGCTATGGTCACCGTCTTGGTCCCCGGTTTCTTGATACCCCTCATGGTCATACAGGTATGCTCAGCCTCCATCATTACCATAACTCCATGGGGAGCCAGATTCTCAGTGATGGCATCTGCAATCTGAGCCGTAAGGTGTTCCTGTATCTGGGGACGTTTGGCGAACACATCAACGGTCCTTGCCAGCTTGCTTATCCCCACAACCTTGCCACTGGGAATGTATGCCACGTGCGCCTTGCCGAAGAAGGGAAGCAGGTGGTGCTCACACATGGAGTAGAAGGTGATGTCCTTCTCTACGACCATCTCAGTAGTATCCGTACTGAAGACCTTAGCCAGATGGTGCTTGGCATCATCATAGAGACCACCGTATATCTCCTCGCACATCCTGGCAATACGATCAGGAGTCTCCAATAAGCCTTCACGCTCAGGATCTTCGCCTATGCCCTCGAGAATAAGTCTTACGCCCTGTTTAATTTTTTCCGAATCCATCATTTCAAAATCTACCTCGATAACCCGTCTACCGCCCTGATGATATCACCCAGATAATACAGGGAGCCGAAGCAAAGGATAGCCGTGTCTTGTGTTGCTGTATCAATGGCTTTAATAACAGCTTCTTTTATACTTCCTGCAGGGACAGCGCATACATTCCGCGAACTGATAATGTCTGCCAGATCCTTTGCAGAAAGGGCTCTCGGATTAGGGGGAGTGACAGTGACTACCTTACTTGCATAAGGTAACATGATGTCTAGGATCCTGTCGTATTCCTTGTCCTTAAGCACACCCATTATATACATTAATTTCCTATTTGTAAAGTACATTTCCAAAGTCTCTGCCAGTTTAAGGGCGGCGGCTTCGTTATGGGCTCCGTCTATTATAATGACGGGATCATCATGGATCTTGGTAAAACGCCCTATCCATACGGTATCTTTAAGGCCTCTTCTTATATCTTCCTCAGAAATGCTGTATCCCAGGTCTTTTAACGCCTCACAGGCTTCAATGGCAAGAAGGGCATTCTCTATCTGATAAGCACCGCAGAGCCCCGTTTCAAGATCCCTGTATGATCCTTTAGTACAATTATAGGAAAAATGCAGCCTGAGGTCCTGAGATCTGATATCATATGCTTTTCCGGCATCAGCCACAGTAAGGGCACTTCCCGACTCATAGGCTTTTTTTCTTATGGATTCCATGGCTTCAGGCTTCTGCCGTGTGGTAACGACGGGTATTCCCTTTTTGATGATACCTGCCTTGTGGGAGGCGATCTCACCCAAGGTATTGCCTAAGAAGCCCATGTGGTCCATGCTTACAGAGGCTATGACCGATACCAGGGTGGTCTTTACCACATTAGTGGCATCAGTGTCTCCGCCCATTCCGCATTCCAGCACCACGATGTCACAGCCGCATTCCCTGTAATAAAGGAAAGCGATGGCTGTCTCGATCTCAAAAGCAGTAGGACTATAGCCCTTTTCTCTTTCCATCCTCTCCACGGCGTGTGATACCAACTCTGTCAACCTTGTAAGCGCCTCATTTGTAATATATTCCTCATTTACCTGGATCCGGTCCTCATAGCATATGACAGTGGGAGAAATATACCGACCCACCTTATATCCCGCCGCTTTAAGGATGGTTGAGATAAATGCAAGAGTAGAGCCCTTGCCGTTGGTCCCGGATATATGGACAACTTTAAGGTCATCCTGGGGATCGCCCAGATATGAAAGAAGGGTGGTAATGGACTCCAATCCCAGTATACTCCCACGTAATGTCGCATTATCAAGGTATTGTCTTGCTTCTTCGTAAGTCATTATATGCCTTCCTTTGCCTTCCCCAGAATGTAGTCGATGAACTGCTGGGCCGTCCTGCCGGATAGCCCTCCGTGAGAGAGCTCCCATTTGCCTGCTTCTGCCAGAAGCTCATCTTCCGGCATGATCACGTTATTCTTCTGTGCCAGGGCCTTGATGATGCTGTCGTACTCCTTCTTATCGGGAGAACCGAAATAAATGGTCACTCCGAACCTGGCTGCCAGAGAAAGCTTCTCTGATACCGTATCCTTCGCATGAATATCATCATCGATCTCCTGCTTGTCGGAGAAACGTTCACGGATAAGGTGCCGCCTGTTGCTTGTGGCGTATATCAGCACGTTATCGGGCTTGACCTCCAGCCCGCCTTCGATAATGGCCTTGAGGTACTTGTATTCGGTCTCGAATTCCTCAAAAGATAGGTCATCCATGTAAATGATGAACTTGTAATTACGGTTCTTTACCTGTGCCAGAATAGACGCCAGATCCTTGAACTGATGCTTGTAGAGTTCGATCATCCGAAGGCCCTGTGGATAGTAAAGGTTAAGAACAGCCTTGATACTGGTGGATTTACCGGTGCCGGCTTCTCCGAAGAGAAGACAGTTATTGGCATGACGGCCTTTAACAAAGCTCTCTGTATTTTCTATTAGTTTCTGCTTCTGAATATCATATCCTACCAGGTCATCAAGGCCCACTACAGCCGTATTGTTAATGGGCACTATCTCCGGGCCCATGTCTCCCTGTTTTACGCGGAAGGCTTTGTGAAGCCCGAACTTGCCTACTCCGAATTCTTTATAAAACAAAGTAACACATTCCTTAAAGCTTTCGGCACTCTCTGCTTCTCCCAGCTTTCTTGCCAGCTTGCATATGCCTTCACTGATCCTTTTATTGATCACCCGGGTCCTGGCTTCCCCGGTCTTGTAATCATAAAGCATGCCGGCGCATGTTATCTCAAGGGCATTATCCAGCTTACGAAGGTCAAGGCCGTAAAGTCTCTTGAATATCTTAAGATCATTTAATGCCACATCATTGATACTGCCTTCGATATCTCCGGTCATCTCGCAGGCCAGACTGTAAGCATTCTCATTGCCAGCCAGGAGATAGGCTATATAAGTGTGCCACAGATTCCCTTCATAGCCGTGGGATGCTGAGAGTTCGATAAGATTGGATATTGCACGGCATAATATCTCTATAACATCCTCCCGGGTCGACATATTATCCTCTATCCGGTTAAATACCCATATGATGTCGCTTAATATATCCTCATGGGCAAGATTCCTGTATAAGAGCAGCCTGTTAAGATCTATCATTTATAATTCTCCTTGTCATAAGTTCGCCCTAAAACACTACTATATGATTATTGCACATTTATAAGTGAAAAGATATACTTATTTATGGAGGCATGATCTATGAGGAATAAAACAAAAGCAATCATTGTCATTATCGTATTTGCCATCCTTATCGGAGGGGGCTACTTTTTATACAGATTTCTCCATGATACTCAGCTTAATGCCGATGATGTCAACGGCAACTTCAGCGGCAACCTTCTTAACGATGGTACATTCTGTGAATATGAGGGTAAGGTTTATTTTGCCAACCCGGAAGATTCCGATCATTTATACGTTATGAATCCCGACGGCAGCGACAAGAAGCTTCTGGTAAAGGATTCCGTAAGAAGCATCAACGTCTGCGGCAAATACATATACTATACCAGGATAGACTCCCATGAAGGCACTAATTTCGCCTTTATGAATGTTGACAGGTACAGCCTGTGCCGGTCGGACCTGGATGGGAATAACACTAAGATACTGGATGGCGACCCCTGCATGGCTGCAGCCCTGGTAGGCAATTATATCTATTATATCCATTATGACAAGCAGGATGCTTCCACCTTCCGGCGGGTTCATATAGACGGCAGGGACAAGGGAGAGATGAGCCCCAATGCCTACAACCCCTCAGGTGTCAGCGGTACCACCATATACTATAATGAGCTTGAGGGCAACCATAATATCATGGCCCTTGACACCAAGACCATGAAGACTTCCACCATATTTGAAGGCAACTGTTCCAATATCATAGTCAAGGATAACTGCTTTTATTTCATGAACAATGCCAACGGATATGCCGTAACCCGGGTTCCCATAGGTTCCGGCAAGACCGATACTCTTGTCAATAAGCGGGTAGACTGCTTCAATGTATCCGACAAATACATATACTATCAGACGGTAGGTAACAATCCCTCTTTCTGCCGGTGCCCCATAGGGGGAGGCGAGGAGGAGATCATCGCTTCAGGTAACTTCTGCGATATCAATGTTACATCCACTTATACGTATTTCCGGCTTTACGGCACCAATAAGGTATATAAGATCCCGGCAAATGAAGCGGGACATGCGACAGATTTCGACAAATAACAACTCAAAGAACAGGGGGATATTATGAAGACTTACACATTGAAGAAATACCACGGACTCGGCAATGACTATCTTGTGCTGGACCCTGCCAAGAATAACATTGCGCTTCAGGCAAGGAATGTAGAGCTTCTCTGCCAGCGTAATTTCGGAGTCGGTGCTGACGGCATTCTCTACGGGCCCTTGATGGAGGATGGAAAGATAAATGTTCAGATATACAATCCCGACGGCAGCCAGGCAGAGATAAGCGGCAACGGTATCAGGATATTTGCAAAGTACCTTTTGGATGAGGGCTATGTTAAAGACAGAAAATTTGACATTTATACCTCGGGAGTGGCCAATGAGATCGAGTTTCTGGATCCGGAAGGAACCAACATGAAAGTTAACATGGGCAGGGCTTCTTTTAAAGCAGCTGAGATCCCTGCTACAGGCCTGGGAGAGGAGATCATCGATAAGGCTGCATCCTTCAACGGACAGGACGTGAAGATCACATGCCTTACCGTGGGCAACCCCCACTGTATCATAGTCTCCGATAATGTGACACCCCAGGCGGTCAAGCAGATCGGGCCTTACATTGAGAACAGCGATCATTTTCCCAACCGCATTAACCTTGCATTGGTCAAGGTTGATGGCAGGGATCACATAAGGGCCGAGATATATGAACGAGGCGCTGGTTATACCCTGGCTTCCGGAACAGGAAGCTGTGCTGCTGCTGCAGCCTGCCGCAGGCTTGGACTTGTAGACAGCAGGGTTACCGTAACCAGTCCCGGCGGAGACCTTCTGGTGGAGCTGGATGATGATTACAACATCACCATGACCGGAACGGTGTGCTTTATCGGAAGCGTGACCATAGCAGAGAACTTTTTCGCGTAGATCATAAAGGGTATCAGTCTATGGAGTTGACCAACAGGATTCTTGTTAATAAAGGTTACCGGGAGCGTCTGCGGGTGATCGAAGAGTATGAGGCTGACCGGATATTTTGCAGGCACGACATGGAGCATTTCCTTGATGTGGCTCGGATCGCTTACGCTCTTGATCTGGAGAGGGGATACGGTCTCTCAAAGGATCTTATATATGCCGCGGCCCTTCTTCATGACATAGGAAGAGCGGAAGAATACAGGACCGGACAGAGCCATGACGAAGCCGGAGCTGATATCGCAGAAGTTGTATTAGTAGAATGCGACGCTACTGCGGAATATATCCGGGTCATTAAAGAGGCTATTCA
The DNA here is from genome assembly GCA_017550165.1 of Lachnospiraceae bacterium. Classification (GTDB taxonomy): domain Bacteria; phylum Bacillota; class Clostridia; order Lachnospirales; family Lachnospiraceae; genus SIG280. Next base: position 241,472 of record JAFZQH010000022.1, on the reverse strand, counting down.
AACCCACAGAGGACAAGATATTGGAGGCTTATTTGCAAAAGATGGAAAAGGAGATATTCTTTCCCGATTGATCAAGGAAGCGGATAAGTTGTCAAGGCCCTGTTTTTCCTGTCAGGCTTCGCCGGAATGCAAATGGCCGGAAGAAAAAAAGAACAATAAACTCTATTATTGAATATAAGCGAAGAGGACATATACAATGAACATAGCAGGCAGACAATTTGATGATGACCGGACATATATCATGGGGATACTCAATGTCACTCCCGATTCTTTCTCAGACGGGGGAAAGTATAACACCCTTGATAGTGCCATCGCCCATGTATCCGAGATGATAAATGAGGGGGCCGCCATCATAGACGTAGGCGGAGAGTCCACCCGTCCCGGATATACTCTTATCAGCGATGCTGAAGAGATCGACAGGGTCTGCCCGGTTATCGAGCGGATCAGAGCTGATTTTGACATTCCCATATCCATAGATACGTATAAGTCAAGAGTAGCCAAATATGCTCTTAACGCAGGAGCCCATATAGTCAATGATATATGGGGTTTTAAATATGATAAGGACATGCCTGCCCTTGTTAAGGAAAGGGATGCTTGGTGCGTCCTTATGCATAACCGGGAGGAAGCTGATTATAAGGATTTCATTCCCGACATGCTGGAGGACCTCTGGGCATCGGTGAAACTGGCCAAGGATGCGGGAATAGATGATTCAAAGATAATCCTTGATCCCGGGGTGGGATTCGGCAAGACCTACGAGAACAATCTCAGTGCCATTAAACATGTATCTGAGATAAAGAAGCTGGGTTATCCCGTGCTTTTGGCCACCTCAAGAAAGTCCGTTATCGGACTGACTCTGGACCTCCCCAAGGATCAAAGGGAAGAGGGAACCATTGCCACCACCGTGTTTGGTGTCCTGGAGGGCTGCCGTTTTGTGAGAGTCCATGATGTGGCGGCCAATAAGCGAGCCATCGATATGACAGAGGCATTTATGCGTTCGGAGTAGGAGCATTATATGGATAAGATAAGCATCAAGGACCTGGAGGTCTATGCATACCACGGCGTTTTCAAGGAAGAAAAGGAAAAGGGACAGAAGTTTTACATATGTGCCGATCTGTATCTGAGCACCCGTAATGCAGGCTGCAGTGATAATCTGGAACTATCGGTCAACTATGGTGATGTCTGCGGTTATATTACGGAAGTGATGCAGGAGGAAACATTCGATCTTATCGAGACGGCAGCGGAGCACGTGGCTGAAGCCCTGCTCCTTAAGTTCAGGCTGATACATCATCTGTCACTGGAGATCAAGAAGCCGGAAGCCCCTATAGACCTTCCGTTTGGTTGCATAAGCGTTACCATCGAAAGAGGGTGGCATAAGGTTTATGTTGCGCTGGGATCCAATATAGGAGACAGATCGGGATACTTTGAGATGGCTCTTTCAAGATTAAAAGAAGAGGATACCTGCGAAGTCACGAGGGTGTCTGATTACATTGTAACGGAGCCGTACGGCGGTGTAGAGCAGGATGATTTCCTTAACGGAGCCATTGAGTTGGATACCCTGCTTGATCCCGAGGAGCTTTTAAGCCTTCTTCATGTTATTGAGAATGAAGCCGGAAGAGAGAGAAAGATCCATTGGGGACCCAGGACACTGGATCTGGATATACTGTTTTATGATGACATGATATATGACAGTGAGGATTTGGCTATTCCTCACCCTGAGATAGCCAAACGGGAATTTGTACTGATCCCCATGGCACAGATCGCAGGTTATCTGCGCCATCCCGTTAACGGAAAGACCGTAAAAGAGATGTTGGAGGATTTAGATAATTGCAAAGATACATAGAAGGGCTCTCAAAGGGTAATTTTTCTTATGAACTGCCCAGGATCACCTTCGATGACAGGGAGTTTGAGATCTCCGTGGAGCGTGATAAGGTATACAGAGGCAGCTTTAAGCTCGAGGTGAATGACGGACGAAGAGCTGAAGGCTTCGTATACTCCTCGGATCATCGCATGAACGTTGTTACCCGTGAATTTGACGGTAACAGTGTAGAGATAAAGTATGAATTTAACAGCTTCGGAATGGAACCGGGCAGCACCAGAAGCGGCCGGTTTATTGTTGTAAGCACAGGGGGAGAACTGGAAATCCCCGTTAATATCAGGATCGTACCGGACGAGGAGGACTCCGGCTCTTCAGCTATGGACATAGAAGGATTTGTTAAGCTGGCATCGGAAGATTGGTACGGTGCATACGAGATATTCTCTTCAGACAGGTTCTTAAAGACCATCAATGATATGACCCCCTATTTAGCTTCCTGCTACAGGTCACTGACCTCAGAGGGCATGAGCATGCAGTGCATGGAGGAGTTCCTTACGGGGATCGGAGGTAAGGACCCCATCGAATTTGAACTTTCCGAGAACGGTGAGATATTCCAGAATGTCACGGAATCATTCAAGCACGTATTCAAGATAAGAAAGAGCGACTGGGGCTATATACGTCTTGTCATTTCCTCAGACTGCGAATTCCTGACTATTCAGAAGAATGTTATGGATACCGAGGATTTCGTGGGAAACTCCTGTGATATACAGTTTAATGTCAACTTCAACAAGCTCCATCAGGGCATCAACTACGGACGTATTCAGGTCTCTTCACCTATGAAGACCAAAGAATATCTCTTCCGTGTCATAGTAGGAGAAGTATCTGTCCGATCTGTTAAAGAACTGGAGATGCGCCATAATATCTCAGAGTGCATAGAAAAGTACTCTGAACATATCCTGGGGCACATCAGCCTCCGGGAGTGGGGGGACGCATTCTTAGATAAACTTACCCTCATGTCAGAAGAATACCCGGATAACAGCGGGTTCACCCTTGCCAAGGCCATGGCCATGTCCGTTATGGACAGACCGGAAGCTGCCCGTATCATTACCGAAGATTTCAGAAGGTCCCACAAGCCTGAGGATAATGAGGATATGTGGGCTTTATGCCTCTATATCATGGTTATCCTTGAAAATGATGACCTTGCAATAGACGGGCTTAAAAATGAATTTGCGGAGTATTACAAGAGGAACAGGGATTCTCTGTATTATAGCCTTGTCAGCCCCTATATGGAGATGGTGCCCATAAGCGTTACCGAGCATTACATGAGGATCAAGCATTGCTTTGAATGCGGCTATGACAGCCCTCTTCTTTATGCCAGGGCTGCGACCCTCCTTAACCACAATCCCCTACTCCTCAGCAACCCGGATGATACGGATATATTCATCCTGCAGTGGATGGAGCGAAAGGGATGCATCGGTGAGTCAGTGGGACACATCTTTTTGGAACAGCTTCCCCTTTTCCGGAAGTTTTCCCGGAGGATATACCGCATCGCCGACTATATTTGCAGCCAATATGACACACCGGAGAATATCGGCCTGATGTGCGGATATCTTATCAGGGTTGATGTGCATGATCCTGAGTTCAACAGGTATTATCTCAGGGGTATAGAATATGACCTGAAGGTCACCAAGCTCTATGAATACTATATAGACTCCATAGACGAAGAGTATTCCATGGAACTTCCCAAGGTTGTCTACATGTATTTCAAATACAACAGCAACATAGATAACCGCAAGAAGGCCTACCTCTTCGCCAATCTTATTACCAACAGGAAACTTTATCCGGATATCTATGAGAACTATAGGGATGACATGATAGAGTTCGCCGGGGATCAGTTCTTAAAGGGCGTCATAAATGATAATATGGCCATCATTTACAGGGAATTCTTTGTGGGACGGATGATGTCCGAGAACACCTGTGATCAGTTTACTGATATCCTTTCGGCATTCCGTCTTGAGACTGAGAATACCAGGGCAAGCTCCGTCACGGTGGTTTATAATAAACTGAATATGGAACATACATATGCCATTACGGGAGGCAAGGCCGTGATCAACCTCTATTCCACGGATTATGAGATGGTCTTCTCCGACGGGAAGATCCGTTTCATTTCCGGAGTGGATTATTCCATTACCCCCATGGTGGATTTTGAAAAATACCTCCGGGTGGCATTGAAGATGTATAAGAGAAGCGAGCGTCTTATCGTAAGATATATGGAGAACAAAAAAGACTTCGACCTGTCCGAAAATGATGAGCTTGAGATGAGGTATGCCCTGCTTTTCTCCGATAACGTAAGGGATAATTATAAGGCTGTTGTAAAATCTGAGATAATCAACTTCTATCACGACAGTGACAGTGATTACCTCTCCGAGGGGCTTCTTGACATAACTTTAAAGGACCTTTCATCAGACATGCGGGTGCAGATATCTGACGTTCTTATAGACCGCGGGTATTACGAGCAGGCATATAAGCTTATAAGGAGTTTCGGATATGACGATATATCCTCCCAGTGTCTTTTAAAACTTGCTACATATATAATAGAGAAATACAATTATGAGCCCTCGGTATTTATGGACGATCTCTGTATGGACATTTACGAGAGGGGTATTTATAACGAGCAGAGCATCAAGTATCTTAAGAGGGAGCATAAGGGAAGCCTGGCTGACTTGGACAGCATAAGAAGGGCCTGCGAATCCTTCGGGATAGACACCTACTCCCTTACGGAGCAGATCATCCGCCAGTCCCTGTATACCGGTAAATTCCTGCCCGATATGGAAGAAATATATGATTCATATTATCGTACAGGGGCTACAGGTACTGTTAACAAGGCTTATCTGCAGTATAATGCCTATGACTATCTCATTAAGAAAGAGACGGTCTATGACAGGGTGTTTGATTATATACAGCGGGAACTCAAGTCGGGAGAACAGCTCTCAGACGTATGTGCCCTGGCGCTCATAAAGAAGCGTTCCGAAGAAGGGATAAGAGAAGACTTCAGGGAATTGGCAGAGAAGTTCCTTCGCGAGTTTTTCATGAGAGGCTACTTCTTTTCATCTTTTGAGAAGTTGGATAAGCTTTATTCCATAGGCGTTATCCCGGAGGGAAGGGCTGTGATAGAGCATATCACGGATCCGGAAAAAAAGGTGGTCATCCATTATAAATACGGTACTGATGAATATGAGGAGCAGGAGATGGAGAATGCCTTTGAGGGTATATTTGTTAAGGAGTTCACCATGTTCTTCGGAGATGAGATAGAATACTACATCAGTGAGGAGACGGCTGACAGGGCAGGGTCCGGCAGCGTGGTGGAAAAGGGCAGATACAGGAGAAATGAGGCACCTGCCCAGGAACCGGTGGGCTGCTTTGAGATGATCAACGGCATCTTATATGCCCTGGATCAGAAGGAAGATAAGCGGGCAGCAGGACTCATGAAGGATTACAATGACAGGAAACTGGTGGCAGAAAAATTGTTTACACCACTTTAAGGGATACTATCATGGCAGTTACAGACAGACAGATTTACATTGGCTATGATCTGTGCAACACACATTCACAGATAAGCTATTATATGATGGGAATGAAGAGCCCCGTATCTTTAAGCACTAAACTGGGAGGTTCCAATTATCTTATTCCCACGGCAATGTACCGCAAGCCCGGAGGACAGTGGGTCTACGGCGATGACGCTGTGGCCGCAAAGGATAACAGGGAAGGAGTCTATATAGACGATATCCTGGAGCATGCTTTAAAAGATGATTCCTTTGAGATTGACGGAGAGCTTATTTCTTTTTATACCTGTCTGGAGATATTTATAAGAAAAACGATCAGTCTTATAGGAATAGCCAGGGAAACGGCTGAGGTTAAGCGAAAGATAGTGTTTACCGTCAGGACATTGGATGAGCCCATGGTGAGGCTCCTTGACAGATTGTCAGCCCATATCGCCCAGGAGCGGGATACCATATTATTTCAGAGCCACAGGGACAGTATGTTTAATTACATCCTTTACCAGAGAAAGGAACTGTGGAACAAGGATGTTATGTTGTTTGACTACGGCCCCGAGAATTTCAGCTGCTACAGGCTGAGAACCGAGAAAAAGCGGATCCCCAATATAGTATATATCGAGGAGTCATCGGAAAACTCCATGGTGGGACTTTCTGATGATGAGAAGGGTTATGCCTTTAATGAAGTGATCAACAGGTATCTGGGGACGGGAGAGCATGTATCAGCCGTTTATCTGACGGGACTTGAGTATAATGACAAATGGCTAAAGGCACTGCTTCCCGTATTATGCAGGAACAGAAGGGCCTTTATAGGACAGAACCTTTTTGCTGAAGGAGCCTGCTGTAAGGCCATCAGTCCCGAGGAAGAGCGAGGGGATTACCTCTATCTGGGCGGTTCACGGCTGGGCGTAAATGTCGGTCTTATGGCTATTGAGGAAGGAAAAGAACAGTACATTCCCATATTAAGCGCCGGTGGTAACTGGTATGAGACGGAGGGACAGACGGATGTCATACTGGATGATACCACTTCTCTGGAATTTGCCATCAGGAGCTTGTCCGGAGACTCGGAAGAGAAGAGAAGCATTGAGATAACCGGTCTTCCCAACAGGCCCAATAAGACCACAAGACTGAGGATCGTCATGAAGCCCTCGGCGGTCAATGTGATCAACATTTCCGTGGAGGACATGGGCTTCGGAGAATTCTTCAGGCGAACGGGCAAAATATGGAATTTCAGTATGGAATACTAGGAGAATGATATTATGGCAGGTCTTATTCACTGCACGGGGCAGCTGGCCATACGGCCTTTTAATATAGTTAAAAGCGGCGTATATGTATACAGCCTTGAGGAGCTGTCCTACTACATATCCAATAACGTATACACCATAGATGACAGTATCATGAGTGAGAAACTCTGCAGCTGGGTGGCGGAAGAACTCCATTTGCCGGAACTGTCAAGGAAGCTATTCGAATCCATGAAGGGCTTTTCAAGTCTGTCGGCATTTGCGGGTATCCTCCTTTCCTCCTGCGGATACTGTGACGAAGCGGATATCGAGAGGATCAAGAACGTCCTTGATCAGGTAGGCAACAAGAATGAGTTCTTCAGGCGGAAGACCAAGGCTGATACCCTGCTGTCGGAGAAAAGGTATACTGCAGCCGTTAATGACTATAAGAAGCTGCTGTCATTTTATGAAACAAAGAAGGAACCGGATGATAATGTGGGAGCCGTATGGCATAACATGGGTACGGCTTATGCAGGTCTCTTCCTTTTTTCAGAGGCTGCCGACTGCTATGAGAAGGCGTTTAACCTGAATAATGAACCGGAGACCTTCAGCCAGTATAAATATGCCTTGTACATGATACATAATACGGCATATTACAAGCATGACCGGATGATACATGTGAGTACGGAGGATCTGGTGGCAGCAGGTGAGGATATCGCCAAAGTATTGGATGAAGGAAATAATACCACCAGGGGAAGACTGATAGGGGAGATATCCGAGGCCGCGGAGTACGGCGACCTTTCGGAGTACAGGAGAGAGATAGAGGATATTACCGAAGATTGGAAGAAGGACTGCCGGCAGGCTGTAAGATAGTCGTTAGGAGGAGTATTAATGGGGTTATTTGATTTTTTCTCCAGAAAGAAAAAAGAGCGTGATTATTCCGAAGATATCGACAGGGTCTTTGATGATGAGCGGCATACATCGGGTCCTCTCAACAAGACGGATTTTCACAGACCGGAGATGAGGCAGCATTTCGTATTCGACAAATGCGAAGAAATGATGGAATACTCACATCAGCTGGATGACGCCAAGCTGGAGTATGAGTCTGTTACCGCATATCTCATGGACATCGATGTCATTGAGAATCTCCCGCCGGAGCAGAGGGCTGAGATCAATGAGATGGCGTTGAAGATCTCCGAACTTGAAAAGGACCGCAAGGAGTACCAGGAGTACTCCAATAAGCTTTCGGATGTGCGCTTTTCCGGGATCCGAATGTATGAGGATGAATTTCCGGATAATATTGAGCGTCTGAAGGAGAACGAGAAATACAAGGCTCTGGTAAAGAGGGATATTGATGCCATCCAGGGTGAGAAAAGCAATATCAACCTGTCTATAGAGGATGCGAAAAAGAGCAATAAGAGCTTAAGAAAATGGGCATTTTTCATTCCGATCATTTTTGCTTTGCTATTAACGGGAACGTTTTTGCTGAAATACATGTTGTATTGGGATGTGACCACGTTGCTGTGCGTCGACATATTTATTGCCTGTGCGGCAGGGGCCGGAGTCCTTCTTAAGAATCAGAAGAATAACAACACCATAAGGCAGGGGACCATTAATCTCAATCATGCCATAGTCCTTATGAACAGGGCTAAATCCAGATTTGTCAGCATAACAAACGCAGTGGATTACGTATATGACAAGTTCAACATCCACAGTTCCTATGAACTGGAGTACTTGTGGGATGAATACTCGGACCTTAAGAAGGAGAGGGGAAGGCATTCTCTGGCTACGGACGATCTGGACTATTACTGCAACAAGCTCAGTCACCAGCTGGCCAAGTATAATATCAATGATCCGGTCATCTGGGGCGGTCAGGTGAAGGCTCTTATAGACCATAAGGAGATGGTGGAGATCCGGCATGATCTTAATACAAGGAGGCAGAAACTGCGAAGCAGGATTGAGTTTAATTCCAACGAGGCTGAGCGTGTTAAGGCTGAGATCATGGATGTTGTAAAGACATATCCCCAGTATTCGGAGGAGATCCTTGATATGGTCAAATCAATTGACAGCAAACGGGTTATATGATATCATCTTTCAGTGATTTAACATGGTAAATCATTAGAGAAATACCAAACTAAACGGAGGAATTAACATGAAAAAGATATTATCACTCATCGCAGCATCGGCGCTTCTTGTCAGTGTATTTGCAGGATGTGGCGGAAGCGGCGGATCAGGAAGCTCTGCAGCAAGCAGTGCAGCAGGAAGTTCTGCAGCAAGCAGTGCAGCAGGAAGCTCTGCAGCGGCATCTTCTGCAGCAGGAAGCTCTGCGGCATCCGGAAAGACCTTTACGGTCGGATTCGATAAAGACTTCCCGCCCTACGGTTTTGTTGATGACAACGGTGAGTTTACCGGATTTGATATAGAACTTGCCATGGAAGCAGCCAAGAGAATGGGTATGACCTTCAAGGGACAGCCTATTGACTGGGATGCCAAGGATATGGAACTTCAATCCGGCTCTATCGACTGCATCTGGAACGGTTTCACCATTAACGGACGCGAGGACAAGTACACATGGTCCAAGCCCTACGTTAATAACAGCCAGGTATTTGTTGTAAGAAAGGATTCCGGCATTAAGACATTTGATGATCTTAAGGGGAAGATCGTTTCGGTTCAGACCGATTCATCAGCTCAGGAAGCTCTCAATGATGAGAAGAATGCTGCTATCAAGAAATCATTGAAAGAGATCGTTACATGTAAGGAGTATAACACTGCATTTATGGATCTTCAGTCAGGTGCTATTGACGCCATTGCCATGGATGTGGGTGTTGCCAAGTACCAGATCACTACACGTAAAGCAGACTTTGTTGTACTTGAAGGTTCCATCGCCGACGAGCAGTACGGCATAGGGTTCCTTAAGGGTAATACGGAGCTTAAGGATAAAGTAGAAGCAGCTCTCACCGAGATGGTCAAGGATGGAACATTCGCCACCATCTCAAAGAAATACTTCAATGAGGACGTAGGTATCTTTAAATAATCCTGCCCTCTATCGGTTAGACAGTTTACGTAAGGAGGCGGTCAGATGACCGCCTCTTATTAAGGGTTATAAGAGGTCATTTATGTCGGTAACAGCTATTGCAGAACAATTAGTGGGAGGAATGGGCGTATCATTTGCCATATTCGCCCTTACCCTGATATTTTCGCTTCCCCTGGGACTTTTGATATCCTTCGGGAGGATGTCGAAGAATAAAGTATTACAGCTTATAGTGCGGTTCTATATTTCCATTATGAGGGGAACCCCCCTGATGCTCCAACTCTTTGTGGTGTATTTCGGGCCTTACTTCCTCTTTGGGATAAGGATCAGCTCCGATTATCGTTTCTGGGCTGCCATCATAGGATTCGTGCTTAACTATGCTGCATATTTTGCAGAGATCTACAGGGCCGGCATAGAGTCCATGCCCATAGGCCAGTACGAGGCAGCCAAGGTGCTGGGGTATTCCAGAAGCCAGACTTTTATGAGGATAATCCTTCCCCAGGTTATCAAGCGCATCCTTCCTCCTGTTACAAACGAGGTTATCACGCTTGTTAAGGATACTTCCCTGGCTTTCGTTATATCCGTGGCAGAGATGTTTTCCGCAGCCAAGGCCATAGCCGCAGCTCAGGCCAGTGTTACAGCCCTGGTGGTGGCAGGAGTCTTCTATTACGTATTTAATCTTGTAGTTGCCCTTATAATGGACAAGATAGAGAAGAAACTCAATTACTACAGATAACGGAGATATGTCATGAAAGTTCTTGAGATAGAAAACATTAATAAAAGCTTTGGAGACCTGAAAGTCCTTGAGAATATCTCCTTCTCTGTGGAAGAGGGAGAAGTGGTATCCATTATCGGACCATCCGGATCAGGCAAGTCAACAACCTTGCGGTGCGCTACCATGCTTGAGACTATTGATTCCGGAATGATCAGTTACCTGGGAGAAAAGGCTGCATGGAATGATGCGTCGGGGAAGGCAGTATATGCCCATAAGAAGAAGCTTGCTGAAATATCAGAGGATTTCGGTCTTGTGTTCCAGAACTTCAATCTCTTTCCCCATTTTACCGTATTGAAGAATCTCTGTGACGCTCCGGTGTCTGTTCACCATAGGGACAAGGAGGAGGTTACGGAGACCGCTTACGGATGGCTTGAGAAGATGGGACTTTCGGACAAGGCGGACTGTTACCCTTATCAGTTGTCCGGAGGACAGCAGCAGCGTGTGGCCATAGCCAGAGCGCTAACCCTTAATCCCAAGATACTTTTCTTCGATGAACCTACATCAGCTCTTGACCCGGAGCTTACGGGTGAGGTTCTTAAGGTTATTGGTGATCTGGCAGCCATGAACATGACCATGGTTATCGTCACTCATGAAATGACCTTTGCAAAAGACGTATCCGACCGGGTTATATTTATGGATAACGGACAGATGCTCACAGATGATGTACCGGATAATATATTCTCTACAGATAATCAGAGGATCAAGGATTTTCTGGGTAAATTCCACGGTTTATAAATGATCGCAAAAAATAGGGGCTGTGAATTAACACAGCCCCTAAATTTATGGTCATTTATCGGTTATAGTCTCCTACATTGATATAGTATATGTTGGTCAGTTCAGGTGAACCGTTGATCGGTGCATACATGTACATTATGCAGGGCACCGCCGGCCCGTTGTCGGTGTCATAGCAAAGGACAGCGTAATTGGTGCCTGCTACCACCTGGCTTCCCAGATATGCCATGGTCTGTAAACCGGGATCCCAAGCAGCCAACGCCATAAAAACGGAAGATACAGGTCTTGGCAGGTTAATGGTAGTAAAATCATCCGGCAGGGACCATCCTCCGGCTGCTATCCGGGATTGCTGCGAAGTGTTATCATTGCCCCAGTAGCTTCCCAGATCAAAGTCTGTCACATTGGTGATCTGTGCATTACCCCTAAGGTCTTCGTATACAATGACAACACAGAGCTTGGGGACGGGATTCGCCGAAATGACCACCTGCCTGCACAGAAAGGCATAATTGGTGCCTGCTACAACCTGAGTGCCCAAAATGGCAATAGGTGAATAATCCGCGCCCATCAGATTGGGTGTTGCCTCGTAAAAAGCATCAAGTGCATCATCGTTGATCACCGGAGTGGGACCGTCAAGGTTAAGCTGCCAGCCCCCGTCAATGTGAACCGGTTCTACCGGAGCAGCCGTTTGGGAGGGCTGCACTGATGAAGAGGGAGCCTGTGAGCTGGGCGCCGCTGAAGAGCTGGGGGCTGCCGTAGAGCTTGGCGCCACAGAAGAACTTGGTGCTGCCGAGCTGCTTGGAGCCTGTGATGAAGATGCTTTTGATGATTTGCTCTGAGTCTTTGATGAGGACGCCTTAGACGAGCCGGCCACCTCCTGCTTTGTTCTGCCTGAGGCACCGGCGTCTTTTCTGCAGGAAGCCCCGGTGGAGATTAACGCTGCTATTGCAATGATCGCTAGTATTCTTTTCTTCATAGTACCTCCCCTTTTACCCTTTGATCTAAGTAAACTATACTATTAAATAAAAGTCTCTGTCAATTGATATTAAACTTATATAAAAATCAAAAAAATACTACGTTTTAGTCGGATTTTATAGTATAATACATTATTATCGGTCATTCGATAAATGAGCATATTCTATATCTGAAGGGGGAATTGTTTTGGGTAATATTATCAGCATTATCAGGGAGTATTCCGAAAAGGCGCCGGACACCGCCATATTGTTTGATGAGTTTAATACAAAGGGTATCACATATTCCCGGCTTGACGATATGTCAGGACGTGTATACGGATATCTGAAGGCTAATAATATCGGGAAGGAAGACTTCGTTCTTCTGAATCTGCCAAGAGGAATCCTGCCCATTGTTGCCATGATCGGTGTATGGAAAGCAGGAGCTGCATGGGCTTTGGTAGAGGATACATATGCACCGGAACGTATTGCCTATATCAGGAAGGATTGCGGCTGCAAGTTCGAGCTTTCCGCATCCAACTGGGATGATGTGATGAGGACGGATTACCTGGCAGGGAATGAGGAGACGGATCCTCATGATGCTGCTTACGCCATCTATACATCAGGTACTACGGGCAACCCCAAGGGTGTTCTTCACGAATACGGCAATCTGGACAGAGCTATCGACTCTATCCGTATCAACGGAGAGACTCCTTTTGACGGGAAAGACCGGCTGGCACTTCTTGCCCCCATGAATTTCGTGGCTTCCGTTATAGTTATCCTTAAAGCTCTTTCCGTATTTGAAGGAAAGATTTTTGTGGTATCATACGCAACCATCAAGAATACTGGAGCACTGGCCAAGTTCTTCCTGATGAAGCGTATCACCATTACCTTCCTTACACCTTCTTACGTAAGGATGCTGGGTAATAATACAGGTCCCTTCTTACGTATGCTTTTCGTAGGAAGTGAGCCTGCCAACAACCTTTACAATCCCAACCTTGAACTGATCAATATATATGCCTGCTCTGAGAGCGGTTTTGCCGTTGGCGTATTCCAGATAGATAAAGCTTACGAGACGTGTCCCATCGGTAAGCCGGAGGTTGATATCAACATCAGGCTCATCGGCGAGGACGGTAAAGAGGCGGCAGACGGTGAGACAGGAGAACTCTGTTTTGAAAATGAATTTGTGAGAGGCTACATGAACCTTCCTGAGGAGACTGAAAAAGCCTTTATTAACGGTGTTTACCATACGGGAGACCTGGCCCGCGTTGACGAGAAGGGTAACCTGATCCTTCTGGGAAGATCGGGAGATATGATCAAGATCAACGGTAACAGGATAGAGCCCGCTGAGATCGAGGCGGCCGTTAAGCAGGCCCTGGGTATAGACTGGGCTGCCGCCAAGGGTATAGAAGACGGTGACAAGTCTTATCTCTGTGCATATTATACTGCCGATATCAAGGTAGATACCACAGAACTCCGTAAGGAACTCATGAAGCGTCTGCCTTATTACATGATACCGGCATATTACTTAAAGATCGATTCAGTTCCCCTAAAAGCAAACGGCAAGCTTGACCGCAAGGCCCTGCCCAAGCCGGATATCACGGAATTCATGAATGATTACGAGGCACCCACCAATGATACCGAGAAGGCCATCTGCGAAGGTATGGCCAAAGTACTGAAGCTGTCACGTGTAGGTATCAATGATGATTTCTACGAGATGGGCGGTGACTCCCTAGGCTCCATCGAACTTGTTACGGAGAGCGGACTTGAAGGCCTTACCGCAAATGAGATATTCAGAGGAAGAACTCCCAAGAATATAGCCAAACTCTACGAAGAACTGATGGCTAACGGCGGAGCAGAAGATAAGGACGCAAAGAATAATGAGTCCATCAGGGAAGAACACGGATTGACGGCTGAGCAGCTGTACATGTTCGATTATCAGCTTTATACCCCCAATTCCACCATGTATAACCTCTTCTCCGTTATGAGAGTGGACAAGGAACTCTTTGACCTTGAGAAGATGGCTGAGGCCATGTATGAGGCTGTTAAGAACCATCCGGCACTGCTTACCACATTTGCATATAACGATGAAGGTGAGCTTGTGCAGCGTTATACGCCGGAAGTGATCCAGAAGATCCATGTGGAGAAAATGAGCGAGTTCGAGTTCAGGTTCGTTAAGGATACCCTTGTATATCCCTTTAAGATGGTAGGCGGCAAGCTCCATCGCTGCAGGGTGATCGAGACTGAGAAGTACGGATACATTTTCTTTGATGTTCATCATTCCCTCTTTGACGGAACGTCGTTGAAGGTCTTTATGGGAAGTATCGGCAAGGCATATATGGGCATGCCTCTTGACAAGGATTACTATTATCTCATGTTAAAGGAAAGGGAAGAAGCAATTGATACGGCTTTCTATGAGGAAAGCAAGAAGTACTTTGAAGAACGTTTCGAGGGCGTTGAGTGGTCATCCTATCCCAGGATAGATCATGAATCCAGGGAGAATGAGATGGGAGAAATGTTTGCTCCCCTGGATATTGAACAGCCTCTCATGAGCGCCGTAGAGAAGAATTATAAGATCAGCAGGAATGAATTCTTTATCACGGTTGCAGCTCTTGCCATATCTATCTATAACGAGGTTAACGATATCAAACTCTCCTGGATATATAACGGTCGTGAGAGCGTTCAGATGATGTCTACCGTGGGACTTCTCTTCAGAGACCTTCCCATAGGACTTCGCCTGAAGGATGGCGATACCATCAGAAACGTATTTGCGGAAGTACATGATCAGGTTCAGAAGGGTATCGAGCACAGCTGCTATCCTTACGTTGATTTCACCAATCAGGTTGCCAACGGTGAGGCTGCATATCTTCTGTATCAGCAGGATATCAGGGATATGGGCGGATTCGGCGGCTTTGATGTTGAAAGCGTAGACGTACGCCAGAATCAGGCGGCCAGCCAGACCATCCTTGATATGGAGGTACTGGACGGTTCAGACGGCCTCCAGCTTATGATCGATTATGCTGCAAGCCGTTATGAGGATGCAAGCATTGAAAAATTCAAGGATATCTACCTAAAGGTTGCCCAGTGCCTTGTTACCCACAATTCACAGGCAGATGTTACCGTACGTGAGATCAAGGAAAAGGTAGCTGACAAGAAGGGCTTCTTTGCAACTGTAGCAGGTATATTCAGCAGAAAGAAATAATGAATCAGGACAAGCATACAAAAAAAAGGATCAGATCAACATATGGGGTTAATAAAAGGATACGTACCTCGGTAAATGTGGATGACCTTCTCGTAGCTAAATGCGAAAATGGATCTTTCGTCGGGCGAGAAAGGGAGGGAGTTCTCATTTACCGGGGAATCCCCTATGCAAAACCTCCGGTAAAGGACAGACGTTGGAAGCGGCCTGAGCCTCCCGAGCCTGACGATGGTATGTATGAGGCTTATTATAACGGTAATTCGCCTATCCAGACTGAATGGCCAACGGAGGTTGCTTCCTACTACCCCCAGAGTGAGGATTGCCTGTATCTCAATGTCTGGACGTCACCAACCGAGACTTCTTCCGGTAAAGCGGTCATGGTATTTTTTCACGGAGGCTCCTACGGATGGGGTGGTACTGCAGATCCATTATATGATGGATTTAATTTTGTTGACCGTCATAGGGATATAGTCCTTGTTACGGTTGGCTATAGGACAGGTCTCTTTGGCTTTGTGGATCTCTCCAGACTGCCCGGTGGCGCGGAATACTTTGATTCTCCCAACCTCGGCATTCTGGACCAGATAGAGTCCTTGCGCTGGGTTCAGAAGAATATTACTGCTTTCGGAGGCAACCCGGATAATGTGACTATTTTCGGAGAATCCGCCGGCGGAGGATCTGTTTCCCTTCTTCCGGTCATTGAAGAAGCTAAAGGCCTCTTTAAGAGAGTTATCGCTGAAAGCGGGTCGGTAGCTCTTACATTTTCCAAGAAGGAATGTGCCGCATTTACCGAGAAGCTTCTGAAATATACGGAAGTTTCCTCGGTTCAGGAGTTGGTGAATCTGCCCACCTCGGATCTTATTGAGATCAATGAGGTACTTAATGCATACAATAATTTTCCCCAAAGAAACGGTCATTTTATCCCCTTTAATCCGCTCAAGGCTTATGCCGGCGGTATGACGAAGGATATTGATATGATCCACGGGACCAATGCGAATGAGACCAATTACTGGATCGGGGAGATAGGTGGGCTTGTTCCCTACAGATACGGCATGCATGTCAAATTTGAAAATGATATAAGAGCCATGTCCCCCGAGAACAAGTCAAGGGTTAAGAGATTTCTTAAAACCCGGAAGGATCTAAGCCTCTGGAAGATCACTGAGTTTTACAATGAAATGATGTTTCGGATACCTGCCATCAAGCAGGTTGAGAATCATACCAAATGCGGCGGCAGGGCCTACATGTATTACTGGAATATGCCCTCAACCGTTCCTTTCAGAAAATCCTGTCATGCGGTTGAGTTGGCCTATGTTTTCAGGAACAGGGCAGAGACCATCTATACCGGTATGCCGGCTGATGAGAAGCTTTCTGATATGGTAAGCGATATGTGGGCTGAGTTCGCTAAGACGGGGCATCCCGGGATTCCCGGGGTTCCGTGGAAGCAGTATGGTAAGGACAGGCAGACCATGGTCTTTTCCGACAAGCCGAAGATGCACAAGGTTCTTGAGAAGCAAAGAAGGATTCTTTCTCTTTTGCCTGATTTCAAGATCAATCCTTCTTATGCGGATCTGGATGTTAATGTGCCCTTCGTATATAAGATCGCAGCTAATATTGCCATCGTTATCGGGCTTTTGTGTGTGCTGTTGAAGGCTTTACATGATCTTAAGAGAGATGATGACTAAGGCCTGTCACTTACATCCCTGATATTGATCATCTGCGCTTCAAAAGCTCTCTCTTTACCTTGGGGGAGGAGTATTTTTCTTCACAGTATTTGCAGCGGTATATCTCTTTCTCGGGATCCGTAAGTATAAATACCTGTTCAAGCTCCTGCTCAATTGATGTTATACACCGGGGATTCTTGCATTTGATGATATTATGGATCTCCCTGGGAAGCTCTAAGCGCATCTTTTCCACGATCTCTCCGTCTTTAACGATATTGACGGTTATGTTGTGGTCTATAAAACCAAGGATATCAAGATTAAGCTCGTCAATGCCGCATTCTATCTTCAGGATGTCCTTCTTTCCCATCTTATTGCTCCTGGCATTTTTAATTATGGCAACGGTGCGATCGAACTGATCCAACTTAAGATCGTGATATATGGAGAGGCTTGTGCCCGCTTCTATATGATCCAGAACGAATCCCTCCGTAATCTTACCTACATTTAACATAATAATTCCTCCGCAAAAAATTATTAAATCCAAAATAACTATTTCCAAAAACCCTTTAGGTACAAGGGGTTGAGAGCATCATACCTTTATATTCAGCAAGGTGAGGATAAGGGCCATCCTTACATATACCCCGTATTGTGCCTGTTGGAAGTAGGCTGCTCTGGGATCATCATCAACCTCCACCGAAATCTCATTAACACGGGGAAGGGGATGAAGGATGAGCATATCTTCCTTTGCATATTTCATCTTTTCCTTGTCCAGTATGTAGAAGCCCTTCATACGAAGGTATTCTTCCTCATTAAAGAAGCGTTCTCTCTGAACTCTGGTCATATAAAGGATATCCAGTTCACCCATGACCTCTTCCAGGCGGACGACCTCCTTAAAGGATATATCATTTGCTTTAAGCACGTCATCCCTGATATAGCTGGGAACCCGAAGCTCCTCGGGAGAAATGAGGACAAAGCGGACATTGGCATATCTGATAAGGGCATTGATAAGAGAATGGACCGTACGACCAAACTTCAGATCACCGCAGATGCCGATGGTGAGATTGTCGAGATGACCTTTCATGGAGCGAATGGTAAGAAGGTCTGTCAGCGTCTGGGTAGGATGCTGATGACCACCGTCTCCGGCATTGATAACGGGAATAAGTGATCTCTGGGAAGCAACCAGGGGAGCACCTTCCTTGGGATGCCTCATGGCACATATATCAGCGTAGCAGGAGATAACTCTTATGGTATCTGCAACGCTTTCGCCTTTGGCTGCGGAACTGGATCCCGCGTCGGAAAATCCGAGAACGCTGCCTCCCAAGTTAAGCATGGCAGCTTCAAAACTCAGTCTTGTTCGGGTACTTGGTTCGTAAAATGCACTGGCCAGCTTTTTGCCCTCACATGCGTGAGCATACTTATCCGGGTTCTTCTCTATATCATTCGCCAGGATAAAAAGCTGCTCCAGTTCGTCTGCAGTAAAGTCCAACGGACTCATAAGATGCCTCATGGATATATCCTCCGTATACTTTTAATCTACATAATTTTACGATATCGGAGGGTAAAATACAACAAGATTTGAAGAGTGATATTTTTGTTCATTTATTGTATTTTTTGATCCATTTTACCGTTTTTAATGGTGTTTTGGCTAATTGAAATAAGACATGTCTTATGCTATTCTTTTTAATGCTGAATTCGTCACGGAATGTGAAGACAGGAGTATAGGGATGGTTGAGATCAGAAAATTATTTGAATGTCTGGATTACGAACTGGTCCGCGGCAGTATGCGGGGCGAGATATCCGAGATAGTGTATGATTCCCGTAAGGTAGTTGCGGATTGTCTGTTTGTATGTATAACGGGAGCCAAATCAGACGGTCACGATTATGCACCGAAGGCTGTCGAGGGCGGCGCGAAGGTTATTGTAGTCGAAAAGAACATTGATATTCCCGAAGATGTTACTGTCATTAAGGTTGCTGATTCCAGGGAAGCTCTTGCGCTGTTATCCGCTTCATTTTTCGGTAATCCTTCGGAGAAAATGAGGGTCATCGGTGTAACGGGTACCAAGGGAAAGACAACTACTACATATATGATCAAGTCAATTCTTGATGCATCGGGACACAAATGCGGCCTCATCGGGACTATCGAGACCATTATCGGAGAAAGATCCATTCCATCGGTCAATACCACACCGGAATCCTATTATATACAAAAATACCTAAGGGAGATGCTTGATCAGGGCTGCGACTGCGCCGTGATGGAGGTTTCATCCCAGGGGTTGATGCTTGCCAGGACGGCGGGTATACTGTTTGACATCGGTATCTTTACCAATCTCTCACCTGATCATATAGGACCGGATGAGCATCGGGACTTTGATCATTATCTTCATTGCAAATCCATGCTTTTCAAGCAATGTAAGATCGGAATATTCAATATAGATGACCCTTATTATGAGAGAGTCCTAAACGGCCACGGCTGCAGTGTTGAGACCTTCGGCTTTTCTGATAATGCAGGCTTTCAGGCCTATGATTACAGGCTTATCCATGAAAAGGGGCGTATAGGGGTTGATTTCAAGGTTAAAGGTATAATGGAAGGCGAATTTGAACTGAACCTTCCCGGAAAGTTCTCCATATACAATGCCCTGGCTGCCATAGCAGTATGCAGGATATTCGGAGTTCCGGATGATGTTACAAAGAAAGCTCTTAAAAAGGCCCATGTAAAGGGACGTATAGAGCCCGTCAAGGTTTCGGATGATTTTTCATTGATGATAGATTATGCTCATAATGCGTTCGGTCTTGAGAGTCTTCTTACCACCCTGAAGGAATATGAGCCGCGCAGGCTGGTGTGCCTGTTCGGATGCGGAGGCAACAGGGATCGGAACAGGAGATTTGAGATGGGAGAGGTCTCAGGCAAATATGCGGATCTTTCCATCATTACATCGGATAATCCCAGATATGAGAAGCCGGAAGATATCATCGAAGATATTATCACAGGAATTAGCAAAACCAAGGGACAATATGTTAAAATAACAGACAGAAAAGAAGCCATAGCCTATGCCATCCATAACGGACAGCCCGGCGATGTTATCGTGCTGGCGGGCAAGGGACATGAGGATTATCAGGAGATAGAAGGGGTTAAGTATCCCATGGACGAGCGGGATATCATCAGAGACATCTTGGAGGCCGACGCTAAATCCTGATATTATGAGGAAGATAAGATGTCGAAATTTGCGGATATTATAATCGATATATCCCATGAACAGCTCGATAAGACATTTCAGTATATTATCCCTGAGGAACTTAAAGGTGAAGTGACCATAGGGAGTGAAGTTGTTATACCTTTTGGCAAAAGCAACCGTCGTATCAAGGGCTATGTGATAGATTTTTCTTCACAGCCGGCTCTTGAAATGGATAAGATGAAGTCGATCGAATCATTATCCGGCCGCAGCGTTGCCATAGAAGGACAACTCATACAGCTTGCAGCCTGGATCAAAGAGAATTGCGGTTCTACCATGATCCAGGCTTTAAAAACGGTCCTGCCCGTTAAGAAGCAGGTAAGGGAAAGAAAGAAAAAAGATGAGGAGCCGGAGGCCATCTCACCGGGACCGGAGATCGTTCTCAATGAGGAACAGCTTTCAGTGGTTGAAAATATCGTTAATGACGTTGATGATCCTGAGGCCTATCTTATACACGGTATTACGGGAAGCGGCAAAACCGAAGTGTATATGGAGATCATAGATCGTACGGTTAAAGAGGGCAGGCAGGCTATCATGCTGATCCCCGAGATTGCCCTGACCTATCAGATGGTACTCAGGTTCAGACAGAGGTTTGGGGACAGGGTATCCATCATGAATTCCAGATTGTCTCAGGGAGAGAGATACCGGGGCTTTGAAAGTGCCAGGAAGGGCGATATAGACATTATGATAGGGCCCAGATCGGCTCTGTTCACACCGTTTAAAAGTCTCGGAGTGGTCATAATTGATGAAGAGCATGAAAGCTCATATAAAAGTGAAACTGTTCCCAGATATCATGCAAGGGATGTGGCTGTTGCCAGGGCGAAAATGTGCGGCGCTAAAGTTATCCTGGGGTCTGCCACGCCTTCCGTGGACAGCTTCTATAAGGCGAGTATAGGAGACTACAAGCTTTTCACCCTTGAGAGGAGGGCTACAGGAGGAAGTCTTGCCGAGACTCATGTGGTGGATATGAGACAGGAACTGCAAAGAGGCAACAAATCCATTATTTCCGGCCTTCTCCGTGAACTTATGGAGGACAGGCTTGAGAAAAAAGAACAGATAATGCTCTTTATCAATCGGAGGGGATATGAAAGCTTCGTATCATGCAGATCCTGCGGTAAAGCCGTTAAATGCCCTCATTGTGATGTGGCTCTGACACAGCACGGACGATCCAAACTGGTATGCCATTACTGCGGTTATACGGAAGTCTTTGACAGAAAATGCAAGGTCTGCGGTTCACCTTACGTTGCCGGGTTTAAGGCCGGCACCGAGAAGGTTGAGGAGATAGTCCGAGACATGTTTCCTCAGGCGGGAATACTTCGTATGGATGCCGACACTACAGGCAAAAAAGACGGACATGCCAGGATCCTTTCGGCATTTTCGGGGCATAAGGCTGATATACTTATAGGAACCCAGATGATAGTCAAGGGACATGATTATGCAAATGTTACTCTTGTAGGTGTGCTTGCAGCAGACCTCTCCCTGTATTCATCCAATTTTCTTTCATCCGAAAGAACCTTTCAGCTTCTTACCCAGGCGGCCGGAAGATCCGGAAGAGGCCGCCTTCCGGGTGATGTGGTGATACAGACCTACAGTCCCGACAACTATGCCATATTAGCAGCTGCAGACCAGGACTATGACAGTTTCTACGAGAAGGAGATCGGATACAGACGCCTTCTTCGTTATCCGCCTGTATACTCTATGCTGCTCATACTCATATCATCGCCGGATGAAGAAGATGTTGAACAGGCGGCGCTTGCTATTGCAGGACAGATCCCGGAAGAGCCGGATATACTTGTTACGGGACCGGCAGCCGGACCAGTTTCCAAGGTCAAGGATATGCATAAACGCGTAATATATATTAAGGCTTCTGACCGGGAGCGATTAAAGAATATAAAAGATAATCTTGAAATCTTCATCAAAAATGAGATATCATCAAAGAATACAGGAGTAATATTTGATTTTAATCCGCTTGGTTTTATGTAATGAATGGAGGATGTTTGATCAATGGCTTTAAGAACGATCAGGGAGATGGGAGATCCCATATTGGAGAAGAAGTGCAGACCCATCAAGGAGATGAACGACAAGATTAAGATACTCATTGAGGACATGTTTGACACCATGTATGAAGCAGACGGTGTAGGACTTGCCGGTCCCCAGGTGGGTGTTTTAAAGAGGATATGTGTAATAGACACCCGTGAAGAGGGGGAGAAGGTCTGCCTTATTAATCCCGAGATCCTGGAGACTTCGGGAGAGCAGGAAGGAGACGAGGGATGCTTAAGTGTTCCCGGAAGATGCGGACTGGTACGCCGCCCTGCTCATGTGGTGGTCAAGGCATTTAATGAGAATATGGAAGAGGTTGAAGTTACCGGAGACGACCTTTTTGCGAGAGCCATCCTTCACGAGATGGATCATATGGACGGGATCCTTTATGTGACCAAGGTTGAAGGGGAGCTTAAATACGTTAATTCCGGTGATGATGAAGAGGATTCAGAAGAGGACACAGAAGAGGAATAAATATGCGATTTGTATTTATGGGAACTCCGGATTTTTCAGTAGGGATCATGGAAGAGCTGATCTCTATGGGGCATACCTGCCTTATGGCGGTTACCCAGCCCGACAAGCCCAAAGGCAGGGGACATGAGGTCGCCTTTCCTCCCGTTAAGGAGGCGGCTCTGGCAAGGAATATAGAGGTTATTCAGCCGGAGAATGTGTCGGATCCCGAATGTGTGTCAAAGCTAAAGAGCCTTAATGCAGAGGTATTTGTAGTAGCAGCTTACGGACAACTCCTGTCCGAGGAGGTGCTGGCTATTCCGAGATACGGCTGTGTCAATGTACATGCATCACTGCTTCCGCGATACAGAGGGGCATCACCTATACAATGGGCTGTGATCAACGGAGATGAGGTAAGCGGGGTTACCACCATGCTCATGTCCAAGGGCCTTGATACAGGCGATATCATTATGAAAAAAGAGGTAGCCTTATCACCTGATGAGACGGGAGGAAGCCTTTTTGACAAGCTTTCCCGTGAAGGCGCCCTACTGGCGGTAAAGACATTGAACGCCATAAGCAAAGGAACCGCTACCTATGAGAAGCAGGATGATTCCCTGGCAAGTTATACGGGAAAGATAGATAAGAAATTCGGTAAAATAGACTGGAACAAGGATGCAGCTTCCTTAGAGCGGCTTATAAGGGGCCTTGATCCCTGGCCCGGCACATATACCAGGATAGCTGATAAGTCCCTGAAGATATGGAAGGCTTCTGTGGCTGCCGGAGAGAAGGGAGCCGAGCCGGGGCAGGTTATCTATAAGGATAAGAAGACCCTGAAGGTTCAATGCGGCAGAGATGCGTTAAATATCCTGCGGCTGCAGCTGGAAGGCAAGAAAGCCATGGATACAGATGCTTTCCTGCGTGGATTTAACGTATCTGTGGGTGACATTTTGAGATAGCATACGGTACGGAGGATAAAGTGGCGGATATCAATACCAGAGAGATAATACTCAGTATTCTTGTGGAGGTACTGGAGAAGGGAAGCCCTTCCCATGTTATCGTTAACGGGGCCCTTGATAAATACGGTTATTTTCCCAGACAGGATCGCTCCTTTATCAAGCGCATATGCGAAGGAACAATCGAATATAAGATGAGGATCGATCACGTTATCGGTCTGTATTCAAAAACCCCCGTGGTTAAAATGAAGCCTGAGATTAGAAATATTCTGAGGCTTTCTGTATATCAGATCCTTTTTATGGATTCAGTGCCTGATTATTCTGTGTGCAATGAGGCTGTCAAACTTACGGTATCCACCAAAAAATACAGGAATCTTAAGGGCTTTGTTAACGGGGTATTAAGGACTGTATGCAGGGAAAAGGATTCCATAAGCTACCCGGATGACTCTGTATACTATTCTATGCCTCAGTGGATCATAGACCAGTGGACAACGCAGTACGGTAAAGAGGCCCGCGATTCTATGCTCAAAGCCCAGGAAGAGGTTCCCAAGACAATAATAAGACCCGGTTATGGTGTTAAACTATCAGATCTTAAGAAAGAACTGGAAGAAGAGGGTGTAAAGGTCTGTAAGGCACCATATAATATGAATGCTCTGGAAATTTCAGGACTCGATAATATAGGGCTAAATAAAGGGTTTTTGAAAGGAAGATTTTATATACAGGATATTAGTTCCATGCTTGTGGGCCTGGTTGCAGACCCGAAGGAAGGAGACCTCTGTCTTGATGTATGTGCATCTCCCGGAGGAAAGAGCCTTCACCTGGCTTCTTTGATGAATAATACGGGTCTTGTAATAGCAAGAGACAAGAATGAGAATAAAGTGGATTTATTAAAAGAGAATTTTATTAGGAGTGGTTTATCAAACCTTAGGGCAGAATGCTTTGATGCCACTGTTTATGATGAATCCATGAGGGGGAAGGTTGATGTTTTAATATGTGATCTTCCCTGCTCCGGACTGGGAGTAATAAGAAGGAAGCCTGATATTAAATATAATATGACCATTGAATTACAGCAGAGGCTGGTGGATCTGCAGAGAAAAATTATATCTAATGTAGAATCATATGTGAAAACTAATGGCAAATTAATATACAGTACATGTACCACCAACGTTGAAGAGAACATGAACAACATAAAATGGATATGTGACAACTATCCCTACAGGCTTGAAAGTATAAATAAGGTACTTCCGGAAGATCTTAGGTGTGAAACGGGTGAGAAGGGGTATATTCAGCTTATACCCGGAATTAATAAGTGCGATGGATTCTTTATTTGCAAGCTTTTGAGGATAGTTTAGGACATTATTTTCCGGAGGATTTTTACATATGGAACAGACTGATATCATGTCCATGAGGGTCAAAAAACTAGGAGAACTTTCCATATCGTTAGGCGAGAATAGGTATCGAGGAGAGCAACTCTTTTCCTGGATCCATTGTAAAAAAGTGGCAGACTATTCTGATATGACTAACCTCCCCAAGGCCTTCAGAGGGCGTTTGGAATCGAAGTATCCCCTTATGGCAGTAAGGGTTGAAGATGTTATTAAATCTGAATTTGATGGAACAAGAAAATATCTTTTCCGTTTACACGATGATAATATCATTGAAAGTGTCCTCATGAAGTATAAACACGGGAACAGTGTATGTATTTCATCACAGGTGGGCTGTAGGATGGGATGCCGTTTCTGTGCTTCGACCATAGACGGTCTTGTAAGGAATCTTTTGACTTCGGAGATGCTCTCCCAGGTATATGAGATAGAAAAAGACTGTGGTGAACGTATCTCCAATGTGGTGGTGATGGGGTCGGGAGAACCCTTGGAGAACTTTGAGAACCTGATAGGTTTTATAGAGATCATATCCGATGAGAAAGGTGCCAACATCAGCAGAAGAAACATTACCGTCAGTACCTGCGGGATCGTTCCGAAGATCTACGAACTGGCAGATCTTAAGCTTCAGATCACCCTGGCCATATCCCTTCATGCACCGGATCAGGATAAGAGAAGGAAGATCATGCCTGTAGCCAATAAATATCCCCTTGATGAATTGATGGAGGCATGCAGAGCCTACTTTGACAGGACAGGGCGGAGACTTACCTTTGAATACAGCCTCATTGCCGGAGTTAATGATTCGACGGAGGATGCAGGGAAGCTTTCTGCACTGCTTAAAGATTTTAGCGCCCACATCAATCTGATACCGGTCAATCCCATCAAAGAGAGGGATTTTCGCCAGTCTGACAAAGAGGCGGTCTTTTCATTTAAGAATAAACTTGAAAAGAGCGGGATAAATGTTACAATTAGAAGAGAAATGGGTCGGGATATCAACGGCGCATGCGGACAGCTAAGACGACAGTATATTAAGGAGTAAGCTTTAGTGAAAGCGTTCGGTATGACTGACATCGGCAAACGACGTGCAGTCAATCAGGATAATATATTCATATCTGCCACACCGGTTGGGAACCTTCCCAATCTTTTTGTGGTTGCGGACGGTATGGGTGGACATAAGGCAGGTGACTGCGCATCCAGATATGCCACGGATGCAGTGGTCGAGAGCATTAAGTCCAATGAGGACACCCATGTCGTTTCGATTCTCACCAAGGCTGTCAACGATGCCAATTCCCTTGTATTTAAGAATTCCATGGAGAATGAAGACCTGAAGGGAATGGGGACTACCCTTGTCATCGCCACTGTCGTAGATAATGAACTGATCACTGCTAATGTAGGCGACAGCAGGCTTTATCTTATCCGGGAAGACTCCATTACCCAGATCACCGAGGATCATTCCCTTGTAGCCGAGATGGTAAGGATGGGACAGATAGATAAGCAGGAGGCCAGGAAACGTCCGGATAAGAATATTATTACCCGAGCCATAGGCATTTATGATCATATCAGTGCGGATTTCTTCAAGAATAAGCTTCGCAGTGGGGATCACGTTCTTTTGTGCTCCGACGGCCTGTCTAATATGCTTGAAGATTCAGAGATCCTTATGATGGTCAAGGACAAGGAAGAACCGGATAAGAAAGCATCACGGCTTATAAACCTTGCCAATAACAAAGGCGGCAAGGATAATATTTCGGTTATAATCATAGAACCCGAAACGGATGAGGTATAAGAATGGTTAGAGAAGGAATGTTTTTAGGAGACAGATACGAGATCATTTCGCAGATAGGTACCGGCGGAATGTCCGATGTATATAGAGCTCTTGATCACAAGCTTAACAGATACGTGGCTGTTAAGGTTTTGAAGGGTGAGTTTTCCCAGGACAGTAATTTTGTGTCCAAATTCGTGGTAGAGGCCCAGTCCGCTGCCGGCCTTTCACATCCCAACATTGTCAATGTGTATGACGTTGGGAATGAAAGCGGTATCCACTACATAGTTATGGAGCTTGTAGAAGGGATTACCCTGAAATCCTATATTGAGAAAAAGGGTCGCCTTACCTTTAAGGAGGCTGTCAGCATAGCTATCCAGGTTGGAATGGGCATCGAGGCAGCCCACAACAATAAGATCATCCACAGGGATATCAAGCCCCAGAATATCATCATATCCAGGGACGGTAAGGTTAAGGTCACGGATTTCGGCATAGCCAGGGCCGTTACAAGCAATACCATAAGTTCCAGTGTCATGGGCTCTGTTCATTATACCTCGCCTGAGCAGGCAAGGGGCGGGTATGTGGATGAGCGAAGCGACATTTATTCCCTGGGCATCACTTTATATGAGATGGTAACAGGCCGTGTGCCTTACAATGCCGAATCTGCCGTTACCATAGCTGTTATGCATATCCAGGAAGAGATGATCCCTCCCAGCAGATTTGTCGACGATCTGCCGGTGAGCGTTGAACAGATAATACTGAAATGTACTCAAAAGAATTCCGACAGAAGGTATCACAATGTGGGAGACCTTGTTATGGATCTTAAGCGGTCTCTTGTGGAGCCGGACGGAGATTTTGTAAATCTTCAGTCTGATCTGTACGATAACCCCACTGCCGTCATGAGTGAGGCTGATATCAAGACCATAAAGGAACGTTATCCCGAGCTTAACGGAAGTTCTCAGGATGATACGCCCATTGAAAAGAATTCATACAATGATGACGATGATTATGATGATGAGGATGATGACAGGGAGGTTAATCCCAAGCTGGATAAGGCTATTATCGCCCTGGGTATCGGTGCTGGTGTCATTATCCTGCTGATCCTGTTGTATCTTGGCGGTAACGCTCTGGGACTTTTTAAGTTTTCAGGCGGGGGAGCTACCAAGAGTTCCACCTCAGTTGCCGATGACAAGGTCCAGATGATCGATATTACCGGCAAGAGCTATGATGAAGCCAAGAAACTCCTTAATGATCTGGGCCTCGGCATCAAGCAGACGAAAGAGGAAGAGACGGACAAATATCCCAAGGGATATGTAATCTCACAGAGTATCCAGAAGGGACAGACCGTAGCAAAGAATACCACCATTGAGGTGGCAGTCAGCTCCGGAGCAGCCAGCATAGTTGTTCCCTCCGTACTGGGTCTTGAGGAACAGGCTGCCGTTAACAGGCTTTCGGATTACAAACTTCGGGCAGTGAGAGATTATAAGTATGATGACAATGTGGAGGCCGGGCAGGTCATTTCCCAGTCACCTGAAGAAGATGAGAAGGCAAAAGAGGGAGATACAGTCAACCTTATCATAAGCCGTGGAAGAGAAGACAGGATGGTTACCGTTCCGGACCTTCGCGGAAAGTCTCAGGCTTCAGCCAAGACCTTGCTTGAATCCAAAGGACTGAAGCTTGGTGAAGTGACGAATGTATATAGCGAAACATATAAGAGGGGCGAAGTGTGTGAGCAGAGTGAGGCTCCCGGAACCAGCATAATGAGCGGAAGCGTTATCAATATCTCTGTCAGCGAAGGCAATACAAGTGTTGAGGTGCCTAATGTTCTGGGCCAGATCGAAGTGCAGGCAAAAGCCATGCTTAAGAATTCCGAATTTGAAGTAAGTGTTCATTATGTAGCGCCTGAAGGCGAGTCCGTAGGAACGGTCCTGAAGCAGGAGCCTGCAGTGGGAGATTATGCTCCGCAAGGCTCTACGGTTACCATTTACGTCGGAAAGAACGAATGATCATATGTACGGCAAGATTATCAAAGGGATAGCAGGATTTTATTACGTGTTTGTTCCCGGAGCCGGAACATATGAATGTAAGGCCAAGGGGGTATTCCGCAAAGATAATGTCAAGCCCATGGTTGGAGATAACGTGGAGATAGATGTCCTTGACGAAGATGCCATGGAGGGTAATCTTAAAAGCATCTATGAGCGGAAGAATGAGCTTGTCCGTCCCCTTGTAGCCAATATAGATCAGGCACTTGTAATATTTGCCATGAAGAATCCCACACCTAATCTGAATCTGCTTGACCGTTTTCTTATATCTATGGAGATGCAGGATGTTTCGGTGGTCATCTGTTTTAATAAGCGGGATATAGTTACGGTCGATGAGATGGATGAGTTCAGGAGGATTTACGATAAGACCCCCTACAAGCTTGTTTTTACCAGCACTAAATCCGGAGAAGGCATGGATGAGCTTAAGAAAGCCCTGTGTGGAAAGGTGTCTGCCGTTGCGGGCCCGTCGGGTGTCGGCAAATCTTCTGTCATAAAGGCCATTAATCCCGATGCCGATGTGGAGACCGGAGAGATCAGCAGGAAGCTTGCCAGAGGTAAGCACACCACCAGGCATTCAGAGATCATCAGGATCGATGATGATACATTTATCATGGATACACCCGGGTTTTCTTCACTTTATGTTGATATTGATAAAAAAGAGGATCTGAAACTATACTTTCCGGAGTTCAGGCCTTATGAGGAAAAATGCAGGTTCTCGGGTTGTGCCCATGTCAGCGAGCCGGATTGCGCCGTAAAGGAAGCGGTGGAGGCCGGAGATATCAGTAAGGAAAGGTACGAAAGTTACCTTATGTTATACGATGAGATCAGGAGCAAGCGGAGGTATTGAGATGATCACATTATCTCCATCCCTTCTTTCAGCGGATCTATCCAGGCTGGGAGAAGAGATCAGATGCGTCACCGATGCAGGAGCAACATATATTCATATTGATGTAATGGACGGGGCATTTGTAAAGAGCATCAGCTACGGAATGCCCGTTATTAAATCTATCAGGAAGTGCACAGATGCCGTATTTGATGTTCATCTCATGATAGAGGAGCCTATTCGTTATATTGATGATTTTGCCGTCTCAGGGGCCGATATCATCACTGTTCATCAGGAAGCATGCAAAGACCTGCCTGCCACCATTGCCGCTATAAAGGATTCGGGTAAAAAAGCCGGGGTCGCCATAAGACCTGATACCGCGGTATCCGTACTTGAGGATATTGCCGGGCTTGTTGACATGATACTTGTCATGACGGTCTATCCCGGATTCGGCGGACAGAAGTTTATACCGGAATCTCTGGGACGTATAAGAGAGACTAAAGCTTTGCTGGATAGTAAAGGGATCAAAGATATGGACATCCAGGTGGACGGTGGGATATATCTTGATAATGTGAGAGATGTGCTGGATGCCGGAGCTAATGTGATAGTTGCGGGATCGTCAGTTTTTCGCGGGGATGCGGCAGCCAATGTAGCCGGTTTTTTTGAGATATTTAAGGAGTATCAATAGCAGTGAGTGATAACAAAAGAGATATTATCATAGTTACGGGAGGAAGTATTGACAATTTATTTGCATACAGATTCCTTAATAAATTTGAGAACCCTTATATCATAGGAGTCGATAGGGGACTCCTCTTCTTAAAGAGTGCAGAAGTTACTCCCAATGAGATAATGGGGGACATGGATTCCGTTGATCACGAAGAGATAAAAGTTTTTATGGAAAACAAGGATATCATTAAGAGAACATTCTCCTCGGTCAAGGATGAGACGGATACCCAGCTGGCCATATCCAGAGCCACTAATCTGGTGGAAGGTAATGCGTCTTTCGGAGAGGTTCACATCATAGGGGGGACAGGAACCAGGCTTGATCATGTGCTGGCCGGGATACACGGGCTTACCTATGCTTTTGATCGAGGCGTCAATGTATACATGTATGATCCCAATAATAAAATATATCTTGCTCCCAGGGAATACACCATAGCCAGGACATCCCAGTACGGAAAGTATGTTTCCTTCCTGCCCGTGTCTGAGAAGGTTGAATCTCTGACCCTGACAGGTTTCAGATATAATCTTAAGAGATACACCCTGTTTATACAAAAAAGCCTGGCCACCTCCAACATGATAGTTGAGGAGATGGCCACCGTTAAGTACAGATCGGGATATCTGCTGGCTATAGAATCTTTAGATTAAAACATTTTGTTTATTTATCGTCTTCAACGATCTCAAGTACATCCATGGGGCAGTTCTTGACACAGATGCCGCATGCGATACATTTACTGGAGTTCGGCTTATCCTCTACTTTGATCATAAGGTTGAAGGGACAAGCCTCAACGCACTTGCCGCATCCGTCACAGAGCTTCTTATCAACTGTGAACACGCCCTTGGCGTTCTTGTTGATAGCCTTATTGGGACAAGCCTCTGCGCACTTACCGCATTGGGGACAAACAACCGGCTTAGCCTCACCCTTCTTATCAACTATCTGTATAACAGACTTGGCAGGATCAAATACCTTGTAATATGCCTCTGAACATGCACGGACACATTCAAGACAAGCCATACATGTGGCGCCCTTTTTAACTTTAAGCTTCTTCATTGTTTTACCTCCATATTAATCCATAAAGTATTTTCCAACTCACACATTATATCATGGTTTCAGTTGTGCGTCAAAAGAACCTTGTTATGATTTCTTATTGTTTTGGAACATGATAATGTGGTATATTTTTCTGTGTTGAGGTTCATGTTGATCGTGACCTGAGATCAGAGAAAACAGAGAATCCGGAGGAAAGAGTATATGGATTACGAGAATAAAGCAAGAGGATTGTTTCATAAGGATGGTGCCAACTGCTCCCAGGCAGTAGCAGCAGCATTCGCAGACAAGATCGGTCTGACCGAGGAGAAAGCCATGGAGGTTACTCCGCCTCCCAGAAGCATAGAGGGGAAATGCGGTGCGGTACTTGCATCGGAGATGATCCTGGAAAAACTCTCCATAGATAAAAAAGACGAATTCGAAGAGAGGTTCAAAAAGATCAACAAGTATATTGAATGCAAGCCCCTTGTGGCACATAAGAAAGAAGTGGGCAAGACCTGCCACGATATCGTGGCAGATGCTGCCGGGATCCTTGCGGAAATGATCGGGGATTAAGAAAAGTCAATAATATCATTCCGCATGGGAGTGAAGCTTTCCAGGACCACGGAATCTTCCAGTACAAGATATTTATGCTCAATGTTGGGCCCAAAACTTACGGAATCGCCGGGATATAAGATACTCTTATCATTGCCGGCGGTTATCTCTATCTTTCCTGAGATCACATAGGTACACTGCTCGTGGGGATGAGAGTGGGAAGGTGCGGTATGACCTTTTTGCATATCCAGGCGGCAGTTTAAGAGGTTCTCGGTCCTTGCAAGGACATGACGGACGCAGTCCGGTGCCAGTTGGTGTACGGTTGTTTCATCGAATTTGAAAAACATGGTTTATTCTCCTTTTATGGCCGGTTATTTGATATAAGGTGATTATATCACATTCTCTTCGATGAAATGAAAGAATAGAATAAATAATATAAATTATTCGAAAATATCAGACAATTTATGCAATTATCAGCAAATATTATGATAATATTGAGGATTTATTAAGATAGTCTTAATGTTGTCCGGTACCTATTGCAATATGATTTTTCCTGTTGTACACTACAGATAACAAGAAAAGAGAAGAATAATCCAATCCCCTAAAATAATAAAATGATTTATGCAACAAGAGGAATATCAGAAATGGTATTCCTCTTTTCCGTTTGCGTTTTTTTTGGTATAATCCTCTCATTAAGGGAGGTGTCGTATGAAACAGGAAAAGAACAGGATAACAGCTATAATAATAAGCCTTATGACAGCAGCCGCACTCTTGCTTACAGCGTGCAACGCCGGTAGTCCGGGGACATCAGTCTCTTCCTCATCGGCAGGATCTGCTGCTTCGACTGCAGCCTCAGGGGAGGCGGCATCTTCACAGGCATCATCGGGTGAACTGGTGGGTAAACCCTGGACTACCACTATTCTTCAGGGCAATCTGCCTCAGACGGCACCGGAGATAAAGGACGACGTTTATACCCATTACAACTATGATGCCTTAAAGGAGCATCAGGATAAGTCCATTACAACTCTGACTTCAAGAGCAGGAGAACTGCAGAGTACTGTTGCCGGAGTGATAGAAGACAAGTCCCGCACCGGTCATGATCTGGACCAGCTGCGTATCTTTTACGAGCAGGCAAAGGATCTGGATAATCTGAAGAAGATCGGAATATCCGAGGTGCAACCCTATTTTGATATGATCGATGCAGTAACCTCGATTGATAAAATGAATGAACTGCTTTCTTCGGACAAATTCCCTTTTACTCCTTTTATCAATGCATTTTTGGGAATTGTTGATACCAGATCAAATATCTGTGTTTCCATAATGCCTAATTACCTTCTTTTTGATGCTGTAGTGGGAAGCTCCTATTATCAGGATGTTGATGATCCTGCAACACAGGAACAATACGATGCGGTGCTGCTTAACTATGCTGCCATGGCATTTGCTGACTACCAGTATCTTGGGCTGGAAAAGGAACAGATGACGGATGTATTTCAACAGGTCATTGCTTTTGAAAAAGCCTACGGCAAACATGCCGACAGTACACAAATGTATATAAAGGCTGAATACGGATCTTTTGCGGAGGCTGCTAAAAACAGCAGTATCACTCTTGATAAGCTTTGCAGTCTGGGACCGAAACTCC
Source organism: Lachnospiraceae bacterium (assembly GCA_017550165.1). Classification (GTDB taxonomy): domain Bacteria; phylum Bacillota; class Clostridia; order Lachnospirales; family Lachnospiraceae; genus SIG280. The sequence continues at coordinate 207,935 of JAFZQH010000022.1, read as the reverse complement.
CCATTAAGGGCATGCTGAAAAAGCTTAAGAAGGATACAGCAGAGGAATACTCTGTATCAGGCCGGGAGTGGATCACTGCTCTTAACGACCTGTGGACAGAGGAGAATCTCGAGACCATTAAGCTTGTTACAAAAGCAAAGGTTCTAACCGAAACCAGGCCATACAGAGATCCTTCCGGCAATCTTTTGTTTACATCCCAAAATGGAACAGCTGAATCATTTGCATTTGATGCATGTAAGAATCTTGAAACATTTTCTCATTTAGTATCAAAGATATATGTTGATGAGGCCATTGGCCGGGATGGGATTGACCGCATCAAAAAGCTGACAGCGGATATCATTGATGCATACAAGGAACTGACAGATAAGACGGTTTGGCTGGATGATATGTCGGCGGCCCTGTTAAAGGAAAAACTTGATAATATAACATTGAACATACTGGAGCCTGTCAGCGGATACAGGGATTTTGCAGGGGTTGACCTGAAATCCACAGATAAGGGTGGCAGCTTGTTATCCAACTATCTTTTGCTGAAAGAGTCCCGCAATGAGTGGGAGAGCAAAAAGATCAACAAGAAGGCTTCAGCGGATACAACATGGGTATCCATAACACCGACTATGGCCAATGCATTCTATGAGGCCACCAGTAATTCCATAAATATATATCCGGGGGTAGTTACAAGTGTGCTGTTTGATAAAGAAAGGACGGATAACGATCTCCTGGCAGGAATAGGTAATGTCATAGGACATGAGATAAGCCACGGATTTGATTATTTGGGGTCACAGCTGGATGCGTACGGAGCGCCCAAACCTATATTCTCTGACAAGGCTCTTAAGTCTTTTCTTGATAAATGCAACAAGATCAGTGAGTATTTCAGTACCATAGAATATTTGCCGGGGCAGAATGTAAACGGTCAGATCATCGTCGCTGAGGCAACTGCAGATCTTTCAGGCATGCAGGCTATCTTAAAATGTGCCGAGAAGGCCGAGGGACTTGATTATGACAGATTCTTAAAGAGTCTTGCTGCTCCCTGGGCACAGACATTTACCCAGCAGGAATTGTTGGCCAATTCCACGGACACACATCCCTTTAACCATCTGCGCGTCAATGTGAATCTCCAGATGTTTGACATGATATATGATAAAATGGGTGTTAAAGAAGGAGACGGAATGTACCTCGCGCCCGATAAACGGATAGTATTGTGGAACGATAAGTAAAGAACCCTTTAGGAGGAGAAATAATGGAACCAAAGTTGAGCAATGGAGAGATATACAAGAAAACTCTCACATTTTCCCTGAAAAGATTTGTTTTTAACCTGATAATGTTTATCGTTATCGTTGCCTTGTCTGCAATAGGATTTCTTTTGTCTGACCGGATTGTCGGTCAGGGAATGTACGGGCTGGGCATCGGGATCCTTATAGGTATAGTACTTGTGGCTGTATTGTCCCACTTCTTCAGCTATATCTTCAAGGCGGGCCAGATCGCCGTAATGACCAAGGCGGTTACCGAGGATCAGCTTCCTGAGGATATATACGGTACCGGCAAAGCCATGGTGAAGGAGAGATTTACCACCGTTGCATTGTATTACGCTGCAACCAGTGTGATCAAGGGGATATTTAATGAATTGGGTCGTGTCATAACCAAGATCGGAGAAGCAGTAGGCGGAGATACAGGCAGTTCCATCGGCAGCGCTATCAGCATCGCCATCAGTGTTGTTGTCGGTTTCCTGTGTGACTGCTGTCTGGGATGGATATTCTACCGCAGGGATATAAGTGCGTTTAAGGCTACCTGCGAAGGGGCGGTTATATTTTTTAAAAACGGCAGTACCCTGCTTAAGAACCTGGGACGGATGTTCGGTATAGGACTGGCTTCACTTGTGGTGATAGGCGGAGCCTTCTTCGGTGGTTTTTATGTTCTGGTTTCTCAGTACAGCGAACCTATCAAGGCTATTTCACATGAGGTTTCCGAGTTTGCCAAAGACGGTGAGCATAATAAACTGATCGAGATCATGTCTGACCCCGCATTACTGACCATTGCCATATGCGTTGTTCTTGCACTTATCGTGTGGGGGATCATCCATGGTACCTTAGTCAGACCCTTTATTCTTGTGGGTGTCATGAGAAACTACATGGCCACGGCAGTACAGAGTATTCCCCAGGAGTCGGATTTTGCCATACTTGAGGAGCATTCCAAAAAGTACAGGAAATATAAGATGAAGAACGAATAATGTGATAGATGCCCGGAAAAGGAAGAAGATGAAAACGAGTCGTTTAAAACTGATCAATGTATTTCTTATACTGTATTTTGCAGCACTTGCTGTCTTTGTCGGTCATATTGTATTTTTTACCGATCTGCAAGGTTTCTTTAATGCCGAAAAGGATGCTGAAAAGAGGGATTTCTCAACTGACTGGACGCTTGATTCGGGGGAAGGTTTGGATCTGGATGCTGTCTTTGCCGGGAACTTTGGCGGTGAATACAGTGCATCAAAGAAGCTTCCTGATAAAATGCTGGAGACGGATTCGGTTTATCTTTCTACCAGCAACCTCAGGTTTAAGGTATATGTGGATGACAGCCTGATATATTCCTATGATACACAGGAGAATTTTACAGGGCTCGGAGACGGGGTTTCCTATCATATGATCGGTCTGGGAACCAAGGATGAGGGGGCTACGATGCGCATCAAGGCCGAAACGGTGTTTACCGATGGGCACGGCGGCCGTATCAATCTGATCCAGTACGGACCTGAGGAATTGTTCCGTTATTACATGACGAGAAGCAATTTAGTTCCGGAGGGCCTTTCCATTTTGATGGTGATATTCGGCCTGATCGTCATAGCATTATGTCTGGCCCTCTTCAGGAAAAGCTCTATAATGCGCTCACTTTGGGCATTAGGATTGTCAGCGGTCCTTCTGGGTTTGTGGAGTCTGAGTGATACCGGTATGCCACAGCTTCTGACGGGCACGGTCTATGCCTGCAGGGAGGTTATTTACGGGATCCCGCATCTTGCTGTTTTTCCGATGATATATTTCGTTTATTATATTACAAAGACAAGGAGAAAGATCTATCTGTATCTTTCATTCATTATTTCCGTTGCGTGTTTCGGATGGCTGCTGTTCTCCAGGTATTACTTTGGCGCAGACATCCATACGATGACTGCAACCGTATACTTTTCATATATTTCGGAGCTTCTGATGATGGTGGTAATTCTCCTTGATAATGAAGTTTACTGCCGCAAAAAGAAGATGTCATCCAATATGAAGTATTTTTATATCGGAGCAGCGATCTTTGTTGTTACTTCTTTTACCGATATAATCAGATACATCATCGGCAAAAAGGTGTCCATAGGACGTGGAAGCTGGTTCAGATTAGGCCTTGTTATATTCTTTGTAATGATGGCTCTTCAGATATATTCCTGGTGGGTATCCGAGAAGACTTCACTTGAAAGGGACCGTTTTATCAACCGGCTTCTGCAGTGTGTTACGGATACAGAGGATTTTGAATCAAAACTCGATAAGGTGCTGGAATATCTGTGTACGGAGCTTAATGCCGACCGGGCTTACATTTTTGAAGACAATCATGACGGTACATTTGATAACACATATGAGTATTGTGCGGCAGGCGTCGAACCGGAGATCGATAATCTTAAAGGCCTGCCGTATAACGGGGTGATAGATGTCTGGTACGATGAGTATAAAAAGGGCGGTCATGTACTGATCTACGATATGGAAAAATACCGTGAAGTGAGTGAAAAAATGTATAATATATTGAAACCGCAGGGCATCCGGACATTGGTCACGGGTCCGATCATGCTTGAGGGAGAGTATATAGGCTTCTTCGGCGTTGACAACCCGCCGCCTGAAATGATGAAAGAGATATCCGAGATCATGAAACTTCTGATGTTCTTCATGTCGTCGATGATCTCCCAGAGAGATGGTCACAGACGCCTTGTGGATTACAGTTATCATGATGCTCTTACCGGTGTAGGCAACAGGCGGGCCATGAGGAAGTTCGAAATGGAGGAGCTGGATACCTCACGTTCATATGGCTTTGTTATGTGTGATATAAACGGGCTGAAAGCCGTGAATGATACCGGAGGCCATGCTGCCGGGGATGAACTTATAAAGACGGCTGCGACCTGCCTTACAGATATATTCGGGCATGAGAATGTGTACCGTTTGGGTGGTGACGAGTTTGCCGTTTATACATATTATGACAGCATACAGGAGTTTGAAAGCCGGATAGAGGAATTAAGATCCATGGCCGGGGAAAAGGGAGTTTATGTGGCTATAGGGTACTCCTATGCTGAAGGCGGAGATCCCGATTACAATGCCAGAAGGGCAGAGGCCGACGACAGAATGTATGAAGAAAAACGCCGTTTCTACCGGGACGAACATGATCGGAGAAGAAGACAATAAAGGAGAAATGAAATAGTATGAAACTAGGAATCGTGGGACTTCCCAATGTTGGGAAGAGTACTTTGTTTAATTCGCTGACTAAGGCGGGAGCGGAGTCTGCCAACTATCCGTTCTGCACCATTGACCCGAATATCGGGGTGGTGGCAGTGCCGGATGAGCGGATCGTGAAGCTGGGGGAACTGTATAAGTCCAAGAAGGTTACTCCGGCGACTATCGAATTTGTTGATATTGCAGGGCTTGTTAAGGGCGCATCCAAGGGTGAAGGCCTGGGGAACCAGTTCCTTTCAAATATCCGAGAGGTGGATGCTATAGTTCACGTAGTAAGATGCTTTGAGGACTCAAATGTTGTTCATGTGGACGGGACAGTGGATCCCCTGCGAGATATTGAGACCATCAATCTTGAGCTGGTGTTCTCGGATATTGAGATCCTTGAGAGACGTAAGTCTAAGGTGGTAAGAGGGGCTAAGAATGACAAGGCGCTGGCAAAAGAACTTGCACTGGTAGAACGGCTTATCGCTCATTTGGAAGAGGGAAAGCTTGCTAAGACTTTTTCGGTAAATGACGAGGATGAGGAAGCATTTCTTTCGACCTATAATCTGCTGACTATCAAGCCGGTGATCTTCGCTGCAAATGTAAAGGAAGATGAAGTGGCTGATGACGGCGCTGCTAATCCCTATGTGGCAAAGGTAAGGGAGTACGCCGCGACAGAGAACTGCGAAGTATTTGTTATCTGCGCCAAGATCGAAGAAGAGATCTCGGAGCTGGATGATGACGAGAAGGCCATGTTCTTGGAGGATTTGGGGTTAAAAGAATCAGGACTTGATAAGCTTATAAAGGCAAGTTATCATTTGCTGGGACTCATTTCTTACCTGACATCAGGAGAGGATGAGACCAGAGCCTGGACCATCAAGGCAGGGACCAAGGCGCCCCAGGCGGCAGGTAAGATCCATACGGATTTCGAGAGAGGATTCATCAAGGCCGAGGTCATTCAGTATCAGGACCTTATGGATTGCGGTTCCATTGCGGCAGCGAAAGAGAAGGGGCTCGTTGGGATCGAAGGCAAAGATTATGTGGTAAAAGACGGGGATGTGATACTGTTCCGTTTTAACGTATAATTTTGAGAGTGACAGGGGGTGACAAAAGGACCGTCCCCCTGTCACTTTTTTGTTGTATTTTGTATTTGAAAAGGGTAGAATAACAATATGTAGTGATTCTTGATTTTTTTTGGAGGGAGCAATTATGAAATGTCCGTTTTGCGGCAGTGACGACACAAAAGTTATCGATTCCAGACCGGCTGATGACAACAGTTCCATCAGGCGTCGTAGAAGCTGTGACAAGTGCAATAAGCGTTTTACCACATATGAGAAGGTTGAGACTATACCGCTGGTAGTCATCAAGAAGGATAACAACAGGGAACCCTATGATCGTTCCAAGATCGAGGCCGGTGTGCTTCGTGCCTGCCATAAGAGGCCTGTATCCATTAACCAGATAAATGCTCTGGTTGATGAGGTGGAGAACGAGATATTCAACATGGAGGATAAGGAGATCCCCAGTGATGTTATCGGCGAACTTGTAATGCATAAGCTTAAAGACCTGGAAGCTGTTGCGTATGTAAGATTTGCATCGGTATACAGAGAATTCAAGGATGTTAACACATTCATGGATGAGCTTAAGAAGATTTTGGATAAATAAGATATGGATAACAGGATTAAGATGATTATAAATGATAAGGGCCTTGATGCCCTTATCATTTCTGATTTTTACAACATGAGATATATCACAGGGTATTCGGGGGATGCAGGATATGCATACATCTCCGGGAAGAGGAATGTGATCATTACCGATTCGAGATATACGGTTCGGGCCAAGGAAGAAGCTTCGGGTTTCGACGTTGCGGAAATATCGGCGGATAGAGGCTACAAGGCCACCCTGTCAGATCTTATAAAGGGTGATGGGGCTGTAAATATCGGGTTCGAGGACAAGAGTATTTCGTATGCTGATTACAAGCTGTTTTGCGGGCTGAATAAGGATGAGGAAGATAAGAAGTCAGGATCGGCTGGCGGAGTATGTCTTGTGGAGCTGGGAGAGAGCCTTAATGATCTCAGGCAGATCAAGACCCTGGAAGAGATTGAGAAGATCGCTAATGCTGAACATATCGGAGACTTGGCATTTAAGAAGATAATGGATTTCATTAAGCCGGGAATGACTGAACTTTCAGTGGCCGCCATGCTGGAGCTCTACATGAAGGATGAAGGTGCGGAAGCACTTTCCTTTGATACCATAGTTGCAAGCGGCATTAATTCTTCCAAGCCCCATGCAGTGCCGGGACGTAAAGAGATTGAGGTTGGAGACTTTGTAACCATGGATTTCGGCTGTAAATATGAGGGCTATTGTTCGGATATGACAAGGACCATCGTTATGGGACGGGCTTCCGATAAGCAAAGGGACGTGTATAACACGGTGCTTGAGGCGCAGCAGATTGCACTCGACATGATAAAAGAAGGGGTGGCCTGCGTGGATGTTGATAAGACTGCCAGGGACTACATAGATAACAAAGGCTATGCAGGCTGTTTCGGCCACGGTCTGGGACATTCAGTGGGACTCTTTATCCACGAATCCCCTGCATTTAACACGAAGTCCAAGGCACTTCTTAAGAAGAATATGCTGGAGACCGTTGAACCCGGAATATATATCGAAGGCTTCGGGGGCGTGCGGATCGAGGACCTTGTGGTGGTGACGGAAGAGGGGTATAGAAACCTGACCGGGTCACCTAAGGAACTGATCATTTTATAGGGGGAGTATCAATGTCAGCAATAGGTTTTATGATGAAAATGATGGCCCGTATGGGGCAGAGTCATGTAAAAAAACTGGAGGAGATGTCCAAGGATCCGGGAAAAGTCCAGAAAGAGATCCTGTTATCTGTCCTTGAAGAGAATAAAGATACGGAATACGGACGGAGATACGGATTCGCAGACATTCACTCCATAGAAGAATACCAGGCCCGGGTTCCTATCAATGAATACGATGATCTGGCTCCTTTCATTGAACGGATGGTCAGAGGAGAAGATAATGTCCTGATAAAAGAGCATGTGACTCATTTTAACAAGACATCGGGAACATTGGGGCTTGCCAAACATATTCCCCTGTCTCAGCGCCATGTCTCGGTCTGCGGCAAATACTTTGCCCTGCATTCAGGTGCACATATCTCCAATCAGATCGGTTACGGATGGAATAACGGCAAAGGGATCAACCTTATCGAGGGAAGGGCCGAGGTCCTTGAAAGTGGTGCAACTTACGGTGCGGCATCCTCGGTAATGAATAAGAAAAGTCCGTTTTCGAAATATATGAACAAGCTTTATACCTCTCCGGATGAGGCCAAGAATCCCGATCCCGGGGTGCTGACCAGGTATATCCATGCAAGGTTTGCTTTGGCTGAACGCAAAGTTACATATATCCAGGGAACATTTTCGAGTATCATCATGGAGATGTTCATGTATATAATGCATAACCATGAGATGCTTGTAAATGATATAAAGAATGGGACTATAGACGAATCGGTCAATCTTCCGGACAGTGTCAGAAAATCGCTTCTTGGCAAGATCAAGCCTGATCCGGCAAGAGCTGAGGAACTGCGCCGGGTCTTTGATGAAGGGTTTGACGGACCCTGGGCCCGGAAGATATGGAAGAACCTGCAGTATATCATTACAGCCGGAGGAGCTAATTTTTCACCATACACCGATAAGCTCAAGAAGAACATACTGGGACCGGAGGTTCATGTTTTCTACCTTGGAGTCTCTGCATCAGAAGGATTCTTCTCAACTCATTACATAATGGATGAATCTCCATCTATTATGGTACCGGATGGATGTTTCATGGAATTCCTTGATCCGAATGATGAGAAAGCGGTCTGCATCACCATGGACAAGCTGGAGAAGGATAAATGCTATGAGTTTATAATAACCGGCTTTGGTGGCCTATACAGATACAGGATGCATGATGTCATAAGAGTGGTAGGCTTCCATAACAAGACACCGCTTATAGAGTTTGAAACGAGAGCGGGGTTTGCCGCCAACCTAAGAGGGGAGAAGACATCTGAGACGGCAGTAAGGCATGCAGTACTTGAGACGGAGAAAAAACTGGGGTTTGACATGTTTGATTATTCCATTTATCCCGATTCAGAAGCTGATCCGCCTACGTATGTAATCTTCCTTGAACTGAACAGCAGGCCGGAGGGACTTGCCAATGAGGAAATACGGGAGTGTCTTCAGGAGGAGCTTATCAAGGCAAATGTGGGATTAAAGAAGCATTTCGGAGAAGGACATCTGGCACCGATAAGGCTTGTTATCCTTCAACCGGAGACATATATGCTTTACCGTGAGGTAATGATCATGAAGGGAGCATCCGCTTCCCAGCTTAAGCCTATCAATGTGGTCCGCAATGAATTCCAGAGGAAATTCCTCTTTGGGCTTGAAGAAAAGTAATGGTTGAAATGTTGCGTACTATTTTATATAATAGGGTACGGCGTGTTTAGATAATAATTTGTTTATGCGGCTGATGCCGGCATCTAAAGGAGGAACTATTTTTATGACAGCAGGAGAATTCAGAAACGGTATGACAATCGAGTTAGAAGGCAATGTGTATCAGATTGTTGAGTTTCAGCATGTTAAGCCCGGCAAAGGAGCAGCATTTGTAAGGACTAAGCTTAAGAATATAAAGAACGGCGGTGTGGTTGAGAAGACTTTCAGACCTACCGAGAAGTGTGAAGCGGCACGTATCGACCGTGCAGATATGCAGTATCTTTATTCAGACGGTGACCTTTTCCACTTCATGGATGTTGAGACATATGAGCAGATAGCTCTTAATGCATCTGATATCGGTGATGCGCTCAAGTTCGTTAAAGAAAATGATATGGTTAAGGTGTGCTCACACAACGGAGCGGTATTCGCAGTTGAGCCCCCTCTGTTCGTTGAACTGGTTGTTACAGAGACCGAGCCCGGCGTTAAGGGTGATACGGCCACAGGCGCTACAAAGCCTGCAACAGTAGAGACAGGAGCTACAGTTCTTGTTCCCCTCTTTGTTAATCAGGATGATAAGATCAAAATAGATACACGTACAGGAGAATATTTATCAAGAGTTTAATAATTGACAGCCCGCATATGCGGGCTGTTTTTACTTTGCGCGTTTTTTCTTGATGAAGTAGTTTAGTATCCCGCCCAGGATGATGATCAGTCCTGCGATGAGAAGGACAAGCTTGGCGGATTCCTGGGGAACGGAGCCTTTGTCGCCTACGGATTCCTCGTAGAAAGTGAGGATGTAATTGATCTCCACGGGATCGCCCATGGCCGTAGTATCTGCTACGATATCGATGGGCTCATCCAGCGCTGTAATGGGTATCTCGAAGGTAGACGGGCCGCCGCTTTCATTCGTATTATAGAAGTAGGCCCCGTCGATTATCATGTAATCGTAGTAGGTACTGGACCACATCAGGGTCGCGTAGGCTTTGCCATCCTTTATTGTAAGAAGGGTGGGAGAACTAATGCTGGCACGTCCGGAACCTCCCGTCATATTTACTTCTATAGAGTAATCACCGTCATTAAGATCCATGGTGACAGGCTGCAAAGAAGCCGCAGCCTCCTGACGTTTTTTCTTTAATTCTTCACTTCCGACAACCTCATAGGCTTTGATGGCCTCTTCTATAAGTTCAAAATCGGGAAGAGTAATGTTTAAAGCATCTTTAGGCAATGTGGACGCGTCAAAGCAAAGGGTTCTTGAGTACCATCTCTTCTTGGCCTTACTGTAGGCGGCACACTGAACCTTGGCGTCCAAAGCAGACACAGGTATGGTAAATACCGTGCAGCCTTTCTCTTCCTCAAATTTGATCCACTCGCTCTCAGAAGCATTCTCTGCCTCTTTGGCTGTTCCCGCATAGACATATACATAACTCATGCTTGGGATGGTGAAACGAACGTTCATCTTACCGCCCTCAACCGTGAGCTTTGCATTGGTAACCTTGAAATAGGCAGACGAAGAATATGCAGTGATATCGTAAGTTCCCTCCTTAACGCTTTCGGCAAATATGGGTGACATGCCATACTTAATGCCGGTGTTGGTCAGGATCTCCATCTGGGCATCAGATACACGTTTTGCTTTTTCTTCATCAGTTACATTACTCGACCATGCAGTGGGGAACAGTAACGTGACAAGAAGAACTATGCAGATTATAAGTTTTGAAGTGTTAAATGTCTTTTTCATAGGTTCTTTTTCTTATAAATAAATACCACCGAGATCGTTCCGAACACCACAAGATAAATGCCGAGTATCAGGAAGCCGATGTAATCAGGCTGCTGATCATTTGCGATAGCACGGATCATGGAACTGGTCTGGGACAGGGGCAGTAAGCCTATTGCCTGCCGAAATCCGTTGGGGATCTGCTCGGTGGAGAAAAATGTGTTACACAGGAAAGACATGGGCGTAATGATATAGGCTGTATATCTGGGGGCATCGGTATAGCTCTTTGCCAGAAATGACAGCACAAGAGCAATGGTGGAGAACACCGTGCCGTTTAAGAACATGATAAATACGGACATGCCGTTGAAAATGAGGTCTGTCCTGATGGGGATGGTAAGAAGTAAAATGATGCCGCCGGCATAGAGACCGCGGATGCTTCCTCCGATGATCTGTCCCAGGATAAACTGCCACAGAGGCGTGGGAGAGACCATTACCTGGTCGAGAGCTTTTTCGTAGAGGCGCTGAACGGACATGTTCTGTGCCACTGCGGAAAAACTTCCGGTCATGGTAGCCATGGATACGATACCGGGAATGAGAAAATGCAGGTAAGGCTCCCCATGGGAGGTAGTCTGGATTCCCATACCGAATATTATCAAGTACATTAGCGGGGAGATCATGGCCGCCACGGTGATCTTGTAAAAGTCACGGCGGAATTCAACCCATTTCTCCCAAAGAACAGTGAGAATTCCCATTTATAAAGTCCTTTTAGTTGTTGATGATCTTCCGACCGGCGCACTCAACGAATACATCTTCCAAAGTGGTGGTGCGGAAGGAGGCATTACTTCCGGCAGTCTGCAGATAGGCAATGGCCTCGTCTCTGGTATGAAAATATTTGCTTTTCAGGCCATCGTCACTTGTCTCGTCGACTGCGAAGGTGCCCAGTTCTTTAATGAGGTTATCCGGGGTGTCAAGCTTCTGGAGCTTTCCGCGGTTGACAAGGGCAACACGTTCGCACAAGGCTTGAGCCTCTTCTATGTAGTGGGTGGTCAGAACTATGGTCATATGCCGATCATTAACCTGGCGGAGCAGATTCCACATCTGTCGGCGGGAGAGGGCATCCATTCCCGCAGTCGGCTCGTCAAGAAGAAGAATCTCAGGGTCAATGAGAAGAGCCCGGCATATCATAAGCTTACGTTTCATACCGCCTGATAAATGTCGGACGGTGCGGTTGGTAAACTCCGTCAACCCGGCAAACTCCAAGAGATCAGCACTTTTTTTGCGGATCTCCTTCATGGGCATGTAATAGAGCCGGCCCTGATATTCCATAACCTCTTTCATGGTCATGTCCTGCCGCATGGAGTATTCCTGAGTAATGACCGAGAGCTTCCTTTTCTCTGCGGAAGCCTTTCTGGAAAGAGGGACACCATCAACCAGGATCTCTCCTGCTGTGGGAAGGAGAACCGTGGACATCATGCTTATGGTGGTGGTCTTACCGGCGCCGTTAGGGCCTAACAGGCCGAAAAACTCACCTGTGTTGATGGTGAGGCTTAGGTTATCCACGGCGGTAAAATCACCAAATGCTTTGGTGAGATTCTTAATTTCGATCATATTTTACACCCGAAGTTTCGCTGACTATGAAAGAAAATATACCACATTTCCAGTTGAAATTCAAGAAGACATAATGTAACATCATACTGCAAGACAGGGGACGGTTCTCTGTATTATTCAAGTCGCTAGCGGTCTCTCCGTGCGGCTCGATTGCAAGCAATCAAGCCATAAGACAGAGAACCGTCCCCTGTCTTAAAATCCAGTTTTGGAGGATTATGGATGAAAGCATTAATTTTCGACGTTGATGGGACGCTGTGGGATTCCACGGAAGTAGTGGCGCAGGCATGGAATGCGGCTTTGGAGGAATATACGGACTGGGACTTGAGGGTTAACGGGGAACTGTTAAAGAAGCACTTCGGAAAGCCCATGAGCGAGATAGCCAAGGCTGTGTTTCCCGATTGCTCTGACGAAGAAAGAGATCATGTCTCAGAAAAGTGCATGGATAACCAGAACCCGTGGCTTTTAAAGTATAAACCTGCCCTTTATGACGGAGTTACGGAGACCCTTAAAGAACTTTACAAGCAGTATAATCTCTTTATAGTAAGTAACTGCCATTCGGGCTACATAGAGACCCTTATGGACATTTCCGGCATCAGAGAGTATATCACTGATTTCACCTGCCCGCCTTATACCGGCAAGTACAAGGCCGACAATATCCGTCTTATAATGGAAAGAAACGGGATAGAAGACGCCATGTATGTAGGCGACACCATTATGGACTATAATGCCTGCAGCCGGGCCGGGGTTCCCTTTATTTTCTGCAGATATGGTTTCGGGGATGTTCCGGAGGAAAAATGCAGTTACATAATCAATTCCTTTTCCGAATTATTAGGCATAAAGTATTAAAATGCTCCATAAAGTGAACAGATACCATATATCTGTATAAATCTTTGTACGTCATATACAAAGATTTTTCTTATGCTTTTATTGATAATTCTTAAAAATCGTGATATCTTGTATAGGTGAGTTTAATACATTGCCACACTCATTTACGGAAGCCGGGGAGGATCCGGCACAGCTTATCTCTACTGTGATAGGGACGAAAGGGCATATGCCACTTAACGGGAAGGCGCCCCAGTAGGTTGATCTTAAGTCAGGATACGTGGTGAGTGGAGGATACAAATAACAACGGATAGGGGAGATGTTTGTATGAATTTCACTAATTTAAGGTATTTTATCAAAGCCTATGAGACAGGCAGCTTTACCGAGACAGGTAAAGAATTCTTTGTGACCCAGGTTGCGGTCAGTCAGCAGATCAAACAGGTCGAGAACGAACTGGAGACCAAGCTTTTCCTGCGTAAGAAAAATCGAATATATCCCACCAGGGAAGGTGACTTCTTTTACAAGGAAGCCAAGGAGATAGTCCAGCGTTACGACAATGCATCCAACATGGTCAAGATCCATGAGAAGGGTCGAATGAGAATGTCCGGCTAGGATACGACTATCGGGATTCTAATACTATCAGGAGAATAAACAAATGAACAGATCACAAAAAAGGATCCTCAGGATTGGTATAATTGCATTTATTGTGATCGCTGCAGGTATAAGTGTCCTTATAGGGCTTAAGATCAGGCCGGCAGATGATTACGGAAAGAAACTTGAGAGCATGATAACCGAAGCTGAAGGGGCTATCAGTTCAACGCCTCTCAGTCAGGAGAACATGTCTTCCAAAGAGGTTAAGGCACTGATGAGCGCCCTGGGGGATGCCAAATCAGTACTGGAGGACAAGAAGGCAAATAATAATGACAAGAAGTCTGCCTTTCAAAATCTGACAGCAGCTCTTGATGATTTTAATGATTATACGGCAAGTCAGGGATTGACAGCCAAGAAGGATGCTACGGCCCTGTCGGCAGGAAGTTCGGCAGCGCCACGTGGAGAGTCTTCGGCGGCTCCTCCATCTTCAGTAGAAACGCCTGCTTCATCAGAGGCTTTGTCATCCCAGGCAGAACAGCCGGCTTCATCCCAGGCAGCCCAGCCCGAATCCCAGGTTCAGCCTTCGACACAGGCAACTCAGCAGACTCAGGTAGAGGATAATACTCCCTGGGCAGACAGATCCGGAAGATCAACGGGGACATTACAACCGGGAACCGGTAATTCAGGCAGAACAAGCGGCGGGAACAGTAATGAAACCAATGATGATGATAAATATCTCATTGATGAGGGAAGCTCCGGCACCGTAGAGTGTACTATCCTGATCCAGTGCAAGAACCTGGTGGGATACTCAGGCCTGGTGGCATCAAAAAAAGAATATGTTCCCAAGAACGGCATCATCCTTAAAACATCCAAGTGCAGGGTCAAGGAAGGCAGCACGGTATTTGATGTATTAAAAGCAGTATGCCAGAAGAAGGCCATTAATCTTTCTTCAAAATATACACCGGTATACGGCAGTTACTATATAGAAGGTATTAATTATCTTATGGAAAAAGAAGCCGGCGCAATGAGCGGCTGGATCTACAAGGTTAACAATGTGGCACCTAATTACGGATGCTCAAGTTATACCCTTAAGAACGGAGACAAGATTGAATGGGGTTATACGGTTAACGGTGTAGATGACGTATAGGATGCGGGAGAGAAGAAATGATAGGACTTAAAGAACTATCCACTTTCGGAAGCTTCCACCCAAGCGTTAATTTTACTTATTTCGTCATAGTTGTGGCTATAAGCATGTCCACTATGAATCCCTGGTTTCTGGCGGGTTCATTTATAAGCGCATTTGCTTATACCATCATTTTATCGGGCAAGAGCGCCATCAAGTTCAATATAATGTTTATCATACCTATTGTCCTTATAAGCGCTCTCCTGAATATGCTCTTTATGCACGATGGCGTAACGGAACTATTCTACATGTACGAGAATGCCGTTACGATTGAAGCACTTATTTACGGCATAATGATGGGACTTATGCTCTCAGGAGTGCTGATGTGGCTTTTGTGCTATCAGGTGATCATGACGTCGGATAAGTTTATTTACCTCTTCGGGCGGATACTTCCCACAATAGCTCTTACAATTTCAATGATATTCAGGTACATCCCTCTTATAAGAAAGCGTTTCAAGGAGATAACGGAAGGGCAGAGATGCATGGGACGCGATCTTAAGGAGGGGTCCTTTGTAGATAGGGTCCACCAGTCCGTCAAGGAGGTGTCCATTCTTATCGCCTGGTCCCTGGAGTCTTCCATAGAGACCTCGGATTCAATGGAGGCCAGAGGCTATGGAATACAAGGCCGGACAAGCTTCCACCTCTTTCATTTTTCCATGAGGGACTTGAAAATGATGATCCTTATAGTTCTTCTGGGAGGACTTATAATAGCGGGCAATATTGCGGATCGAACGACCATCTATTATTACCCTTACATAAGATACCCCCTGCAGGATATCTATTCATACATCGTATACGGTTTATATTATATCCTGCTTATCCTGCCCATTATTACAGACATCGGAGGTGAAGTGCGTTGGAGACAATTGCGTTTAAAGGCGTAAGCTTTACTTATCCCGGATGCGAAAGAAAAGCGCTTGATAACATAACTCTCTCCATGGGAGACTCGGATTTCATTGTTCTCTGCGGTAAATCCGGCTGCGGAAAAAGCACTTTCCTTCGCCAGATGAAGAAAAACCTCATCCCCTACGGAAGATTCGAAGGGGAAGTGACATACAAGGGAACGGATGTATCCGAGCTAGACAAGAGGACCTGTGCTTCAAGGATTGGTTTCGTTCAGCAGAATCCCGATAACCAGATAGTCACGGACAAGGTGTGGCATGAGCTGGCTTTCGGGTTAGAAAGCCTGGGCTTCGCAAATGAAGTGATCCGCCAGAGAGTGGCAGAGATGGCCAGCTTCTTCGGTATCCAGAACTGGTTTCGAAAAGATATCAGCGAACTTTCCGGCGGCCAGAAGCAGCTTCTTAACCTGGCCTCTGTCATGGTCATGCAGCCTGAAGTACTTATACTTGATGAGCCTACGGCACAGCTGGATCCCCTGGCTGCGTCGGAGTTTCTGCGGGCTGTAAAAAGGGTCAACCTGGAGCTGGGGACCCTTATCATTATATCCGAGCACAGGCTGGAGGAAGCATTTCCCCTGGCTGATAAGGTCATCCTTATGGATTCCGCTAAAGTGGTAATGTATGACGAGACCGAAAAGGTTGCCGCATTTCTTGCAAATAAGGATAATCCCCACGATATGTATTACGGGCTTCCCTCGATCATGAGGATATACAGCGAACTGCTGAAGCAGGATAGAGATGCATTTGCCGATAAGAACGCCTGCCCCCTTACCATAAGGGAGGGCCGGCTTATGATGGAAGAATATATGGGTTCAAAGCAGGCTTCGGATGAGGAGACGGATTCCATCGAAGGCGGTGGGATTGGCCGTATGAAGCAGGATATCCGGTTAAAGAGCGAAGCTGTTGAGAACACCAGGGGTGACCTGGTGATCGAGATGGAAGATGTGTGGTTCCGCTATTCCAGAGAAGGAATGGACGTTCTCCGGGGAGAGAATCTATATATAAGACGTGGCGAGTGGTTCGCCCTTATGGGGGGCAACGGTGCGGGAAAAAGCACAACTCTTAAAGCCATCTGCGGTAATATAAAGCCTTACAAGGGCCGGATCAAGGTGGACGGCAAAGATATAAGAAAGGCCTCCGTTAAAGAACTCTTTGACCACAGGCTGGGCATGCTGCCCCAGAACCCGCAGGCGGTGTTTACGGAGATAAACTGCGAGGATGAGCTTTTCGAGGCCTTTGCAGGGTCCAAAGTAAAGGATGAGGTTCAGACCGAGAAGGTAAATGAGATGCTGGAGCTTCTTCAGTTATCACATCTTCGAAAGTCCAATCCCTATGACCTCTCCGGCGGGGAGCAGCAGAGGCTGGCTTTGGGCAAGATCCTTCTTTTGGAGCCTACCATACTTCTTCTTGATGAGCCTACCAAGGGGCTGGATCCCTTCTTTAAGAGGACTTTAGCAGACATTTTTAAGAAGCTTAAAGAAAATGGGACTACAATACTTATGGTGTCCCATGATATAGAATTCTGTGCGGAGTACGCCGATAGGTGTGCCCTGTTTTTCGACGGCACGGCAATATCCACCTCTACATCCAAGAGGTTCTTTGCCGGTAACAACTTCTATACCACGGCTGCCAACCGTGTGGTGAGAAAATGGTTTCCCCAGGCGGTTACCTGCGAGGAGGTAGTGGACTTATGCGCCGGTCTTTCGACTTAGAAGCATATGAGAAGGCGGGTAAGAAACGTACTCTCATTATTGCCTTTATCGTTATATTGCTTATCCCTGCCACCATTGCCATAGGTGTAGTGGCAGGCCAAAGAGGATACATGATAGTCAGCACCCTTATCCTCTTTTATGTAATGGTGCCTTTCTTTCTTGTGTACGAAAGAAGGAAGCCCAAGGCAAGGGAGATAGTCATGATCGCAGTTTTATCTGCCCTGGCTGCTTTCGGAAGCCTGATATCAGCCAGTGTAATGCCCTTCCAGATGGGAACGGCCATGGTCATCATTTCCGGGATATCCTTCGGACCTGAGGCGGGATTCTTAGTGGGCGCGTTGGGACGATTCGTGGTGAACTTCTTTCAGGGCCAGGGTCCCTGGACACCTTGGCAGATGTTCTGTTGGGGGCTTTTGGGCTTTCTTGCGGGACTGGTGTTTAACAAGATTGATGCGGAGAAGGTGGCTGAGCGCAATTTCAAAGTCATTATGGGACCGGTCTTATGTGTGTGCGCCTCTGTAGTGGTGGCATATATATCTTTTCTTTTGTTTCCCAACGGCGAGGAGACCTTCTTCGGGTGGAGGCTCTATATCTTCGGAGCGGTGGGGTTACTTATCGGGGTCCTGCTCCAGCACAAACGACTGCCTGTGGATGATATCACGTTGACGGCTTATACTTTCTTTTCGGTCTTCATTCTGTATGGCGGGATCATCAATGTGTGCGCACTGGTTACAGGGTCTATGTATCCCGGCGGGTATGAGCTTAACTGGGATATGATGAAGGCGCTGTATATTTCGGGGGTGCCTTTTGATGCGATACATGCGGTGAAGGCATCGGTGTTTATTTTCTTTTTCGGGGAGAAGATGATTCGAAAGTTTGAGAGGATTAAGATTAAGTACGGGTTTTACAGATAGTCTTCAGCGGCTCAGAATAATACAATCCAACGAAAGGACGCTCTCGCTCCGTTTTGAAGCGTAGCGGACACTAAATTCGCTCTTCGAGCTCATTAAGTGCCGACGTTCAAAAAGGCCTTTCTTTTGGATTTATTATCCTGAGCCGCTGTTTTACTTTGTATATTATATTAAAATGTATTATTATCTTTAATAGAGTTTTCATACTTTCGTTTTCATGTGTGGCAGGGCTGAAGGGATTTATCTGGGGTGTTGGTGGCATGGCTGGGAAGGATTGTTTACTGGATAAAGATATACGGGAGCCGTTGTTTGAGTTTTTGGAGGAGCGGTTCGATAAAGTAAGGATCTTAGAGGAGAAGAGGGTCGGAAGGGCTGTGGCTGATGTTATCATGGTCACGCCTATCGCCCTTTACGGGATCGAGATCAAGAGCGATGCGGACACCTATGCCCGTTTGGAGAAGCAGGTTGAGTATTATGATATGTACTTTGACAGGAATATCGTGGTAGTGGGCACTTCTCATGCGGCACATGTGGGAGAACACGTTCCGGAGCATTGGGGGATAATCACCGTTGAGATGGACGAGACCGGCAAGGTGGATTTTTATGTAATGAGGGAGGCGGGAGCAAACTCGAATCTGTCGGACAAGTTGAAACTCTCTCTTCTTTGGAGACCGGAACTGGCTAATATACAGGCGAAGAATGATCTGCCAAGATATCCGGGGAAGAGTAAATCCTATGTACAGGACGTTCTTCTTGAGAGAGTAGAGCCTGATGTGCTCTGGCCTCAATTTTATAATGAACTGTTTGAACGGGATTACACCACCATTGCCGAAACGATCAATGAGTATCGGCAGGCAACGGGGCAAAAAAAGCGCAAGAGAAAGAGATTCAAACGAATGCGTAAAATAAGAACATGACTTAAGAGGATCATGTTGCAAAACGTGATATGGTAACCTATAATTTGCTTATTATATGTTGATATATATCGGGGGTTATTATGGCTAAGTATGTTATGGCGCTTGATGCGGGAACCACCAGCAACAGGTGTATTCTCTTCAATAAAAAGGGAGAGATGTGCTCGGTGGCTCAGAAGGAGTTCACCCAGTTTTTTCCCAAGCCGGGCTGGGTGGAGCATGATCCGATGGAGATATGGTCCACCATGCTGGGAGTGGCTGTTGAGGCCATGCAAAAGGCCGGGGCGACTGCGAAGGACATCGCAGCCATCGGTATTACCAATCAGCGGGAGACCACCATTGTGTGGGATAAGAATACGGGAGAGCCGGTATATAATGCCATAGTCTGGCAGTGCCGCAGGACTTCCGAGTATTGTGATGAGCTTAAAGATAAGGGCCTTACGGAGTCTTTCAGAAAAAAGACCGGACTTGTTATAGATGCTTATTTTTCAGGTACTAAGCTTAAATGGATCCTTGATAATGTGGATGGCGCAAGAAAGAGGGCCGAGGCAGGTGAACTCTTATTTGGCACCGTGGAGACCTGGCTTATATGGAAGCTGACAGGTGGTGCCGTTCATGTAACTGATTATTCCAACGCTTCAAGGACATTGATGTTTAACATCAAGACCTTGAAATGGGATAAGGATATATTAAAAGAGTTGGATATCCCGGCTTTTATGCTGCCGACTCCCATGCCTTCCAGCTGTGTATACGGCAAGACCGATCCGACCTTTTTCGGAGGGTCCATCAAGATAGGCGGGGCTGCAGGAGACCAGCAGTGCGCATTATTCGGGCAGACCTGTTTTGATAAAGGTGATGTAAAGAATACCTACGGGACAGGCGGATTCCTGCTTATGAATACAGGGGACAAGCCCATTTATTCAAAGAACGGCCTTGTAACCACCATCGCCTGGGGTCTTGACGGCAAGGTAACATACGCCCTGGAAGGGTCCATATTCGTGGCAGGGGCGGCAATCCAGTGGCTTAGAGATGAACTGAAGATCCTGGAATCTGCTGCGGATTCCGAATACATGGCAAAGAAGGTGCCTGATACCAATGGATGTTACGTGGTTCCGGCGTTTACAGGGCTGGGCGCCCCCTACTGGGACCAGTACGCCAGGGGTACCATAGTCGGATTGACCAGAGGAGTCAACAAATACCATATTATAAGAGCTACGCTGGAGTCCATGGTCTATCAGGTAAATGATGTGGTGTCTGCCATGGAGCAGGATGCGGGCGTTAAACTGTCAGCCCTTAAGGTAGACGGAGGCGCAGCCGCCAATGACTTTCTCTTGCAGACACAGGCGGACATAAGCAATGCGCCGGTGATACGGCCCTGCTGTGTTGAGACAACTGCTACAGGAGCGGCATATCTTGCTGGATTAGTTGTAGGGTACTGGAGCGGTATTGAGAGCATTAGGAAAAATGTGAAGGTTGATAGGACATTTAAGCCCTGCATCGAACCTGATAAGAGAAGAGATATGATTGAAGGATGGAAGAAAGCTGTAAAATGTTCTTTCGGATGGGCTAAGTAGTGGCTCGAATAATGCAATCCAATGCAACGACACTCTCGCTCCGTTTTGAACGTAGCGGACACTAATATGTCGTAAACAGTCGGAATCTGCGCGTAGCAATCTTTACCTAGCGGAAGCAGATTCCTCCTACGACATAAAGTGCCGACGTTCAAAAAGGCGTTGCATTGAATTCATTATTCTTCGCCACTGTTAAGAATGTGAAAGATTTTTTGAGGTGACTTTATATGTACGACGTAATTATAATTGGTGCGGGTGTTAGTGGCTGCGCTGTGGCCAGAGAGCTTGCCAGATACAAGACCAGAGTGCTGGTTTTAGAGAAGGAGGAGGACGTATGCTGCGGCACCTCCAAAGCCAACAGCGGTATCGTCCATGCCGGATATGATGCCAAGCCGGGCACCCTTATGGCCAAGCTGAATGTGGAAGGCAATGCCATGATCCACAAGCTCTGCAGAGAACTGGATTTTGATTTTGCACCCATCGGGTCCCTGGTGGTCTGCCTTAAGGAAGAAGACCGGCCGAGGCTGCAGGAATTATACGATCGGGGCATAAAAAACGGCGTTCCCGGGTTGAAGATCATTGAACGGGACAGGCTGCTGCAACTGGAGCCCAATATCGCCGACAATGCGGTATGCGCCTTATTTGCTGAAACAGCCGGTGTGGTTTGTCCCTTCGGACTAAATATCGCCCTGGCAGAGAATGCATTTACCAACGGCGTTGAATTCGAGTTCAATTCCGAGGTCAGGGATATAGCATTTGTTGATGGCAAGTGGCAGGTTACAACAGATAAAGAAAAGTACGAGACCAAAGCGGTGGTCAATGCAGCAGGAGTCTACGCCGATAAGTTTCACAATATGGTCTGCGACAGTATTATAAATATCACTCCCAGAAAGGGTGAATATATGCTTTTAGACAGGACCTGTGGTGGATACGTGAGACATACCGTGTTCCAGCTGCCTGACGAGATGGGTAAAGGAGTGCTGGTAAGTCCAACAGCTCATGGCAACCTTCTTGTGGGACCGACGGCTGAAGACATTGAGGATAAGGAAGGGGTTAATACCACGCCCTTTGGTCTGGATAAAATAGCATCATTTTCAATGAAGGCGGTGAAGAATGTTCCTTTTCGGTCTGTGATCACATCATTTGCCGGTCTTCGTGCCCATGAGGACGGAGGCGAATTCATCATAGGCGAGGCTCCGGGTACCGACGGTTTCTTTGACTGTGCGGGAATTGAGTCGCCAGGTCTTACTTCGGCTCCTGCCATAGGAAGATATCTGGCGGAGATGATAAGGGACAAGTATCATTTTGCTGTAAATCAGGAATTCAACGGCAAGCGAAAAGGGATCATAAGACCCAAGAACTTAAGCGAATCCGAATTAAACATGCTTCTTAAGGACAGACCGGATTACGGCGAAGTAATATGCCGTTGTGAGTCCATAACCAAAGGGGAGATAGTCGATTCCATCATAAGACCTCTGGGAGCTAAGTCCCTGGATGGGGTTAAGCGTCGTACCAGAGCCGGTATGGGGCGGTGCCAGTCGGGCTTTTGCTCGCCAAAGACCATGGAGATCATTTCCGAAATGCTTGGGATACCTCTTTCGGAGGTCACAAAGAGTGGTAAGGGTTCTAAGATAATCGTAGGAAGCAATAAGGACGAGATATAGGAGATTTATAAATGGATTATGATATCGTAATAATCGGCGGCGGGCCGGCAGGCCTGGCTGCGGCTGTATCTGCCAGGAAGGCAGGAGTGGAGAAGATACTGATCCTGGAGAGGGATAATAAGCTGGGAGGAATACTTAACCAGTGCATACATAACGGTTTCGGCCTTCACACCTTTGATGAGGAGCTTACGGGTCCTGAGTATGCCCAGCGTTTTATCGATCAGGTTAAAGAATTAGGCATAGAATATAAGCTTAACACCATGGTAATGGAGATATCGAAAAACAAGGTAGTCACAGCTCTTAACAGGGCCCATGGGCTCTTCTCCATCAAAGCCGGCGCTGTTATACTGGCTATGGGATGCCGGGAGCGTTCCAGAGGAGCCCTTAATATACCGGGCTACCGTCCTGCAGGTATCTTTTCTGCAGGAACGGCCCAGAGACTTGTTAACATTGAAGGTTACATGCCGGGCAAACGTGTTGTTATCCTGGGCTCAGGCGATATCGGCCTTATCATGGCAAGACGTATGACTCTGGAGGGGGCTAAAGTCCTGGCGGTGGCTGAACTAATGCCTTATTCAGGTGGCCTGAAGCGTAATATCGTTCAGTGCCTGGATGATTTCGGGATCCCGCTGAAGCTGTCACATACTGTAATTGATATAGAGGGAAAGGACCGTGTTACCGGCGTAACTATCGCTGAGGTGGATGAGAACAGGAAACCCATACCCGGGACGGAAGAGCATTTCGACTGCGATACCCTTCTCCTTTCCTGTGGTCTTATCCCTGAAAATGAACTGTCATCCTCCATGGGTGTGGAGCTTCATAAGGTCACAAACGGTCCGGTTGTAAATGAGAGCCTTGAGACCAATATCCCCGGCGTATTTGCCTGCGGCAACGTGCTTCATGTCCATGATCTGGTGGATTTTGTATCTGAGGAGGCTGCCATTGCCGGGAAGAATGCAGTCAGATATCTGGCAGGGGAAGGGTCCTGCATGGGCAAGGACATTAAGATCGCTACTGAAGGCGGTGTGCGTTATTCAGTGCCCACTACCATTAATCCCGGAAGGATGACTAATGAACTGACGGTACGTTTTCGTGTGGGAGATGTATATAAGGATAAGTATCTTTCGGTTTATTTCAATAATGAGAGGATCAGTCATAAGAAGAAGCGTATCATGACTCCCGGTGAGATGGAGAGTGTCACACTGAAGCGGGATGAGCTGGAGAAGGTGAACAACCTTACCGGTATCACCATTAAAATAGAAGAGGAATAGGATATGGAGAAGAAGAATCTTACGTGTATATGCTGTCCCATGGGATGTGCTCTGACAGTAGAGATGGAAGGCTCTGAAGTGGTTTCCGTTACGGGCAACGGATGCAAGCAGGGCAAGGAATACGGCCCCAAGGAGGTGACCAATCCCACCAGGATAGTCACCAGCAGTGTCATGGTTACCGGGGCTTCCGAGCGAGCCGTGTCTGTCAAGACTGCCTCGGATATTCCCAAGGACAAGATGTTTGAATGTGTTAAAGCGCTAAAGGGAATAACCGTCTCAGCTCCGGTACATATCGGAGATGTGGTCTTAAAAGATGTAGCGGGCACGGGGGTCAATATCATCGCAACGAAGGAAGTAGCCGCGGTATGAGATTGGGGGACGGTGCTTTTGTCTCACTTAAAGGAGAGTGTATCGAATGAAGTTTTATCTCAGCACCATAGCTGATGTGGATTACGGCTGGAACGAGGAAGAAGAAACAGAGATCATACATTATGTCCATCATACGGGACCTGTGGCTAAAGAATACGGCATAGGTCTTGAACTTGCGGAGTTCTGCATATCAGGAAATTGCGAGGACCCGTCTCTTATAATGGATTTCTTTGAGGCAAATGTCCGGGATTATACTGATGATCTGGTGTTTCATGCACCGTATAACGAACTGATCCCCCACGCCATAGAGCCTCAGGTGTCCAAAGTGGCCTGGAATCGGTATCATGACGCATATCTTTTGTGTGAAAAGTATGGCTGCAAAAAGATGGTGGTCCATCCCAACTACATTCCCACACTATATTACGAGTCCTGGTTTGTTCCCAAGCAGGTGGAGTTCTGGAAGAAGTTCCTGGCTGAGCATAAGGGAAAATGCATTATCTGTCTTGAAAATGTCATGGAAGACCATACTTCCCTGATACTTGATATAGCAAAAGGCGTCGAGGACCCGAGATTGCGCATCTGTCTTGATGTGGGCCATGCAAACCTCCATCCCGTAAAGCCCATGGAATGGATCAATGAATGCGGGGCCTACATTTCCCATATGCACATCCATAATAATAACGGCCCTGTTACAGAGGGCAATGCGTCACTGGGAGACCTTCATCGCGCTCTGGGAGACGGGATGATGGATATGAAAGCCCTACTGGATGCAGCAGAAAAGAACTGCGCCCCGGGTCTTACGGCGGCGGTGGAGAGCTACGCAATAGAGGATAGCTGCAAGTGGCTGAAGGAGAATGGGTATATATAAAACCATCAGGAATAACATGGGCTAATAAATAAACTCTATTTCTTTATAGATTTCTTTAAAATCGATCTTGCATGCGCCATCCCATATGCTTATCGGGATGGTATCGTCAAAAGAGTAGATTACGGGAGAAATATCATTTTCAAAGTCATACACTATGACTTTCATATCGTCGGGAAAGATAACCCAGTATTCTCTTACACCGGCGTTCTTATATTTATTAAGTTTGATCAAAATATCTGTTTTGGCACTGCCTGGGGATACGACTTCCATTATGAGATCCGGCGCACCCTCAACCCATTTTCGGGTAATCTTATCTCGATCACATACTACCAGTATATCTGGAACCACAATAGTCTTATCATCACGATCCAGCCGGACGCCTTCATGAGAGGTAAATGTCCTGCATGCTCCATTGTTCTTCTTAATATAGTACTGCAAATGGAAGGATAGTTCGCTTATGATCATTTCGTGAACGGATGCAGGTTCCCCCATGTCATAGAACCTTCCGTCTATAAGCTCAACCCGCACACCTTCAGGAAGAGCCTCAAAATCCGCCAGAGTCTTATTGCCGGAAAAGTCATCGATAGCGACCTTGGAAAGAACGTTATACGCAGGTTCAGGCTCATTGATCGTCGTTACCGTATCGGTCGGTGAAAGCAGCGATTCTAAAGCCATGATCGTATCATATCTGGGAGAGGAAGTCTCTCCGCTGAAAATCTTCTGGACAGTGCTTTCGGGTACACCTGAAAGATCAGAGATCATTTTGTTAGAGTAACCAAGCTCCCTTTTTCGATTCTTCATTTCTTCTATAGTCATAGGACAACCCTCCGAAAATATACAATAAAAACACCGTTTATGGCATAATAATAGCACAGATCGTCTTTGGAAGCAATCATTTATGGTAAAAAAACGAGCTTGCCTAATGACAGGGGGACGGTGCTTTTGTCTTACTTAAATAGGTGGCTGAGGGAGAATGGGTATATACACTAAATCAAATCAGACATATTGCACCCCAGTGCATCTGCCAGATTACTGACAGTAACTGCAGAAGCATGACTGAGAGACTTACGACCCTGCTCGTACTGTTCTATCATTCGTCTTGAGACTCCGGACTTGATGGCGAGCTCCTTTTGAGTGAGCTTCATGTAGCATCTTAGCCGCTTGAGCTTTGATTCTTCAAAGGCTTCCCTCATCTTATCATCTAAAGCCATAACAAACTGCATTACATCCATTTCATGATAAGGTTTATACATTGATACAACCTTGTCAGTCGCAATTATGCGGTAAATATCTCTAAAAGAGTTATTACTGTACCAGGAATAATATGCGAGAGACCAACCCGCAAAATATTCAGGGGATTTGCCATATACATATTGAGGTTTAATCTCACATTCGGCACCGGTTAGCCGGTAATACACTTCATAAGCGGCCTCGTACCCTGACATTCCAACTACGAAGCGTGGCTGCCCTGTTTCAATGTTCTTTGCCACACCGGTTGAGATGAATGCTTCATAAAAATTGTTAATGTTCCACTTCAAGTCATGCACGGCAAAATGAAGCATATCGCCCATCACCCGCTGTGCTTTACCAAGATATATCTCATCGTAAGCGTGGGTCATCTTTTCTCATCCTTTCATCAAGAATATTGACGATATATATGCCACCCGGCACATAAGAATCCCGGTCTATCGAAAAGTAAGCCTTTCGTGCTTTCGCATCACGTTCATTCTTGCGCTCAAGCCAGGGAACCATAGGAACATTTTCATAGTAGGAAAACTTAATATGCTCGTACGCAACAGCACTTTTTAATACAATCTGTTCTCCCAGATCACCAAGATACATTGATTTCTTTAATTGCTGATATGATATGACATTACATAAGAAGTCCTGGGCAAAAGAAAAATAACTATCATCAGCCCGGTATCCCCGGATAACATCATATTGGAGGTAGTCAGTCCCGAATTCCGAGACAATATAGTCTTTGGCTGAGGCGGCAAGAGGTGTTTCAATTGTAAAAGTTCTGTTTTGCAGTAGAACAGCCAGCCATGTCAGTATGGAATGATCATTAAGATCGATCACGGAAAGACCTGAAAGATCGAAATCATAACAGTTTAAATAACCGTTTTGACCGGCACCCACAGACCATTCCCTAGCCATATCAGGAAACTCTGTACAATAAAACCCGGAACCGTAATCATTATGAACACGTCCGCCGTTAATGAATGGTTTTTTTATTATCTTGTCTGAGCCATGATAAAGAATCATACGATCACCTTAACTACATCTATAGATGTATAAATTATATATCTAAAGATGTAGTATGTCAATTATGGGTGAATGGGATTTAATGACAAGGGGACGGTCCTTTTGTCACACTTAAAGGAGAGCGGATCACATGAAGATACCAAGCGTAATGTAAATAATAGTTAATACTGTTAAAAATATATTGACAACCCATATTTTTCTCGTATAATAATATCTGATATTATATCAAATGCATATCTTGCATTGAGAATTTGTTTCGTTGGTTCACGCCGGGTCGGCATCTTTCAGCATTTATTAGTAAAAATGATTGGAATACCACAGAAATGATGATATTATTAAGGAGGAAAACTAATTGTCAAAAGTGAAAATTAAAAAAGAGTATTCTGAGCTTGGATTTTCAAGCAGATTCATGTTCGGAAAGATTATGAGAAATGAGCGTTATGCAAAGCCGTTTCTCGAAGAAATTCTGGGTTTTAGTATTCACCATATTGAGTACATTGACCGGGAAAAAGATTTTGAGGCTCAGCCAGATTCTCATGGGATACGCATGGATCTTTATGTTGATGATGGTAACACAATATATGATTGTGAAATGCAGACTAAGAACACCGGTAATTTGATTAAAAGAAGCAGATACTACCAGGGGCAGATTGATACATATAGTCTTGAACCCGGAGATGATTACGATGAACTTAAGAGAACATATATAGTTTTTATCTGTACTTTTGATCTTTTCAAGGAAGATAGATATATTTATACCTTTGAGTCTACATGTTTAGAAAATCCGGATTTGAAGCTTGGTGATGATTCTGTGAAGATATTTGTCAACACCAAGGGCTCTGTTGGAAACGTAAGTAATTCTTTTAAGGAATTGATGCATTTTATAGATACTTCTGAGATTATGGAGTATAAAAGTGATTTCGTAAACGATCTTAGAGATGCACTGGTTGACGCAAGAAAACGTACTGACTGGAGGAACGCGTATATGACAATGCAAGAGTATCTGAAAGAGGAACGTCGAGAGGCTATAAGAGAAGGAAGAGCAGAAGGAAGAGCAGAAGGAAGAGCAGAAGGAAGAGCAGAAGGAAGAGCAGAAGGAAGAGCAGAGCTTATTGCTGAAATGCTCCGAGACGGGAAGACTCCGGAGGCTATAGCAGAATTTTGCAAAGTACCCATGGAGCTGATAAAAGAAGTGCAAGAGAGTTTGACAGTAGCACGGAAATAAGAAACGGAAAAGATGGTACCAAATTACCATCTTTTTTTTGCGTGAGAGGATAAGTCTTTTCTTATGAACATATTATCATATTAGAATGTTACTACGATAAAGTGGCCTATATTTCTGCCGTAGAGACAAGTAAATACGGGCTTTTAATACACGTGATCGTTACTATCATATTCCCCCGGCGTATGTTAACGGGATTTTTTGCTATAAGGAAAGTATAATTTGAGTATATTTCGTTACGTGTTAAAATATTAACGAAAGAGATAACTAAAGTATATCTATTATATAGGCGGCGTTTTTAAAGACGCTGCTTTTGTACGGTCAAAATGTCAAAAATTCCCACTGAGTGTTGATGGATATACTTTGGTTATTTTTAAGTAGGGAGTCATTCTCCCTACTCTGTTATGGAAGCTTGGGTGAGCGACCGGGGGTACATTGATAACTTAATAGGATTTTAGATTATTTGAAGAACGCATACAGGAACGGTTTTTCACGTTATGGCATACGTGGAGCGGGCAGATCGTGACGGTATGTGAATTTTGATGCAATAATTACTATACACTATCAGACTGTGAATAGTAATACTTAACTTAGTATAAACCCCCTAAGGGATTGTGTAGGGAAAGAAAGGAAGGATTTACAAGAAAAATGGAAACGTGTAAGAAGAAGTTTAGCATTAAGCGGTTTCTGACCGCAATGATGACAGTGGCCATGATACTCGGCGGACTGCCTACGGAGTTTGTGCAGGTGGTGCACGCTGATGGAGCAAAAAAACTCACAAAGGAAAATTGGGCTTTGTTCTGGAGTAATGCTGAAGGTTTTCCTGCTGATGGTAATTATATACTGACATTTGATCTGACTGGCGAGGATAAGGTTACTACAACGTATGCCGTCGCAGATGGATTTGCAGGCACTTTTGATGCAGATGGGCATACAATTGAGCTTGACATAAATAGTAGTGTTGCTAACACGGGTTTGTTTGGAAAACTCATTACCGGAGCAAAAATCAAAAATCTTATCACAACAGGTAGTGTTACTGTTAGTGGAAAAAACTCATATGCTGGCGCTATTACAGGTTATGCTTTAGGGACAAGTGGCAATACTGATACTGTTGATATTTTGATTGAAAAATGTATTAACAAAGCGACAATAAGTGGTTATAAAGCAGTAGGCGGTTTGGTTGGTAGTGCATCCTATAATGTTAAAGTTAGTAATTGCGCAAATTTGAGCTCTATAACAGGAGGCAATACGCAGGTTGGAGGAATTGCAGGAAACACAAACGGTGGTGTTGTTAATATTGAAAACTGCTATAATTCTGGAAATATAACAGCGTTTAACAATGGAGGCGGAATAATTGGGCAGGCTAGCAAGTCATCTTCCCATGAGATTATGTCTAATTGCTATAGTAGAGGTGTTATTAAAAAAACATCTACTAATAACAATATTGGAATGCTGATTAGCAATAAATCTAATAATGGGACTGTTAGTAACTGTTATTATTTAGGCATAAAAGCTAAAGATCAAGATGATAATGATTGTGATATAGTAGGAATAGGAGGAGCCGCCGATACTAATGCTGTTAAAGCTAAAAATGTGGATGAACTTAAGGCCGCTGCAACACCTGACAATACAGGCAAGAGCCTTCTCGGAGATTCATTCAAAGCAGATTATTCCGGGACAAATGCAATAAATGATGGTTATCCCATTCTTACATGGCAGAAGTCTAATGCACCTGCTGTTCCGGCAACAAGGATTTCGCTTAATAAAACATCCACTTCGTTAAATGTCAGAGGGAAGGAAACTCTTACAGCAACTCTTGAACCGGAAGGTTGCACTGATGAAGTAGAGTGGTCCAGTGAAGATGAAGGGGTTGCAATAGTAACAAAAACAGGTGGCGTCGTTACAGGCGTTGGAGCAGGAGAGACCTACATAGTTGCAAAGGCCGGAAGTGTTAGTGCAAAGTGCAAGGTTACCGTAACAGAAGTTGCAACTAAAGGTGTACTCCTTGACAAGTCGACAGCAAATCTCAGGGTTGGAGAGGATACAACGCTCGTTGCTACAGTAAATCCGGATACGGCTACCTATAATACACCTTCATGGACCAGCAGCAACGAAGATGTAGCTTCAGTTGATGAGACAGGAAAGGTAACTGCCCTTTCAGCCGGAAAAACGGTGATAACTGCATCGGCTGGTGGTAAAGAGGCAAGCTGCGTAGTTACTGTAACAGATGTATCAGTAACAAAAGTGACTCTTAATAAAAGATCAACCACAATGCTTGTAGGCGAGTATGAGAGGCTTGTGCCGATGGTAGCGCCCTCAGATGCTACAGGGTATACTGTTGAATGGTTAAGCAGTAATAAGGAAGTAGCCACTGTAACAAATGGTGTTATCACGGCAAAGGCTGAAGGCACTGCAATCATTACAGTTACGGCAGATGGTGTCAGTGATTTCTGCTCTGTTACGGTAAGCAATACTGCACCGGTAGAGACTGATGAGGAAAAAACTACAAATGCTGCTCTTCTTGAAGCAATCAAAACACAGTTGAATAAAGATGTATCATTTAAACCAAGCTTTATTAATGGGGATAGGAATATCTGCGAATTCCTCATGAAAAAGATTTACGCATACAAGAATCTGAAGGTTGACGGTAAGTCTGTAACGGCTGATGGTGTTTCTGTGTCAATTAAGGATTCAAACAGAACAGATACAATAACAGATGTTGCTGGAGTGACTAATGGTGATATTAATTTCGTTAAGGATGAAACTCTTAGTAGCACAGTAAGTTCCAGAAATATAACCTTTACAGTCATCCTTAAAAAGGGGAATGAAACCAACGAATTTGTTTTAGATGGCGCTTTTCATACTATGACATCTGCAACCGTCGGTTGGGATATTAATCACTTCAGAAACAAGATGAAGGAAGAGGCAGAAGGATTTACATTTGATAAAATCAAGGGTTCGAATACCTCTGAAAGTAATGTTACCTCAAACCTTAACCTCCCGGATTTTACGACAGGTAAATCAATTGATTCATGGTCAAAAATTGAATGGAGCTCCAGTGACCCCGCTGTTATTGAAGTTAAAAGTGAGTATGGAGTAACTACCGGAGTTGTTAAGACGCCCAAGGCTGATACGGTTGTTGGTCTGACGGCAAAATTCAAACCCAATGACGGTAATGCACACATCAATACAAGTGTTGATGATCTAGCAGATTTTGGCGAATTCAACCTTACTTTTAACCTTGTTGTTAAGGGAACAGGCAGTCATTTGTATACTCAGGAGGAGGTTGAAGATCTTTTCCATACATATTACTTGACTGATAATGCAAAGGCTGCTGCGGCAGGGAAGAGCCCCTTACAGAACTTTAAGGTCACGGGTTCAACCGAAGTTATAGACAAGAACAATGTCAGAACAGACATTCAGCTCCCCAGATATACTAATCTGAAGGACGAAAAAGGAAAGAGAATATTCTCCAACAAAGAGATTAAGGTAGAGGCAGTTGGTAATGATAACCTGCTTACTGTAAGTGGATACAGAGTATCTGTTGACAGAGGCGCATCCGCACCTAAGAAGTGCAGTATTAAATTCTCATTTACGAGAGACGGACATACCGCTTCACAGACCATAGATTTCAATGTTATTCCGTTTACCAACCAGGAGATTATCGAAGCCCAAAACCTGATGAAGTTCGCGAAGGAGCATTACTGGGATGCCATCAACGTAAGCAGAGATGGTAATTATCAGAAAGCTAACGAATCAAAAGATAAGGTAACTGTTCTTAATGCATTCCAGGAGATCAACAAGGGCGAAAACGGCAAGCTGGAGGCCTCTTACAGGAACAGTACCAACCTTAATACAGGTATTATGATTCAGGGATACTTTGATGACAAGCATTCGGAAGAGATGGAGGGTGCAGGATACAATAACTTTAAATCCAGCAATCCTTCAGTTGTTCAACACGACAATCTTGTAATAGCAAATAAGCCGGAATACGATACTAAGGTTAGGATTTCTTCAGTTCTTTGTCACTCGGTATTTAAGGAAACAGCATTAAAGCACCCGGAGAATGCGAAACTAGCTGAGCTGATCAATCAGGAGGTTTCTGTGGTAGTGACTGTCCTGGGCGAAAAAGGAGCTAATCCCAACGGTACACCTGAACCGCCTGAAGAGGTTGCAGGTCGCCATAAAGATGTAAATGTTTTATTAACAGTGGCTGACAAGGGAACTCTTTTGAAAGCAAACGACGGCAGCCTTATGGCACAGAAGAAAGTTGTTGCAAAGGATATCAATGAAGATGGTACCGTTACTTATGATGAGGCTCTTGTAGCAGCTCATGATACATATAATAAGGCAGCCGGATATGAAAGAGTCGGAGCAAAAGTAGTTAAACTCTGGGGAATTGAAGCGGATAATTCCGGATATGTAAATGACGGTGCATTTATTCCTAAGGCCGTTACACAGGTACCCGTTGAGGAAAACGACAACCTCACCGCCTTCATCTACAAAGACGACACTACCTGGACCGACAAGTATGCTTTCTTCGATGTTAACAGCAAGGCTGTTAAGACAGGAGAATCATTTGAACTTACTTTAAAGGCACTTGTGCCTGCGACTAACAGCAAGGTTGCATTTGCCAATGCGACGGTTAAGTCATCTGACGGCAAGGTTTTAGGCAAGACAGACAGCAACGGAAAAGTAAAACTTTCATTTGGAAATGCGGGAACATACTCTGTATATGCAGAGGGAACTATAAATGTAGGCGGCGTTGAATGCCAGGCGGTACCTGCAACATGCATAGTTACTGTTACAGGCAACCCCACACCGGTTAATCCTGATCCTACACCCACCCCGCAGCCGGAACCCAAGCCGGTAGCTGTTAAAACACTAAAGCTTAACAAGACCACCGCAACTATCGATCATGGCAAGACATTAAAGCTTAAGGCAACAGTTAATCCTTCAAACGGAACCATTAAGTGGACTAACTCTAAGCCTGAAGTTGCTACCATGGTTGTAGACGGAAAGACAGCTACGATCAAGGGCCTTAAAGGCGGTAAAACAACCATTACTGTTAAGAGTTCAGACGGAAAGAAGTCAGCCAAGTGTACGGTTACAGTTAAGGGACCTGCAAAGGTATCCGGTGTTACCGTAAGTGCTAAACCAACCAAGATCAAGATCGGCAAGACAACTCATCTTACAGCCAAGATCAGTCCTGCAAATGCGGAGAACAAGAACGTAACATGGAAGAGCCTTACACCGGGTATTGCATCAGTAGAGGGCAATGGACTTAAGGCAACCGTTAAGGGACTTAAGGCCGGCAAGGCGAAGATCAGAGTTACTGCACAAGGCGGAAAGCATAAGGATATTACCATTACTGTTGATGGACCCGTAGAGGTTAAGAGTGTCAAGATAGCGAAGACCTCCTCAAAATTGACAGTTGGAAAGACCCTGAAGCTTACTGCAAAGCTTAACCCCACAAACGCAGAGAACAAGACTGTTAAATGGGAAAGTCTGACTCCCGAGATCGCTTCTGTTACAAGCAAGGGCCTTAAGGCTACCGTAAAAGGACTTAAGGAAGGTACAGCCAAGATCAAGGTGACCACAGCTAACGGAAAGACCAAGGAAATCAAACTGACAGTAAGTGCTGCCAAGAGTAAGAGTAAAACAAACAAAAAGAAAAAGTAATTAACGATTATCTTCAAGGGAATAAGGGCGTTGCAATATGCGGCGCCCTATTCTTCCTGTAAGATATAATGCGGAGTAAGGATTTATGTTAAAAAAAGGCCTAAGCACGGCAAGACAGGCTGCGTTTGTATTTGCGGCTGTATTTTTTACATCGATGATATTATGTACCGCCCCGGAAGTGATGGCGGCGGGGAATCATTTTGCAAATGATTCCGTCTTTGTCAAGGGCATATCCACAGTGGGGTATGACTCATTAGACACGAAACAGAAGGAGTTTTATCGCAGCATAGATGAGAAAATGAATGCATTTATCGATTCATCCTCTGATCTGACGCCCTCCCGTTTTTTTGATGAAAAAGGATCGCCCAGCCTAAGGTATGTCATCGGAAAGATTGATTTTTATAATGACACATTATTTGACGTAAATGCTGCATACAGGGCATATGATTACGATCATCCCGCCTACTACTGGATCAGCAATGATGTAATGGTGGACGAATCAAATAAATATTTTTATGTTCTTACAGAGCCTGAATATGCCAACGTCGCAGACAGAGAACGTATCAACGGCTTGGTGGAGACCGGAGTAAAAAGCATTGCAGCTCTGGCGGACAGGGGCGCGGATACCCTGGATAAGATCATGGTCGTTCATGACAAGATCGTATCAACGGTGGATTACGCATATAAGACCGAGAATGGCAAACAAGTGACGGAAACAGCCAAATGGGCTCACTCCGTTCAGGGAGTGTTTGACACACAAAAACACGTGGTGTGTGAGGGGTATGCGGATGCATTTTCCCTTGTGATGAATTATATGGGGATACCCAATTACTATATAACCGGAAAAGCCGGCAATGCCGGGCCCGGCGGCGGAGAAGGCCACGCATGGAACGCTGTTTCTGATGACGGCGGAAAGACCTACATGTATATGGATCTGACCTGGGACGATAAAGGCGCATCCGGGTACACTTACAGCTTTTTCGGGATGCCCAAGACTGATTTTGAGACTACACATTCCAAATACGACGGCAAAGGGCTTAATGATAAATGGCTCTATGACATAAAGACGGATAATTTCAATGATTCGGCCCAGGGGGCATATTATGCAAGGGCCGGTTACAGCTATGATACAAATGCAGGAGCCTTTGTTAAAAGAGCCATCACCCGATCACTCAGATTCGGAAAGAACCTGACATTCACCGCCTCCTCCGGAGAAGATCTGGCGACGCTTATGGCTGAACTAGGCATATATATTTATAATTACGACACTATCACATACGAAGGCGTGCCCTGCTATGTGGCATATCTTTCTTTGGATGAGACCGTCGATATCTCAGATGCGGTCATCACCATTGATAAGGACCAATACAAATATACCGGATCGGAGATTTGTCCGGAACCGGTGGTTACGATAAATGGTGTTAAGCTTGTAAAAGAAGTAAATTATACTGTTTCATACAACGACAATGTTAAAGAGGGTTCCGGAGCAAAAGTGACTGTGACCGGGACGGGATCATTTACCGGTAAGGTCAGCAGATCATTTTCAATAATCTCAGATAAGAAGCCTGAGGAAAATAAACCGGTGATCAATAAACCTGATCCCGATAAACCATCTGAAGATGATCCCGGCAAGAAAAAGAAGACCATTGCCGTTAAGAGTGTCAGCATCTCCAAGAAATCCTCAACTGTCAAGGTGGGCAAGACCCTGACCCTTACGGCGAAGATAAGTCCATCCAAGGCTACGGACAAGACTGTAACATGGAAAAGCCTGTCACCTAAGATCGCAAAAGTTGAAGGAAATGGACTAAAGGCCACGGTAAAGGGGCTTAAAGCAGGCAAGGCCAGGATAAGGGTTACTGCTTCAAACGGGAAAAAGAAAGAAGTAGTAATCACTGTAAAAGGGCCTGTTGAAGCCAAGAGCGTAAGCATTACCAGGAAGACTTCAAAGCTGGAGGTGGGCAAGACTACCAAGCTTTCTGCAAAGATCAGCCCCTCAAATACAGAGAACAAGACCGTGACCTGGAAGAGCATGACTCCATCTGTTGCATCAGTTGAAGCCAAGGGCCTGAAAGCAACGGTGAAGGGCCTGAAGGCCGGCAAGGCCCGGATAAGGGTAACCACTGCCAACGGAAAGAAAAAGGACGTAACCTTTACGGTTAAAACGAAAAAGGTCAAATAGGTGTTATTGACAAAACCTATAATGAACTATAAGAGATTTTAAAACCTATAAGGAACTATAATCATAAGGAAATACTTATGGCATTAAAGAAATATTGTCGAAAAGGCTGCTGATTAGCGGTCTTTTTGTTTTTTACAGGGATAATGAAATGCTTTGTTTAAGGTTTGTGTGGATGGTGGTAAAATGATTAAGCGGTGGAATACCGCAAATAATAGTTTACATAACTAACAAGGAGAGGAGTTTTAATCGTATGGAAAGATTTAGATTAAAAATCAAGAAACTCATGGCGACGGCATTGTCTGTTGTTATGATGGCAAGCATGATGCCGATTGGAACAGCAGTTGCTAATGCTGCTGAGGCGGCCAAGACAATTAAAGTATACCTTACGGTATCGAATGCGGGAGTATTGGCTTTAGCAAATGATGGAAGTTTAATGGGCCAGAAAGAAATTGAAGTAAGCGATGTAGATGGTAACTCAGGCATTTCCATAAACGATGTCCTTTTAGTTGCTCACAAAGAATTCTATGGTAATGATGGGTATGCTACAGAACCCGGATCAGATTGGAAGATAACTAAACTTTGGGGTGTTTCTAATGGTGGAGCATATGGCTATTATGTAAATAATGCTTCGGCGTGGAGTTTCTTAGACCCTGTCAATGACGGAGATAGTCTTGATGCTTTTATTTATCAGGATACATCGTTCTATTCTGATACATACACTTTCTTTGATTCTACCCATAAGAATGTAGAGGGTAGTAAGTCTGTAACGTTGACACTTAATGCCAGTGTTTATGATTCGGCAACTGGTGGATATATAAAGAAAACCGTTCCCAATGTAACTGTTAGGTGCGATGATGGAGAAATATTAGGAATAACAGATAAAAAAGGGAAGGTTACTTTTAATCTATATAAAGCTGGTGCACACATAATCACAGCTGATGGATTGTATAATAATGGGTATATGGATACTGTTATAACTGCGCCAGCATGTGTTGTAACCAACACAGCAAAAGAAGCCAGTGCCAAGACAAAAATCAAAATCAACAATGGCAAAAAGTATACCGCTTATGCAGGAGACAAGTTTACTCTTTCTCTTAAGCCTGCAGTAACAGATGTTACATGGAAGAGCTCTAAGCCTTCAATTGTTAAGGTGGATCCCAAGACAGGTGCAATCGAGGCTAGGAAGAAAGGCTCAGCTAATATCCAGGTATTCATTGGCGGAAAGAAAAGAGCTTCAGTATCCGTTACTGTTAAGAATACTGCACCGGAAGAATTTACCGGTGTTCCGACAGATAAGATCTATCTGTCAACTAAAGGTAAAACCAGCAAGACTAAGTTAAAAGTATCTCTTCTTCCCAAGACTGCACTTCAAAAGTGGTCATTCAAGAGCAGTAAGTCTTCAGTAGTAAGCGTAAACAGCAAAGGCGAGCTTAAGGCTAAAAAGGAAGGAACGGCTACTATTACCATTACAGCTAAAGAAAAAGACAGAAACAATAAAACTGTTAAGGCAAAAGTAAAAGTGACAGTAACCCCGATAGTATATCAAAAATAAGTAATGGAATAATGACACAAAAGGGAGACAGGGCGCGTTCTCTGTCTCCTTTCTTGCTTTCAAAGAGAAAACAGGGTATTATATAAGAGGTTCAACAAGAATAATAGGGAGTGGAGATGAGCATTATGAAGAAATTAGGAATCAAGTTCAGACGAAGGCTGGCCACCTTGCTTGTGGCGGTGCTTATGACGGGTTTGCTGCCTACGGTAACCTATGCTTCGGCAAGTAATGAGAAAGCCCTTGAAACGGCGTATAATTCAACCAAGACATATGTTGGTAATATTCTCAAGAATACCCACAGTGACGACTTGCTCGGATCCGAGTGGTTTATTCTCGGGCATCTCCGTTCGGACTATAGTAAAGATATAGATCTTGGATCTGAATATTTTCAAGTTTTATTCAGACATGTTGACATTACGGTAAAGGAACAGATGTTGCCTTGGAGAAATCCTACGGATTATGCAAGGGTGATCATCTGCCTGTCGTCTTTCGGATATGATCCTACTGATGTTGCAGGATATGATCTTATTAAGGCGTTAAGTGACTATAAATATATTACAAACGGAACTCTTAATTGTGCAACCTGGGCACTTCTGGCATTTGATTCAGGTAATGACACAGGGAAATATACTCCGGTACCCAATTCAAGAAACGGTAGGAACGTAACAAGGGATAAGCTTATCCAGCATATCCTTGACAATAAGATAACCGGTGGAGGATGGAATTTACACAAGGCTTCCTACGGGAATGCTGTAGATCCGGACATCACAGCCATGACCATTCAGGCGCTGGCTCCCTATTACAATAAAAGAACGGATGTTAAGACCGCAGTTGATGAGGCCCTTAACAAATTATCCGAAATGCAGGATAAGAATACTGCTGGATATGTAACATACTATGGTGAGCAAAAAAATGACTCCAGTGAGACCATAGATCAGGTTATTGTAGCATTGGCAAGCCTGGGAATAGATCCCGAAAAAGACAGCAGATTTATTAAAAACGGGAAATCTCTCTTGGATTCACTTTTAAGATTTGCCGTTAGTGGAGGCGGGTTTAAACATAACCCGGACGATACCGGCGTAAATGGTCTGGCCACGGCGCAGAGTTTTTATGCTCTGACAGCATATTACCGCATGCGTAATGGAAGGTCATTCCTTTATGATATGAGTGATGTCTCCGTGGAAGAAAATCCATTGAAAGTCGATAAAGCCATTAATGCTGTTTATCCTGAAGGGCCGGATGACCCTGTAGACCCTGTGTCCACTGCAACCATAAAGAAAGTTAAGTTCAAGAAGAACTCTTACACCATGACCTACAGCAAGGCCACAGACAGCTATTCTAACGCGCCTTTGAACCTCCTGGGCCAGATAAGGCTTCAGACTTCTGAGCAGAAGAGCGTTACGCCACCTGTTAACGGTATGACCATCAAGTGGTCTGTCGCAAAGGGCAGTAACCTGATCACCGTTGATCCTGAGACTGGAGAGGTAAATCCAAAAAAGGATGCCAACGGAACAGCCAAGGTCAAGGTAACGGTAAAAGACAGCAAGGGAAACAGCAAGACTGCAACTACGACTATTAACATTAAAGGCCCCACAAAGGTAAATTCAGTAAAGGTTAAGAGCGGCAAGAAGACCTCCGGCAAGGTTGAGGTGGAAAAGAGCATTAACCTTACCGTAACAGTTGGTCCCTCAAATGCCAAGAACCATAATGTAACCTGGTCTGTTGATAAGAAGGGTAAGAAGCTGGTTGATATAGAAGTAATCGATGAAAAGACCCTGAAGGTTACTGCAAAAAAACAGGGAACAGCCAAGATAACTGCAACAGCTGCTGACGGAAGCAAGAAAAAGGGAACATTTACCCTGAAGATCACTCCCAAGGCAGTATCAAGCATTACCCTTAACGAGACTGAACTGTCTCTGGCAAAGGGCGATACTTTTAAACTTATTCCTTCCATTCTTCCTGAAGGCGCAGACACCAATGTGACGTGGAAGAGCAGTAAATCTTCCATAGTATCGGTTGATAAGAAGGGAAAGATCAAGGTCAAAAAAACAAGCGATAAACCCGTAACCATTACAGTTACATCCAAGTCCAACAAGAAGAAAAAAGCAACCTGTAAGGTGACCGTGGTGGATGAACGACGTATCGTCATTGATCCTACGCCTATTGAAAATACATAATTAATGTGCTATAATGACTCTGTTGTAGATCATACAAATAATCATCCCTAAGCAATCTATTTGTATGATTTACATATAAAAGACCCGGTAGGTGCGCCGCCTACCGGGTTTTTTCTAATGCAGATATCGTGCGCAAAGCGGTGTCTGCACGCGTAGACATTTTTCGCGTAGCGAATTCTAATGGTCGACGCTCCTTAAGAATTGTTACAGCGGTATATACACTGCTTCCCGTCCGTGAAATACGTTATAGTGGGTAAATCCGCACTCTGTCAGGATATCCTTTACCTTGTGGAAGGCGTACCCGATGCTCTCGGGAGAATGGGCGTCGGACCCGACAGTGATAATATCTCCACCAAGTTCTCGATAGCGGCGGATAACGTCTTCATGGGGATTTGGATGGTTCATACCGAAACGAAGACCTGCTGTATTAAGCTCGATGCCGAGACCGGAATCCACGATCTCCGTAAGTATAGCATCAAGTACATCACCGAATTCTTTATAATCTAAGGTATAGCCTTTATTAGGAGCATATCTCAGGGCATAGTCCAAATGTCCGTATACATCGAAGCCCTTGTAAGCGTGAAGGTTCTCCAGAATGGATTCATAGTATTC
Organism: Lachnospiraceae bacterium; assembly: GCA_017550165.1. Lineage (GTDB taxonomy): Bacteria > Bacillota > Clostridia > Lachnospirales > Lachnospiraceae > SIG280. Next base: position 167,220 of record JAFZQH010000022.1, on the reverse strand, counting down.
AAGAAAAGCATCGTGCCCACTTCGCCCCTCAAAATACTCATCATAATAGGGATCCTTCCTGTGGACCACATGAGAAGACCCGATAACAAAATCAAAGGGGTACTTGTTTGTGAGCTCCTCCATCTCCCGGACAATGTGGGTCTGCAACCCCAGCTCTACACCAATATTTATCCTGATCCTGTCGGCATACTGCTCCCGCAGCTTTTGCATTTTCTCAAAATAATCATCCGGATCAAACAAAAAATCATTCCCCGGCACCGCCCCCGGCAGATCTATATCCATATGATCGGTAAAACAAATCTCGTCCAACCCAAGTGAGAGCGCCCGCTCAACCATGACATCAAGACTAGCCTCCGAGTCGGATGAAAAATATGTATGCATGTGAAAGTCCCTATTTATCATAATAATAAACCTCCGAAGTATATATGACTCCAAATAGGGAATCCAAAAGAAAGGTTTTTTTGAACGTCGGTTCTTAGTGAATTCGAAGAATGAACTTAGAACCGCTACGCTTCAAAACGAAGCGAAAGCGTCCTTTCGTTGGATTCACTATTGGGAGTCATAAAACTATAATATCATAAAGAAATATAATTGCATACAATTTTTAATACAACCCCCCTTTTTACTTGAAAAATTCACACAATTTGGTACAATAGAAGCACGGGCGCGCTGCGCAAAAATATTTCTAATTCTATAGGAGGAATAATCATGGCAATTAAAGTAGCGATCAACGGATTCGGACGAATAGGAAGGCTTGCATTCAGACAGATGTTTGATGCGCCGGGGTATGAAGTAGTGGCGATCAACGATCTGACAGATAATAAGATGCTTGCACATTTATTAAAATATGACTCAGCACAGGGCAGATATGCAAGGGCAAATGAAGTAAGCTACACAGATGAAGAGATCATAGTAGCAGGTAAGCATATTAAAGCATTTGCGGAAAAAGACCCTTCAAAGCTTCCGTGGAAAGAGCTTGATGTTGATGTAGTACTTGAGTGCACAGGTTTCTTCACAAAGAAGGAGAAATCACAGGCACATATCGATGCAGGAGCTAAGAAGGTAGTTATCTCCGCACCGGCAGGCGATGACCTTCCCACCATCGTATTCAGCGTTAATGAGAAGACATTGAAGAAAGAGGATACCATCATTTCCGCAGCTTCATGTACCACCAACTGCCTGGCTCCTATGGCCAACACACTTAACAAGCTGGTTGAGATCGAAAAAGGTTTCATGACCACTATCCACGCTTACACAGGCGATCAGATGACTCTTGACGGACCGCATCCCAAGGGAGACCTTCGCAGAGCCCGTGCAGCTGCAGAGAACATCGTTCCCAATTCAACCGGAGCAGCTAAGGCTATCAAGAACGTTATCCCCGAGCTGGCAGGCAAGTTGGACGGTGCTGCACAGAGAGTTCCCACCAAGACCGGTTCCATCACTGAGCTTGTTGCAGTTTGCAAGGGCGAGGTTACGGCAGAGGATGTTAACGCAGCCATGAAGAAAGCTGCAAATGATTCCTTCGGTTACACTGAGGAGCAGCTTGTTTCATCTGATATCATCGGAATTACGGAAGGATCACTTTTCGATGCTACACAGACCAAGGTTATGCCTCTTGACGGTGGCAAGACACTGGTTAAGGTTGTTTCATGGTATGACAATGAGATGTCATATACATGCCAGATGGTAAGGACCATCAAGTATTTCGCAGAGTTATAATCTAAGATCATTAAGGAATCTACATTGCCGGGGGGTTATGGTTAAATGCCTGACCCCGGCATGTTTTATCTGTAAGGATTCTATCAGTCAGGGGGTATACTTAAATGTTCAACAAAAAAACCATTGATGATATTAATGTTAAGGGGAAAAGAGTCCTGGTGCGCTGCGACTTCAACGTTCCCATGAAGGAGGGCAAGATCTCAGATGATACCAGGATAGTAGCCAGCCTGCCCACATTAAAAAAGCTTATAGCTGACGGCGGAAGGCTTATCCTGTGCTCCCATATGGGCAAGCCCAAGGGAGAGCCCTTACCGGAACTTTCACTGGCACCTGTAGCCAAGAGACTTTCAGAGCTTCTGGGCAAGGAAGTTGTATTTGCAAAGAACGATAATGTGGTGGGAGATAACGTGACCGCCGCAGTTAACAATATGAAAGACGGTGACGTGGTCCTGTTAGAGAACACCAGATATCGTGCGGAAGAGACCAAGAACGGGGAGAACTTCAGCAAGGAACTGGCTGACCTGGCGGACATTTTCGTAAATGATGCCTTCGGTTCTGCTCACAGGGCACATTCCTCAACAGTGGGAGTGGCTTCATTTGTTGATACCGTTGTCAGCGGATATTTGATGAAGAAGGAGATCGATTTCCTGGGCAATGCTGTTGAAGACCCCAAGAGGCCCTTTGTCGCTGTTCTTGGCGGATCAAAGGTTTCCAGCAAGATATCCGTTATCGACTATCTCCTGGAGAAGGTTGATGCCCTTATAATCGGCGGCGGAATGGCTTACACATTTGTTAAGGCAAGAGGCGGCAAGGTGGGTAAATCCCTTCTTGAGGACGAATACCTTGATTACTCAAAGAAGATGTTCGACAAGGCCAAGGAAAAGGGCGTTAAGCTTCTTATCCCTGTTGATACGGTAGTTGCTAAGGAATTCTCGAATGATGTTCCCAATCATGTAGTAAAGATTGACGAGATCCCGGATGATGAGATGGGTCTTGATATCGGACCGGAGACTGTAAAACTCTATATAGAGGCATTAAAGGATGCCAAGACTATTCTCTGGAACGGTCCTATGGGCGTGTTCGAGATGTCTAATTACGCAAAGGGTACGCAGGAACTGGCCAAGGCTATGGCTGACATGGATGCCATCACCATTATCGGCGGAGGGGATTCCGCAGCGGCTGTTAAGCAGTTCGGACTTGAGGACAAGATGACCCATATCTCCACCGGAGGAGGCGCTTCTCTTGAATTTTTAGAGGGAACCGAACTTCCGGGCCTCGCGGCTTTGGATAACAAATAGGGTGTGACACCTGAACTAATGAATCAAAAGGAGCTGAAAAAATGAGAAGAAAGATAATCGCAGGCAACTGGAAGATGAACATGACTCCCTCTGAAGCTGTAAAGCTTTGTGAAGAGTTAAAGGATCTTGTTAAGACGGACTCTGCCGACGTGGTGTACTGCGTGCCGGCAGTGGATATAATCCCTGTTGTCAATGCCGTTAAGGGAACCAATGTAGAGGTTGGAGCCCAGAACATGTATTTTGAAGACAAGGGCGCATTTACCGGTGAGATCTCTGCCTCCATGCTTAAGGATGCCGGTGTTAAATACGTGATCATCGGACATTCGGAGAGAAGAGAATACTTCAAGGAGACAGATGAGCTCCTTAACAAGAAGGTAAAGAAGGCTATTGAGGCGGGTCTTACTCCCATTCTTTGCTGCGGTGAGACACTAGAGCAGAGAGAGATGGGGATCACCATTGACTGGATAAGGATGCAGATCAAGTCAGATCTTGCAGGCGTATCTGCCGGGGATGTTGCCAAGCTGGTCATTGCATATGAACCCATATGGGCTATAGGGACAGGCAAGACCGCTTCTGCAGATCAGGCCCAGGAGGTATGCGGCGCCATCAGAAAGTGCATTGAAGAGATGTACGACAAGGCTACAGCTGATGCAGTAAGGATCCAGTACGGCGGGTCGGTTAAGGGAGATAATGCGGCCGAGCTTTTCGGAAAGCCGGATATTGACGGCGGCCTGGTAGGAGGCGCATCGCTCAAGGCGGATTTCGGGAAAATCATAAATCATTAAAGGTATAAGATATCTTAAAAAACAATAGGAGGTTAAAGTATGGCAAAGGGCAAATTATACGGTATCGGCGTGGGTCCGGGAGATCCGGAGCTGCTTACGCTTAAAGCACTGAGATTATTAAAGGAATGTCCCGTTATCGGCATTCCGGGCAAGAATCCTTCGGAGAGCGTTGCATTTAACATTGCAAAGGGAGCATATCCCGAGATCGAGAGAAAGCAGCTTCTGCTTCTGGAGACTCCCATGACCAAGGATCGTGATATTCTTGATGAAGGCTACGAGAAAGCGGCAGATCAGATCATCGAATGCCTGGATCAGGGAAAGGATGTTGTGGTAGTGACACTGGGAGATACGACGGTATATTCCACCTACATCTATATGCAGAGAAACGTTGCAGCCAAGGGTTATGAAGTTGAGACGGTGCCGGGGATTACTTCATTTTGTGCTGTATCGGCATATTTAAATGACAGCCTTGTAGACCGCGATGAGATGCTTCACGTCATTCCCGCATCATACCAGATCGACGATGCGCTGGAACTTTCGGGAACCAAGGTCCTCATGAAGGCAGCCAGCAAGATGCCTGAGGTTAAGAAGGTTATCAAGGAAAAGAACCAGAAGGCCATAATGATGGAGAACTGCGGTATGGAAAATCAGATGGTATATACATCAGTTGATGATATTCCGGATTCCGCAAGCTATTATTCACTTACCATCATTAAGGAAAGGTAATGTATGACACCTTATTTCCCCATGTTTATAAATCTGGAGAACAAAAAAATTCTTGTAGTTGGCGCAGGGACTATTGCGACAAGAAGGATCAAAGCTCTGATGAAGTTCGGAGCTTCCCTTCGTGTGGTTGCGCCTATTTTTTCTCCTGAACTATCGGGACTGGAAGGTGTGGATATGATAAACCGGGGTTACCAGCCTGAGGATCTGGAAGGCATTGATATAGCAGTTATTGCTACGGATAATGCCACATTGAACGAGGAGATAGGAAAGGAGTGCGAAGAACGGGGGATCTTAAAGAACATTTCTTCCGATCAGAGCAAATGCGACTTCTTCTTTCCTTCCACCATTATCACCGATGATGTGGTGATAGGTATCAATTCCGGCGGTAAAGATCCCGGTCTTACAAAAAGAACGCGTTTAAAGATCGAGAAAATGCTGGTCAAAGGAGGTGACGACTGATTGAGTGATAAACGAAAGATTGTTGTGGGAAGTAGAGACAGTTTGCTCGCTGTTACCCAGAGTAATCTTGTAGTTGACTACATCAGGGATAATTGCCCTGATATCGATGTAAGTCTCCTTACGATGAAGACTACGGGAGACATAGAACTTAACGGTCCCCTGTATAACATGGGAGGCAAGGGCCTCTTCGTAAAAGAACTGGATATTGCGCTTATGGACAGAAGAAGCGACCTGTCAGTGCACAGTTTAAAGGACCTTCCCATGGAGGTGCCGGAGGACCTGCCTATTGTTGGTTTTTCCAAGAGAGAAGACCCCAGGGACGTTCTTGTGCTTCCCAAAGGTGTAAATGAATATGACGGAAAGCTTCCCATCGGATGCTCGTCTCTGCGACGTATATTGCAGCTTGAGACTATCTTCCCCGGGGCTGAGGTTAAAAACATCAGAGGTAACCTCCAGACCAGGCTTCGTAAGCTGGACGAGGGAGAGTTTGGTGCAATTATTCTGGCTGCTGCGGGGCTTAAGAGGCTGGGCCTGGAAGACCGTATAAGCAGGTACTTTGATACGGAGGAACTGCTCCCGGCTTGCGGACAGGGTATTCTTTGTCTTCAGGGCCGTAAAGGAGAGGATTACAGCTTCATTTCCGGCTTTCTTGATGAAGACGCTACTGCCCAGGCTCTGGCTGAACGTGCATATGTCAAGGGTGTAGACGGAGGCTGTTCATCGCCCATAGCTGCCCATGCCAAGGTATCAGGCGATTCATTGGAGCTTACGGCACTGTATTACAATGAGGACACCAAGAAATACAGTAAGAAAGTGATGACGGGAGCCAAGAGCGAGGCGGAATCTATCGGACGTAACATGGCTGAGTTTTTCTTAAAGAAATGAACAGGACAGATAAGACAGAGAACCGTCCCCTGTCTTAAAAGAGGATGTTATATGAATAAAGGTAAAGTGTGGCTTATCGGGGCCGGGCCGGGCGATCCCGGGCTTCTGACCCTGAAAGCAAAAGAATTAATAGAGAATGCAGATGTTGTTGTGTATGATGCTCTTGCGGGAGACGGTATCCTGGCAATGATCCCTTCCACAGCGGAATGTATCAATGCAGGTAAACGTTCAAGCAAGCACATTCTGCCCCAGCACGAGACCAACCGTGTCCTGTGCGAGAAGGCAAAGGAAGGCAAAAGAGTTGTAAGGATCAAGGGGGGAGACCCCTATCTCTTCGGAAGAGGCGGTGAAGAAGCCGAATACCTCCTGGAGAACGGGGTAGAATTCGAGGAAGTGCCGGGAGTTACATCTTCCATTGCGGTTCCCGCATATAACGGGATCCCCGTAACCCACAGGGACTTCGCTTCATCAGTTACCTTGATCACCGGTCACAAGAAGCAGGATGAAGAGCTGGATATTGATTTCAAGGCTTTAACAGACCTTAACGGCACCATTGTTTTCATGATGGGGCTTACGGCTCTGCCTGATATCATGAAGGGCCTTCTTTCGGCGGGAATGAACCCGGATATGCCTGCAGCAGTATTGTCCAAGGGAACGACTGCAAGGCAGCAAAGAAGAGTTGCCACCATTTCCACCATAGAGAAAATGATGGAGGACGATCCCGTTCCCACACCGGCCATAATAGTGGTTGGTAAGGTATGTACCCTTAATGATAAGCTCTGCTGGATCGAGAAGCAGGAACTTTTCGGTAAGAAGATCATTGTTACCAGACCCAAGAGCAGAAGCGGAAAACTTGCCGGTAAGCTAAGGGCTCTGGGAGCAGAAGTGGTTGAAATCCCATCCATTACCCTGGAGGCCATAAAGGATAATAAGGCTTTTGAAAATGCTTTAGACAATATTAAAACATATACATGGATAGTCTTTACCTCACCTTCGGGAGTCCACGTTTTCTTCGATACATTAAGAGAGAAGAAGGTGGATATAAGAGGACTTGCGGGAATTAAGTTTGCAGCCATCGGCTCAGGCACAGCCAAGGAGTTGTCAGATCATGCGGTATTCTGCGATGTGGTCCCGGATGTCTTTGATAATGAAACTCTGGCAAATGCATTAAAGAATAAGATGACTGCAGAAGATAAAGTGCTCATTCCCAGAGCCTCCATCGGTAATCCGATCCTTACAGAGATCTTAGGCGCCACTCCTGCCGGGATAGATGATATTCCGGTATACGAAACCCTTACCTGTGACTATGAGTGGCTGGATCTGTCAGGAAAGCTGAAGGATGTGGACTATGTTACATTTACCAGTGCATCTACGGTTGATAATTTTGTAAAACTGGCCGGTAAGGATATAGATTATTCCAAAGTACTTGGAGTGTGCATAGGCAAGCAAACCCGGGAAATGGCTGAGAAGTACGGCTTCAAGACTATCATGTCAGAGAAGGCGACGATTGATAGTATGGTTGAGTGTATCTTAAAGGAAAGGTGATAAGATGGATATGACGGTTAGGCCCAGGAGGCTTCGGACAAGTGAAACTTTGAGAAAAATGGTGCGGGAGACCAGAGTGGATGCGGCTTCTCTCGTATATCCCATATTTGTAATGGAGGGCAAGAATAAGAAGGAAGAGATAGATGCCATGCCGGGACAGTACAGATATACGGTAGACCTCTTCTGCAAGGCTATAAAGAGCCTGTACAAGGACGGGGTTCATGCCATCATGATATTCGGGATCCCGGACAAGAAGGATGAGAAGGCAAGTCAGGCCTATGCCAAAGACGGCATCGTCCAGAAGGCTTTAAAGGCCGGAAAAAAGGCCTGCCCTGACATGTATTTCATTACGGATGTCTGCCTCTGTGAGTATACATCCCATGGCCATTGCGGGGTCATTTCCAAGAAGGAAGTATTAAATGACCCAAGCGTTGAGCTTATTGCCAAGACTGCATTGTCCCACGCCAAGGCAGGGGCTGATATGGTTGCTCCTTCGGACATGATGGACGGAAGAGTGGGAGCTATTAGGGAGATACTTGACAAGAACGGATATGAAAATATACCCATAATGGCTTATTCAGCTAAGTATGCCTCTGCATTTTACGGGCCCTTCCGCGAGGCTGCCGGGTCTGCACCCTCATTTGGTGACAGGAAGGGCTACCAGATGGACTTCCATAACGGCAGGGAAGGCATCAAAGAGATACTGCTGGATATTGACGAAGGCGCTGATATCGTTATGGTAAAACCCGCTATGAGTTATCTTGACATCGTGGCCAACGCAAAGGAAATGATCGACGTTCCCATGGCAGCTTACTCTGTCAGCGGAGAATATGCTATGGTTAAGGCTGCCGCAGCCAACGGATGGATCGATGAAGACAGGATAGTTGCCGAGATGTCGGTAAGTGCATATCGTGCAGGAGTCGATATCTATATTACATACTACGCCCGTGAGATAGCTAAGATGATACGTGACGGAGTTATAGGGTAACAAGACAGAATAAGACAGGGGACGGTTCTCTGTCTTATGGGTCGCTAGCAGTCTCTCCGTGCGGCTCGATTGCAAGCAATCAAGCCATAAGACACAGAACCGTCCCCTGTCTTATCGCCCCTGTCTTATGAATGAGGTATATGGATAATGAATGACAAAAGATCACAGGAAATATATGAAAGAGCGAAGAAAACTCTGCCCGGTGGTGTTAATTCCCCGGTACGGTCTTTCCGTAACGTGGGATGCGCACCCAGGTTTATAGAAAAGGCTAAAGGCGACAGGATATATGACATAGACGGCAATGAAATGATCGATTACGTCTGCTCCTGGGGACCGGGAATACTGGGCGCGGCTGATGACCGTGTCCTGGAAGCTGTTAAGAAAGCCTGCGATGACGGGCTTACATACGGAGCTCCAACCCTAAGGGAAGTTGAAATGGCTGAGATGCTTAAGGACCTGGTTCCCTCCATAGAGGTCAGCCGTCTGGTAAGCTCAGGCACCGAGGCTGTTATGAGCGCCATCCGTGTAGCGAGAGGATATACAAAGAGAGACAAGATCCTGAAATTCGAAGGCTGTTATCACGGACATTCCGACGGGCTTCTGGTAAAGGCCGGTTCCGCAGCCCTTACAACGGCTGTTCCCGATTCTGCAGGAGTTCCGGCGGATTATTCCAAGCATACACTTGTGGCAGCATACAATGATGAAGGCTCTGTCGAAGCTCTTTTTAAAGAATACCCCAATGACATAGCAGCTGTTATAGTTGAACCTGTAGCTGCCAACATGGGAGTGGTCCTTCCCGGGGACGGATTCCTGCAGTTTCTTCGTGATATCACCACCAAATACGGCGCACTTCTCATTTTCGATGAAGTGATAACCGGATTTCGCCTTGCCTTAGGTGGGGCTCAGGAATATTTCGGCATCACCCCGGATCTTACCACACTGGGCAAGATCATAGGCGGAGGAATGCCTGTGGGAGCCTACGGCGGACGTGAGGATATCATGAGATGCGTATCTCCCGACGGCCCCGTATACCAGGCCGGTACACTTTCGGGCAACCCCATAGCCACAGCTGCGGGACTTGCCACCTTGAAGATACTTAAGGAGGACAAGCAGATCTATAAAAGGCTGGAGAGCAGGACCCTGGTCTTAAAAGATGCTGTTGAAAAGGCGGCTGCCGGCCGTGTATCAGTTAATCAGATCGGTTCCCTTATGAGCATTTTCTTCACCAAAGGGCCTGTAGTGGACTACAAGTCAGCCACATCATCAGATACGGAAAAGTATGCGGAGTATTTCAAATATCTGCTTGATAAAAACATCTATGTTGCACCCAGCCAGTTTGAGGCTATGTTCGTTTCAGATTCTCATACTGATGATGATATCAAGGCTACATGTAACGTTATAGCTGATTATTTCAGGGATCACCGGTAAAGTGGTCCCTGCATAAACGCACTAAATTATTTTTAAGAAAGGAGATCTAATGCAGTTCGGGTTTATAGGTATCAATTACAAGAATGCCCCGCTGGATATAAGAGATCAGATCTCATTTACGGAGAGTTCCAAGATCGATTATATGCTGAAAGCGGAAGACGGGGGCATTAAACAATGCATGGTGCTGGCCACCTGCTATCGGAGCGAAGTCTTCTACTTCTTCGACACGGAAGAGCAAAAGAAGTACATGATCGACCTCTACCGCAAGACCTTCAAAAATGTAGATTTGTCTGATATTCTGATAGAGAGATCAGGGGATGAGGCAATTCACTACATTTTCAGGATCGCGGCGGGACTTGAATCTGCAGTTCTGGGAGAGGACCAGATACTGGGGCAGATAAGAGACGCTTTGATGCTTTCCAACGCCCTGGGTTACAGCAGGAAGGAAATGCACCGCGTGGTGGAGAATGCCATGGCATCGGCAAAAGCCATCAAGACCAAATATAAGATAAGTGAGATCCCCTTGTCTGTAAGCTACATCGGGATCAAAGAAGTAGAGAGGCAGACGGGATTTGACGGGAAGAATATCCTTATCGTGGGAAGCGGAGAGACAGCTCTTCTGGCTCTGAAATACATTACGGAATATGACGTGGCCAATATTGTTCTTTGCAGCCGTAATATAGCCCACGCCAAAAGTGTTAAGGATATTTATCCGCAGATCAAGATCGTCCTTTATGATGACAGGATGGATCAGCTGGATTTTGCTGATATCGTGGTTTCCGCCACATCTTCGCCTCACTATACGGTATTTGCAAATGAGTGCCACTACAAGAAACCCATTACCTTCCTGGATCTTGCAGCCCCCAGGGACATTGACCCCGGTGTTGTAAATATCTGCGGATCCAAGCTCATCAATCTTGATACCCTTGATGAGATATCCAGGAAGAATGAAAAAGAACGGGAACGTCTCCTGGGACTGTGTCGCGGAGACCTTGACGAGTCTGTGGATGAGACTATCGACTGGCTGGCTCACAGCCGGGTGGATTCAACCATCCATTCATTGCATCAGAGATGTGATGAGATCACAGGCGAAAGCTTCTCCTATTTGGAGCGCAAGCTGGACCTGTCTGATCGTGAGAAAAAGATACTTAAGAAGATCCTGGCAGCTTCATTAAAGAAGCTTATCAGAGACCCCATCGTTGAATTAAAACAGCTGGAGACTGTTGAAAGCCAGGAAGAATATTCAAATATGTTAAATGACCTGTTTCATTTATCGGAGGGAAAGACAGTGAACGAAAAAGCGATCTTAGTAGTAAGTTTCGGAACAAGTGTAGAAGAATCAAGAAGAAAGACCATAGATGCCATTGAAGCGGATATTGCTGCGGCTTATCCTGATTACAAAGTATATTCCGCATGGACCAGCCGTATTGTAGCCACCAGGACAGGCCATCCCCTTATCGAGGGAGCCATGAAGAAAATGATAGAAGACGGGGTAAAAGAGGTTATTGTTCAGCCTACACATATAATGAAGGCTATAGAGTACGAGACCATTGTATCCGACATTGAGGCCTACAGGGACAAATTCGAGACCTTTAAGATCGGCAATCCCCTGGTATCCACCGAAGGCGATATTGACTGGATGGCAAGATTCCTTAATACTTCCTACAGGAAAGACGTGGGGATCGGCAAAGACGAGATCCTGCTCTTTATGGGACATGGAACGGACCATAACCAGAACTCCATATATACGGATGTTTCGGGAAGGCTGGCCTTGATCGACTATAAATGCATGGACATCTTTATCGCTACGGTAGAGGGCAAACCCAACATTTTCGATATAATCAAATCCATAGACGGTAACGTGCCGGAAGACACCACATTTATCCTGGCGCCCCTTATGATAGTATCCGGGATCCATGTAAAAGAGGACCTCTGGGGGGATGGCGAGGATTCATGGAAGACCATCATAAGCTCCAAAGGCTTTAAGGTAAGACCTCACCTTAAGGGCCTGGGTGAATACAAGGAGATCAGGGACAAGTTCGTGGAAGAGGTCGGAAACACAATCAAAAGATAATTGAGTTAAACCACAAAGGAGATGTGAAAATGGCTAAGCCTACGGTTTTAATGATACTTGACGGTTTCGGGCTAAATGAAAGGACAGAGGGCAATGCCGTATATCAGGCCAATACCCCTAATATTGACAGGCTCATGAAGGATTACCCCTTTGTAAAGGGCAATGCCAGCGGTCTTTTCGTAGGACTTCCCGATGGCCAGATGGGTAATTCCGAGGTAGGGCATCTGAATATGGGAGCCGGAAGGATCGTGTATCAGGAACTTACCAGGATCACTAAGGAGATAGAGGAGGGCATTTTCTTCAAAAATGAGGCTCTTCTCGGGGCCTTTGAAAATGCAAGGAAGAAGGACTCCTGTGTACACATCTGGGGACTGGTATCCGACGGAGGCGTGCATTCTCATAATACCCACATGTATGCCCTTTTGGAGATGGCTAAGAGAGAAGGCGTCTCAAAGGTATTTGTCCATTGTTTCATGGACGGCAGGGATACATCCCCAACGGCGGGAAAGGAATACATACACGAACTTGAAGATAAGATCAGGGAGATAGGTGTAGGCAGGATAGCCTCGGTCACCGGAAGGTATTATGCCATGGACCGTGATAACAGGTGGGAAAGGACGAAGGAGGCCTATGATGCCCTTACCAAAGGCATAGGCATTAAGGCCACGGACGCTGAGACTGCCGTGGAAAAATCCTATGGGGCAGGAGATACGGACGAGTTTATCAAGCCCATAGTCATAACAGATGAGGGCGGTAATCCTTTAACCCTTGTCAAAGACGGTGATTCCGTGATATTCTTTAATTTCAGGCCGGACCGTGCCCGTCAGATCACCAAGGCCTTCTGTCTGGATGATTTTGACGGCTTCGATCGGGGAGAGAGGATAAAGACGGATTATACCTGCTTTACGGAATATGATGTTACCATACCCAACAAAAAGGTGGCCTTTCATAAGGTGCAGATCAACAACACCCTAGGAGAGTACGTTTCATCCCTGGGACTTACCCAGGCCCGTATCGCCGAGACGGAGAAGTACGCCCATGTAACATTTTTCTTTAACGGCGGTATCGAGGAGCCCTATAAGGGAGAAGACAGATTTCTTGTTAATTCACCGAAGGTGGCTACATATGATCTTAAGCCGGAAATGAGCGCCTATGAAGTATGCGATAAGCTGTGTGAAGCCATCAGGAGTACAAAGTACGATCTTATAGTTATAAACTTCGCCAATCCCGATATGGTGGGGCATACGGGAGTCCTGGAGGCGGCCATCAAGGCCTGTGAGGCAGTGGACCGGTGTGTGGGACGGGTTGTGGAAGCCCTTTTATCCGTAGACGGAACCTGCTTTATGTGCGCAGACCACGGTAATTCGGAGCAGCTGATCGATTATGAGACGGGAGAGAGCTTTACGGCACATACCACCAATCCGGTACCCTTTATCCTGATCAATTATGATAAGGGATATACCTTAAGAGAAGGGGGCTGTCTGGCCGACATCGCGCCCACGCTGCTGGAGATCATGAAGCTTAAACAGCCTGAGGAGATGACGGGGAAGAGTTTATTGGAAAAACGTCAGTGATCGATCACATTTCGGGGGAGAAAAGAATACCGGAGAAAAGAGAGGAATAACTAAAGTGAACAACGTATCTGAAAAAACAACAAATATGGTGCAGCTGGCACTGTTCTCAGCTATAGTCATACTGCTGGCCATGGTACCGGGTCTCGGTTATATACCCATCGGCGTGATAAAGGCTACCACCATACATTTGCCCGTTATTATAGGGGCGATCCTTTTGGGACCGAAACAGGGAGCATTCCTGGGATTTATATTCGGGTGTACCAGCTTTATCAATAACAGCATCAATCCCAGTATAACATCCTTTTGTTTTTCGCCCCTGTATTCAGTAGGAGAGATACACGGAAATTTTATGAGCCTTGTTATATGTTTTTTACCCCGTATCCTGATCGGCGTAGTGGCATATTATGTGTTCGCGGGGCTTAAACTTCTCTTAAAGAAAAAAAAGGGTGGTTTGACCGTATCCCTGGCTGTGGCCGGAGTGGCAGGCTCCATGACCAATACATTGCTGGTCATGAACTTCATTTATTTCTTCTTCGGACAGACATATGCTTCAGTTACCGGTAAGTCGTTTGATATATTGTATGGAGTGATACTGGGTATTATAGGGACCAACGGAGTACCGGAAGCTATCGTGGCAGGGCTCATCACAACAGCGGTTTGCTCGGTGTTCTTCAGGTCAAAACGGTTGACACCTACATTAGAAGAGTTAACAGAAGACGAAAAGCAGGAGAATAAAGATGCTTAAAGGAAAAACAGTAGTTCTGGGAGTTACGGGAAGCATAGCGGCCTACAAGACGGCCAATCTTGCCAGCATGCTGGTCAAGCAGCATGCGGATGTTACGGTCATAATGACGGAGAACGCCACTAATTTCATCAATCCCATAACCTTTGAGACATTGACGGGCAACAAATGCCTGGTAGATACGTTTGACAGGAGTTTTCAATATTCCGTGGAGCATGTGGCACTGGCCAACAAGGCTGACGTAGTAATGATCGCTCCGGCTACAGCCAATGTCATCGCAAAACTGGCCCATGGCATAGCGGACGATATGCTGACCACCACGGTCCTGGCCTGCAAATGCAAGAAGATAGTGGCTCCGGCCATGAATACCAACATGCTGGACAATCCCATGACCCAGGATAATATCCACAGGCTTAGGAAATACGACTTTGAGATAATCGAGCCGGCAAAAGGCAGACTGGCCTGCGGAGACGAGGGAGCCGGCAAACTGCCCTCAGAGGAAGTGCTCTTTGCCCATATCTTAAGGGAGATCCTATATGAAAAGGATATGGCGGGTAAGAAGGTGCTGATAACCGCAGGACCTACCATAGAATCCATAGATCCCGTGAGATATATATCCAATCATTCCACAGGGAAAATGGGCTATGCCCTGGCAAGGGTGTGTGCATACCGGGGCGCTGAAGTAACGCTTGTATCAGGGCGATGCGCGCTGGCAATCCCGGAATTTGTCAAGACGATAGAAGTGGTATCGGCGGAGGATATGTTCGAGGCCGTGGAGGCGGTTTATGAAGACATGGATATCGTCATAATGGCGGCAGCCGTGGCGGATTATACCCCTGTTAACGTTTCCGATTCCAAGATAAAGAAAAAAGAAGGGGATATCACCATACCCCTTAAGAGGACACAGGATATCCTGAAATATGTGGGAGAGCATAAGAAACCCGGCCAGTTCATCTGCGGCTTCGCCATGGAGACCGATGACCTTGTGGCTAACGCCACAGCCAAGCTGGAGTCTAAAAAGGCAGACATGATCGTAGCCAATAGCTTACGCGAACCCGGCGCCGGCTTCGCCACCGACACCAACATCGTAACCCTGATCACCAAGGATAACACCCAACGCCTGACCTGCCTCCCCAAGGATACTGTGGCAAGCGTGATCGTTGATGAGATCCTGAAAAAACTAAACTAATAAATGTAGTAATTAATTATTCAGACTACAGGTTGAAAAACAGGGACGTGAGCTTATGTATATAAGCAATCTCTTTGCGTAGGCCAGGCATGATCCACTGCATACGTAGCCTAAGCATGCGAGATGAGAATGATCGTCCATATGAACAATCTCGCATGCATAGGCTACGTAAGCAGTTAGCATGCCGGAGCGCCGGAGCAGGAGTTGCGGTATACATAAGTTCATCGTCCCTGAGTATTTCAACCGTCACTCGAATAGGAATATAGCACATGTACACAGTAGACGGATTCGAATTTCATACCGAAGAAGAAGCAGAAGCCGCGAAAAAAGAAGTCCAGGCCGTCCGCTACATCCGCGACCGCATCGCCGGCATAACCCCGGAGAAGGCCACGGATGTATATAACCGCCTGGTCCGCGAGGAGATGCTCACCACACCGGTGGGAGTAGCGTACCTGCGGGAACTCAGGGAGGAATTGTGCGCCACCCCGGGAGTGGATAAGAATGTCCTTCTGCCCATCAGGATAAAAGATGAATTCGTGGTGAAAGAGATCTCCGACCGAACCGGCGGAGAAGAAAGAGTAATATCAAAAAAGGGAAAGAAAGACAAGAAGAATTACAGGAACAGATACAGAAATTCATTGATAATCAATGTGATCCTGGTGCTGGCAATGATAGCCATGTTCATCATAGTATCCACCAGTGATAACGTAAACATATTAAACTATCGAAATAAGATCGTGGACCAATATGAAGAGTGGCAGAAAAATCTTCAGGAGAGGGAAGACCGGATAAAGGAATACGAGAAGAAATATAACCTGACATCCGAGGAGCAGGAAGATGGACAAACCCAAAGTATTAGTAGTTGATGATGAGGCAAGGATAAGAAAACTTGTGAAGGACTTCCTTGAAAAGGAAGGATACAGGGTAATAGAGGCAGAGGACGGAGCCGCTGCCCTGGAAGTTTTCTATGCGGATAAAGAGATAGGGCTTATACTGCTGGACGTAATGATGCCAAAAGAGGACGGCTGGAGTGTGCTGAGGGAGATACGGCAGTACTCAAAGGTCCCGGTGATCATGCTGACAGCTCTGGGAGAAGAAGCGGATGAACTGAAAGGCTTTCAGCTTGGAGTGGACGAGTATATATCCAAGCCCTTTTCCCCGAAGATACTGGTAGCAAGAGTGGGCGCCGTGCTGAAAAGGTCCGGTAATGGCTCTGATGAGGAGGAAGTCAGTGTCTGTGGAATAACCATAGATAAGGCAGCCCACATGGTGCGGATAGACGGGAATACCGTAGAACTGTCATTCAAGGAATATGAGCTCCTTCTCTATCTCATGGAGAATGCGGGACATGTATTATCCCGTGAAAAGATATTGAACAATGTGTGGAACTATGACTATTTCGGCGATGCAAGAACAGTCGATACCCATATCAAGAAGATCCGGAGCAAGCTTGGGGACAAGGGCGACTGCATCAAGACCATTTGGGGAGTGGGATACAGGTTCGAGGTAGGATAATGAAGAAATCCGTGAAATACAGACTGCCCATTATAATAGCAGTGTTTATCGTTGCGGCTTTGGGAGTATACTTCATAGTCAACAACATTTTCTTTGAAAAATTCTATATGTCCAGAAAACAGAGCATGCTGGAAAAAAGCTTCTATGAAGTGAAGCAGACTGTTGAAGAGGGAAATCCTGCGGATATTCTTTCCGGGTTTGAAAAGCTTATGACCAACTCGGGAATATCCGTTATTTTGTTGGATTCTTCAGGAGGAGTCATCACCTCCAGCACGACAAACGTCACCCCCTTGCGAAACCAGTTCTTTGAAGCCATACTATCTTCCCGGAACGATGAGAACTTGATAGTAAGGACAAAGGATTATTTTATACAGAGACTCTCAGACTCCAATACCGGTACCGATTACATGGTATTATGCGGCAGTACCGAGGACAATGAGTTTATCATGCTCCGGGTGACCATAGAGAGTATACGTGAAAATGTGGGATTATCCAATACATTCCAGGCCTACATCATCATAGTCCTCAGCATAATCTGCGTAGTGGTCGTATTTGTGGTGACAAGGCTGAAGGCGGCTAACGCAAAGCTATCTGAGGATATCAAAGAGAAGATAGAGATAGATGACATGAGGAAGGAATTCCTGGCAAATGTATCTCATGAACTTAAGACCCCCATAGCCCTTATCCAGGGATATGCCGAGGGGCTTAAGGAGGGTGTGGCTTCTGACGAGGAAAGCAGGGCAGAGTACTGCGACGTGATAATAGATGAGTCGGCTAAGATGAACAACATGGTGCGTCAGCTCCTCAACCTGACCAGGCTGGAATCGGGAACGGAGAGCCTGTCCATGGAAAACTTTGATATCACCGAACTCTTAAAAAGCAGGATCACTGCATTTGAGATCAAGGCAAGGCAGCTGGGGGTCTATTTTATCTTAGGAAATGATGAGCCCTGTATAGTCTGCTCTGACCCGTCCAAAGTGGAGGAAGTCATAGATAATTATATCTCCAACGCCATAGACCATGCGTCTGGAGAAAAAAGGATAGATGTATCATTTACGGTGATCAATGATAAGTTACGGGTAAACGTGTTCAACACCGGAGAACCCATACCCGAGGAGGCACTGGAAAAGGTGTGGATAAAGCTCTACAAGGTCGACAAATCCAGGAACAGACAGTTCGGAGGTTTCGGATTGGGACTGTCCATAGTAAAAGCCATCATGGAAGAACTGGGTAACGGCTACGGAGTAGAGAATTGCAGTGACGGAGTGGTATTCTGGTTTGAACTTGACAGGGCCAAATAAAACGCTTGTCATAAATGTAAACAAATGGTACGATAAATTTATGAAAAAAAAGATATGTTTAGCGCTGGCATGTGCTCTTATCATATCATTTACGGGCTGTGCCAAGACATTTAGTCTTACAAATGAAGAAGAGAATCTTGTAGCCGAGTATTCGTCGTATGTGCTTCTCAAGCACTCCAAGCAGAACAGTTCACTGCTTTTGTCCAGAGATGATCTTAAGAAGGCCATAGAACGCAAGGAAGAGCAGGACAAGCTTGTGGCAGAGCGAAGGGCCGCCAGGGGACAGAGCACTCCTTCAAGCTCAAGCAGTGAGGGAAGCAGCTCTGCTGAAAGCAGCAGCTCCGCAAGCAGCAGCTCAGGGATGATGCAGCCCACGAATTCTACTGTGTCCATGACGGAAGCAGTGGGGGTCAGCGGAGTTGAATTTGAATACAAGGGCTATGAAGTGACGGATTATATCCAGGGTTCCGCATTTTCCGTTAATGCCAGTCTTGGTAAGAAGCTTGTGGTCATGAACTTTACCGCTTCCAACACCAAGGATGAAGATGTGGTATGTGACCTTAAGAGCTCCAAGACCAAGTTCAAGGGCTACTTTAACGGCAATACCATCGGAGCGCTGGCTACGGCATTTCTGCCTAACGATATAGCCTCATTTGATAAGAATACCAAGCTTTCAGCCAAGCAGAAGCTTGATTGTGTTCTGGTGTTTGATGTACCTAAAAGTCTGGCCGAGAGTCTCACCGATGTGAAGCTTTCCGTTACTAAAGAAGGAGCGGGAGCGGCCTCCGGAGTCTCCATTTAACACTGAAATTTTCTAAAAAGACTTATAATTTGAAAGAATTATCAAAATAATTAATTTTATTCTGTCATTTTGAAAATGTATATGATATAATAACGTAGAATAGTCCTTTTCTAATATTTTCGGACATCGAGGGAGGAAGGTTTTAATGGATACAAACATTCTGCTTGAGAGCGGTACTAATGAAATCGAAGTACTGGAGTTTACATTGGGGGACAATCATTACGGGATCAACGTGGCTAAGATCAAGGAGATCCTTTCATATCAGCCCATTACCCCGGTTCCCAACGCGCATCCCTGTGTAGAGGGAATATTTATGCCTCGTGATCTTATGATCTCGGTTATCAATCTTAAGAGATGCATTGGTATTCCCGAGGATGAGAGTGAAGGCTTATTCATCATAACCAATTTCAATAAGCTGAATATCGCTTTCCATGTTGACTCGGTTATCGGTATCCACAGAGTTTCATGGGCAGATATCATTACACCTGATGCCACTATCAATACAGAAGAAGCCGGAGTATCCACCGGTGTTATCAAGATTGAAGACAAGCTCATAGTTATCCTTGACTTTGAGAAGATAGTTACGGATATCAGTCCCGAGACAGGACTTAAGGTATCTGATATAGAAAGCGTTGATGAAGTGGTTGAGAGAAAGGATTGTCCCATCCTTATCGCAGAGGATTCACCCCTTCTTTCCAAGCTTATTACCGACTGTCTCAAGAAAGCCGGATATGTTCAGCAGATTGTTAAACCTAACGGCCAGGAGGCCTGGGATACCATCTGTGACCTTCAGGAGTCCGGACAGCTCTATGACAAGGTTCATTGTATCATTACAGATATCGAGATGCCTATGATGGACGGACACCGCCTTACCAAGTTGTGCAAAGATGACCCGGAGATTCAGAAGATCCCGCTGGTTATCTTCTCATCTCTTGTTAATGACGAGATGAGGAGAAAAGGTGAACAACTTGGCGCTGACGCACAGCTTACGAAGCCTGAGATAGGAAAACTTGTTGACGCGATAGACGGTCTTATTACTAAATACAGGGTTAAATAATTATCAAAGCTAACAGATATCCCCATGGCCCAGGCTGATGGGGATATATCTTATGGAAAACAATAAATCAATCCTAGGGGGATAGGAATGGCTAAGGACAGCAACGAAGAATATCTTGAGAATCTTCTCGGTGAAGTCTCAAAATATACGTCTGATGAGGATTTCTTAAATGAAGTCGACGGAGATTTTCCGGAGCTGAATGATGAGAAATTCATGGAGCAGTATGCCCAGGATATTGATAATGTATTTGAAGAGGGGTATCAGGATCAAACTTTCGGCAGAGGCAGACGAAAGAAGGAACCTGAGCCTGAAGCTGCGCCTTCAGCAGGTACCACTGATCTCTTCGGAGTTGAGAATCTGGTGGAAGAAGCCGCCACTCCTCAGGATGATGTCAATGATGTCCCGGAGATCCCTGACCTTCCTGAAATTCCTGAGACACCTGATCTGTCGGAGCTGGAGTCTCTTGGTGATATTGGCGTACCCGATATAGGGGATATCGGTGATCTTGGAGGAACCGATGATCCGGGTGTATTGGGCGACCTGGGTGATATGGGAGATCTGAGTGGTCTTGGTGACCTGGGTGACATTGGCGGTTTGGGTGATCTTGGTGAAACCGGCGAATCCCCGGATCCGGGGTTGGCCGGCGAAGATGGTGGACTTGCCGATCTGGCTGATGTAGCAGATCTGGACAATCTTGCGCCTGCTGATTTAGGTGTAAGTGATGAACTGGCCAGTCTGTTTGACGAGACGGAAGAGTATTCTGCTACCGATATGTCTGATGAGGGTCAGGTCAATGATCTGCTGGGAAGTGATTCGGATCTGAATGACCTTGCAGATATGCTCTCTTCTGAAAGCGACGGCGAAAGTCTTGATATATTTGACGGTCTGGAAGGACTGGAGGATTCATTTAACACAGATGATGAGAAGTCTGCGGAGGATCTTCTGGGAGAACTGGGAGCTGAAGGCGGAAGTGCTGCCCCCGAAGCTGAAGATAAACCGGCTAAGAAGAAAAAAGGATTATTAGGTTTCATTTCCGCCATATTTGAGTCGGCTAATGCGCCCGACGATACGCCTGAACTGACCAAGGAAGAGAAGGCAGCGCTTAAGGAAGAGAAGAAGAAGGCCAAGGAAGAGAAGAAAGCCCTTAAGGCAGAGGCTAAGAAGGCCAAGGAAGAGGCCAAGCCCAAGAAGGAGAAGAAGCCTAAGAAGGAGAAGCCCGAGCAGCCAAAGGAGAAGGGCAAGCCATTGCCCAAGCTTAAGACCATCCTTGTTTTCCTGCTTACGGCATCCCTTATCGTTCTTTTCGTATTTGGGATCAATATGCTTACCTATAACATTTCCGTTAATGCGGCAAAGAATGCATTCGGCAGTGCTAATTACGCTGAAGCCTATAACCAGATCAAGAGTGTTAAGGTTAAGCCTTCCGAAGAGAAGCTGGCCAAGCAGATAGAGCTTGTCAACAAGATGTACAAGCACATCAACTCATATGAGAACCTAACTCAGCTTAAGATGTATCCTCAGGCATTGAATGAACTTATCGATGCTATTAAGCAGTATGATGAAGCCTATCCGGATGCAGAAGAGTACGGAGTTTCCGACCAGTATAATACCATCCTGGACAAGATATCCTCCAGGCTTATGTCTGATTTCGGTATCGGATTGAAACGTGGCAGGGAGATCGCATCCTACAAGGACGAGATCACCTATTCCAAGGCAATCTATGAGGTGGTTGACAGTTATTACAAGTAGTTTTATCAGGGAGTATATATCAATTGATCGCTATTATAGATTATGATGCAGGTAATATTAAAAGCGTCGAGAAGGCTATGGATCATTTCGGGCAGGAAGCTTTGATCACTAGGGATCCGAGATCCATCATGGGGGCTGATAAGGCCATCCTTCCCGGTGTCGGGGCCTTCGGTGACGCCATGGCCAGGTTGGCTGAATATGACCTGATCAGTGTTATTCGAGATTTTGTAGCCACAGGCAGACCCTTTTTAGGCATCTGTCTGGGGCTTCAGCTTTTATTTGAGGAAAGTGATGAGTCTCCGGGTGTTCCCGGTCTTTCGCTTCTTAAGGGTAAGATCCTGCGGCTTCCCGACAGGGAAGGCTATAAGATTCCCCAGATCGGGTGGAATTCCCTGGAGCTAATGAATAACGGAAGGCTTTTTAAAGGTGTGGACGAAGGTGCTTTCGTTTATTTTGTACATTCTTATTATCTGAAGGCCGAGGACCCGGGTATCGTTACCGCAGTCAGCGAATATACCGCCCCGGTCCATGCCTCAGTGGAGAAGGATAATATCTTTGCCTGCCAGTTCCACCCGGAGAAGAGTTCGGATGTGGGGCTGAAGATTATCGAGAATTTTATACATCTATAAATTTCACAAGACAGAGAACCGTCCCCTGTCTTGTTATAATTATTGTGGAGTATAATTATGCATACAAAGCGTATAATACCATGTCTTGATGTGAACAAGGGAAGAGTAGTAAAAGGAGTCAACTTTGTGGATCTGCGGGATGCAGGGGATCCGGTGGAGATCGCTGCCGCTTATGATAAGGCGGGGGCTGACGAGCTGGTGTTTCTTGACATTACCGCCTCTTCCGATGCCCGTAAGACTGTGGTGGACATGGTAAGGGCTGTGGCTGCCAAGGTTTTTATCCCCTTTACCGTAGGCGGCGGTATTCGGACCGTGGACGATTTCAGGGAGATACTAAGGGAAGGTGCCGACAAGATCTCAGTTAATTCTGCGGCTATCAATAATCCAAGTCTGGTCAGCGAAGCGGCTTTGAAGTTCGGAAGCCAGTGCGTTGTGGTTGCCATTGATGCCAGAAGACGGACTGATGGTCCCGGATGGACTGTATATAAGAACGGTGGTCGCCTTGACGTGGGTCTTGATGCCGTGGAGTGGGCCATAAAGGTTTGTGAACTGGGAGCAGGAGAGATACTGCTTACCAGTATGGATTGTGACGGGACCAAGGCCGGTTATGATATTGAACTTACAAGGACTATTGCTGATAACGTCGGTGTGCCTGTTATCGCATCGGGAGGAGCGGGAAAACTGTCCCATTTCTATGATGCTGTGGCCGATGGACACGCCGACGCAGTATTGGCGGCATCGCTCTTTCATTACAAAGAACTTGAGATCCGGGATGTCAAGGAGTATCTGCGAGGCAGGGGAATTTCTGTTAGGTTATAGGAATACGAGTGTATGATGGTGTAAGACAGGGGACGGTTCTCTGTCGCTTGATTACTATATGCTGTAGATACTGAACGACAGAGAACCGTCCCCTGTCTTACACTCATCTTCTGTAGGTAGCTTTATGGGAATGATAGACAATGATTGGCTTCCGGCTTTGAAAGCTGAATTTGGGAAGCCTTATTATAAGGATTTATATGGATTTGTAAAAAATGAATATGCGACTCACGTTGTATACCCGCCGGCTGACGACATCTTTAACGCCTTTCATTTCACCCCTTTAAGTGAGGTTAAAGTGGTGATCCTTGGCCAGGATCCCTATCACAATGTAAACCAGGCTCATGGCCTGTGCTTTTCCGTGCCGGTGTCACAAAAGGAGATCCCGCCCTCACTGCAGAACATATACAAGGAACTACAGGATGATTGCGGATGCTATATCCCTAACAACGGTTATCTTGAGAAGTGGGCCAGACAGGGTGTCCTGCTTCTTAATACTGTTCTTACAGTCCGTGCACATCAGGCCAATTCCCATCAGGGCAAGGGATGGGAAGTTTTCACCGATGCAGTTATCAATGCGGTAAATGCACAGGATAGGCCTATCGTATATCTATTATGGGGCAGCCCTGCAAGGCGCAAAAAGGAGATGCTTACCAATCCTAGACACCTCATTTTAGAAGCCCCACATCCATCACCCCTATCGGCCTACCGCGGCTTCTTCGGATGCAGGCATTTCTCACAGGCTAATCATTTTCTCGAAGAAGGCGGCATAGCGCCCATCGACTGGCAGATTGAGAATGTATAAAAGAGGCAGCAAATTGCTGCCTCCTGTTGATCAATGATTCCTTTCCAGGTTCTTGTTGGCGGTGGAGAGCATCAACTTGATACGGTTGAGCTGGTTGACCTCGCTGGCGCCGGGATCGTAATCAATAGCGATAATATTGGACTCCGGATATTGACGACGGAGTTCTTTTATTACTCCTTTACCCACGATGTGGTTGGGCAGGCAGGCAAAGGGCTGGGTGCAGACAATGTTGTTAACACCGGAGTGGATCAGCTCAACCATCTCACCTGTTAAGAACCATCCTTCACCGGTCTGGTTGCCCAGGGATACGATAGGCTTAGCCAGATCAGCAGTATCCTTAATATAAGAGGGCGGCATGAAACGCTTGCTCTTGGAAAGCTCAGTCCGGGCAGCCTTACGAAGCCACTCACAGAAGGCGATGCCTGCATTTGTCTTGATAACAGAGGCTTTCTTGGCACCAAGCTTATCAGCCTTGAACTTCTGGTTGTAGAAGCAGTACAGGAAGAAGTCAAGGAGATCGGGAACAACAGCCTCGGCACCTTCTTTTTCAAGAAGCTCCACCAGATGATTGTTGGCAGTGGGAGAGAACTTAACAAGGATCTCACCTACTATGCCGACTTTAGGTTTAACCATATCTTCATGGATAGGCAGATTGTCAAAATCCCTTATGATACTGCGGCAGATCCTCTTATACATGTTATGGGAGATGTGCTTGCCGTTTGAGAGAAAGGCATTGCAGCGTTTAACCCATTTACGGTGAAGAGCATTGGCAGATCCGGGCTCGATCTCGTAAGGACGGACCTTGTAGAGACATCTCATGAAAATGTCCCCGAATACAACGGCATATAACCCCTTCTGAAGCATTTCCAGGGTGATCTTAAATCCCGGATTGAATTCCAGAGAGCTTAAGTTAAGGGAAATAACCGGCACATCAGGGAAACCGGCTTTCGCCAGGGCTCGTCTTATAAATCCTATATAATTGGATGCACGGCACCCGCCCCCGGTCTGGGTAATGATAACAGCAGTCTTGGTCATGTCATACTGCCCTGAAAGAACGGCATCCATGATCTGTCCCACAACCAGCAACGAGGGGTAGCAGGCATCATTATTAACATACTTAAGGCCCACATCGATAGCAGTCCTGTTGTCGTTATCGAGAAGAACGATATTGTAACCGCAGTTCCTGAAAGCCGTTGCCACCATGTCAAAATGAATGGGTGACATCTGAGGACAAAGGATATTGTAGTTCTCACGCATTTCCTCGGTGAAAACGATACGCTTATGAGCAGCGGAAACGATCTTACGCTGCCTGTTCTGTTTGTCACGGACCCTGATGGCGGAAAGAAGAGAACGAAGCCTGATCCTTGCCGCCCCTAAGTTATTGACCTCATCGATCTTAAGGCAGGTATAGATCTTGCCCGAATTGGTGAGGATATCATTTACGGCATCGGTGGTAACAGCATCAAGGCCGCAGCCGAAGGAGTTAAGCTGGATAAGCTCTAAGTTCTCCTGAGTCTTGACATAATTGGCGGCTGCATAAAGCCTTGAATGATACATCCACTGGTCAAGAACTATAAGGGGACGCTCAACCTCGGTCAGGTGGCTGATGGAGTCCTCGGTAAGCACGGCAAGACCGAAGGAATTGATCATTTCGGGGATACCGTGATTGATCTCGGAATCAATGTGGTAAGGACGACCTGCAAGAACAATGCCCTTGATACCCTTTTCCTTGATGTAACGGAGGGTCTCTTCGCCTTTTTTCTGGATATCAAGGCGGGCTCTTGCCATCTCCTCCCATCCCTCATTTACGGCTTCCGTAAGCTCGTCCTTAGGGATCTTGGGAGAGAACTCCTCAAGAAGCCTGGAGAGAAGAGCCTCCTTGCTGCCCAGGGAAAGGAAGGGGTTCATGAACTTAACCCGTCCGGAAGTTATCTCTTCCACGTTATTCTTGATGTTTTCCGCATAAGAAGTAACGATGGGGCAGTTGTAATGGTTGTTGGCATCACAGAATTCCTGCCTCTCGTAGGGGATGCAGGGATAGAAGATGAAGTCAACATCGTGGTCAATGAGCCACATCACATGACCGTGAACCAGTTTGGCAGGATAGCACTCACTCTCGCTGGGGATGGACTCTATACCCATCTCGTAGATTTTCCGGCTTGAAACGGGAGAGAGAACAACCTTGTATCCCAGTTTCGTGAAAAATGTGAACCAGAAGGGATAGTTTTCATAAATGTTTAGCGCTCTGGGAATTCCCACGGTACCCCTGGTGGCTTCATCGGTCTTTGACGGCTTATAACCGAATATCCTCTTGTTCTTGTATGCAAAGAGATTGGGGAGATTATTCTTTACATGATCCTCTCCTAATCCCCGTTCACATCTGTTCCCTGTAATATGGTGGCGTCCGCCTGAGAAATGATTGATGGTAAGCATGCAGTTATTGGTACATTTACCGCATCTCTTCAATTCGGTCTCATATGTAAGAGCGTTAATATCGTCGATGGAGAGCATTGTGGTGGTCTTGTCATCCTCGTAGCGTTCCTTTGCTACGAGAGCAGCGCCGAAAGCTCCCATGATGCCTGCGATATCAGGTCTTATCGCCTCGCAACCGGAGATGGTCTCGAAACTACGAAGAACTGCATCGTTATAGAAAGTTCCGCCCTGGACTACTATATTTGCGCCGAGATCCGTAGCATCTGCGATCTTGATGACCTTATACAGGGCATTCTTAATTACTGAATATGCAAGACCTGCAGAAATATCTGCAACGCTGGCGCCTTCCTTCTGGGCCTGCTTAACCTTTGAATTCATGAAAACGGTGCATCTGGTACCCAGGTCTATGGGGTGAGGCGCGAAAAGAGCCTCCTTGGCGAAGTCCTTAACATCGTAGCTTAAAGACTTGGCAAAAGTCTCAATAAATGAACCACATCCTGAGGAACATGCCTCATTTAAAAGAACGGAATCAACGGTTTTATTCTTGATCTTGATGCACTTCATGTCCTGGCCGCCGATATCAAGGATACAGTCGACATCGGGGTTGAAGAAGGAAGCAGCGTAGTAGTGGGTTACAGTCTCAACCTCGCCTTCTTCCAGCATCAGGGCGGACTTAATGAGAGCCTCACCGTAGCCGGTGGAACATGAATGAACGATCCTCACCCCCTCCGGGAGAAGACCGTAGATCTCTTTTATGGAACGGATGGCCGTAGCAAGCGGGCTTCCGTTGTTGTTGTCGTAGAATGAATAAAGAAGCTCGCCCTCTTCGGATATAAGGGCGGTTTTGGTGGTGGTGGAACCTGCGTCAATGCCCAGATAGCAGTTGCCGGTGTAGGACGACAGGTCACGTGTCTTAACAACAGCCTTGCCATGGCGGGCTTTGAAAAGGTCATACTCCTCCTGTGAAGAGAAAAGAGGATTCATACGCTCAACCTCGAATTCCATCTTGATCTTGGATGAAAGACGCTTGTTAAAGTCTGAAAGATATAAGGTATTCTCGGTATCAGCATTTAAGGCTGAACCAATGGCCGCGAAAAGGTGGGAATTGTCCGGGATAATGGTATGTTCGTCATCCAGGTTCAAAGTCCTGATAAAAGCTGTCCTAAGTTCTGAGAGAAAATGCAAAGGTCCGCCTAAGAATGCCACGTGACCGCGGATGGGTTTGCCGCAGGCCAGACCGCTGATGGTCTGATTTACAACGGCCTGGAATATGGAGGCTGCCAGGTCTTCCTTCGTAGCCCCCTCATTTATGAGGGGCTGGATATCCGTCTTGGCGAAAACGCCGCAACGGGCAGCGATAGGATAGATAGCCTTGTAATCCTTTGCATATTCGTTAAGACCGGCGGCATCAGTCTGGATGAGGGAGGCCATCTGGTCTATAAAAGATCCGGTACCACCGGCGCATATGCCGTTCATACGCTGTTCAACATTATTTCCCTGGAAATAGATGATTTTGGCATCCTCACCCCCCAGTTCAATGGCAACGTCAGTCTTTGGACAGTAGTGCTCCAGGGCAGATGCTACGGATATGACCTCCTGAACGAAGGGTACCTGAAGGTGGTTGGCAAGAGTAAGTCCGCCGGACCCTGTGATCATAGGAGATATGAGATGGTCCCCCGCCACTCCGAAAGCGTCGGATATAAGACCTGAGAGGGTCTCCTGTATATTTGCGAAATGCCTCTTATAGTCTGAAAAGACGATATTCTTACCGCCATCTAAAAGAGCCACCTTAACGGTGGTCGAACCAATGTCTATACCGAGTGTATATATGTTGTTATCAGCCATATGTATGTCTCCTTTACTCGAACTATTATTATGACAGGGGGACGGTCCTTTTGTCAACTATAGGGTGTCACACCTCCCTGTCATACCTGATTTGGTATGATTTGTTGACAATAAGGCTTGAAAAATCTATAATTGATATATTGATGATTTAATGGGAAACTATGTATTTTCGGAGATTTTAAGCGATGAATTTTTTAAATAAACTTGAAAGCAAGATAGGTCGATATGCCATCCCAAACCTGCCTAAAGTCATCATAGGCACCTATATCATAGGCTATCTGATCTATTATCTATTTCCCCAGGCGCTGATATATATCATCCTGGAGCCGGCCCTTATCATGCAGGGACAGGTGTGGAGGCTTATATCATGGGTACTTGTGCCTCCTACCACAACTAACATTTTCTTCGTGTTGATAATGCTGTTTTTCTATTATTCCATCAGCACGACCCTGGAGCAGACATGGGGAGCTTTCCGGTTTAATTTTTATATTTTTTCCGGTCTGATCTTTATGATCATAGGCTCATTTATACTCTATATCGTATCGGGCGGAGGATACGGAGTGGGGCTTTTGTTCTCCACACATTATATCAACCTGGCCATTTTCCTGGCCTTTGCAGCCACCTATCCGGATATGACGGTAATGCTGTATTTCCTTCTGCCTATCAAGATCAAATGGCTGGCGTATCTGGATGCTGCATTGATATTATATGATTTTATCAGGGCACAGTTTTGGGCCACGAGAGTTGCCATCATCGCGTCGCTCCTTAATTTCCTTATATTTTTTGCCCTTTCAAGAAAATACAAGTCCGGTGCCTCACCTGTGTTTACAAGGCAGAAGCCTAAGAAGAATACTGAGCCGCCCAAGCGTTTTAATCCAACCACAGGGGGTATAACCAAGCATAAATGCGCCATCTGCGGAAGAACGGAGAATGACGGCATAGACCTGGAATTCAGGTTTTGCACCAAATGTAACGGTAATTACGAATATTGTCAGGATCATCTGTTTACACATGAACATAAGAAATAGCATAGAGCATATTAAAAAGCATAGGAGGATTGCTTGTGAAACGGAGAAGAATCCGGAATGTAATACTCCCAGTGATATTGGCGCTATCTATGGCTCTGGCCGGATGTGGCGGCAAGAAAGGTCCCTCTGATGAGGATGACCCCAGCAAGCTTGTTCCCGTTAATGGAGATGACGGGATCAGTGTTTCCGATATCACCACTAAGGCCTATGACAGCGTCTTTGTAGCAGGAGACGCGGGCTACGAGTATTATCATTTCAGCAAAGACATAGCCGACAGGTATGCCGGTGCCCTGAAGAAGGCAGGCGCATCACTCAAAGGCTCAGCCAAGGTGTATGACATGATCATACCCACGGCCATGGATGTCACTTTACCCGATGCCATAAGAAAGACTGTGACGGGCACTGATGATCAGAGGGAAGCAGTGAAGTATATCTATGAGACAATAGGCTCTGACGTGAAATGCGTCAACATCATGGATACTTTGCGCCAGCATAAGAAGGAGTACCTGTATTTCAGGACTGATCACCACTGGACCGCACTGGGAGCCTATTATGCATACAGAGAATTATGCAGTGAAAAAGGCATATCCAATAACAAAAGGTCGAACATGGAAATGGTTGTCTTTGAAGGCTTTCTCGGGTCATTCTACAGTGCCACCAAGGACGAGAACCTGAAAAATCCCCCGGATTACGTGGAGGCTTATGTGGCCAGAGGCACCAATGACATGACATTTACCGACAAGGACGGGAAGGAGACGGCCTGGAAGATCATCAAGGACGTGACCAGCTGGGCTGCAGGCAGCAAGTACAACACATTTATCGGAGGGGATAACCCCTATTCGGTCATTGAGAATCCCAAGGTAAATGACGGAAGTACGTGCCTTATCGTAAAGGAATCCTTCGGCAACGCCATGGTCCCCTTCCTGGTTGACCATTATCAGCATCTGTATATAGTGGATTACAGGTATTATACGGGAACACTTTCGGAACTCTGTTCCAAGTATAAATTCAATGATGTTATATTTTTAAGCGCTATATCAGCCGGAATGGGAAGCAACAACGTAACCAGGCTGGAGAACTTTGTTAAGTAGTCTTTTAAAATGAGGATGAAATGATGTTAAGCAGCGTATTCAATGATTTTTTTAAGGACGGCAAGTATCATGACATGGAAAGCCTGAGGAGCAGTGTCAATACTCTTATGAGGCTCTTTCCCTGCGGCTTCGTGTCATATGTTATCACCACGGATGAAGAGGGCAAGGATGTATTTACCTTTGATTTTGCAAATGATAAATTCTACGAGATCATCGGATATACGCCTGAGCAGTTTGAGGCCATTGATCATAAGCTGTTCACCCTTTTGGGCAACAAGAATAAAGGCAATGCCATAGGAGCATACAAGCGTTCCATGCTGGTTCCGGGAGAGGCCTTCCAGTCCGAACATAATATGTTCACTTACGCCGGCAAGGAGATCTACGTGGATTCCTACATCTCCCGCATCAAGCTGGATCAGTTCGATTACCTCATATGCACATTTGCGGATATTACCCAGAGGTTTATGCTTGAAGAGGGCCTTCATTATCTTGCGGACAGAAGCAGGATAATCATGCGTATCGCTGATGAGATCATTTTTGAATATGACCTTCATAATGATACCTTTGAGATAGCCGACAAATACGAGAAAATGTTTAATATCACCCCATTCAAGGCTAATTTCTTCAAGAGCGGTTCCGTATCTAAGATCATTCATCCCGAGGATCTTAAGCGCATCACCAAGACCTTGAAAAATGCCAAGGATAAGCTGATCAGCGGGACTACTGAGGTGCGCCTCTGCATGAATGACAAGAAATACTGCTGGTACAGAATGGTCTATTCAAGCATGCTCGATCTGGAGGGCAATATCACCAAGATCATCGGACGTCTTACCAATATCAATGAAGAGAAGACCAGTCAGGAGAAGCTGGAGGAGGATCTTTTGCTTGATCCCATGACAGGGCTTTATAACAAATCGGCGCTTAAGGTTAAGGCTGAAGAGTTCTTTCATGACAAGAGGAACACCAATAAATGCCATGCCGTAATGGTCATTGACATAGATAATTTCAAACGGGTTAATGACAGATTGGGCCATATGGTGGGAGATGTTGTCATAGAGAACATTGCCAATACCATAAGAAAAGTCATAAGAGACGATGATATAGCCGGAAGAGCAGGCGGAGATGAATTCGTTATCATCCTTCGGGATGTTTCCGCCAACATGGCTGAGAGCAAGGCGGAGAGTATTATCGGGACCATTTCCGAGATATACATTGGTGAGAATCAGGATTTCAAGATCAGTGCCAGCATAGGTGTCAGTATGTACAATGCCGACGGGGATAACTATGATGACCTGTTCATAAAAGCTGACGCCGCCATGTATTATGCCAAGAAAAACGGCAAGGATGGCGTGGCCATGTATTGCAGAGAGATCGGAGAAATGGGTGATACGGAGTCATTTGGCAGAGTGGCTACCGAGATCGACCTGGGAGAGAGAGATGTTGATTTTGATGCTTCATTTATCCAGTATGCCTTTACGCTGCTCTTGAATTCCCGGAGTATAGATTCCACCCTCAATATCCTCCTGGAGAAGGTTGGGGAAAAATATGATTTTTCCAAGGTGGCGCTTCTTGAGAACAGTACCCACGAAAGCATAGTCTACGAGACCAACAAATGGGTAAAGGGAGCGGGTATAGTTACCAGAGGATTAAAGGTCAGCAAAAAGAACAAATGGAAATGCGTGGCTGAATTTGTTCCCAATGCCCTTAATGTTGTCGAGGATTGTCAGGATGCCAAAAAGCTGTGTGCAGAAGACCTGGAGTCCTTTGCCGAGCAGGGCCTGAGATCGATATCGGCATGTCAGATCATCAGGACAGGATTCAAGGATAATATGGCATTTTTCTTCTACGACAAGGAGCATAACCGGCATCTGTCTGAATTCGACAAGGAGACCCTTTATCAGTTCTGTCTTACCATGTCGTATTTCATAAGCATAAGATCAAGCTCTTTTGACGGCAAGGCAGAGCTTGAAAAGCTCTATATGTTTGACCGGTTGACAGGTGTCAATAATATAGAATCCTTCATGATAAAGGGCACTGATCTGATCAAGAAGGCCGGACCGGATAATTATTGCGCCCTGGTATACGGTGACATCATCGGTTTCTCCCATGTAAATGAAAGCATGGGTTATGAGGCGGGCGATGATCTTTTGATCAATTTTGCTTCTATCATCAGTTCCGAGCCCAGAGTAGAATGTGTCTGCAGGGTTCATTCCGATCTGTTTGCCTGCATAATCATGGCTCCTAATAAGGATGAATTCATGAAGGCCATAGACCGGATCGGAGCCAGATTTTACGAGTATCAGAACCACAGTTATCCCACTGCGGGTTGCAGGATCAATATAGGCGTTTATCATATAGACAGCCCCGAACGCGACATGGCAAGCGCTTTTGATTTTGCAAATCTTGCAAGGAAGAATGCCAAGTTCCTGACTGACAGGCATATAGCTTTCTTTACTGAGGATATGCGGGTTGAGCGTAATACTGAACAGAACATAACCTCCGGTCTTAATCACGCCCTTGAGGTGGGAGATATCATGCCCTATATTCAGCCCAAAGTCGATATGAGAACGGGAGAGGTTGTGGGGGCCGAGACCCTGGTAAGGTGGAATGACGGCAAGGGCGGTATCAATCTTCCCGATACCTTTATTCCTGCCCTTGAGAAGAGAGGAAGCATAGTTGAGCTTGATTTCTACGCATTTGAGGAGACACTTAAGCTTCTTCGCAAGTGGAAGGATGAAGGCAAGAAGCTTATTCGTATATCAGTTAATTTCTCCAGACGACATAACGCTTTGCCCAATTTCATAGAGCGGATCGTGGCCTTGACGGAGAAATATGATATAAAGCCCGGTGAGATCGAGATAGAGGTTACGGAGAGCTGTCTGGCTGCTGATTCACGTATCATGTATAAGAATCTTGAGAAGCTTAAAGGCATGGGATATGTGATCTCCATGGATGATTTCGGGACAGGATATTCTTCCCTTGATATCCTTCTTACTTCTCCGGTGGATGTGGTCAAGATCGATAAGAGTTTCCTGAAGAAACTGGATGAAGGGGAACTTTCGAAGGAGTATATCATTAAGATCTGCGAGCTTATCAGGCTGACAGGCCGGGAGATTGTCTTTGAAGGAGTTGAGAATCAGGGACAGGTTGATTTCCTTCTGGAACAGGGTTGTAACTTTGGACAGGGATTCTTCTTCAGTCATGCAATGCCTGCAGAAGAGTTTGAAAAGAAATATATTAAATGATCAATATAAAGTGACAAGGAGGCTTATGTTATGGCAAGAGCAATGAAAACAATGGACGGAAATCATGCTGCGGCTCATGTATCCTATGCATACACTGATGTTGCGGCTATCTACCCCATCACTCCTTCATCTGTTATGGCTGAAGCTACTGATGAATGGGCAACAGAGGGTCGGAAAAACATTTTCGGGCAGACTGTTCAGGTAACGGAGATGCAGTCCGAGGCGGGCGCCGCCGGAACTGTTCACGGATCACTGGCTGCAGGTGCATTGACAACGACTTATACTGCTTCACAGGGTCTGCTGCTTATGATCCCCAATCTTTACAAGATCGCAGGAGAAGGGCTTCCCGGAGTGTTTAACGTATCGGCAAGAGCCATTGCCAGTCACGCTCTTTCCATATTCGGAGATCATTCCGACGTATACGCATGCCGCCAGACGGGTGTTGCCATGCTTTGTGAATCAAGTGTTCAGGAGGTCATGGATCTGACCCCTGCAGCACATTGCAGCGCCATTGAAGGCAGGATCCCTTTTATCAATTTCTTTGACGGTTTCAGGACTTCACATGAGATCCAGAAGATAGAGACATGGGATTATGAAGACCTTAAGGATATGGTCAATATGGATGCCATAGCCGAATACAGAAAGAACGCATTAAATCCCAACCATCCCTGCCAGAGAGGATCCGCCCAGAATCCTGATATCTTCTTCCAGGCAAGAGAGGCTTGCAACGGCGCATATGATGCTTTGCCGGCCATCGTTCAGAAGTATATGGACAAGATCAACAAGAAGCTGGGTACTGATTATAAGCTTTTCAATTACTACGGAGCAAAGGATGCAGACCGTATTATCATAGCCATGGGTTCTGTATGCGATACCATCGACGAGACCATTGATTACCTTGTTGCAAAGGGAGAAAAGGTGGGCGTTGTAAAGGTTCGCCTGTACAGACCCTTCTCTGCTAAGGCACTTGTTGAGGCTATACCTGATTCAGTTAAGACTATTTATGTACTGGATCGTACAAAGGAGCCGGGATCTCTCGGTGAGCCCCTGTATTTGGATGTTGTGGCTGCATTAAAGGATACTAAATTCTCAAGCGTTCCTGTATTCTCAGGACGTTACGGCCTGGGTTCCAAGGATACCACACCGGCTCAGATCGTTGCTGTATACAATAACAAAGACAAGAAGAGATTCACCATCGGCATCGTTGATGATGTGACCAATCTTTCACTGGAGATAAAGGAGAATCCCAATACTGCATCTGAATCAACGATAAGCTGCAAGTTCTGGGGCCTCGGAGCCGACGGAACAGTGGGCGCCAACAAGAACTCCATTAAGATCATCGGCGATAATACGGATATGTATGCACAGGCCTACTTTGATTATGATTCCAAGAAATCAGGCGGTGTGACCATTTCCCACCTGCGTTTCGGTAAGGACCCCATCAGGTCAACATATCTTATCAATATGGCTAATTTCGTTGCCTGCCATAATCCGTCCTACGTCCGCAAATACAACATGGTCCAGGATATCGTAGACGGCGGTACCTTCCTACTTAACTGTTCATGGGATATGGAGGGCCTGGAGAAGAACCTTCCGGGTCAGGCTAAGAGGTATATTGCAGAGCATAATATCAAGTTCTATACCATTGACGGTATCAAGATCGGTAAGGAGATTGGCCTTGGCGGAAGGATCAATACAGTATTGCAGTCTGCATTCTTCAAGCTGGCTAATATCATTCCCGAGGATAAGGCCATTGAGCTTATGAAAAAGGCTGCTCTTGAGACTTACGGACGTAAGGGCGATGCAGTAGTTCAGATGAATTACGACGCCATCGACCGTGGCGCAAAGGACGTAGTAGAGATCAAGGTTCCCGACAGCTGGAAGGCGGCTAAGGACGAGGATACCCTCTCATCCAAGGCCTGCGGTCACAGAAAAGATGTAGTGGATTTCGTTAACAATATACAGAGACCTATCAATGCTCAGGAAGGTAACAAGCTTCCCGTGTCTGCATTTAAGGATTATGTGGACGGTACCACACCTTCAGGTACTGCAGCATATGAAAAGAGAGGGATCGCAGTGGATGTTCCCAAGTGGGATCCCGAGAACTGTATCCAGTGTAACTTCTGCTCATATGTATGTCCTCATGCAGCAATAAGGCCTGTGGCTCTGACAGCCGATGAAGCATCCAAAGCACCGGCTGCCATGAAGACCGCCAAGATGACGGGACTTGATGACCTGAAGTTCTCCATGACCGTATCTGTTCTTGATTGTACAGGCTGCGGATCATGTGCAAATGTATGTCCGGGCAAGAAGGGCAACAAGGCGCTTACAATGTCTCCTCTGGAAGAGAACATGGATCAGCAGGAGTGCTTCACATACGGAAGACATCTTCCCAAGAAGAAGGAAGTATCAGAGAAGTTTAAAGAGACAGCTGTTAAGGGCAGTCAGTTCAAGCAGCCCCTCCTGGAGTTCTCGGGGGCATGTGCAGGCTGCGGCGAGACTCCTTATGCAAAACTTGTTACACAGCTCTTCGGAGACAGAATGTATATTGCAAATGCTACAGGTTGTTCTTCAATCTGGGGCAACTCATCACCCTCAACACCTTATACCTGCAATGCGGAAGGCAAGGGACCCGCTTGGTCCAACTCCCTCTTTGAGGATGCTGCCGAGTTCGGATACGGTATGTTCCTGGCTCAGAGAGCGCTGAGAGCTTCTCTTAAAGCAAAGATCGAGGATATTGCCGAGAACGGATGCAAGGATGAAGCCAAGGCTGCAGCCAAAGAGTATCTGGATACCTTCAATAACGGTGCTTTAAACGGGCCGGCTACGGAGAAACTGGTTAAGATCCTGGAAGGCTGTGACGGTGATAAGGCTAAGGATATCCTGAAAGACAAAGACTTCCTGGCTAAGAAGTCCCAGTGGATCTTCGGTGGTGACGGTTGGGCATATGATATCGGATTCGGCGGTCTTGACCACGTTCTTGCCAGCGGACAGGATATCAATATCATGGTATTCGATACCGAGGTTTACTCAAATACAGGTGGACAGTCCTCCAAGGCTACTCCTACAGGTGCCATCGCTCAGTTTGCTGCAGGCGGTAAAGAGGTTAAGAAGAAAGACCTGGCAGGCATCGCCATGAGCTACGGATATATCTATGTTGCCCAGGTTGCCATGGGCGCAGATTACAACCAGTGCATCAAGGCCATCGCTGAGGCAGAGGCCTATCCCGGACCTTCTATCGTGATTTGCTATGCACCTTGTATCAACCATGGTATCAAGGCCGGCATGAGCAAGGCTCAGACGGAAGAGAAGATGGCTGTTGAAGCCGGATACTGGCATCTCTTCAGGTATAATCCTGAGCTGGCTGCAAAGGGAGAGGATGCATTTATACTGGATTCCAAGGCACCGGAAGGAAACTATCAGGACTTCTTAAACGGTGAAGTTAGGTACAATTCGCTTATGCGTGCTAATCCGGATAAGGCTAAAGTGCTCTTCGCCAAGTCGGAAGACGAGGCTAAGGGAAGGTATGCGCACCTTGAAAAACTTGTAAAAATGTACGGAAAGAATTAAGTAATACTATTATAGTTACGATGGCAGCTGAAATACTTTAACGAAACGACGCTCTCGCTCCGTTGGAAAGCGTAGCGGTTCTAAGTTCGCTCTACGAGCTCACTAAGAACCGACGTTCCCAAAGGCGTTTCTTTTAAAGTATTTCTCTGCCATCTGTATTCTGTTTATATTTACTAGGTATTAGCGATTTTATAAGTGACAGATATCCGTGAAAATCATTCAACGAAGCGAGAGCGTCCTTTCGTTGGATGGATTTTCAGCGGATATCGTTACTATAACAACAATAATAATCGAATTGTTTGAAAGGGTTTGTCTTTATGGATTTAAGAGAGATTAAGGAATATGAGTTGATCGAAGAAAGGAATGTAAGCGACTTAAACTCGAAGGGGTACGTCCTGCGGCATATTAAGAGCGGAGCAAGACTCATGCTTCTATCTAATGATGATGAGAATAAGGTGTTCGCCATCGGCTTCAGGACTCCTCCGGCTGATTCTACCGGGGTGGCTCATATCATTGAACATTCAGTCCTTTGCGGGTCCGAGAAGTTTCCTGCCAAGGATCCTTTTATAGAGCTTGCCAAGGGCTCTCTTAATACATTCCTAAATGCCATGACCTATCCGGATAAGACCGTGTACCCGGTGGCCAGCTGCAACGACAAGGATTTTCAGAATCTGATGGACGTGTATATGGATGCGGTGCTTCATCCCAACATTTACAATAGACCTGAGATCTTTAAGCAGGAAGGCTGGCACTATGAACTGGAGGATAAGGACTCTGATCTTGAGATCAGTGGCGTGGTATACGGTGAAATGAAGGGGGCTTTTTCATCTCCCGAAGGTTCTCTGGACCGGGAGGTATTTAACTCTCTTTTTCCTGATACTTCTTACGGAGTGGAGTCCGGCGGTGACCCGGACAAAATTCCGGATCTGACCTACGAGGCCTTTCTTGATTTTCACAGGAGGTATTATCATCCGGTGAACAGCTATATCTATCTCTACGGAAATATGGATATGGCTGAGAAGCTTATCTGGCTGGATAAAGAGTACCTTTCAAAATATGACCGCATAGTCATTGATTCTGAGATCAGGACACAAAAGCCTTTTGACAAGATGCGCCGTATCACGAAAGAGTATTCTATTACCAACGATGAATCCGAAGAGGGGAACACCTATCTGACCTATAACAAGGTTATCGGAACTTCATTGGATAAAGAATTATATATTGCATTCCAGGTGGTTGAATATGCCCTGATGTCCCCCGGTGCGCCCCTTCGCCAGTCTCTGCTGGATGCCGGCATCGGCAAGGATATCTTAAGCGGATACGATAACGGTATCAAGCAGCCCATGTTTTCCGTCATCGCCAAGAATTCCGACGAGGACAAGCAGGATGAGTTTGTTAAGATCATTGAAGATGTGCTTACAGACCAGGCTAAGAACGGGATCAACCGTAAATCATTGCTGGCGGGTATCAATGTATTTGAATTCAAGTTCAGAGAGGCTGATTTCGGGCCATATCCCAAGGGTTTGATGTTCGGACTCCAGAGCTTTGATTCCTGGCTTTATGATGAAAATGAGCCTTTTATGCACTTAGAGGCAAATGAAGTATTTGCCGGGCTTAGAAAGAAGATTGACAGCGGATATTTCGAGGGGATTATTAAAAAATATCTTCTTGAGAACGAACACGGTTCTGTGCTTATATACAGACCTAAAAAGGGCCTGACTGAGAAGAAGGACAAAGAATTGGCAGAGAAGCTCTCGGCCTATAAGAAGAGCCTGTCAGACAGTGAACTGGATGCTATTATAGCCGATACGGCAGCCCTGAAGGAGTACCAGTCAACTCCCTCTACAAAGGAGGAACTGGAGACTATTCCTCTTCTTAAGATCGAGGATATAAGGAAAAAAATCAATCCATTTAAAAATGATGAATATGATGTAGACAATATAAAAGTTATCCATCACGATTATTTCACAAATGGTATAGGCTATCTTTCCCTGTATTTTGATATGAAAAGTGTTCCTACCGAGCTTATGCCTTACGTCGGGTTTTTAAAAACAGTCCTTGGACTTGTGGATACGGATAAGCATTCTTATCAGGAACTTACAAATGAGATCAATATCAATTCAGGTGGGATAACGCCCAATATTGCAATTTTCAGTGATGTTAATGACAAGAATAAGATCCGTGCCATGTTCTCATACAAGGCCAGAGTACTCTACGACAAGGTGGGTATTTCACTTGACATAATCAAAGAGATCTTATGCGGCTCCGTCCTGGATGATCACAAGAGGATCAAGGAACTGCTGGATGAGGCTACTTCCAGATTTCAGATGTATTACAATAATGCAGGCCATTCAGTGGTCCTGCTTCGCGGCATGTCATATTTTTCACCTGTATCCAGGTTCAGCGACCTTACAGCCGGACTTGATCAATATGATTTCCTAAATGACCTGGTTGCCAACTTTGATGAGAAGAAGTCTGAGATCACCGCCAACCTTAAAAAGCTTATTTCCATCATTTTCAGGCCTGAAAATATGCTGGTAAGCTATACCTCTAACATAGATGGTTTTGAGAAGTTGAAAGAGTATCTCCCCGCCTTTCGTGATAGTCTTTATACCGAGAGTATTGAGAAAAAGGGCTTCGATCTCGAATGTGAGAAGAAGAATGAAGGTTTTAAGACTGCTGCCAAGATATTCTATGTATCAAAGTCCGGTAACTTTATTGATGCAGGTTATAAATATACGGGAAGACTTTTGATATTAAAGACCATATTGGGATACGATTATCTATGGAACAATGTCAGGATCCTCGGGGGCGCCTATGGCTGTATGTCAGGTTTCTCCCGTAACGGTGATACCTTTTTTGTATCTTATCGTGATCCCAACCTGGAAAAGACCATTGATGTGTTCAACGAAATTCCGGACTATATTAAGAGCTTTGATGTGGATGAACGTGATATGACCAAGTATATCATCGGGACCATGAGTAATGTGGACACGCCCCTGACACCCAGCGGTAAGGGGGGCAGGTCAATGACCGCATATCTGACCAACCTTACGGAAGAAATGGCTCAGAAAGAAAGAGACGCGGTGCTGTCCACCAAACCCGGGGATATCCGCGAACTTGCGCCCCTTATCGAGGCGGTCATAGCTCAGGATAACCTGTGCGTACTCGGAAACGAGGCGCAGTTGGAGGAGAGTAGGTCTCTCTTCCTCGAGGTTAAGACATTAAAGTAGGTGGAATATCCGTATAAGACAGGGGACGGTTCTCTGTCTTAAAAGTAAACTCTTTATCGCGACATAGAATAATGCAATCCAACGAAAGTACGCTTTCGCTCCGTTGCCGACGTAGCGGACACTAATATGTCGTAAACAGTCGGAATCTGCGCGGAGCAATCTTTACTTAGCGGAAGCAGATTCCTCCTACGACATAAAGTGCCGACGCCGGCAAAGGCCTTTCTTTTGGATTCATTATTCTATTGTCGCGGTCAGACTAGTATATTTTTAGGTGATTAGTTTATGGATAACAGCAATTACAAATCGGGGTTTGTGTCGCTTGTGGGGCGGCCCAACGTGGGCAAGTCCACTTTGATGAACGCGCTCATCGGGCAGAAGATAGCCATCACTTCGAATAAGCCGCAGACCACGAGAAACCGGATCCAAACTGTATATACGGATGATAAATGCCAGATCATCTTCCTGGATACGCCCGGGGTGAACAAGGCTAAGAATAAGCTGGGTGAGTATATGCTTTCCATCGCCGAGAGGACTATCAAAGAGGTGGATGTGATACTTTGGCTGGTGGAGCCTACCACCTTTATCGGCGGCGGTGAGAAGCACATCATCAATGAGCTGAAAAAAGCCAAAGCTCCCGTTATCCTTGTAATCAACAAGATGGACATGGTGAAGAAAGCCGATACTGCTGAAGTCATAAAGACTTATTCGGCGGAATATGACTTCGATGAGATCATTCCCATTTCAGCCCTTCGGGGAAATAATACCAAGGATGTTATTGACTGCATTTACAAGTATCTGCCATACGGACCCCGGTATTATGACGAGGATACCATTACGGACCAGCCCATGAAGCAGATCGTAGCGGAGATTATCCGGGAGAAGTCGCTCCATGCCCTGCAGGAGGAGATCCCTCACGGGATAGCCGTAGTAATAGACAGCATGAAGACCAGAGATTCCGGTGTTACGGACATTGACGCTACCATCATTTGCGAGAAAGACTCCCATAAGGGGATAATCATAGGTAAACAGGGAAGTATGTTAAAGAAGATCGGTTCCAACGCTCGATACGAGATTGAACGGCTTATAGAAGGCAAAGCCAACCTGCAGCTGTGGGTCAAGGTGAAAAAGGACTGGAGAGACTCAGAGGTTCTGCTAAAGAATTACGGCTATGTCAAGGACGAAGACTGACAGAAGAGTAGAGGAGAAGAAGAGTATGAAAAAGAAAATGGCAGCATATACTATCATTTCATGTATTATATGTACTTTGTTCACCGGTTGTGGGGCAGCTTCGGGGCTGGTTTCCATAGGATCGGCTGCAGCCGAGTATATAAGCGGGTCTTCGTCTGCATCGGTATCATCTTCGGAGGCGGAGTTATCTTCAGTATCAGCCGGAGCCAACATGAATCCGGCTCCCGTTATCACCACAAATAACTGGAATGTAATAGACCGGAAAACCCAGAACTGGTTTTTCGAGTGCAATTACGACACCATTGAACTGGAACCGGAATCCGCCGGGGTATACCCGAATCTTGCAGAGTCCCTGGAGCTTTTCAGCGAGCAGATGCATGAAAGCCAGTACAGCGCAGTTGATTCTGTAAAGGAGGATCCTGAAACCAAGAATTATCTCTCTCCGGATATACGTTTCTTCGATGATTACAATATAAGCATTATCCGCGCAGACAATGATGTATTCTCGTTTGTGGGTACAGCGGGCAGTTACTATGGCGGAGCCCATCCCAATACTATGCGCACAGGTGTGTCATTTGATACTAAAACCGGGAGAAGGATCGAGCTTACAGACGTGGTCAGATCAAAACAGGAACTGATGCCGGTGGTTAAAAAGCTCTTGCTTAAGTATTATCCCGAAGCAGCCTTTTTTGATCTTGACAAGTCAATGGCAGACTATGCCAATAAAGAGGAAATGCAGCCCGTCTGGTACCTGACCCAGGACGGTATCGATATAGTTTTTAACCCTTATGATATAACCCCCTATGTGGAGGGCCCAAAAGTCATCCCCGTTACTTTCGCCGAATATCCGGATCTTTTTACGGGGAAATATAAAGCTTCGGAAGGATCATTTGTATGCTCCTTGTCCTCATTTGACACCATGAACATTGATCTTGACCGTGACGGAAAGCAGGAGGTCATCAAGGTTTCGGGAGAATACGATGGTACTGACGAGATGTTTTCCGGTGTATCAGTGACCATCGGCAATAAGTCATACAAGCATGATGTTTCTTTCCTTAGTTACACAGCAAAGCTGTTCCATACTTCCGACGGCAGAAACTATTTATATGTATATACGAAGGAGTACAATGATTACTCAACCATCCTGGTATTCGACCTTAAGGGTAATGACGTGAATTACACAGGTTCCATAGAAGCCTGTGAAATGAGCGCATATTCCCAGAATGATAACAGTGCTGCCGGCAGTTACGGTGATTTTGAGGATTCAAAGTACAGATATGAAACACATCCCATTACAAATCCCGACGGATTCTACCTTCAGAGGAGAGTGGATTCTTTAAGCACATACCAGATCAGGCAGTTTTATACCATCGGAAAAGACGGAGTGCCGGAGACAAAGGATGAATTCGGAGAAGTTATGGGTGATATCACGCTGACCGCTGTGAAGGATTTTAAGGGAAGATCCGTGGATATCACTTCAAATGAGTTGAAGGAAGATGTTAATATAAATAAGGGCGATAAGCTTACGATCTT
This sequence comes from Lachnospiraceae bacterium, assembly GCA_017550165.1. Classification (GTDB taxonomy): domain Bacteria; phylum Bacillota; class Clostridia; order Lachnospirales; family Lachnospiraceae; genus SIG280. The sequence continues at coordinate 123,968 of JAFZQH010000022.1, read as the reverse complement.
TCGGTCTAACGGGAAGGATACGGTTATCTTCAAGACCGGTAACAAGGGCTATATCGCATTGAAATATGACTCTGAGAACAAGATCGACAAAGTCCCGGCGGAGGATCTTTTCGAAATGCTTTATTACGCAGGATGATCTATGAATGGCAATATTACTGTAACCGGCATGGTCATCTCTTCCCGTCCCATAGGAGAGACGGACAAACGGGTTACCCTGCTTACAGTCGAAAACGGTAAGATATCTGCATTTGCAAAAGGGGCAAAGAAGCCTACCAGCAGTCTGCTGGCGGCTACTAACCCCTTTGTTTTCGGTGAGTTCGAACTATACGTGGGCAGAAGCTCCATGACAATAGTCCGGGCAAATATAAAAAACTATTTCAATGAGATACAAAACAGTATCGAATCTGTTTACTTCGGTTCATATTTTCTGGAACTGGCGGATTTCTTTGCAAAGGAGAATAATGACGACAGGGATGTTTTGAAACTCCTGTATCAGACCATAAGAGCCCTTTGTAAGGGAAGTATCCCAAACCGCCTGATCAGGCTCATTTATGAGTTTAAAATGCTGGTCATCAACGGCGAGTATCCCAATTGTTTTGAATGCAGTGTATGCGGCTCCAAGGAGAACCTGACGGGCTTTAGTTTTATAAATAACGGATGTGTCTGCTCCGAGTGCGCAGGCTCTGTAAGGGATCATATGCCCCTTGACACCTCGGCGGTATACACATTGCAGTATATAACCGGCTCTTCCATAGAAAAGCTCTATACATTCACCGTAACAGACAAAATATACGAAGAATTGCGGCTTGTGATAGGGTGCTATCTCCGCATGTCCGTTGACGTCACCCTCAATTCAGAGGCTTTCCTGAAAGAATTATAAAATACAATACTACACTTTGTACTAGCTTTTTTCTTTGCCTAGTACATAATGCATGATTTTTTTATTTAATGCCTAAACTTTTTGTTTATTTTCTCTAAATAATTTATAATGTATGTATTGATGAAAACGGAACTAAAACACATTATGCAAGTAAAGGAGGATAAAATATGCTTACGCCAAAACAAAACCTGCTTGAGGCATTAAAGAAAGACGGACACCCCGAGTGTCTTCCAAACACTTATACAATGTGTAAGACCATCGGTGGAGATCCCTGCTTTAAACTCATAAGAGGTAACCGTATCCGCGGTACCAATTCCTATGATGCCTGGGGCACATATATAATGTTCCCTGATGATGCACCTGCCGCCGTACCCCTGGTTACTGCTGAGAACCAGGTTATAAAGGACATATGTGAATGGCAGAAGTATGTTAAGGTGCCTGATCTGATCGGCAAATGCTCTGATGGCTGGGAGACCGCCATTGAGAATGAGAAGGCCATCGATCATGAAAAATATCTCACAACTGTAGTTATGGGAACCGGTATCTTTGAGCAACTTCATATGCTCATGACCTTTGAAGATACCCTGATGAACATGCTGGAAGAGCCTGAAGCAATGATGGAACTTATAGATGTTATCTGTGAGTACAGGCTTACATATATGAAACTTATCTGCGAACACCTTCATCCGGACCTTATCATTTCCCATGATGACTGGGGTTCCAAGACCAGCCTTTTCTTCTCGGCTGATACATGGAGAAAGCTCTTCAAAGAGCCTTATCGCAAGCTCTATGATTATCTCCATTCACAGAATGTTATCGTTATGCATCACGGCGATTCATTCATGGAGCCCATCGTTGAAGATATGGCGGAGATAGGCGTTGATATATGGCAGGGAGTTCTTCCTACCAACAACTACAAGGCTATTTCTGAGAAAGTGGGAGATAAGATGCTTCTCATGGGTGGTATCGATTCCGTTATCGACCGTGAAGACGCTACAGAAGAAGAGATCCGCAAGGAGACCAGAAGAGCGTTGACTGAGTATGGAGAACTCAAAGGCTTCTGGCCCGGACACACCTATGGCGCCATGGGAACCATTTATCCGCATGTTGAGCCCATCATCATTGATGAGATCAACAAATACAATATGGAACGTTTCGGTGTGGCTATCTCTTAGTGAGATGGCCCGCCCTAAAGCGTTATAGATCATAATAGTATTAATCAAAAGGAGATGTAACTATGGAAAAGAAGGGTCAAGCTTCATCGCTTTCAGCCGGAGCCATACGCCCTGCCCAGATCGTGGGTTTTGTAGCCGCAGTGGTGATACTTGTAGGCATTATGGCTATACCGCCTACGGAGCTGCTTCCAGTTGCTGCCCGTAACACGCTGGCAGTACTGCTTGCAGTTATCGTACTGCTTGTTACGGAGACATTCCCGCTGGGTATCGTGTGTCTTTTGGCTGTAGCAATGATGTATTTCTTTGGCTGCGTCAAGTCGGTGCCTGATGGACTGACGGGATTTACCAATGCCACGCTTTTCTTCGTGCTGGCTTCATTTGGTATATCCGAAGCGCTAACTGTTGTACCCGTGTCTAAACGTTTGCTGATCTTCCTGATGAAAAAGGCAGGACGTACCACAAGTCAGTTGATGCTGGCCATTATGGTGGTTACGGCCATTCTTTCATCCGTTATCTCAAATGTTGCTGCAGCAGCGGTATTTATCCCTGTTGTACTCAATTTTCTTGAGGTATATGAGAATGAGGATGAAAAGCGGCGTACAGGAAAGGCTTACATGATCAGTCTTCCCGTGGCGAGTATGATCGGAGGAATGATGACGCCTGCCGGTTCATCCATTAACATGCTGACCATCAGTATGCTGGAGAAGAATGCAGGTACCACCGTTTCATTTGTACACTGGATGCTTATAGGTATCCCCATTACCATTATCATGCTTCCGTTGTCATGGTTGATCTGCAAGAAGATCTTCAAGCCTGCACCCATTGAAGAAGCGAAGATAAAAGCATACGTTGAGAAGGCATCTCAGGATGTGCCTGAGAAGATGAGCGCCAAAGAAAAGTATGTTATTTTCATTTTAGTGGTAATGCTTGTTCTGTGGATCTTAAGCTCCTGGTTCCCATTCCTTCAGATCGCACCTGTTGCCATCGTAGGTCTTATGCTTTATTTCCTGCCCGGCAAGATGCAGGTTCTTACCTGGAATGATTTCAAGAGATGTGTCAGCCTTGAAGCATTTATCCTGATGGGATCCATGATCTCCATCGGTAATGTCATCACATCAAGCGGACTGAGCAAATGGATAGCGGAGATGATATTCCCCCACCAGTTCCCGTCGGCTACGCTTATCGTTATAGCATTTATCTGTCTCATGACATTTATACTGCTTATACCTATTCCTGTGGCTCCGGCTCTTGTGGCTATGCTTTCTGCACCGCTTGTTGCATTCTGTACCAACATAGGGGTATCACCCACTCTGGTCATGGTTGCATTCGGCCTGTGTGCATGTAACTGCTACCTGCTGCCTCTGGATACGGTACCTCTTATCACGTATTCAACGGGCTACTACAAGATGTTTGATATGCCAAAGGCGACTGTATGGATCCAGATCATCATGATTGCGGTTGCTTCGCTTTGGATAGGGCTCGTTGGAGCCATGTTCCTGTAGGATCAAAAAAAGGATATGGATGATGTCCTTTTTTGACCGTTATAAATCACTAACTTATTCTGTTAATCTAAAGGAGGAAAAACACGTATGAACAGAATCAATGGCAAGATCAAAGCCGTATGGGGTATTTCCGAAGTGGGATTCTCCGTTATGGCCACGATGGAAACATCGTTTTTCGTATTCTTCTTGACGGACGTTGCGCAGATGCCTTTGGCTATCGTTGCTGCTATCACAGGTTCGTCAGCACTTATTGATGCCATATCTGCAGTTATCGCAGGTATCGTTATCGACAAGGTTAAGTTCAGAGACTGTAAGTTCCGTAAATGGCTGCTTATCTGTCCGCCTTTCGTAACCATCTTCTTTGTATTGATGTTTACCAAGATAGGCGGAGATATGGTTGCGGGTGTACTTGTAACCATAGGTTATGTACTCAGCCACTTTATCTGGAATATCTGCTGGACAGCCAACAGAAACCTTATCCAGGTTCTTTCCGACGATATGGATGAGAGATCATTCCTTTCATCACGTATCGCTATGGGTTCCTCTTTAGGTAAGGTTCTCGGATCTTATCTGATCCCCTTCCTGAGCGGTATCCTGATCTCCATGTTAACAGGTGTTACAGCATACACCTCCATCGCTCTTTTAGGTGGTCTGCTCTTCTGGATCTGCTACTATATCCACTACTTCATCACAGCCGGATATGATACAGATGTTGATCTTAACAAGAAGGCAGTTACCTTTGCTGATATGGGTAAGAGCCTTGTTTCCAATCCTCACCTTATAGCTCTTCTTTTCCATGATGCTTTAAGACTTATGGCTTGGTACGGTGTTGCTGCTACAGCTTCATACTATTCAAAGGTTGTTCTTGAGAATCCCGGTGCTACATCACTTCTTCTGGTACTGTTCTATCTGGGATCTGCTATCGGTGCTGCTTTCTCAGGATTCTTTGTTAAGAAATTCGGTTCCAAGAAGACTACTTTCATCGGTATCCTTGCTTGTGCCATCATCATGGGTATTGGTTACTTTGTAGCTGTTAATGAGGTTATCGGTTATGTTATCATGTTCGTATGTACACTGTTCTTTGGTGTTCCTTACGGTCTTACTTCAAACCTCTACAGTATGTGCGGTGCTTACTCAGAGTGGAAGACAGGTGAGAATGCCCGTGGTGTTATCATGTCCTTCTGTTCACTGGGTATCAAGATCGGTATCGCTGTACGTGGTATCCTCATCGCTGCAGTTCTCGGTATGATCAAGTACGATCCCAATGCAACTGTTATGACTGATGAGTCTAAGGCAAGTATCAGATTCCTCTTCATGGGAGTTATGGCTATTGCAATGCTTGTATCTCTTATCCCGCTTATCTTCTACAAACTGGATGACAAGAAGGTTGAGGAGATGGAGAAAGAGATCACCGAGAGAAAGAAATCAGCGGCTTAAGCAAAAATGTTGGAGATTGTTATTAGGAGGTATTTTTAGTTATGGTTTCAGGAAAATTGATCTTTACGGTTGCATGTACAGCAGATAAGCCTGTTGTAATAGGTATTGACAAGAAGAAGAACGGAAGACGTCAGCTTATTAATTGTCCGACAGGTACTATCGAAGGTACAGATCTTGAGGGTAAGCCTTTAAAAGGAACATTGATGCCCTGCACTATCGACAGCCAGGTAATCAGACCTGACGGTGTATGCGAACTTTCAGCTCGTTACGGTGTTAAATTCGACGACGGAAGAAGCATCTATATCCAGAACGACGGTATCCGTACCGTTCCGCCTGAATATGCAGAGAAGGTACTTGATGGCGAGTTCGTAGATCCGGATCTTTATTACTTTGTTACTACACCCACTATCGAAGTATATGATGATTCTCTTCGTTGGATGGAGCGTCATAAATGGGTTTGCAAGGCAAGAAGAGAGCCCGATGCCGTTAAGATCGAGTATTATTTAATTGAGAAGTAAGATTATTGTTTAACGTATTAGGGAAGACCTGTAGTGTTTACTATGGGTCTTCTTTTTTTTGAGACGCCGGAAGATAATATGTTTAACGAAACGACGCTCCCGCTCCGTTGCGAAGCGTAGCGGTTCTAAGTTCGTTCTACAGAACTCACTAAGAACCGACGTCCGCAAAGGCGTTTCTTTTAAACATATTATCTTCCGGCTGTAATCTATTTCTTGAAAAATAAAAGTATAGTATGTATAATATTTAAGATATTCACAAATACGTGAAATAATAATGAGTGTGCAAGGAGTGGTCATATGGAAAAGACTTTGGATAAGATAGTGGCTTTGGCGAAATCGAGAGGGTTTGTATATCCCGGTTCGGAGATCTATGGTGGGCTTGCGAATACCTGGGATTACGGTAATCTTGGCGTTGAGCTTAAGAATAATGTTAAGAAGGCCTGGTGGCAGAAGTTCATTCAGGAGAACCCGTATAACGTAGGCGTTGACTGCGCAATCCTGATGAATCCCCAGACCTGGGTGGCATCCGGTCACTTGGGTAATTTCTCGGATCCATTAATGGATTGCAAGGAGTGTCATTCAAGGCACCGTGCCGATAAACTGATCGAAGATTTCGCTCTCGAAAAAGGAATTACTCTTGAATCTTCCGTAGACGGATGGTCTCATGAGGAAATGCAGAAATACATTGCAGACAATAATATTCCCTGTCCTGACTGCGGAAAGCACAATTTTACAGATATCCGTGAGTTTAACCTTATGTTCAAGACCTTCCAGGGCGTTACTGAGGATTCGGCAGCGACCATTTATCTTCGTCCTGAGACTGCACAGGGTATTTTCGTTAACTTTAAAAATGTTCAAAGGACTTCAAGAAAGAAGATTCCCTTCGGTATAGGTCAGATCGGTAAGTCCTTCCGTAATGAGATCACTCCCGGTAACTTTACTTTCAGGACCCGTGAGTTCGAGCAGATGGAGCTGGAGTTCTTCTGCAAGCCCGGCACTGATATGGAGTGGTTTGAATATTGGAGGACGTTCTGTTACGAATGGCTCTTAAAGCTTGGGCTTAAGGAAGAGCACTTAAGACTTCGCGATCATGACAAGGCTGAACTTTCCCATTACAGCAACGGTACTACCGATATTGAATATGCCTTCCCATTTACCGACTGGGGTGAGCTTTGGGGTATCGCAGACCGTACGGATTATGACCTTACCCAGCATCAGAATGTTTCCGGTGAACCTATGGAATACTTTGATGATGAGTCTAAAGAGAAGTATATTCCTTATGTTATCGAACCCTCTCTAGGCGCTGACCGCGTAACGCTTGCCTTCCTTTGTGAGGCTTATGATGAAGAGGATCTCGGTGACGGGGATATGCGTACCGTGCTGCATTTCCATCCGGTGATCGCTCCTGTTAAGATCGGGGTTCTGCCTCTGTCCAAGAAGCTTAATGAAGGGGCTGAGAAGATATATGCGGAACTGTCCAAGTACTGGAACTGCGAGTTTGATGATCGTGGCAATATCGGTAAGAGGTACAGGAGACAGGATGAGATCGGGACGCCGTTCTGCGTAACTTATGATTTTGATTCTGAAGAGGATCATGCAGTGACCGTAAGAGATCGTGATTCAATGGAGCAGGAGAGAGTTAAAATCTCTGAACTTAAAGAATACTTTAGTGATAAGTTTGTATTCTAGTTACGCTTACGTATAATGCAATTCAACGCAGTGACGCTCTCGCTCCGTTTTGAATCGTAACGGACACTAAGCTCAATCTTCGATTTCGCTAAGTGCCGACGTTCAAAAAGGCACTGCTTTTGAATTCATTATACGTATGCTGTTATGCTATAAAATAAGGTTATGAGGAAGTTTTATGAGTAAAGTTAGAACGAGGTTTGCACCCAGTCCTACGGGGCGGATGCATGTTGGAAATTTGAGGACCGCGCTTTATGCGTACTTGATCGCTAAGCATGAAGGCGGGGATTTTATCTTAAGGATCGAGGATACTGATCAGGAGAGGCTTGTTGAGGGCGCTGTTGACATTATTTATCGTACGCTGGAGAAGACCGGGCTGGTTCATGATGAGGGTCCGGACAAGGATGGCGGCGTCGGCCCTTATGTTCAGAGCGAGCGTCAGAAGGCCGGGATCTACATGGATTATGCCAAGCAGCTTATCGATAAGGGTGAGGCTTATTACTGCTTCTGCGACAAGGAGAGGCTTGAGAACCTTAAGCAGAAGATCGGTGATAAGGAGATCGCGATCTACGACAAGCATTGCCTTTCCTTGTCCAAAGAAGAGGTGCAGGCTAAGCTGGATGCAGGCATTCCCTATGTTATCAGACAGAATAATCCCACTACGGGTACCACTTCATTTGAAGATGATATCTACGGCGTGATATCCGTTGATAATGCTGAACTTGATGATATGATCCTTATCAAGTCCGATGGTTTCCCTACATATAATTTTGCGAATGTGGTTGACGACCATCTCATGGGGATCACCCATGTGGTCCGCGGTAACGAGTATCTTTCCTCCAGCCCTAAATATAACAGGCTCTACGAGGCCTTTGGCTGGGAGGTTCCCAAATACATTCATTGTCCCCTTATCACCGATGAGGAGCACAAGAAGCTTAGCAAGCGCAGTGGTCATTCTTCTTACGAAGACCTTATCGAGCAGGGATTTTTAAATGAGGCTGTTGTTAATTTTGTTGCACTCCTCGGCTGGAGTCCCACTGATAATCGGGAGATCTTCTCTTTGCCTGAGCTGGTGGAAGCTTTTGATTATCATCACATCAACAAGGCTCCGGCTGTATTTGACCTGACTAAGCTTAAATGGATGAACGGCGAATATATCAAGGCCTTGGATTTTGATGTGTTTTTCAGCATGGCCGAGCCTTATATCAAAGAGGTTATTAAGAAAGATCTTGATATCAGGAAGATCGCTAAGATGGTCCAGACAAGGATTGAGGTTTTCCCGGATATCGCCGGCCATATTGATTTCTTCGAAGAACTTCCGGAATATGAGATCGAGATGTATACTCACAAGAAAATGAAGACCAATTCGGAGAATTCCCTGCAGATCCTTAAAGACGTGGTGCCCCTTCTTGAGGCCCGGTCCGACTGGTCTAATGATGCCCTCTATGAGACCCTTCTTGCTTATGTTAATGAGAAGGAACTAAAAAACGGCACGGTTATGTGGCCCATCAGGACTGCAGTGTCCGGGAAGCAGATGACCCCAGGTGGGGCGACTGAGCTTATGGAGGTGCTTGGGAAAGAAGAGTCGCTTAGGCGCATACAGATTGGAATCGAGAAACTTACACAGTAATCAATAGTTACGGGGGACGAAGCTATTGTATATCACAACTCCTGCATACAGTAGCTTCGTCCCCCTGTTATCTTCTTTCTTTACTTTGAAAGGTATTCTATGATATTTTCAAGTTCTCAACTAGCTGCAATTCAGCATGTTGACGGGCCGATGCTGGTCCTGGCGGGGCCGGGGTCGGGCAAGACTGCTGTCATTACTCATCGTATCAGATATCTTACTGAAGAGGCTCATATCGAGCCTGAAAAGATCCTGGTCATTACATTTACAAAGGCTGCGGCAAGAGAGATGGAGCTTCGCTATGCCGGTCTTATTGGAAAGTCCAATACCAAAGTGACTTTCGGGACTTTTCATGCCATCTTTTTCCGTATCCTGAAACTGGCTTATAACTACAGCACAGGCAGCATTATCAGTGAAGACCTGCAGTATAAGCTGATCCGTGAGATCATTGCCGCCAATCATTTTGAGGTAAATGATGAAAATGAGTACATCTCCAATGCCCTGAATGAGATAGGCATAGTCAAGAATGAGCAGATCCCTCTTGAGAATTACTATTCCGTTAACTTCTCGGAGGATGAGTTCAAGGTCATTTATAATTCCTATGATAAAGCTCTCAGAAGAAAAAGACTTATTGATTTTGACGATATGATGGTCTACACTTGGGAACTTTTAACGGCAAGGCCTGATATCTTAAGCCAGTGGCAGAAAAAATACCAATACATCCTTATTGATGAGTTCCAGGACATTAATATGCTGCAATACCGCATCATTAAGCTTCTTGCTGCACCGGAGAACAATATCTTCATTGTGGGTGACGATGATCAGTCTATCTACGGTTTTCGCGGAGCAAAGCCTAAGATCATGCTGTCTTTTCCTGAGGATTATAAGGATGCAAAAAAGGTGGTTCTGGATGTAAATTACCGGTCTACCCCGGAGATCATTGAGGGCGCCGGAAGACTGATAGCCCATAACAAAGAGCGTTTTAAAAAGGATATAAGGCCCTGCAAGCCTTCGGGAAGACCCATAGAGTATTACACCTTCGATAAGCTGTCTGATGAGAATACCAAAATCCTCTCGATTCTGTCTGAAGCTTATAAAAACAAGGAAAATCTTAAAGACTACTGTATCATAACCCGTACTAACCTTCAGCCCGGACTTCTTATCAGCAAGTTGATGGAGTATAACGTGCCCTTCATTTGCAGTGATGGCATGCCTGATATTTATGAGCACTGGATAGCTCAGGATATATTCGCCTATATCAGGATCGCCCGGGGAAGCAGGAGAAGAGAGGATTTCTTAAAGATCATCAACAGGCCCAACAGGTACATCAAACGGGATGCCCTGATCCATGAAGAAGTGGATTTTGATGATCTCTTCAGGTTTTATGAAGACAAGGACTATATGATTGAGCGGCTGGAAGACTTTTGGTCCCAGCTTAAGATGATAGGCAGCCTGTCCCCCTTTGCAGCGATAAACTTCATCGCCGAGGGTGTGGGTTATCGTGATTATCTGCGGGAATATGCGGATTATCGACGTATCAGCTTCGACGATCTGAATGATATATATGAGGAGATACTGGGCTGTGCCAAGGGCTACAAGACTTTCGATGAGTGGTTTGACTATATCGATGAGTATAAAAGGCTATTGGCTGAGAAGAAAAGAGAGACCGGGAAAAATGATGGTGTGATCATTACTACTATGCATAAGTCCAAGGGCCTGGAGTATGCCAATGTGATCATCCCCGATGTTAATGAAGGGATCACGCCCCACAAAAAGGCGGTGCTGGATGCGGCCATGGAAGAGGAGAGGCGGATGTTCTATGTGGCTATGACCAGGGCAAAGTCCAGGCTTATCATTATGTCGGTAAAGGAACGTTACAGCAAGAAGCTGGAGCCATCACGCTTTATAGAAGAAGTATTTCATATACCTGAAAATGAAGATTGAATACAGATAATAAATAAAGTATATTGATTGATGTAAGCAACTTTTTTACGGTTATAGAGGAAATGAGCATGAGGATCAGTAGGAATTTCAGTGGGGACAATAAAGGGATCAGTGAGTTAGCATCATTTGTTGATGAGATGCTGACAAAATGGAAAGAAGACAAAATAAAAAAGGTGAAAGCCGTTGTTGCAGTGGAGGAAGCAGCGGGGTCTCTTGTGGCTTTCATGTCGGATGCTTCCGGGGATGACAGGGAGGTCTCGATTATCCTTAAAAACCGTCTGGGAACCATAACCATCGAATTATCCGCTCCCGGTGAGGCGTATTCTCTGGCGGAAAACATGGCTTCAGCTAATATCGATATGGAATCCTATGTGGCTGATGATACCCGTGAAACCATAAGAAATATCATGCTCCGTTCCCTGGCTGATGGCCTAAAATACAAGAACAGGAACGGAAAGAACTATATAATAATGACCCTTGTGAGAGCAAGGCACGCATTTTTGTTGTTTACGATGGGGGCCCTGGTTATGGGTGTTATTGTGGGCCTTATCGCCACCGGACTCTTGTCCCCGGATATTAATAATGTCATTAATTCAGAGGTTCTGGTTCCAATTAAGGATATGTATCTGAGTGCCCTGAAAATGGTGGTGGCCCCTGTTGTGTTTTTCTCCATCATTTCCTGCATCATGCAATTCTCGGATATTTCGGCACTGGGAAGGATAGGCGCCAAGGTCTTCGGAACCTATCTTTTTACAACAGTGGTTGCTGCCTTTGTGGGGATTGGAGCTTTTAACCTGTTCAAACCGGGAAATATCGCCCTGGCTGAGCATGTGGAGGCTAATATAACGTCTATTACTACCCAGCATGTGGATTTTTCAATTAAAGACATGATAATGAACATCATTCCAACCAATATCATTGATCCCTTCCAAAAATCTAACATGCTTCAGCTTATTTTTATGGCTATTCTTTTTGGCATAGCAACGGCTCTTTTGGGAAAATATGCTGCCTCCCTGAAGATTTTGTTCAAGGAACTTAATGACCTCTTCCTCAAGGTCACTACCATGATCATTAAAGTAATGCCCATTGCGGTTTTCTGTTCCATGATGTCCATGATGGTTACTATGGGTGCCGAGTCCCTGATCTCGGTTCTGGGCATTATCCTGACCTTCCTCTTCGGCCTTGTATGCATGATGGCAGTCTACTGCCTGCTGATGGTTGTGGTGGGAAGGCTTAATCCTATTCCCTTTATCCGCAAATACGCTGCCACCATGATCCAGGTATTCTCCATGGCGTCTTCTAATGCGGCTATTCCCTTGAATATGGAGGCTTGCGAGAAGAAGATCGGTATTGATAAGAAGATATATACTTTGTCTATCCCTTTGGGAGCTACTGTAAATATGGACGGGACCTGCGTTCATATGGCGGTGTTTGCTTTGGCTCTGGCGAAGATCTACGGCGTTGAGATTACCACAGGAGCCCTTGTATCCATGGTGATCTCTATCATCGTTCTTTCCATTGGAGCACCCGGCATTCCCGGTTCCGGGCTTATCTGCCTGTCGGTGCTCTTAACCCAGCTTGGGGTACCGGTGGAGGCTATCGGGCTGGTTATGGGGATTGATTCGTTTATAGGGATGTTCAGATGTATGAGTAATTGCCTTGGGGATGTGGCGGTGTCCACCATCGTCGCGAAAAGCGAAGGATGCCTCGATATGCAGGTTTATAGGAGTTAAACTAAAATCGGCCGAAGAAATGCTATTTATCGAAACGACGCTTCCGCTTCGTTGGAAAGCGTAGCGGTTCTAAGCTCAATCTTCGATTTCGCTAAGAACCGACGTTCCCAAAGACGTTTCGATTAATACATTTCTCCGGCCTTTATATTAATCCTTTCTATTTTTCAATATAAAACAAGACAGAGAACCGTCCCCTGTCTTGTCGTTAATGTACAACCTTTAAATTCTTATCTATTAAATAAATCTAATCCTCCTCGTCGGCTTCTTCGATGAGCTCGTCGAAGGCGTCCACCACCAGGTCGTATTCGTCGTCGGCTTCGATGTTCTCGAGGGAAGGGTTGCCTTCAGCGTCTTCCTTGTAGCGGTAGAAGTAGATCTCGGAGTCTTCTTCATCCATGGTCTCTACGGGGATAAGGGCGATGTAGTCGCGGCCCTTGGCTTCGAAGATGGTGATGACTTCGCATTCCTCCTCCTCGCCGTCGTCAAAGGTCAGTGTAACGTACATTTCGTCCAGATCTTCTGCTGTATCTTCAAAATTGTTTAAATCCTTGTCACTCATTATTACTCCTCCATATCCTTTAATTCCTTGGGTAAGGGTTAGACAATCCTTACATATTAATGATATTAGAACATCTGTGTAAATGCAAGCCTTTTTCGCATATATTGTGCCGAAGAAATCATATAATACTATATGTGGAAAAACACGTAAATGTAAATTATTTGAAATTGTAAAGTCGAGATTGTCATATGCAAATCAATAAATAAATGCTATAATTATAGAAATTTTGATCAATGATAGAGGATGAGGATGTATTTATGAAGGCTGTAGATCATTTTAAGACTATTACGGCACACAAGCTGCTGGTTTTGAAATATTGCTTCTCGGTAGGGCTTATAAAGCAGGGGATAACTCATGACCTGTCGAAGTATTCTCCGGTGGAGTTTATCAACGGATGCCTCTTTTTCCAGGGGTATCGCAGCCCCAATGTGGCTGAGCGTGACGTTAAGGGCTATTCAGCGGCTTGGATCCATCATAAGGGAAGAAATAAGCATCATTTTGAATACTGGAACGATTACAGCAACAAGCCCGGGGAAAACCTGGTCGCCGTCAAGATGCCTGAAAAATACGTCTACGAGATGTTCATTGACCGCCTTGTGGCATCGAAGATATACAAGGGCAAAGCCTACAATGATTCCTCACCCCTGGATTATTACAAGACATATATGAAACGCCATTGGATCCATCCGGAGACCAGAAAACAGCTGGAGAAGCTGCTTGTCATGCTTGAGAAAAAGGGAGAAGATTTTACGATCAAATATATCCGCAACGCCGTCCTGAAGATGAGGACCAGGAAACTCAGGAACATGGTGCTGGGCCTGCTGGCGGATGATGTAAAGCTTGTATAAATGATATGGTTTGTAACCCGGAAGGGGGCCGTGGATACGGTCTCCTTCTTTACAAGAGTATGAGAGAGTGTTATCATGTTTAAAGTTTATGTACATGATAATTTGGAGGTTTGTAATGATAGACGGAAAGAAAGTCCTCTTTAGCGGGATGCAGGCTACCGGGACACTGACTCTGGGCAATTACCTGGGTGCTTTAAAGAACTGGGTGAAATTAAGCGAGGAATACGAGTGCTTTTACAGCGTGGTGGATCTGCATTCCATCACCATAAGGCAGGACCCGGCTGAGCTCAGGAAGAGAGCGAGAAATCTCTTGACTCTTTATATCGCTGCCGGTCTCGACCCTGTGAAAAACTGCATTTACTATCAGTCCCATGTTTCAGGCCATGCAGAACTGGCCTGGGTGCTTAACTGCTTCACATACATGGGTGAGCTTAACCGCATGACCCAGTTTAAGGACAAGTCTGCTAAGCATGCTGATAATATAAATGCAGGGCTTTTCACGTATCCTGTATTGATGGCGGCGGATATCCTGTTGTACCAGTCTGACGTGGTACCCGTTGGAAATGATCAGCTCCAGCACCTGGAGATCACAAGAGATATCGCCCAGAGGTTTAACGCGATCTACGGTGATGTGTTTACCATCCCTGAACCCTATATCGGCAAGCAGGGGGCGCGTATCATGAGCCTTCAGGAACCTACGAAGAAAATGAGCAAATCCGACGAGAACCCCAACGCCAGTGTGTATCTCATGGATAAGCCGGATGATATTATGCGTAAGTTCAAACGGGCAGTGACGGATTCCGAGGCAAATATCGCTTATAACGATAGTCAGCTCGGAGTAAGAAACCTCCTTGATATCTACTGTACATGCAAGAATATCACGCCGGAAGAGGCTGTGAAAGAGTTCGACGGCAAGGGTTATGCTGAGCTTAAGACCGCAGTGGGAGAGACGGTGGTTTCCGTACTTTCACCGGTGCAGAGTGAATTCGAGAGGCTGCAGAAGGATAAAGCCTATATCGATGGGATAATCAAGGCAAATGCTGAAAAAGCAAACTATATCGCAACAAAGACGTTACGGAAGGTCCAGAAGAAAGTGGGCTTCCCCGAACGTATAAGATAAGGTCATTTGGGGGGGGTAAATATGCCCCCTTTATTCATTTAAGCGTTATTGTATATTTTCTTAATTATTTCTTTATATTGACATTTCTTTGGAATTATCTTGATTTATTGTCATAAATATTATATAATGTTGTCACAAATTTTCAGATATTTTGCTTTATTAGTGTGGAATTACCTAAAAAATACTATATATAGTGTATCAGGCCCCTTAGGGGTCTGTAAGATGTGCACCCATTTTGAGGGAAATGGGTCACCAAAGAATGTGAGGTTGAGAAGATGTTGGGTATGAAGATCAGAAAACACAAATCAATAATAATATGTTTTGCCATTACCCTGATGCTGGGAATGACTAATTTCGCAGGCCTGTATCCGGAGCAGGTGATACATGCAGCGGATGAAGTGAAAAAAGTAAGCAGTACTTCTGAGCTAGAGGATGCTATTAATAACGCAACAACATCAGGCAAAACAACTATTGCATTAAAGGCCGATATATCAGCTTCTGAGTTGAATATTAAAGCTAATACTAATGTTGTTATTCATTATAATGGTCATACCTTAAGTGCAGATACCATTAATGTAAAAGGGACTTTAGAAATGGCCGGTTCGGGAACTACTAATCTCTCCGGAACTGGCAAGGGTATTGTTGTATCTGAATCAGGTTCTTTTAAAAACACCAACGGTAAGCTTTCGAAATCCGGAAGCGATTCAATAGTCACAGTTAATGACAATGGAAGTTTTACAATTAACGGAGGTTCTGTCGAGTATTCGGGAAGTGATCCTGCTGTAGTCATAGACGGTAGCAGTGCTAAGGCTAATATTAACGGTGGAACGATTAAGAATACCGGGAGCGGACAGGCTGTTTCAATAAAAGACGGTTCTGCTGAGATTGATAAGAAATCATATTTAAGTCCGACAGCTAAAGGCGGAATCAATTCAAAAGCTGCTAATGATATAACCATAAGCAGCAAAGAAGGTACAGCCATATTATTGTCGGATTCTGCAGATGTGATAATGAATAACGGTAGTGTGACCAGTGCAGGCTCAAATCCTACTGTTAGTATAGGCGATAGTGATACATTCACTCATTCCGGAGGTACTGTAACAAATAGTGGTTCCGGAAAAGCGATAAGTGCCAAATCGTCAGATGGAATAATAGAAAACAGCTCCACTAAAATTGATAAAGTATCAATAAATGGTAAGGATGCTGTTGTTGTTACATTTGAATCTAATGGTGCAGGGCAATCATCGTATCTTCAATATATTCCGAGTGGTGTAGCGACGAAGCTTAGAGCTAATCAGTTTACAAATTCCGGGAAAGTGTTTATGGGATGGAATACACAAAAAGACGGATCCGGAAATGAATATTTAGATAAGGGTGAGGTAAATATTTCATCTTCTATGACGCTTCAAGCCCAGTGGAAGAGCACAACAGGCAACTCTATCACGATAGAGGCCAAGGGCGATGGTGAGGGTGATGCCAATGCATATTCTGATTCATCACATAAAATTGAATATGAAATAGATAGCGCAGAAAAAGGTAAAACGGTGTATTTATACGCAGAGGCAGATGATGACAGTAAGTTTATTAAGTGGGTTGTACATTCGGGGGGCGTAAAGTTTAAAGGTACAAGCACCAGTACAACCAGCAGGAGCACCACATTTACAATGGGTGATGAAGATGTAGTATTATATGCCTACTTTGACGATGGTGAAGACGGTGGCTATAAGGTAACCAATGTTACCGGTAAGACTACCGACAGTACCATCAAGAATCCTGCTTATGTTAAGGGAAGTACATCTCATCTTGTTGTTACCGTAGGTAAAGAGGATGATGAAGACCTGGGTGAATTTCTCGGATTGCTTCTGGATGATATTGAGCTCTATGAGGGTGAGGAATATGAAGTATCCATATCAGGCAGCACAGCTAAGCTAACCGTGTACAGAGGCTTGCTTGATGAGCTGAATACCGGATCACATGAGCTTACGGCTGTATTTGAAGACGGATCTGTATCATTACCCCTTACCATTAAAACTACGGCCAGTGGAGGAACCAGTGGTTCAGGAACAACCGGAACAGGAACGGGTAAGTCGGCTCCCGTGACAGGCGAGTTTATTAAGCCACGATAATATAAGATTAATCAGATGAGACCACTGCGAATGCAGTGGCCTCTTTTTGTCTATTTATAAAGTTTCTCTATATTATCAATCCTGGATGTCATTCCGGAAAGCAGGGCATCTGCAATAGCAATGGCCGCCATGCTTTCTACAACAACCACGGCCCTTGGCACGATAACAGGGTCGTGTCTGCCTTTTATCTTTATCTTGATCTCTTCGCCGTTTTTATTGACAGTGTTTTGATACATGGAGATAGAAGGGGTGGGCTTGATGTGAGCGCGGATGATAATGGGGGAACCACAGCTGATGCCACCTAATACGCCACCGCAATGGTTGCTTCTTAGGCCGCTTCTGTGAAATTCGTCGTTATTCTCAGAGCCCTTGGAAGTGGCAGCTGCACATCCGTCACCGATCTCAAAAGCCTTGACAGCCCCTATGGAAAGAATGGCCTTTGCCAGGTTGGCATCCAGCTTTTCAAATACCGGGTCACCGAGACCGGCAGGAACATTTGAAATGACACATTCAACCACACCGCCTGCCGAATCCCCGAGAGTCATAACAGATTCCAGGTATTTCATGGCTTCTTCGGCCTTGCCTGCATCCGGCATATACAGATCATTTGAATTAATTATGTCAAGAGCTTCTTCATTATGGATATCCTCAACAACCACCGGGCCGATGGCCTTGGTATAGGTTACAAAGGAGGTGCCTACGTAAGAAAGGATCTTTTTGGCAAGGGCACCGGCAATGACGCGGCCGATGGTTTCCCTGCCGGAAGAACGACCGCCTCCTCGGTAGTCGCGATAACCGTACTTGCAATCGTAAGTATAGTCGGCGTGACCGGGACGGTAACATTCGGCAATATCGGAATAATCAGCAGAATGATGGTCTTTATTGTAGACGATAACGCTGATGGGGGTACCGGTGGTCCTGCCTTCGAATAGGCCGGATAATATCTCGCACCTGTCATCCTCGGCCCTGGCGGTAGTGACGGAGGACTGACCGGGCTTTCTCCGATCCAGCTCTTTCTGGATGTCTGCCTCGGACAGCTCCATACCTGCGGGAACACCGTCAATCACTGCTCCAAGGGCCTTGCCGTGGGACTCCCCCCAAGTGGTAACTCTAAAAATATTTCCAAAGGTTGAACCTGACATAATACACCTCCCATTCTGTAGAATTAATAATATCACCATAGAGAATTTCATGCAAATTACAGTATTAATTGCAGTATCATTACAGTATTGATATAATGCTTAACATAAGGTGACATGTATTTCAAAAAGGTTCGAAGGAGGCATTAATATGACTAAAGAGCGACTTATAAGTTTGATCGATGAAATGAAGAAGACCCCGGGTTTAAAGGATAAGCTTTCGGATAAAGAAGTGACAAGGGAATTATTGATATCCGAAGCATGTTCTTATGCTAAAAGCCATGGAGAAGAACTGACTGAAACTATGTTTTATGATCTAATGGCCGATATCGAAAAGGAGAAAAAAGAGAATACGGACAAACAGTCGGAAAAGATACAGAGCCTTTCTGATGATGACATGAAAATGGTTGCAGGAGGTACCGACGAGAAATGCACTTCGACTTATGAGGATAAGGAAAACTGCTTTTCCAATGATGCCTGCGACAAGAATACCAACCTGTATCATTTTTATCTTTGTGAGCATAATGATAAAGGATTCCATTGTGGTTCGGCAAATGCTGCAGAGTGTCAATCATTCTTTATTTAAGCTTTATAAGGCGGAATCATATTCATGGCAGTAGATTTTGCAAAAGGCCCCGTCTGGAAGAATATAGTCCGCCAGGCCATTCCCCTTACCATCGCCCAGATGGTTCAGATCCTCTACAACATCGTTGATCGGATCTACATCGGACACCTTCCGGGAGCGGGGGGACTGGCGCTGACGGGCATAGGCCTTACATTTCCCATTGTAACAACAGTATCAGCATTTACCGGCCTCTTCGGCCAGGGTGGAATGCCCCTTTTTTCCATAGAAAGAGGAGCCGGAAATGAGAAAAAAGCCAAAGAGATCATGCGCAACAGCGCATTTCTTTTAATTACCACGGCAGTCATCCTGACAGCCCTGCTTATGGTCTTTAAGAGGCCCGTTCTCTTTGCCTTCGGCGCCAGCGAGGATACCTTTGTATACGCAAATGAATATCTGAACATTTATATCATCGGGACCATATTTTCCATGCTGAGCGTGGGAATGAACGGGTATGTGTCAGCCCAGGGATTCCCCAGGATAGGAATGCTGACGGTGATAATCGGGGCATTTTGCAATATAATATTGGACCCCATACTGATATTCGGCTTTGGCATGGGAGTGTCCGGGGCGGCTATAGCAACAGTCATTTCACAGTTTATATCAGCCCTTTGGGTAATCAAATTCCTGGTGGGGAAAAAGAGCCTCATCAAGCTTGATTTTATAGGATTTAAGCCTGATGCGGAGATATGCGGCAACATTTCGGCTTTGGGAATGTCCAATTTTATCATGGCAGCCAGCAATGCGGCGGTCCAGATAGCCTGCAATACCACTTTGAGCAGGTATGGCGGAGACCTCTATGTAGGCATCATGACAGTCCTTAATTCCATCCGTGAGATATTTACCCTGGTTACCATGGGGATCATGTACGGGGCACAGCCCGTTATGGGATACGATTACGGAGCGAAGAAATACGACCGGGTACGGCAGGGCATCAAGTTCTCTGCCACCCTGGCTACGGTATATACCCTTATAGTATGGGTTATAATCATAATCTTTCCGGAGACCTTTATCAGGATATTTAACAATGAAGCGGATATACTTTTCTACGGCTCCAAGGCCATAAGGATATATTTCTTCGGATTTGTGTTCATGGCCCTGCAATTCGTGGGACAGTCCACATTTGTGGCATTGGGAAGATCAAAACAGGCCATATTCTTTTCACTGCTGCGGAAGGTTATCATAGTTGTACCCCTGACCCTTATCCTGCCTGAGATAGGAGCCCTTGGAGTATGGGGAGTCTTCCTGGCCGAGCCCATATCCAATGTGCTTGGCGGAAGCGCCAGCTTTACCACAATGATGATCACCGTATGGAGGAAGCTTAATGTACAAACTGCTGAAAAAAGAGGGAAGAGCTAAAAGAGGCGAATTTCATACGGTTCACGGCGTCATTCAGACACCGGTATTCATGAACGTGGGAACAGTAGCTGCCATCAAGGGAGCTGTGTCCACCGACGATCTGAGGGAGATAGGGACCCAGGTCCAGCTTTCCAATACATATCACCTCCATGTCAGACCGGGAGATGAGATAGTTAAAAAGCTGGGAGGCCTTCATAGGTTTATGAACTGGGACAGGCCTATACTGACTGATTCCGGTGGGTTTCAGGTGTTTTCCCTGGCAGGGCTTCGAAAGATCAAGGAAGAGGGCGTCTATTTCAATTCCCATGTAGACGGGCGAAAGATATTCATGGGACCGGAGGAGAGCATGCAGATCCAGTCCAATCTGGCGTCTACCATAGCCATGGCCTTTGACGAATGTCCTAACAGCAAGGCTGACAAGGATTATGTCATATCTTCTGTGGAGCGGACTACCAGGTGGCTTGTAAGATGCAGGGATGAGATGGCCCGGCTTAACGACCTGGAAGATACCATCAATAAGGAACAGATGCTCTTCGGTATCAATCAGGGAGCCATATATAACGATATAAGGATAGATCATGCCAAAAGGATCTCGGAGCTGGAACTGGACGGTTACGCCGTAGGAGGCCTTGCGGTAGGAGAAAGCCACGAGGAAATGTATGATGTGTTAGACCACGTAGTACCTCATTTGCCTGAGGATAAGCCTACATACCTTATGGGAGTGGGGACCCCGGCCAATATTCTGGAAAGCGTGGAAAGGGGCGTGGATTTCTTTGACTGCGTATATCCCAGCAGAAACGGCCGTCACGGCCATGTATATACAAACCGGGGCAAGTTAAATCTCTTCAACAAGCAGTACGAACTGGACGAAAGGCCCATAGAAGAGGGCTGCGGCTGTCCTGCCTGCAAGAGTTATTCCAGGGCCTATATAAGACATCTGCTGAAAGCGGGGGAGATGCTGGGAATGCGGCTTTGTGTCCTCCACAACCTGTATTTTTACAACACCATGATGGAAGAGATAAGGAATGCCCTTGATGCCGGCAGTTTTGCGTCATATAAGAGAGATAAGCTGGAGGGAATGAGTGAGTCCGATAATTAAAAAACATCAATATCAATAATTATAAAAAATAGGGTTGATGTATAGACTCATTTCCCGTATAATAATGTAAGTTGTTGCGGGGAATCCGCATGAGTATTTAAAGGATAGTTTTGGGAGGTTATGTTATGCCACAGGGAATATCAACCATTTTAATGATGGTAGTGCTGATCGGAGTTATGTATTTCATGATGATCCGTCCTCAGCAGAAGGAGCAGAAGAGAAAGAATGCCATGCTTGCAGATATGGCAGTTGGAGATACAGTTCTTACTACAAGCGGATTCTACGGGATATTGATCGACATCTCGGAGGATACGGTTATTGTTGAATTCGGAAATAATAAGAATTGCCGTATACCCATGCAAAAGGCTTGTATCTCAGAAGTAGAGAAGGCAGGAACGCCGGTGACCACTTCAGAATCATAAAAAAGGACTTATCAAGAGTACAGCTTTTACAGGAAGCTGTACTCTTTTATGATTTTCACGACTTGATCAATGAATTAAGGAGGCTGTTATGGAATTCAAGGTAGGAGTTATAGCAGGTGACGGGATCGGTCCCGAGATCACATCCCAGGCTGTAAAAGTCCTGGACAAGGTTGCAGATGTATACGGACATAAGTTTGATTATACTGATATCTTAATGGGTGGTGCGTCTATAGACGCCTGCGGAGTGCCGCTGACTGATGAGGCCATTGCCACAGCCAGATCCTGTGATTCGGTTCTTATGGGTTCCATCGGAGGTAATACAAGCACATCTCCCTGGTATAAGCTGGAGCCATCCAAACGCCCGGAGGCAGGCCTTCTGGGACTTAGAAAGGCCCTTGGTTTATTTGCAAATCTTCGTCCCGCCGTGCTATATGACGAGCTAAAAGGAGCCTGTCCCTTAAAGGAAGAGATATCCGACAAGGGCTTTGACATGCTCATTATGAGAGAACTCACCGGAGGATTATATTTCGGAGAGAGAAAAACAGTTACGGAGAACGGCGAACAGAAAGCCATAGATACGCTTACATATACGGAGACTGAGATAAGGCGGATTGCCAAGCGTGGCTTTGAGGCTGCCATGAAGAGGAGAAAAAAGGTCACCAGCGTAGATAAGGCCAACGTCCTGGATTCCTCCAGACTATGGCGCAAGGTGGTAAATGAAGTTTCGAAGGACTTCCCGGAGGTGGAACTGGAGCATATGCTGGTTGATAACTGTGCAATGCAGATAGTAAGAGACCCGGCCCAGTTTGATGTCATCCTTACTGAGAATATGTTCGGAGATATCTTATCGGACGAGGCAAGCATGGTCACCGGTTCCATAGGAATGCTTTCTTCCGCCAGCCTTAACGAGACCAAACTGGGAGTATACGAGCCAAGCCACGGCTCGGCTCCTGATATCGCAGGAATGGATATTGCCAATCCTATAGCTACCATCCTTTCCGCAGCCATGATGCTTCGGTACTCATTTGACCTGGAAAAAGAAGCTGATGCAGTAGATGCGGCGGTGAAAAAAGTCTTAAAGGACGGTTACAGAACTATAGATATCATGTCTGAAGGCAAGTCCCAGGTGGGATGCAGGCAGATGGGAGATCTCATAGCAGAGAGAATTACAAGATAAGTTATTTTCTTAGAATAAAAGGAGAAGAAAAGATGCGTAGTGATAATGTAAAAAAAGGTATCAAGCAGGCACCTCACAGAAGCTTGTTTAACGCCCTTGGTTTTACCGAGGAAGAGATGGACAAGCCCATGATCGGTATCGTGAGCTCCTATAACGAGATAGTTCCGGGACATATGAACCTGGATAAGATAGTTGATGCTGTAAGGATAGGCGTTGCGGAAGCCGGCGGCGTCCCCGTAGTTTTCCCGGCTATAGCCGTATGTGACGGTATTGCCATGGGCCATGTGGGAATGAAGTATTCCCTCGTTACCAGGGATCTTATCGCGGATTCCACCGAGTGCATGGCTCTGGCCCACCAGTTTGACGGACTTGTTATGGTCCCCAACTGTGATAAGAATGTACCCGGCCTTCTCATGGCCGCTGCAAGAGTGAACATTCCTACGGTATTCGTATCCGGCGGCCCCATGCTGGCCGGTCATCTTGGCGGCAGGAAGAGAAGTCTTTCCAGTATGTTTGAAGCTGTAGGCGCCCATGCTGCCGGGAAAATGAGCGATGAAGAAGTAAAAGAATATGAGAATAAGGTATGTCCTACCTGCGGTTCCTGTTCGGGAATGTATACTGCCAATTCCATGAACTGCCTGACTGAGGCTCTGGGCATGGGACTTAAAGGCAACGGGACCATCCCCGCAGTTTATTCCGAGAGGATCAAGCTTGCCAAGCATGCGGGAATGAAGGTCATGGAGCTTCTTGAGAAGAACATAAGACCCAGGGATATCATGACGAAGGATGCATTTATGAATGCCCTGACAGTGGATATGGCCCTTGGGTGTTCTACCAACTCAATGCTCCATTTGCCTGCCATAGCCCATGAAGCAGGAGTAGAGCTTAATGTGGACATTGCAAATGATATAAGTGCCAAGACTCCCAACCTCTGCCATCTGGCACCGGCAGGTCCCACCTATATGGAAGATCTTAATGAGGCCGGCGGTGTGTATGCGGTAATGAACGAGCTGACCAAGAAGAACCTGCTTAAGACGGATCTTATTACTGTGACGGGCAAGACTGTTGCAGAAAACATAAAGGGCTGCGAGAATATGAACCCGGAGGTTATCAGGCCTATAGATAATCCCTACAGCCGGACCGGCGGCATCGCAGTGCTTAAGGGTAACCTTGCTCCCGATTCAGGTGTGGTAAAGCGGTCTGCTGTTGCGCCTGAGATGATGGTCCACGAAGGACCCGCAAGGGTATTTGACTGTGAGGAGGATGCAATTGATGCCATCTTAGGCGGTAAGATAAATCCCGGTGATGTGGTAGTCATCAGATATGAAGGACCTAAAGGCGGCCCCGGCATGAGGGAAATGCTTAATCCCACATCAGCCATCGCAGGAATGGGTCTTGGAGAGTGCGTTGCACTGATCACCGACGGCAGATTCTCCGGTGCTTCCAGAGGAGCCTCCATCGGGCATGTTTCTCCCGAAGCGGCTGTAGGCGGCAATATCGCCCTTGTACATGAGGGGGACATCATTAAGATAAACATCCCTGAGAATAAACTGGATTTTGTGGTATCAGAAGAAGAGCTGGCCAAGAGAAGGGCAGAGTGGAAACCCAAGGATCAGGGTGATCTTACGGGATATCACAAGCGTTATGCAAAGCTGGTTACATCGGCAAACAGGGGAGCTATTCTTGAAGCTCCTGAAGATTGAGAGGTAGACGTATGTTATTAACAGGTGCGGAGATAGTATTGGAATGCCTTAAGGAACAGGGCGTGGATACCATATTCGGGTATCCCGGAGGAGCCATCCTTAATATTTATGATGCGTTATACAAGTATAAAAAGGATTTTAACCATATCCTGACCTCCCACGAGCAGGGTGCGGCCCATGCGGCAGACGGATATGCCAGAGCTACGGGCAAGACGGGAGTGTGCTTTGCTACATCGGGTCCCGGTGCTACCAATCTGGTCACGGGAATTGCCACGGCTTACATGGATTCGGTGCCGGTAGTTGCCATTACCGCCAATGTGGCAGTGTCTCTCCTGGGTAAGGATACCTTTCAGGAGATAGATATAGCCGGCGTTACAACCCCTATTACCAAGCATAATTTTATAGTAAAGGATGTCAATCTCCTGGCAGACACTATACGTAAGGCCTTTCTCATAGCAGGATCCGGAAGACCCGGTCCGGTACTTGTGGATATTCCCAAGGATGTTACGGGAAACAAGGCTGAATATAAGCCCAAGAAGATAGCTCCCATAAAGAGGTTAACATCCACCATCAAAAAGGAAGACATAGAGAAAGCTGTTGAGATCATTAATAAGGCAGAGAAACCCTTCATTTTCGTAGGAGGCGGAGCCGTAATATCAGGGGCAAGCAAGGAGATAATCGAACTTGCAGAGAAGATCAATGCTCCGGTTGCCGATTCCCTTATGGGCAAGGGAGCTTATCCCGGGACAGATGCAGGTTATACGGGAATGCTGGGAATGCACGGTACCAAGGCTTCGAATTACGGCGTATCGGAGTGCGATGTTCTCATTACCATAGGAGCCAGATTCTCTGATCGTGTTACGGGCAATACAGCCAGATTTGCCGAGAATGCAAAGGTTGTACAGTTCGATGTGGATCCGGCAGAGATCAATAAGAACATCAGGACTGATGCCTCGGTGATAGGTGATGTCAGAGAGATATTAAAGAAGGTTAATCCTCTGGTTAAGGCCAAGAGAAGCAAGACATGGTTTAAGCATGTGTCGGATTACTCCAAAAAGTATCCCCTTAAGGTGCCCTCCGGTTTTAACGGACCCTTTATCATCGACGAGATATATAAGATCACAAAGGGTAAAGCCATTATCACGACTGACGTTGGTCAGCATCAGATGTGGGCGGCCCAGTATTATAAATATACCAAGCCCAGGACCTTCCTGTCGTCCGGCGGATTGGGAACCATGGGTTACGGCCTGGGAGCATGTATAGGTGCCAAGGTGGGACAGCCGGATAAATGTGTGATCAATATCGGTGGTGACGGTTGTTTCCGAATGAACATGAACGAACTGGCCACAGCAAGCAGGCACAATATCCCAATCATCCAGGTATGTATCAACAATCACGTGCTGGGCATGGTACGCCAGTGGCAGACCCTCTTCTATGAAAAGCGTTATTCCCAAACTATTCTTGACGATAAGGTTGACTTCGTTAAGGTTGCCCAAGGTCTAGGAGTTGACGCAGTTAGAGTGTCATCGAGAGAGGAATTCACGAAAGCCTTAAAGAAGGCTATTAAGAGCGGAAAGCCTTACGTCATTGACTGCGATATCGACAGGGATGAGAAGGTATGGCCAATGGTTGCGCCGGGAGCTTCCATCAGTGAAGTATTTGATGAAAAGGATGTAAAAGCCAAGAAGAATTCGGCAAAATGATGAAAAGTAAGGGTATAATCTCATAAAATAGGGCATTATTTACCTTGATAAAAAATTAACAAAAAACTATAATAAGTCATAAATTCGCCGATTTAGCGGATTTATAATAAAAATTGGGCCAAAGGCCAGAATAGGAGGACTCGAAAGTGAGTAGAGTGTACAATTTCTCAGCAGGTCCGGCTGTATTACCGGAAGAAGTTTTAAAAGAAGCAGCTAACGAAATGTTAGACTATAAGGGTACAGGAATGTCGGTAATGGAGATGAGTCATCGCTCGAAAGCATTTGAGGAGATCATCAATGAGGCAGAGGCAGACATCAGGGAGCTGATGAATATTCCCGATAATTACAAGGTTTTATTCCTTCAGGGGGGAGCTTCACAGCAGTTTGCCATGATCCCCATGAACCTTATGAAGAACAAGGTTGCTGACTATATCATCACAGGTCAGTGGGCTAAGAAGGCATATAAAGAGGCTCAGAAATACGGTAAGGCTAATGCCATTGCTTCATCCGAGGACAAGACATTTTCCTATATTCCCGATTGTTCTGATCTTCCCATTTCAGAAGATGCAGATTACGTATATATCTGCGAGAACAATACCATTTACGGAACAAAGTTTAAGACATTACCCAACACCAAGGGCAAGACTCTTGTAGCAGACGTATCATCCTGCTTCCTGTCAGAGCCCGTTGATGTTACCAAATACGGCATCATTTACGGCGGAGTTCAGAAGAATGTAGGACCTGCAGGTGTTGTTATCGTTATCATAAGAGAGGACCTTATCACGGAGGATGTTCTTCCGGGAACTCCTACCATGCTCCAGTACAAGACCCATGCAGACGCCAAGTCCCTTTACAACACACCGCCTGCATACGGCATCTATATCTGCGGTAAGGTTTTCAAATGGCTTAAAAAACAGGGCGGACTTGCCAAGATGAAGGAGCGCAATGAGAAAAAGGCCAAGATCCTTTATGATTTCCTCGATCAGAGCAAACTCTTTAAGGGAACCGTAGTTAAGGAAGACAGGTCGTTGATGAACGTTCCTTTCGTTACCGGAGATGAGGAACTTGATGCCAAGTTCGTTAAAGAGGCTAAGGCTGCCGGATTCGAGAACCTTAAGGGACACAGGACCGTAGGCGGAATGAGAGCAAGTATCTACAACGCAATGCCTATCGAGGGCGTAGAGAAGCTTGTAGAGTTTATGCGTGAATTCGAGAAGAATAATTTAAAATAGTCGGAGGTTAATAATGTTTAAATATACATGTTTAAACCCCATTTCCAAAGAGGGGCTGGATCTTCTTACAAAGGATTATGCAAATACAGATAAATTCGAGGAGGCGCAGGCTGTACTTGTCAGAAGCGCCAAGATGCACGACATGGAGCCGGGGAAGGACCTGCTGGCTGTTGCCAGAGCCGGAGCCGGTGTTAACAATATCCCCATCGACAAGTATGCAGAGCACGGCATCGTAGTATTCAATACACCCGGTGCCAATGCCAACGGCGTTAAAGAGCTTGTTATAGCAGGAATGCTCATGGCTTCAAGAGATATCATCGGAGGCGTTAACTGGGTAGCTGACCAGGCAGGAGATGATGAGATCGCAGCTAAGGCTGAGAAGCAGAAGAAGCTTTATGCAGGCCATGAGATCTACGGCAAGAAGCTTGGTATCATAGGCCTTGGCGCTATCGGAGTACGTGTTGCCAATGCAGCCATCGCTCTTGGAATGGATGTATACGGATATGATCCCTACATCTCAGTAGAGGCGGCATGGAACCTTTCAAGAGATATCAAGCACATCAGAAACGTAGACGAGATATATGAGAACTGCGATTACATCACCATCCATGTTCCCCTTACAGACGATACCAAGAAGAAGGTGGATGCAGAGGCCATCGGCAAGATGAAGGACGGAGTCGTAGTCCTTAACTTCGCAAGAGATCTGCTTGTAAATGAAGATGACATGATGGCCGCTCTTGAGAACGGAAAGGTCAAGAGATATGTAACAGACTTCCCTAATCCTACAGTAGTCGGCAAGAAGGGTGTTATCGTTATCCCGCACCTGGGCGCATCTACCGAAGAGGCAGAGGATAATTGTGCCAAGATGGCGGTAAATCAGCTTATGGACTTTATGGAGAACGGCAATATCCGTAATTCCGTTAATTTCCCGGCATGTGACTTAGGCCCCGTAAATGATGCCCACAGATTAGCCATTTACCATAAGAATGTAAAGAACATGCTGGGCCAGTTCACATCCATCATGGGTGCGGCTGATATGAACATTGCCAACATGACCAATAAGAGTAAGGGAGACTACGCATACTCATTATTTGATATTGAATCACCTCTCGATGAGGCTGTACTTAAGAAACTTGAAGCAGTTGAGGGCGTTGTCAAGATCAGAGTGATCAAATAAAGAATACGAATATATAAGATGATCAGAATCGGGTAGGAAAGCATTTTCCTACTCGATTTGGAATTTATGCAAGGAGACAGACCATGGCGAGAATTAAAGCATTCAAAGGTATACGCCCGAGAGCTGATGTGGCAAGAGATGTGGCCGCTCTGCCCTATGATGTTTATAACAGGGAAGAAGCTACAAAGATAGTGGAGGATAACCCTATATCTTTTCTGTCCATTGATCGTGCAGAGACGGGATTTGGTCCGGATGTGGATACATACGACGATGTGGTATACCAAAGAGCCCATGACAGGCTTTGGGAGATGTTCGACAAAGGAGTTTTTTTCCGGGATGACAAGGACTGCCTCTACCTCTACGAACTGGAGATGAAGGGGCATATCCAGACGGGAATCGTTGCCTGCGCCTCAGTTGATGATTATCTTAATGATGTTATAAAGAAACATGAGAACACCAGGGCAGACAAGGAAGCGGACAGGATCAGGCATGTCACGGCCTGCGGAGCTCAGACAGGGCCCATATTCCTGGCATACAAAGAAGATCATGGATTGACCGGCATCATTGAAGATATCAAGATGAAGAATGATCCGGCCTATGATTTCAGATCGGATGACGGTGTGAGACATACAGTATACGTGATCGATGATGGAGATACTATTGATCGCATCATTTCCCTGTTCGGCAGGATAGATAATCTCTATATAGCCGACGGACATCACCGGGCAGCTTCTGCAGT
The DNA here is from genome assembly GCA_017550165.1 of Lachnospiraceae bacterium. Lineage (GTDB taxonomy): Bacteria > Bacillota > Clostridia > Lachnospirales > Lachnospiraceae > SIG280. The sequence goes on along the minus strand of JAFZQH010000022.1, from coordinate 94,441 downwards.
AAAGGCGGCTTTAAAGAAGCGGGAGGAGTCGGGAAACAAACCGGGAGAGTATGATTATTTTCTCTCTGTGCTCTTTGCCGATACCCAGCTCTCAATCATGGATTATAACCGAATAGTCAAGGATCTGGGCGGTCACACGGAACAGAGCTTCCTTGATGAAGTAAAAAAGATCGCTGATATAACGGAAGAAGCAGACCATATCCTAAGACCCACAGAAAGAGGGCAGTGTGTTATGTACCTGGGAGGATGCTGGTACAGGCTTGTCTTTAAGAAGGAGTATCTGGCGGATGATCCGGTTAAGGGCATGGATGTATCCATATTGCAGGATAATATCCTTGGTCCCATCCTGGGGATAGACGATCCCAAGACAAATGAAAGGATCGAATTCGTGGGAGGCATAAGAGGACTTGACTTTCTAAGGGATAGGTGCGATTATTTCAGTAAAGGAGTGGCATTTGCCATGTATCCCGTTTCCATGAAGGAATTATTTGACGTTGCGGATGCAGGAATGCTTATGCCGCCGAAATCCACCTGGTTCGAGCCCAAGCTCCGCAGTGGATTGTTTATACATGAAATATGATGAATGTTGATAATTAAAAAATTTCAATCAGAGTATTATCTACCTGAGTAATTCTGTCGAAAATATAAGTGTAAGGATGAAAGCGGACCCTGCGTGATCTGACAGGGTAACAAGGAGGTACACGGGTTTGGCACAGAATTTTGATTTGGGCACAGACTATTCAAAAGAATATCTGAACAAGATGTATTCGGGTACTTTAGGCAATGCCAATGTCGATAAGGCAAAGGAGGCTTTAAGTACTTATTCTGATGCGCAGCAAAAGAAACTTGTATCCTCTTATTATGATCAGCAAAAGAAGCCTGAGGGCATAAGGATCAAATCCCCGGAGAACAATTCTATCTCCAGGAATTATAAAACAGTACAGTCCGCAGCCACATCATTAAAGAATTCCGCCAGGGAATTATCAAAGGAATCTCCTATAGGGATCGAGTCGGTTGCATCATTTGCAGATAATTACAACAAAACAATAGATACCTTTAACACCACTAATAATGCTTCTCTTCGTAAGAAGGGTGAATACATGACCAGGTTTACCGCCGCCAATTCAGGCATGCTTTCAAAGGTCGGCATTGAAATTGGTGCGGATAATAAGCTTACCGTAGACAGGGATAAGCTTTCCAAGGCTGATGAAGGCGACCTTAAGAGTCTCTTCAACGGTAATAATTCATTCGGCCAGAGCATAGCCGAGAGGGCAGGACAGATAGAAGGCATGTCCAGAAACACCGTCAACAAGATCTCCAAGATGTATGACGGGGCAGGACAGTATAAGACGGCATTTAATCCGGAATCGATAATAAATAATTATTTTTAAAAAAATTGAATTATGTTATAATGTAAATTGGTGTAAGGAATAATATGGTTTTTAATGATCATATTATTCTTCGCTTTTTCATGTTTTCATGGATATTTGATATAAATGGGGTGAGTAACTATGGATAAAAAGATTCTGATAGTTGATGATGCTGTGTTTGTCAGGAAGATGACAGAAGAAGCATTGAGGAACGCAGGCTATGAATCCATCTTTGAGGCAGCTACTGCACAGGAGGCCAAGAAGCTGTTCTTAGAGCAGGATCCGGATCTGGTTGTATTGGATGTCACGCTGCCTGATTGTGAGGATCTGTGCCTGTGCCAGGAGTTATTCAGGTTGAAGAAGGATGCCAATGTCATCATTTATTCGGCGGTGACGCAGGAACTGGTGAAGGAGCAGGCAAAGAAAATCGGCGTAGCAGGGTATTTTACTAAGCCGATGGATGTTGAAGAGTTTATTAAATTGGTAAACAGTATCCTTAAAGCTCCGAAAGGGACTTGAACCCTCGACCTACGCATTACGAGTGCGTCGCTCTACCAGCTGAGCTATCGAAGCTAACAGTGCTATTATATAGTTTTTATTTTTCAAATGCAAGAATAGATTTGACTTGAGGTTGATTTTAACATGCGCTTTGTACCTATCTCAAAGTTACAACCTTCTATGTTGATCGCCAGGGCCATATATGACCAAAGCGATAAGATTCTCATAAACCACGGGGTCAAGCTGACACCGGAGTTTATTAAGAAGATGGAAAATCGTGGAGTCATCGGGGCTTACATAGAAGATGAGATCACTAATAAGGTAATCGTACAGGAAGCCATCACAAATGAGCTGCGTACCCGTGCGGTCAAGAGTATCAAGGATTTTGATATAGAGACCACCATTAATCTGTCCAAAAATATCGTTGAACAGTTGATGGCATCAGATTCCATACTTCTTGACCTTGTTGATCTGCGTACCTTTGATGATTATACTTACAGACATTCGGTAAATGTTGCCGTGCTGTCCACCATGATAGCCATGGGAATGGATTTTAAGGTAGATGAACTTACCGATCTTTGTCTGGCGGCTCTTTTGCATGATATCGGTAAACTAAGGATAGATGACGCCATCTTGAACAAGCCCACCAGGCTTACGGAAGAGGAGTATGCCCTAATAAAGACACACCCTTCGGTTGCCTACAATATAGTAAAAGAAAGATGGGATATAGCGGCCACCACCAAGATAGGAATACTATGTCACCATGAGAATGTAGACGGTTCAGGCTATCCTTTCGGATTAAAGGATCAGAAGATACACAGGTTCGCAAGGATAATACATGTTGCCGATGTATTTGATGCACTGACATCCAAAAGACCCTATAAGGACGCTTATTCACCGGGAGATGCATCGGAGTTTCTCATGTCATCCTGCGGGACATTGTTTGACAGAGAAGTGGTAGAGATATTCCTGGGCTATGTACCCATTTATCCCAAGGGAAGTACTGTTATACTGTCAGATAAGAGAAGAGCCATCGTGGCAGAGAATATCAAGTTTAATATACTGAGGCCCAGGGTTATAATCGAGGATACTGGAGAAGAGCTTGATCTTACCCATGACCCGGCCTGCAGGAATATAACTATTATAGACGTAGAAACAGTGGAATAGACAGGGACCGAGAGTCCCTGTTCTTTAAGTATGAAGAAGAATTATCAAAAAGAATTGGACAGGTTAATAAATGAGATCCCCGAGGGACAGACACCCTCGTTATTACTGCATGCATGCTGTGCGCCCTGTTCATCGTATGTGCTGGAGTACCTGTCCGAGTACTATTCCATAACGGTGTATTACTATAATCCCAATATCACGGAGGAAGGCGAGTATATAAAGCGGATAAATGAGCTGAAACGACTGATAAGGGAGATGCCTCTTAAGAATGAGGTCATCTTTATGGAAGGTCCATATGATCCGGAAGTCTTTTTCGAGATGGCTAAGGGGATGGAAAGCCTGCCGGAGGGCGGGGAGAGGTGCTACCATTGCTATGAGCTGCGGATGCGGGAAGCAGCCCGGATCGCAGCCGAGAAGGGCTTCGATTACTACACCACGACACTCAGCATCAGTCCCCACAAGAACGCAGACTGGATAAACGAAATAGGCGAACGCCTAGCAACCGAGTACGCAGTTCATCACCTGCCCTCAGACTTCAAAAAGCGTGACGGGTACAAGCGATCCATCGAACTGTCCGCAAAGTATGATCTTTATCGTCAAAGCTACTGTGGTTGCGTATATTCTAAAAACGTTGTTATATAAATGGAAATATGGTATTCTAGGCGTGTCTTAAGAATAATGCAATCTAAGTAAAGGACGCTCTCGCTTCGTTGTAAAGCGTAGCGGATACTAAACTCGTGATGTGTTCGCTTCGCTCGCACTCACTCGTTAAGTACCGACGTTCACAAAGTCCTTTCCTTAGATTCATTATTCTTTCGACACTGTCTGGTATATGCTAATTAATAATTATACTGTACCTTGAGAAGCTTACGAAAAAGAATTCATCGAAAGACCTTTTTGAACGTCGGCACTTAGCGAATGCGTCAGCATGAGCTTAGTACCGCTACGCTTCAAAACGGAGTGAGAACGTGCTTTCGATGGATTGCTTTTTCGGAAGCGACACTAGAATAGATAACTAGAATGGAGAACAATAAATGTGCGGAATATGCGGCTTTGTAGGCAAAGTAAATAATCCTGAAGAAGTACTGGGCAGGATGATGAACAAGATCATCCACCGCGGCCCGGACAGCGAGGGCAAATACATGGACGGCGAAGTAAATATGGGCTTTCGCCGCCTGTCCATCATAGATCTGGATAACGGCACCCAGCCCATGAAGAATGAGGACGGCACCGTAGTCATCACCATGAACGGTGAGATCTATAACTACAGAGAACTCCGCAAGGAACTCATAGCAAAGGGCCACACATTTTCCAATAATTCAGATACGGAAGTGATCATCCACGGCTACGAGGAGTACGGCGCCAAGGTCCTGGACCACCTTCGGGGCATGTTCGCGTTTGTTCTCTGGGACAGCAAAAATAAGCAGATGTTCGGAGCCAGGGATTTTTTCGGGATCAAACCCTTTTACTATAAGGCAGATGAAAAGGGGCTGATATACGCCTCAGAGATAAAGAGTATCCTGGAGCACCCGGACAGTAAAAAGGAATTAAATGAAGAAGCACTGGAATGCTACCTTTCATTCCAGTATTCAGCCCTGCCCGAGACCTTCTTTAAGGGAATATATAAGCTGCCCCCGGCGCATTATATGATATATAAGGACGGGGATATGAAGATAGAAAGATACTGGACACCTACCTTTGACGAAGAAAAGGGCGTTTCACTGGCAAGCACGGTATCCAGACTGTCTGACGTGCTGGATAATTCGGTAAAGTATCACATGATCTCCGATGTGGAAGTAGGTTCACTCCTTTCATCCGGAGTGGATTCCAGTTATGTGGTTTCAAGGTTTAACGGAGCCAAGACATTTACCGTGGGATTTTCCAAGGACGATCATAACGAGCTGGGATATGCCAAGAGATTTGCTGAGAGAATGGGCATAGAAAATGACCGGAAATCCATAAGTTCCGAGGAGTATTTCGGAGTACTGGAAAAGGTGATGTATCATATGGACGAGCCCTTGGCGGATGCATCAGCGGTTGCCTTGTATCTGGTGGATGAGCTGGCAGCAAAGAAGGTAAAGGTAGTACTTTCCGGAGAAGGAGCAGATGAGTTCTTCGGCGGATACAATATTTATCACGAGCCTAAGTCCCTGGCGGGATTCGGAATACTGCCAAATAAGATGAAGAAGGGAATACGGCAGAAACTGATCAATTCAGATAAGAATTTCAAGGGAAAAAATTTCCTGATCAGAGGATGCACCCCGCTGGAACAGAGATTTATCGGTAATGCCAACAGATTTAACCCACGAGAGATAAGGCAGTTCTTAAAGAAGAAGGATGTAGGAAAGAACAGGTATCCCTACAGTGTTACCAAACCGGTATACGATATGGCAAAGGGATCGGATTTTGCCAGGATGCAGCTGGTGGATATAAACCTGTGGCTGGTGGGAGATATCCTGCTTAAGGCAGATAAGATGAGCATGGCCCATTCCCTTGAATCCAGGGTGCCCTTCCTTGATAAGGAAGTGTTTGCGGTAGCCAGAAGGATACCGGCAGAACATAAGATACACAGGAATGTTACAAAATACGCCTTCCGCAAGGTGGCGGAGAACTATATCCCTGAAGACGTGGCAGGTAAGAAGAAACTCGGCTTCCCCGTGCCGCTGGCAAGGTGGATCAGGGAAGACCGTTATTATAATGAGATAGAAAAAGCCTTCCGATCGGAGACGGCAGAAAAATATTTTGATGTAGACTATATATGCAGGCTGCTGGAAGACCACAAAAAGGAAAAGGCAGATGAAAGCAAGAAGATATGGGTGATCTATATGTTTCTTGTATGGTACAGAGTATATTTCAACGAAGGATAGGAAGGAGATCTCTATGGCTCAATTATGGGGCGGAAGATTTACCAAGGAGACATCAAAGCTGGTATATGACTTTAATGCTTCAATAAGGTTTGATAAGAGGCTTTTCGATCAGGATATAGAGGGAAGCATAGCCCATGCCGACATGCTGGGGAAGCAGGGCATCATTTCCGAAGATGAAAAGAATAAGATAATAAAGGGACTTCAAGGGATACTTGAGGACGTTCATAGCGGAAAGCTTAAGATCACGGAAGAGTACGAGGACATACACAGCTTTGCGGAAGCCAACCTTATAGAGAGGATAGGCGATGCAGGCAAGAAGCTGCATACGGGCAGGAGCAGGAATGATCAGGTGGCGCTGGATATGAGGTTATACATCCGCCATGAGATAGAAGAGACAGATGCCGTTCTGTATGAACTGGTTAAGACCCTCCTTAAGATCATGGAGGAGAATATAGACACATATATGCCCGGCTTTACCCACCTTCAGAAGGCGCAGCCCACAACACTGGCCCATCATTTCGGAGCATATTTTGAAATGTTTCGAAGGGACCGGGAGAGGCTTGCAAGCATCCGGGAAAGGATGAATTATTGTCCGCTGGGAGCAGGGGCCATGGCAGGGACCACATACCCCCTGGATCGGGACTATACAGCCAGGATGCTTAAGTTTACCGGTCCCACTATTAATTCAATGGATTCAGTTGCAGACAGGGACTATGTGATCGAGTATCTGAATGCATTATCAATAATAATGATGCATCTGAGCCGATTTTCCGAAGAGATCATAATATGGAATTCCAACGAATACGGTTTTGTTGAACTGGACGATTCCTACAGCACCGGAAGTTCCATCATGCCGCAGAAGAAGAACCCGGATATCGCAGAACTGGTAAGGGGCAAGACAGGAAGGGTGTACGCCGCGCTGACATCCCTTCTTACTACCATGAAGGGCCTTCCCCTTGCATATAATAAGGATATGCAGGAGGATAAGGAGCTGACCTTTGATGCCATCGATACGGTTAAAAGCTGTATAGTGCTGTTTACAGGAATGGTAGATACAATGAAGTTCAACAAGGAGGTAATGGCAGAGTCAGCCATGAAGGGCTTTACCAATGCAACGGATGCTGCGGATTATCTGGTGGGCAAAGGCGTTCCCTTCAGAGATGCCCATTCCATAGTGGGACGATTGGTACTCTCATGCATAGAAAAAGAAAAAGGCATTCTCGACCTGACCATATCCGAATTAAAGGTGATAAGTCCTGAGTTTGATGAGGATATATACGAAGCTGTGAGCCTTAAAACCTGTGTTGATCGACGGCTTACCACAGGGGCGCCGGGAAGAGAAGCTATTACGAAAACCATATCATTTTACAAAGAATATATAAGTAAAGGTTGCAATTGGAAATAAGTTGTTATATTATATTCAGTACACGGACAAATGTACGTCAAGCAAAGACAAAAGTGAGGAGAGATCTTTATGAGTGAAAAATTAAAGGTTGGTATACTCGGCGGAACCGGAATGGTGGGACAGAGATTTATATCTCTGCTTGAGGATCACCCCTGGTTTGAAGTGGAAGCCATAGCTGCAAGCCCAAGAAGTGAGGGCAAGACCTATGAAGAAGCAGTGGGTGATCGATGGAAGATGATGACGCCCATGCCTGAATCCGTTAAGAATAAGATAGTACTGAATGTTAACGAAGTAGAGCAGGTAGTCAAAAAGGTTGACTTCGTCTTCAGCGCCGTTGATATGTCAAAAGATGAGATAAGGGCCATAGAAGAGGATTATGCCAAGACGGAGACACCGGTAGTATCCAATAACAGTGCTCACAGATGGACACCGGATGTTCCCATGGTCATTCCGGAGATCAATCCCGAGCATTTTGATGTGATCCAATACCAGAAGAAGAGACTGGGGACCACCAGGGGCTTTGTGGCAGTTAAGCCCAACTGTTCAATACAAAGCTACACACCGGTCCTTGCCGCTTTGAAGGAATTCGGCCCCAAGACCGTAGTGGCCACCACATATCAGGCAATATCAGGCGCCGGTAAGACCTTTAAGGAATGGCCGGAGATGGTAGCCAATATCATACCCTATATATCGGGAGAGGAAGAAAAAAGTGAGCAGGAGCCGCTGAAAGTCTTCGGACATATAGAAGACGGAGTTATAGTAAAGGCCGAGGCTCCGCTTATCACCACTCAGTGTATCCGGGTTCCCGTCCTGGACGGACATACGGCTGCAGTATTTATCTCCTTTGAGAATAAACCTTCCAGGGAAGAGTTTATCGAAAAGATAACCGAGTTCTCGGGACTTCCTCAGGAGCTTGAACTTCCCAGCGCACCCAAGCAGTTTATCCAATACCTTGAAGATGACAACAGGCCTCAGGTTAAGATGGATGTTAATTATGAAAGAGGGATGGGAATATCCATAGGAAGGCTTCGTGAAGACACATTATTTGATTACAAGTTTGTAGGATTGTCCCACAATACATTAAGAGGAGCAGCCGGAGGAGCTGTGCTCTGTGCTGAGCTGCTTAAAGCACAAGGCTATATAACCCAGAAATAGCAAGGGCTTTGTGCAAAATTACTAAATATTAAACGACTCTTTTTAAAATATTTTTTATTAAGAGTCGTTTTAATTTTATTGAAAAATTAAGAAATTGTGATATAATCATTAACGTGCCTTAAGAAACAGGCGAGGGATTGTTTTTTTGTTATAAATCAGTAGGGGAGAATCATATATGTTGTCAAGCAGGAAAAGAGAGTTAAGTGTTTTAACACAGATCTTCAACAAAGAGGAGAATGACGCTGTTTTGCTTTATGGCGCATACGGTCTTGGAAAGACCAGCGTCGTAAGGGAATTCTGCAAAGATAAAAAGTCGTTTTATTATATGGCTAAGCAGGCTTCCGAACTCCAACAGCGTTTATTTTTTTCGTCTGAAGTCCGGAGTCAACTGGGTCTTGATTATAATTCCAACGAGTATACGGAGATCATACCAAATATCGTTAACGCTTCATCCGAAAAATTTGTTCTTGTAGTTGATGAATTCCAGTATATAGTCAAAAAAGATGATTCATTTATGAAGACCGTGATCGATCTTCTTAAGAACTCAGACCGCAAGTTCATGGTTATCCTTATCAGTTCACAGATAGGATGGGTCGGCAGTGAAATGCCGAATTTCATGAAGAATAATTCCCAAAGAAAGATGATACATGCTCACAGGGTCAATGAGATAGGTTTTGTTGATCTTGTTCAGAACCTGGAGCGATATGACACCAGGGAGTGCGTTAAGATATACGGTATCATAGGCGGCGTACCCAAGTATATAGACAGATGGAACAAGAGCAGGACCGTTAAGGATAATGTATGTAAGCTGATCCTTTCTCCCAGCGGCATACTGTATAACGAGGTAGACCGTATCATAGGTTCCGAACTCCGTGAGCAGGCCGTATACAGCACTATCCTTTATGCCCTGGCTACCGGACGCAATAAGCTTAATGACCTCTTTGCATATACCGGTTTTTCACGAGCCAAGATAAGTGTTTATATCAATAATCTTATAGACCTTGACATCGTGGAGAAGGTTGATTCTTTCGAGACTGCCGGCAGAGTCAATACCAAGAAGGGTGTATACCAGATCAAGAACACACTTGTTAATTTCTATTACAGATTTATCTATTCCAACCAGTCTGCACTCAATACCATGAGTGAGGCTGAATTCTATGACAAGTATATAGATTCCGACCTTAACGAGTATCTCGACAGATATTTCGTAAAGGTATGCCAGGAGTACCTGATGTTGCTCAGCAAGATCGGTCGTCTGCCGGTTAAGATATCCAAGATCGGAAGCTGGGTAGGTAAGCAGGGAAGCATAGATATCATAGCTTCAGAGGATTCCGGAAGGACCATTATCGGTCTTTGCCGCTGGAAAGACCGTACTGTTACATACAGCATGTGCCTTGACCTTTTTGATCTCATGGGACAGGCTAAGATATCTGCGGATTACTATTATCTGTTCTCTTCAAGATCATTTGATGAGAAGCTTAAGAGAGAAGCAGCAAAGGAGCCCAGGATCATCCTGGTTGATATAAGCAGTCTGTAGTATGAGCACTAATCAAAAGCATTTGTATATATCAGAGAAGCCCAGTGTGGCACAGGAATTTGCCAAGGCACTGAAGGTAGATCTAAAAAAACATGACGGATATCTCGAAGGCGATGATACTATTATCACCTGGTGCGTCGGACATCTGATCACCATGAGCTATCCCGACAAATATGACGCTTCTTTAAAAAGGTGGAGTATTGATACCCTGCCTTTTTTGCCTGTTGATTTTAAATATGAGGTTATCCCTTCCGTCAGCAAACAGTTCAATACGGTGAAAATGCTCCTCAACCGGGAGGATGTTGATGTGATATATGTATGTACCGACTCCGGGCGGGAAGGTGAATACATATACAGGCTTGTGGATCAGGAAGCGGGGGTTGCTCCCGATAAGATCCGTAAACGTGTATGGATCGACTCCCAGACAGAGGAAGAGATACTTCGCGGGATCAGGGAAGCCAAGCCCTTAAACGAATATGACCTTTTGTCTGACTCGGCTTACCTCAGAGCCAAGGAAGATTATCTTATGGGGATCAATTTTTCAAGGATCCTTACCCTGAAATATGCTTATTCCATCAAACCATTGTTCAATGATAAATACACAGCAATATCCGTAGGCCGCGTAATGACATGCGTGCTGGGGATGATCGTCCGCAGGGAACGGGAGATAAGAAGCTTTATAAAAATGCCGTTTTACAAGCTCTCCGGTTCATTTTCAAAGGGAGACGGCAACCTGGCTGCAGAATGGAGGGTAATGCCCGGGTCTGAATATGCCGATCACCCCAAGCTTTATAAGGATATAGGATTTACAGATAAAGAAATCGCAGAAGAACTTAGGAATAAGCTTTCTTCATTTCCCACGGGAGAAGTTTTCTCGATCGAAAGGAAAAAAGAGAAGAAGAATCCCCCCATGCTCTTTAACCTGGCAGAGGCCCAGAATGAATGCGCCAAGCTTTTTAAGATAAGCCCCAACGATACTCTGGGGATAATCCAGGACCTGTATGAGAAAAAACTTGTGACATATCCCAGAACAGATGCCAGAGTCCTTTCGACTGCAGTTTCAAAGGAGATCCACAAGAACCTTAAAGGTTTGGAAAGTCTGCCTTATGCATCTGATATCGCTGCAAATATACTTACAAAAGGCCTTCATAAGGATCTGGCCAAAAGCCGCTATGTCAATGACAAGCAGATCACAGACCATTACGCCATAATCCCTACGGGGCAGGGTTTCGGGAACCTAAACCGCCTCTCTGACCTCCATGTTAAGGTGTACGAGGTTATAGTCAGGAGATTTCTGGCCATATTCTATCCGGCGGCGGAATACATGAAAAACAACGTATCAGTGGGTGTGGATCATGAGGTATTTACCGCCGGGGTTAAGAGCCTTAACAAACCCGGATATCTTGAAGTGATGAACTATACCTTTTTCAAGGGAAAACAACCACAAGAGGATAGAGAAGGGGATGAGGATGCCGAAGATACATCAGGTGATATATCAGGTATGATTAACAGTTTGAAAAAGGGAGATATTCTCGATATTAAAGGATTTGAGATCAAGGAAGGCGAGACCACTCCCCCAAAACGATATAATTCAGGCTCAATGATACTTGCCATGGAGAATGCCGGCCAGCTTATAGAAGATGAGGAGCTCCGGGCCCAGATCAAGGGAAGCGGTATCGGCACCAGTGCTACCAGGGCTGAGATATTGAACAAGCTTATCAATAAGGATTATGTTAAACTTAATAAAAAGACACAGATCCTTACCCCGACACTTATGGGAGAGCTGATATTCGATATAGTCAACATTTCCATCCGGTCTCTTTTGAATCCTGAACTTACCGCCAGCTGGGAGAAGGGATTGACTCAGGTTTGCAACGGAGATATCTCTTCGGATGAATATATGACAAAGCTGACTGATTTTGTGAAAAAGAAGACGGAAATGGTCAAACAGGTCTCAGGACAGGTAAGGATAAAGGACCTGTATAACAATATAAGAGCATATTACAAATGATGCATGATATTCGGAGGATTATTATATGAGCGATATTACCGTAAAAGCCCTTTATAAAACAGACGAAAGCCTTGCCATGCCTTTTCTTTTGAAGTATACCTACCCCTGGGAGGTGCTTCCCCATATTGGCGAGATCATATTAAAGATCGCAGAAGACCTGGATCCCGGGAGGTATGAGAAAAGGGAAGATAATATCTGGGTAGCAAAAAGCGCATATATTTATCCTACTGCCACCATTAAAGGACCTGCCATCATCGGAGAGGACACGGAAGTGCGCCCCGGAGCCTTTATCAGAGGCAATGTCCTGGTGGGCAATAACTGCGTGGTAGGCAACTCAACGGAACTAAAGAACGTTATACTTTTTAACAATGTCCAGGTTCCCCACTACAATTACGTGGGCGACTCTGTTCTGGGCTACAGATCCCACATGGGAGCAGGGTCCATTACCTCCAATGTGAAGGCGGATAAGTCCATTGTAGTGGTAAAAAACGGTGACGAGAAGCATGATACCGGTTTGAAAAAATTCGGTGCCATGCTGGGTGATCATGTAGAGGTTGGCTGTAACAGTGTTCTGAATCCCGGAAGCGTCATTTGCCCCAATACCAACATTTATCCCCTTTCCATGGTAAGAGGCGTGGTTCCCGAAGACAGCATATATAAAAATACCAACGAAATAATTTCAAAAGAGTAAGTAAATAATTGAAAAAATGAACGAGATGTTGTAAAATTAAATGTAAACTGTGGGAGAAGATTATTGTGGAGGCTTTAATATGGCAAAGATACTGATATGTGATGATTCCATACTAGCCCGAAGCCAGATGAGGGATATGCTTTCAAACATCGGTGACTTTGAGGTGTTTGAGGCCAAGAACGGCGCTGAGGCTATTGAAGTCTACAAAGAGAATAAACCGGATATGGCATTTCTTGATATTGTTATGCCGGTAAAGAACGGAATAGACGTTGTAAAAGAGATCATGGAATTTGATAAAGATGCAAAGATCATCATGGCATCATCCCTGGGTAATAACTCGAATCTTAAGGCTGCTTTGGAAGGTGGCGCCATTGATTTTATCCAGAAGCCGGTTGATGAAGAACGTCTTAGAGAGATCCTGAATAAGAATCTCGGCGGGAGGTAGTAGATGTTTACACAATTCTTTGGGAATTATCTTTTGAAAAAAGGGGTAATAGACGCAGACCAGCTTCTGACCATTCTTCAAAATCAGAGCACTGTCAAGATCAAGTTGGGTACCCTGGCCATGTGCGAAGGATATATGACTGCCAGTGAAGTCGAGAAGATACATATCTTACAGACTCACGTAGATAAGAAATTCGGCGAACTTGCTATCGAGGAAGGATATCTTACCCCGGAGCAGGTTGAGGAATTATGTACAACCCAGAGACCTGATTATCTCACTTTCGGACAGGCCCTGGTTGACGGCGGATATGTCACGGCACATGAACTGGAAGATCTGATGATCGATTACCAGTCCGAGCATGAGATAGAAGAGGACGACCTCAATGATACCCAGAAGGATTCCATAAGTGTTCTTGTTAACGATGTGTATACCTTTGATGAATTTGAGTCTTCATCGGGTTGTGTTAATTATGTAACCTTGCTGTTTAACAACCTTATCAGGTTCATTGGCAAGGATTTCACTCCCCTTGATGCCCAGATCCTGCCTGAATATGCTACTAAGAACTGCACATTCCAGAACATCATGGGGGATTTGCAGATGTTTACGGGCATAGATATGGATGTTGCCACATCTATTGAATTTGCATCAAGATACATGGGTAAGACCATGGATGAATATGATGAATATATCGAAGCGTCGGTGGAAGATTTCTTAAATCTCCATAATGGACTTTTCTCGGTAAATATGTCAAATGATGTGGGAATAGAGCTTGACCTCGAACCTCTGGGACATGTGGTTGATTCCATCATTTCACTGGACTCCATAGTATTCTATATCCCTGTGATATTCCCCTTCGGAACAGTGAATTTCCTCTTATCGCCCAACATCTTTAAAGGATAATGAACAGGCCGGAAGCTGATGCCTCCGGCCTTTATAATATTCTTGTTATCTTTTTATAATCCAAGGAAACTTTCAACACTATCCTGCATCTTATCTACGTCGCAGACCGTCTTGTGACGGATGGGAGCATTTCTGATCTCTTCTATGGCATCCGGTATCTTAACACCCGTGATCTTGTTCATCTCATCCACAAGTTCAAAATCGGATAAAGCATCATACTTTTTATCGACGGATGTCATTACGCTCCTGGTGAACTTATAGGGGCTGGCAGTTGATGCGACTACCGACGGCCGAGAATCTCCCGTATCTTTTTTGAATTTCTTGTATACGCAGTATGCAACTGCCGAATGCGGGTCAGATAGGTAATGTTCTTTTTTAAAGATGCTGCCAATGGTTTCTTTTGTTTCGACTTCAGATGCATAATTACCGTAAAAATCCTTTATATTCTCTCGCATGGCCGGGGTGATGGTATATCTGCCGTCCCTGCCCAGCTCGTTCATAAGTTCCATATTCTTGTCTGTATCCATGCCGCAGGACATGTATATGAGTCTCTCAAGATTACTTGATATGAGAATGTCCATGGAGGGAGATGATGTAAGGATGAATTCCCTGTTCCTGTCGTAATCCCCTGTGGTAAAGAAATCAAACAATACTTTATTCTCGTTGGAGGCGCATACCAGTTTGTTGACCGGGAGTCCCATCTGCTTTGCAAAATATGCGGCAAGGATATTACCGAAATTGCCGGTTGGGACCACGATATTTATCGTATCACCTGCCTTGATGGCATTATCTTTTATCATGCGGCCGTATGCAAAGACGTAATATACGATCTGGGGAACAAGCCTTCCGATATTGATGGAGTTTGCCGATGAGAACTGATAGCCCTTGTCCTTCATCCTCGCCTTTAGTTCTTCATTATTGAACATGGCCTTGACGCCGGTCTGTGCCTGGTCAAAATTTCCTCTGATCCCTACGACAAAGGTATTATCACCGGTCTGGGTCACCATCTGCTTCTCCTGTATTGGGCTCACACCGTCCTTGGGATAGAATACGATGATCTTGGTGCCCGGGACGTCTGCAAAGCCTGCCAGGGCCGCCTTTCCCGTATCGCCTGAGGTGGCAGTGAGGATAACGATCTCATTGGTGATGTTATTCTTCTTGGCCGCCGTGGTAAGCAGGTAGGGCAGGATGGATAGGGCCATATCCTTGAATGCGATGGTCTTGCCGTGGAAGAGTTCCAGGCCGTATACATCGCCTACCTTGACCAGGGGAGCGATCTCCTCCGTATCGAATTTGGAATCGTAGGCGTTGTTGATGCAGTAGCGGAGTTCTTCCTCTGTGTAATCAGTAAGGAATTTGCTCATAACTGCGTAGGCCGTCTCCCGGTAGTCCATTGTCGGAAGTTTTGCGAGATCAACGTCCAGACTCGGAATAGATTCAGGGACGTATAATCCGCCGTTCTCAGCCAAGCCATTTAGAATTGCTTTGGATGCGGTGACGCGTTCGCTCTTGCTTCGTGTGCTCTTATAATATATGTCCATTTTGCTCCTCCATATGATTATTAGACAAAAATGCGTGTTGGATTATGATTGGTATATCAATGATACGTGCCGGATTGAGAATCAATCCAAGGAAAGGACGCTTGCGCTTAATGTCGCAAGGAGGGGCCCGCTTGCGGGAGGATCCCTTACGACTAAGACGTTGTAAGTCGTAGCGGCACTAACCTCATGCTTCGCATTCGCTAAGTGCCGACGCTTACAAAAACCTTTCCTTGAATTATTCTCAACCGGCACTTATCCTTGCATGTAATACATGCGCTATAAACTTCCATGAATTATAACATACCAGAATTATTGTAACAAGTTAATTATATATATATATGACGTGATAATATATGTGGTAACGAGGTATTTATGCATATACGACACGATCATTATATTGTAACAAGGTATTATTGTCGCACATCGTAGTAATATCAACGCGCATTTAAGATATACTTGTGTCATTGTTATTGATAATATTATAATATTGTAGATAACAGCGGATAAAGAAAAATGTTCAATCGGAAGGTTTTTGTGGGCGTCGGCACTTTATGTCGTAGGAGGAATCTGCTTCCGCTAGGTAAAACTTGCTACGCGCAGATTCCGACTGTTCACGACATATTAGTGTCCGCTACGCCCACAATGAAGCGAGAGCGTCCTTCCGTTGAACATGTTTTCTTTAGCCGCGTCACAATGACACATTACTAAATCAGTAGAATTATAAGGATAATACTATGGGACATATCAAAGGCGTATATCCGGCGCACAAGAAGAACGGTGACGAGTATTACCGCGCGTCTATCACGTATAAGAACAAGCACATCAGCCTGGGAAGCTTCGACAGTGCAATGGAAGCGCACATGGCATACAAACAGGCAGACCATATCCTCCACGATAAAGAACTGACCGTGGATAATTTCCCGTACGAGAAGATGATCCTGGATTACCAGAAGTGCATCACCCTCTTTAATTTCCGGGATAACGACATGTACTTCAAGACCCCGATATATCTTCGGAACAAGTATTTCACATACCACATCGGCATCAATGACATCCTCAAATTTGATATAGATGACCTCTTCTTTTATTCAACCCGGACCATCATGAAGAGAAAAGGCCATCTCTTCGTGGCCGACTACGGCATGCAGGTCAACCTGCCTTCCAGGTATGGCATAAAGAACTACAGTATCATAGGCAAGGACTATTATTTCAAGAATAAGGATATGTATGATTTCCGCTATGAGAATATCGTCATCGTCAACAGGTATAACGGCGTGATCAAGGATACATATAAGAAAAAGGACTGCTATACAGCCAGGCTCCATATCAACGGCAATGTAGTGATCGGCCACTATGCAGAAGAGATAGATGCAGCCATAGCATATAATAAGGGCGTTGATATAGCAGCCGAGGCAGGCTTAAGGCGCAATTACGTCAAGAATTACATAGATGAGCTGTCAGAGGATGAGTATAACAGAAGATACGAGGAGATCAAGATAGCCGACGGATTTTATAAGTATTTAACCGGCTGAATCTATTGCACTAAAAGAAAAATAAGTATATAATACGAGAAATTGTTAAAAACATAACATAGGAATGAAAGGGAACAAAAGATGAGTAAAATACAGATGAAAACGCCTTTGGTTGAGATGGATGGGGATGAGATGACCAGGATCCTCTGGCAGATCATAAAGGATGAACTGATAGAACCCTTTGTGGACCTCAAGAGTGAATACTATGACCTGGGTTTAAAACACAGGGACGAGACAGACGATCAGGTTACAATAGATTCCGCCAATGCCACCAAGAGACTGGGTGTTGCCGTTAAATGCGCCACGATCACGCCAAATGCGGCCAGAGTAGAGGAATATAAGCTCAAGGAGATGTGGAAGAGCCCTAACGGCACCATCAGAGCTATCCTTGACGGCACTGTATTTCGTGCTCCCATTATAGTTAACGGCATCGAGCCGAATGTTAAGACCTGGAAGAAGCCCATCACCATAGCAAGACATGCATATGGTGATGTATATAAGGCATCTGAAATGAAGATACCGGGCCCGGGCAAATGTGAGATCGTGTATACCGCACCGGACGGTACCGAGACCAGAGAACTGATCCATGATTTCAAGTCAGCCGGTATCGTTCAGGGACAGCACAATCTGATCCCTTCCATTGAAAGCTTTGCAAGAAGCTGCTTTAACTACGCCATAGATACACGACAGGACCTTTGGTTCTCCTCAAAGGATACCATATCCAAGAAGTATGACCATACCTTCAAGGATGTATTTCAGGAAATATATGAGAAGGAATATGAGGATGCCTTCAAGAAGGCCGGAATAGAGTATTTCTACACTCTGATAGATGATGCAGTAGCAAGGGTTATCAAGTCAAAGGGCGGATATATATGGGCCTGCAAGAACTACGACGGCGATGTTATGAGCGATATGATCGCCACTGCCTTCGGTTCCCTGGCCATGATGACTTCAGTTCTTGTTTCTCCTGACGGGATCTACGAGTACGAGGCTGCCCACGGAACCGTGCAGCGTCATTACTACAAGCATCTTAAAGGGGAGGAGACTTCCACCAACTCCATAGCCACCATATTTGCATGGACAGGAGCTTTGGCTAAGAGAGGAGAGCTTGACAAGATACCCGAGCTTACATCATTTGCAAAGAAGCTTGAGAAAGCATCAATCAAGACCATCGAATC
Source organism: Lachnospiraceae bacterium (assembly GCA_017550165.1). Classification (GTDB taxonomy): domain Bacteria; phylum Bacillota; class Clostridia; order Lachnospirales; family Lachnospiraceae; genus SIG280. The sequence goes on along the minus strand of JAFZQH010000022.1, from coordinate 76,144 downwards.
AGGAGAAATGACAAAGGATCTTGCCCTTATAACATCCATAAAGGATCCCATCGTGTTAAACAGTGAGGGATTTATTAAGGTTATCAGAAGAAATCTGGAGTCGATGTATTAGAATGATCTTATCCTGCAATAACATTTCCAAGTCTTTCGGGATCAATACGATCCTTAAGGATACATCTTTCAATATAGACGAGAGAGAAAGGGTTGCTGTAGTCGGCATTAACGGTGCCGGCAAGACAACCCTTCTTAAGATTATCCTGGGAGAGGTCGCCCCCGATTCCGGCAATGTTGTAATTGCAAAGAATAAAACCATTGGCTACTTAAGCCAGCACCAGTCTTTTGATATGGATAACACCATATTCAATGCCGTTCTGGAGACCAAGCAGGAAGTAATAGACCTGGAAAATGAGATCAGAAGCATGGAACGCAGGATGGGAGAGCTGACCGGCAGCGAGCTCGAGTCCCTTATGAAGGATTATACTGACAAAAACCACCGGTTTGAACATTTGGGAGGCTACGCATACAGGAGCGAAGTCACCGGGATCATCAAGGGCATGGGCTTTACTGAAGAAGATTTTGATAAGAATATCCTCAAACTCTCCGGGGGACAGAAAACCAGAGTATCCCTATGCCGTCTCCTTGTATCAAATCCTGATATCATAATCCTGGATGAGCCCACCAACCACCTTGACGTAAGATCCGTGGAGTGGCTTGAAGGCTTTCTGTCGTCATACAAGGGGACAGTGATCATCGTATCGCACGACAGGTATTTCATAGATAAGATCGCCACCAAGATAATAGATATCGACGGTGGTATGACCAGGGTATATCAGGGTAATTATACCCGGTACGCAGCAAAAAAAGAGGCCTTAAGGGAGGCTGCCATCAAGCAGTACCTTAACCAACAGCAGGATATAAAGCACCAGGAAGAAGTCATATCCAAGTTAAAGTCCTTTAACCGGGAAAAGTCGGTAAAAAGAGCCGAGAGCAGGGAAAAGATGCTTGAAAAAATGACCCGCATAGAGGCTCCTTCTTCTGTTAACAATGATATGCATCTCACATTGGAACCGGTTACCGAAAGCGGTAAGGACGTTTTGTCCGTTACGGAGATATCCAAGGCTTTCAACGGAAAAGACCTATTCTCTGACCTTAGCTTTGAGATCAAAAGAGGAGAACATGTAGCTCTCATCGGTGATAACGGAACCGGTAAGACTACCATCCTGAAACTTATAATGGACAGGCTGGATCCGGACGGAGGAAGTATCAGATTAGGGACTAATGTATATCCGGGATATTACGATCAGGAGCAGGAGAGCCTGGATCCTGACAATACGCTTTTTGAGGAGATCGCTGATGCCTATCCCGATCTTACCCAGACAAGGATCCGTAATACCCTGGCCTTATTTCTCTTTACGGGAGACGATGTGTTTAAGAAGGTATCTGACTTAAGCGGCGGAGAAAAAGGAAGGCTCTCCCTGGCCAAGCTTATGCTCTCAGAGACTAATTTTCTCCTTCTGGACGAGCCGACAAATCATCTGGACATAGAATCCAAGGAGATACTTGAAAGTGTTCTGAAATCATACACCGGAACCCTCCTTATGGTATCCCATGATCGATACTTTATCAATGAAACTGCCACCAGGATAATTGAGCTTGACAAGGGAATGATTACCAATTATCTGGGAAATTATGACTATTATCTGGAAAAGAGGGCTGAAAATCAACGATCTGTTGACGAAAATTACGATAACGATACTCCGAAGTGCCGGGTTTCTGATACAAAAGTAGACTGGCTTAAGAAAAAAAGTCTGGATGCCGAAAGCAGGAAACAAAAAAAGCAGATTGAATCCATAGAAAAAGAGATTGCCGATCTGGAGGCAAAAAAAGAGGAACTGACAAATATAATGAATGATCCCGAGATATCATCCAATTCAGCCAGACTGAACGAACTGGCAGGAGAGATTGGTGAAATTGATCTGAAACTATCGGAAATGATGGATAAATGGGTGCTTTTATCGGTTTGACATGATATATAGGTTTTTATATAATTAGAGCGATAGGGAATTCATTGATGAGGGACGGAGGAACTATACAGTGGAACAAGAGATTTCAAAAGCCGTAATAAGGCGTCTGCCGCGTTATTACAGATATCTTGGAGAATTGATCGATGCAGATGTAGAGAGGATATCATCAGCTGAACTAAGTGCCAAGATGAATGTAACTGCATCACAGATCCGCCAGGATCTCAATAATTTCGGGGGATTTGGCCAGCAGGGATACGGGTATAACGTTAAGTATCTCTATAATGAGATGGCCAAGATCCTGGGACTTGACCGGGTACATAACCTGGTCATTATCGGTGCCGGTAAACTTGGACAGGCTATTGCCAATTATTCCTTCTTCGAGAAAAGAGGCTTTATCATAAGAGGTCTTTTCGATGTGAACAAGGATTATATAGGCCGTAAGATCAAGGACATAGAGATAATGTCCGTTGATACGCTATCTGACTATCTGAAGAAGAACGATATAGATATTGCTGCCATCACTGTTCCCAAGGATGCTGTAGAGAGCATACTTGATATACTTGTGGACAGTAATATCAAGGCTGTTTGGAATTTTGCTCCCGTAGACATAGAACTGCCCGAGAATATCATTGTGGAGAATGTTCATCTTCTTGACAGCCTTATGCAGTTATCCTATAATCTCACGGAGTATGAGCAGACCGTATAAGTATTTATTGCGAGGTTTTTCATGGTAATCAATACTAATGTGGACTCGAACAAAACTAAAGAGGATTTTATCAAGGCAGTTAAGGGCAAGCATATTCCCATACTTACCCTGGACCAGAAATGGCATGAACTGTTTAAGTTTACACCCAAATCCGCTGAGATTAAAGAGATAGAGGAGAAACTCAACGAACTGTTAAAGCGCCAGGGCTTTATCAACAACGAGCTTAAGGGCTTAAAGAAGGTCAAATCCGACCTTATGAACGAGATCGTTGAGAATATGAACGAGTCTGAGGGCGAGGCCTCAGCCAAGCAGGCCAAGAACCAGGAGCTTATCAAGGAGATCAACGATAAGGTAGATGCATACAATGATGAACTTCTTGACATTCCTGCTCTTATCAAAGAGGCCAACGATGAACTCATGATCGCCACCATGGACATCTTTTATCATAAGCTTTTTGATAATTCCAAGGTGATCATCGAGATAAGCGAATGGATCAGGAAGATCCGAGTAGAGCTTAAGAACAAGATAGTATCCAAGAAGGCTAAAGAAATCGAGAACCAGATCGCATATACCTATATGCATAACGTATTCGGCCACGAAGTTATAGATATATTCGATCTGAAATATATAGGGGACGAAAAGAGCAAGGAGCTCAAGGACGAGACAGTTCCTCAGGAGAATATAACTAAATGATTGATTACGGTAGGTGCGCCGCTTATATTGATCTGGACGCCCTGATGTCCAATATGAGTGAGATCCGGAGGCTTATCCGTCCGGAGACCAAGGTCATTGCAGTCATCAAGGCAAACGCTTACGGACACGGCGCATCTGTTTTTGCAAAAGAGCTTGAAAAACTTGATTATTTATGGGGTTTCGCGGTTGCCGCAGTCAGTGAAGCCGCGCAGCTTAGGGATGAGGGCATCAGTAAACCCATACTCTTACTGGGAGCATCATTTGAACCGGAATTCAGGCAGCTTATCGAACTTGACGTCCGTCCGGCTGTTTTTTCTTATGATACGGCTTTGAAGCTTTCCAACGAAGCAGCTGCCCTTAACCGTACAGTCAATATACATATCAAGACGGATACGGGGATGAGCAGGATAGGATACCGCCCCGGTCCGGATAGCATAGACAGTATCCTTAAGATCAGCAAGCTTCCCTGCCTTAAGATCGAAGGGATCTTTACACATTTTTCCAAGGCGGACGAAAAGGACCTGTCTTATGCGAAGCAGCAGCTTGAGACCTTTAAGAAAATCATAAAAGACCTGGAGGATGCCGGGCTTTCCATTCCTCTTAAGCATTGCTCCAATTCCGCCGGTATCATTGCTCTTCCCGAGGCAAATATGGATCTGGTAAGGGCCGGGATCATCATTTACGGGCTTCTGCCATCGGAAGAGATGGATGTAAGCGGCATTAGATTGAAGAAAGTTATGAACCTTAAGTCCAGGATAGTGCATATCAAGACCATGGAAGAGGGGGCGCGTGTCAGCTACGGCGGCACCTACATCACCAAGTCAGGAGACATTCTGGCCACCGTATCCTTCGGATATGCAGACGGTTATCCGAGAACCTTGTCCAACAAGGGATACGTACTTGTAAGAGGCAGAAAGGCACCTATAGTCGGCAGGATATGTATGGATCAGTTTATGATCAATGTCAGGGATATCCCCGATGTTTGTATAAATGATGAGGTTACTCTCGTGGGATGTGACTCGGGTTATGAGATAACGATGGAGGAGCTGGGAGACTTAAGCGGCAGGTTCAATTATGAATTCGCATGTGACATAAGTCCCCGTGTCCCGCGTATATACCTTGTCGGAGGAAATAACAGATAATGGACGTTGGAGACAGTTGGTATTTAATATTATTCGTTGTTGTAGTCCTCGCTCTGGGATCTATATATATAGCGGTCTTCAGGGCAAGGAGCCGTTCCGTCGGCAACAAGAACCCTCATCTTCCTCTGGATGACGAATCCGAAGATGTTACGGAAGATGAGATCATCTCAATGGTCAATGAAGGACATGAGCAGGGCAATATCCTGGCCAGTGAAGCTGAGATGATACATAATATCTTTGAACTGGGAGAGAAGGACGCCAAGGATATAATGAACCACCGTACCAATATTGTGGCGGTGGACGGCGATACCACTCTGGAAGAAGCCTTTGATTTCATGCTCAACCAGAGTTACTCCCGTTTCCCTGTATATGAGAACAATATTGACAATATCATAGGTATCATACATATCAAGGATGCCATGATCTATTACAGGAACCGGGAGAATCGGGACCAGCCTGTCAGATCCCTGCGGGGACTGGTCCGCAGCGTGTCATTTATCCCGGAGACCAGGGATATCAACATGCTGTTTAAGAAAATGCAGTCCACCAAGCAGCATATGGTGATCGTGGTGGATGAATACGGTCAGACTGCCGGGATCGTGGCTATGGAAGATATCCTTGAAGAGATTGTGGGCAATATCGAGGATGAGTACGATAATGAACCGGATCTGATAGTTAAGCGGGTGGACGGCTCATTTATCATGAGCGGCATGACTCCCATAGAGGATGCTTACGAAGCGTTGGGCATCACAGTGGAGGAAGAGCCTGAATACGACACCCTTAACGGCCTTCTGGTGGCATCGCTGGATCGTATCCCCGAGAAGGAGGAGAATCCCGTTATCACGCTATTCGGATATGATTTTAAGGTCAGGTCGGTAGAGAATAAGATGATCAAGGAAGTTGAGATTCGCAAAGGAAAGGAACAGATATAATGTCAGGACATTCAAAATTCGCTAATATCAAGCATAAGAAAGAAAAAAATGATGCGGCAAAGGGTAAGATCTTTACCATCATCGGCCGTGAGATCGCCGTTGCCGTTAAGGAAGGCGGGCCGGATCCGGATAACAACAGCAAGCTGCGTGATGTTATCGCCAAGGCAAAGGCCAACAATATGCCTAATGACACTATTGACCGTGGTATCAAGAAGGCTGCGGGAGATGTGAATTCGGTAAACTACGAGTATGTTTCCTACGAAGGGTACGGCCCCGGGGGAACTGCCATTATCGTTAATGCGCTGACCGACAACAAGAACAGGACGGCAGCCAACGTAAGATCCGCATTTACCAAGGGTAACGGAAGTATCGGTACCCAGGGCTGCGTATCATTTATGTTTGATGAAAAGGGACAGATCATCATTGACCGGGAAGAGTGCGATACGGACGCTGACGAACTTATGATGATGGCTCTGGATGCCGGTGCCGATGATTTCGTTGAAGAAGATGACAGTTTTGAGATCCTTACCGCTCCCGATGCTTTTCCGGATGTCAGAAAAGCCCTTGAGGATAATAATATTCCCATGGCGAGCGCCGAGGTTACAATGATCCCTCAGACGTATGTTAAGCTTACAGACGAGCAGGATATCAAGAATATCAACAGAACATTGGATCTTCTGGATGAGGATGATGATGTTCAGGAGGTATTCCATAACTGGGAAGAGGATTAAGACCATGGCCAAAAAGAGACCGCAGAAAAAGTCCCAAACAGGCTCGAAGCAATTCGAGTCTTCTTTGCGTAAAGATATACTGTTGATAGTGGTCTTTGCATTGGCTTTATTTTTGTTTTTATGCTGCTTCGGTGTAGGAGGGATAGTAGGCGGTTTTATCTCGGATGTATTATTCGGCATCCTGGGTCTTACGGCTTATATAGTTCCATGGCTGATCTTTGTGGGAGTTCTTGTGGTATTATCTGACCAGGGAACAAAGATGACCGTTATCAAACTGATATGCGGCACTTTTTTTACCATATCCCTTTCTGCATTTATATGGTTGTTTGTACCTGAATTTAATGATATCAATGATTTTCTTGATTATTACAACCTTTCGAAGAATGTAAAAGGTTTTGGCGGCCTGTTTGGAGGAGCGCTGGACAATCTTTTTTATTCCCTGGTAGGTCGTGTGGGTACATTTGTTATAGTGATCCTTATAATAGTTATCACTGTTATCATCATGGTCGAGAATTCTTTCTTGCGCAGAAACCGGGAACCGGGACAGAGCATCTTTACCGGGGCAAAAAAACGCGCAGAGGACGCCCGGACAGAACACAACATAAGAAAAGAGAAAAGACAGCTTAACAGAGCCGAGAACCGCCTCCGTAAAGAAGAAGAGTGGGAAGTTGAGAGACATCGCCGTCAGGATGAACTTGTTCAAAGGCGTGAACAATTAGCTGCATCCAGGAATAATGTTACCTTTGATACCAAGATAGTTGCTCCGGAGGACCTTCCTAAAGATAGCGGAGTTCCTCTTTCCCAGGCATCTGTTCCACCCGTACCCGAACAGGCTCACGAAACAGAAGTTAAAGCGCCTTCAAAGAAGACGGGATCTGACCGTGTGTTATCTCTTGAGGAGTCCATAGCATCACAGAATGTTACGGAGATCATAATCCCCGACTCTGAAAAAGAGCTTATGCCGGATCTGCCTGAACCGGCTCCTGCGCCGGTACCGGAGCCTGAACCGGAACCTGCTCCCGAAGTCAGGGTGCCGGAATTCAGGATCATAGAAAACACTCCCAAGCCCGAGCCTGAGCCGGAGGTGGTCATAGAACCCGCACCGGAACCGGAAGTTATTATAGAACCTGAACCTGAGCCCGAGCCGAAACCCGAAGTGATCATAGAACCTGAACCTGTACCTGAATCGGAACCTGAATCGGAGCCGGAACCCGAGGTGAACACAGAACCCGAACCGGTGACCGAAGCAAATGAACCTGAACCGGAGCCTGAACCCCGGACCATGAAAACGGTTGAATACAGGTTCCCGCCTATAGATCTTCTTAAGAAAGGGACTGCTGAGGGTGGTGATTCCGAGAATCAGCAGCACGAGACTGCCGATCTTCTCGTAAGCACCCTGCAGAGCTTCGGTGTTACCGTTAAACTTCTTGATGTCAGCTGCGGACCGACTGTTACAAGATATGAGCTTGAACCTGATACCGGAGTCAAGGTAAGCAAGATAATCAGCCTGGCAGATGATATCAAACTCAAGCTCGCAGCTGCTGATATACGTATAGAAGCGCCTATTCCGGGTAAAGCCGCCATAGGGATAGAGGTTCCCAACAAGCACAATGTATCTGTTATGCTGCGTGATCTTCTTGAAGCAAAGGAGTTTACGGAAAGTACATCCAAACTGACCTTTGCAGTAGGCAAGGACATAGGCGGTAATGTGATAGTCTCGGATATAGCCAAGATGCCCCATCTTCTCATCGCAGGTGCAACGGGATCCGGTAAATCAGTATGTTTGAATACTCTCATTATGAGCGTGCTCTACAAGGCAAAACCCGAAGAGGTCAAACTGATAATGATAGATCCCAAGGTGGTTGAACTAAGCATTTACAACGGTATCCCCCATCTTATGATACCTGTTGTAACGGATCCGAAGAAGGCATCCGGAGCGCTGAACTGGGCTGTGGCCGAGATGACCAACAGATATAAAAGCTTCGCTGACTACAATGTACGCGATATAAAAGGATATAACCTGAAGATGGAGGAGATGAAAGGGTCTCCTGAATACGATGAGGTTCTTCATGCGCCTCTGCCTCAGATCCTTATAGCAGTAGATGAGCTTGCAGATCTTATGATGGTGGCGCCCAGGGAGGTGGAGGATTCCATCTGCCGTCTGGCCCAACTGGCAAGAGCCGCCGGGATTCATCTTGTTATAGCCACCCAGAGACCGTCAGTAGATGTTATTACAGGACTAATCAAGGCTAATATGCCCTCCCGTCTGGCACTGGCAGTATCCTCCGGCGTGGATTCCAGGACCGTCATAGATATGAACGGCGCCGAGAAGCTTCTTGGCAACGGAGATATGCTTTTCTATCCCCAGGGTTATCAGAAGCCCTTAAGGGTCCAGGGGGCATACATATCCGATGCTGAGGTGGGAGCAGTTGCCGAGTTCCTTAAAAGTCAGGCAAAGGGCGAGGATTTTGATCCCGGGATCGAGGAACAGATATTAAGTTCCGTAGGCGCAGGAGCCGGCAATGCAGGAGACAAGGACGAACTCTTCGTTGAGGCAGCGCAGCTTATCATCGAGAATGACAAGGCATCCATAGGAATGCTGCAGCGTAAGCTCAGGATCGGTTTCAATCGTGCCGCCAGGATCATGGACCAGCTCTCCGATGCGGGAGTCGTGGGTCCTGAGGAAGGCACCAAACCAAGGACGGTTCTTATGTCTATGGAAGAATTTGAGAAATATATTGAGGAAAGCTTTTAATCCTATTGATCATAAGGAGATACATGCTTTATGGTATGTTCAAAATGCGGCGCAGACCTGCGCGGTGATCAGGTTTTCTGTCCTGAATGCGGCGCCGAGATGCAGCTGGTAGCTGATTACAATCCCACAGAAGAAGAAATGATGGGACTTGATATGAATATTGTTGCTCCGGATATAAGCGGGCTGGAGGATGAAGAGAATATAGTCTCCTCCGGAAAAGGTAGGATCAGTAAACCTGTTCGTATCGTATTAATAGTTGTTGTCTTATTGTGCGTGGCAGGACTTATCGCGCTGGCAGTATCTCAATTTTTGAATAATGACTATAACCATCGTTTCAGTAAGGCTCAGGCAGCTATTGACAAGGGCGATTATACTGCAGCCATTGAGAATGCAAGATCCGCTGTCGCCATTGACGAAAAAAGCACAGATGCCAAGTGGCTGCTCACCCGAGCTTATATCGCTTTCGGAGATCATGATGCTGCCCTGGATACCATTAAAAACATACTGGCCTTAACCTCCAATAATGCAGCCGATTATGACACGGGAATGTCTCTGTTTATTGATGCAAAAGATTACAAGGCCGCCGCAGCCCTTCTTGATACCACCACGGATGTTAATATCCGCCAGAAATACAATATGTATCTTGCAACGGTTCCCGAAGCAGACACCGAAGGGGGAAGCCTTAATCACGAACCATCAGTGACACTTACTGCAGAAGGCATTTCCAAGATCTACTACACTATAGACAAGGAAGGCGCTTCCACCGGCATCCTTTATACAGAGCCTGTTAAGATAACTGCAGGCAAACACATTCTGCGGGCTGTATCCGTTAACCAGTACGGGGTTTTCAGTGAAGAAAAGATCATAGAATTCGATATTACTCCGGGTATCCCCGACATGCCTGAGATACTTCCATCGGGAGTCAATATCACCAAGGGCACGGAGATAACCATCAATGCCCCGGAAGACTGTAAGATATACTATACCTGGGACGGCAGTGAGCCCACTTCCCGGAGTTACGAATACACAGCGCCTATGGAGGCGCCGGAGGGTAATAACATATTATCCGTGATAGTAGTAGATAAATACGGACAGTCAAGCAATGTTGCCAAGAAGAATTATATAGTAAACTAAAAGCTAATCCATGAATTCAATGGAGCCGGCTTCCAGCTTCTTTATCCTTGCCAGGGAATACACCTCAAAACCTGCATCTTCAAGCTTGCCCCGGCCCGGTTGGAATGTTTTTTCTATAAGGATGCCAATCCCGGCCATGGTAGCGTGAAGCATACGAAGGAGTCTTATCACTCCAGTAGCTGCTTCTCCGTTGGCAAGAAAATCATCGATAAAGAGCACATGATCATTCTCGGTAATATAACGTTTGCAGAGAGAAAGTTCATAGCTGTTGCCTTTGGTAAATGATGTGACTTCGGTATGGATCATGTCATCATTCAGGACATTTGAGGATGCCTTCTTAAGGATAACAAGGGGAACCCCCAGCTCCAGAGCAGTCATGCCTGCGGGGATGATACCCGAACTTTCTATAGTGATAACCTTGGTGATCCCCAAGTCTTTAAAATGCTCTGCAAATTCCTTTCCTATGGCTGACATGAGTTCCATATCAACCTGATGATTGATAAAGGAATCAACCTTAAGTATATCTTCATTAAGGGCCCTGCCCTCAGCTAAAATCCTGTCCTTTAATTCTTTCAAAACAGTCACCTCGCCTGGTTTTTTTTAATTATAACATAAAGAGCAAACATATGGTAAAGATAACAATAATATGTGTCGGAAAAATTAAAGAAAAGTATTTAAAAGATGCCGTAAATGAATATTCCAAGCGTCTTTCTGCCTTTTGCCGTCTTGAGATAAAAGAAGTTGCAGATGAGAAGACCAAAGAGAACCTTTCGGCCGCTGAAGAGAATATCATTAAGAAGAGGGAAGGAGAAAAGATCATAAGCCTTATCAAGGATCGTCAGTATGTCATTACTCTTGAGATAGAGGGCCGGATGCTGGATTCACCGGAGCTTTCCAAGAGGATCGATTCCCTGCTTTCCGGTGGCAACAGTGACATATGCTTTGTGATTGGCGGTTCTTTGGGCCTTTCCGATGAAATTAAAGAGCGAGCTGACCTTCATTTGAGTTTTTCAAAGCTTACCTTTCCCCACCAGCTTATGAGGGTCATCCTTTTAGAACAGATATACCGGAGTTTCAAAATAATGAGCGGAGAGCCCTATCACAAATAAAGAGTGCAATAATCACCGAAACATGATAAAATGTAATTTGGCGATTTTATAATACCGGAGAGAGATAAGTATATGACGGGAGTTACCGAAAAAAGCATTATAATACCTGCAGATCATATGTCCAACATTTTCGGACAGTTTGATGAGAATATAAAAAAGATAGAGAAGCATCTTTCTGTTTCCATCGTAAGCAGAGGGGACGCAGTGAAGCTTATAGGCAGTGAGGCTTCCGTAGATGCGGCTTCAAGGGTCATGGAACAACTGCTGGAATTGTCCATAAGGGGCAATTATATTAATGAGCAGTCTATCAACTATACCATTTCACTGGCTTTGAAGAATATGGAGAATGCCGTGGTGGAGATAGATCGCGATATTATCTGCCATACCATAGGCGGAAAGCCCATTAAGCCCAAGACCCTGGGCCAGAAAAAGTATGTGGACAGGATCAGGAATGATATGATCACCTTTGGTATAGGCCCCGCAGGTACCGGCAAAACTTATCTGGCCATGGCTATGGCCATTACAGCATTCAAGAACAATGAGGTCAGAAGGATCATTATGACCAGGCCTGCCATAGAAGCGGGGGAGAAGCTGGGTTTTCTTCCCGGCGATATGCAGAGCAAGGTCGATCCGTATCTGAGGCCTTTATATGACGCGTTATATGAGATCATGGGTCCTGAGAGTTTCGCAAGGAATTCGGAGAAGGGCCTTATTGAAGTTGCACCCCTTGCATATATGCGAGGCAGAACTCTCGACAACTCATTTATCATTCTGGATGAGGCTCAGAATACCACCTCTGCCCAGATGAAAATGTTCCTTACCAGGATCGGTTTCGGATCAAAGGTTGTGGTAACGGGAGACTTGACCCAGAAGGATCTTGCCGTCGGAGTCAGATCCGGTCTCGAGGTGGCAGCAAAAGTACTGGCCAAGGTGGACGGTATAAGCTTCTGTACCCTTACAAGTACTGATGTTGTAAGGCATCCTCTTGTACAGAAGATCGTTAAGGCTTATGAATCCTATGAAAAACGTGTAAGCAGGAGGAATTCCAAAGAATAACATGGCACTTGAAGCGAGATTTTCACCAAAACGTCTTATATTTGTGATATGCATCTTTCTGTCCGCTATCTTCACCGATATATTCCTGGTTAACATCACCCGGACTGAGACATACGGATTGATAGGCCTTATATCCGGCTCACTGATCCTGGTTCTTCTTGGGGTTGTATGGCTGGAATATGACCGGACCACCCACAAATATTCAGAAGAAAAATTCGGCAATTTCTGCAGGATATTTATCGTATTCGTGGCAGGCTGTGTCATCGTAACGGTATGTGCCCTTATGGGACTTGATGTTGCCCCCTTTTCAGTTATATCCATGGCATTTTCCCTGATCACCGAGCCCACCACCGGTGTCATATTCGGTACATATTTTTCATTTTTATATAATTCTGTAGTTACCATGGATTACAGGTATTTTATCCTATACCTGATACTTGTGGTGGTAGGTGCAGCCGTCGCAAGACTCTTTGCCGACAAGGATACCATAGCCGGCGGCGGCATTATCGTTATATGCTCATATGTTCTCTGCTGTACTGTCACCCAGTTTGTAGTCCAGCAGCGTTTCGGTGTTCTGCCGGTGGTATATTCCATGGCTTTAGGTATAGTATCCGTAGCCTTCGGACTGATCCTGGGATGGTATGTTACCCGCTTTGTTGATAACAGACAGCAGATACAGATTCAGAGATTACTTGATCCCAATTCAAAGGTTTGCGCCGCCTGGAAGAACCATTCACCCAAGCAGTACAAATACTGCCTTAAGGTGGCTGAACTTGCCTATGAAGCCGCAGGATATATAGGTGCTGATGCAGCCCTTGCCAAAGCCGGAGGGATTTTTTGCCGTATAGGTCTAATGTCCGGCAATGAACTGGTCAAGTCAAATGTGGAGGTGGGCGAGCATTATAATTTTCCCACCAACCTTATCCAGTTAATATATGAGACGGCTGACAGGTCTGAGTTTCCCACCATGAAGGAGGCTGCCATTGTCATTATGGCTGATCGCTGTGTAAGGGCATTTGTCAAAATGGAGACTGACGATGCCAAGGTAGGCTGGAACCGTGAGATAGTCCTGCAGCAGCTTTTTAACAACGCAACAACGGAAGGTCTCCTGGATGCCTGCGGCATAAGCTACAAAGAGTACCTGTCCATTAAGGATTCTTTCTCCAGAAAGCTTGGGGATTTATAGACAGATATGACATTTAACCTTGATCTTGAATGTGATTTTACAGTTGATTTTGACTACAGAAAAGTATTTGAATCCGTGGCTGAATGTGCCATGGACGTATGCGGGTGCCCCTATGAAGCTGAAGTCAGTCTTATCATAACCGACGATAAGGAGATCAGGCGGATCAACAAAGAATACAGGGATACAGACAAGGTGACGGATGTCCTGTCTTTTCCCATGACTGACTTTGATTCTCCCGCTGATTTCTCGCGTATTGAGGATAATGATGATGCCTTTGATCCCGATTCGGGGGAGCTTATCCTGGGAGATATCATTTTATGTGCCGGTCGTGTATTCTCACAGGCTGAAGAATACGGACATTCCGTCCTGAGGGAGTATGCCTTCCTGATAGCACATTCCATGCTCCATCTTATGGGCTATGACCACATGGAGAGTAATGATGCCGGGATCATGGAAGATAAGCAGAGGATTATAATGGACGAACTGAGTATTGGGAGGAATTGATCTTGAAACGTTTATTTGTGCTTTTTCTGGCAGCTATACTTGCTTTTTCATTATTCGGCTGCAAAAAAGCCTCGTCAAAGACTGCTAACAACAATGCAAAAAAGAAAAACAGCCAGAGCGCCGTGGCTGGAGGCGTAAGCGGCGGTGGAGGCGGAGCAGCGACTTCATCTGCCCACTCAGGCGAAGTCAGGAGTTTCCTTTCGGGAGAATGGGTCAGCAAGGATATCGGCTCCAAAAGACCTGCAGCCGTTATGATAACCAATCAGCCGGAGGCTGCCCAGCCCAGTGGCTTATCTTATGCCAAGATAGTATACGAGGCGCCTGCCGAGGGTAATTATTCCACCAGGCTTATGGGACTTTTTGAAAACTACGAAGGGATCCCCAAGATAGGATCTGTCCGCAGCTGCCGTAACGCCTATGTATACTTTGCACTGGAGCATGATGCCATATATGTTCATGCAGGCCAGTCAATGCCTGCCCTTGAACTTGTAAGCTCTGATTTTGTTGATAATATAAGCACCATGGATAAGGGCTTTAATGAAGTCTTCTTCCAGACAAGCGACCTTGCGGCACCTCATAATACATTTACAAGCGGTGCAGGGATCCTTGCCGGGGCTAACAGCCGCGGATACAGCCTTGATCACAGCACTGAATATAAAGGACCCTTTAAGTTTAACGAGAATGATAATGAAAAGATAACGCTTACGGAGGGAGTGGCGGCAAATTATGTATATCCCGGCTACTCAATCTGCAATCCCTACTTCGTATATAACAAGGACGACGGCAAGTATTACAGATTCCAGTACAAAAAGGGTCAGCTTCAGCAGCACATGGATTTAGAAACCAACCAGCAGCTTAATGTTGACAACATCATTTTCCAATATTGCGACTTTTCCAAATATCTTTGGGAGGGAGAAGAGACTCTTTACTGGGATATAGGGCTAAAGGGTTCCGGTAAAGGAACATACATTACCGGTGGCAAGGCCGTTGATATCACATGGAAGAAGACAAGCGAGTTCGGCACTACCCATTACTATGACGCAAAGGGGAAAGAACTTACCATAAACCGGGGCAAAACCTGGGTTTGTCTCATCAATAATGATAATGCAGGTGCGGCGATCATCTCCGCAAATGATGAGGCGGCAAATAATCAACCGTCAGATAACTCAGCCGGTAACAGTGGAGGAGAGACGGAATACTAAGAGGTAACCATGAAAAGCGGATCTAAAAATACAAGTTTTTTAGTCCAGGGTTCTATTCTGGCCGTTGCTTCAATAGCAAGCAGGCTTATCGGACTGATCTACAGAGTTGCCGTTACCAATATCCTCGGTGATATAGGTAACGATTACTACAGTTGCGCTTTTTCGGTATACAGCATTATGCTTACCATCTCATCCTTCAGCCTTCCTCTGGCTGTATCCAAGCTCATATCCGCAAGGGTGGTAAGAAGAGAATATAAGAACGTAAGTAAGATCCTTAAGGGAGCCATAGCTTTCGGAGTGATCTCAGGACTTATTGTGGCCTGCATATGCTTCTTCGGCGCCGACTATATCACCTCCGAGATCATGAATACACCCATGAGTGCCATGGCTCTTCGTATACTTGCCCCCACTCTGCTTATAGTTGCAGTAATGGGAGTGTTAAGAGGCTTTTTCCAGGGCCTGGGTACCATGATACCCACCGCCACATCCCAGATCATCGAACAGATCATCAATGCGGCAGGAAGTATTATATTTGCCATTACATTTTCCGGGTACGGCCTGGAGATAGGAAAGGCCATAAATGATGCCGAAAACTACAAGGCATCATATGGCGCGGCAGGAAGCACGTTAGGTACAAGCATCGGAGCTCTGGCAGGGCTTTTGTTCCTGGTTCTTGTACTGTTTTCCTATTCTCCCCGTTTAAGAAGGGGAAAGAGAAAAGATCCTACTCCGTCAAGCGAGATCAAATCTTACTCTCAGATCATCAGGATGCTTATCCTTACCATCATCCCTGTGCTTTTAAGCACTACGGTATATCAGCTCAGTGATTTTCTTGACCAGTCCATTTACAAGAAGGTCATGGCGCTTCTCAGTGTCCCGGCGGTCGAGACAAGCATCAACTGGGGTATATACAGTGGCAGGTGCCTGGTGCTTATCGGCATACCCATTACCATTGCAAATGCGGTTTCGGCCTCGGTCATTCCCAGTCTTACCGCAGCCATAACCCATGGAGACCATGCCCAGGTTAGACGCAGGATCAATTCTGCCGTTCGTTTTGTTATGATAGTGGCTTTTCCCTGCGCTGTGGGAATGGGGGTTCTGGCTTCGCCCATTCTAAGGCTTTTATACCATGATTCCAGACCGCTGCCGGCTGAACTTGTGACCATAGCATCGATCTCAATAGTGTTTTATTCTCTGTCCACCCTGTCCAACGGCATCCTGCAGGGAGTGGATCGTCTCATGACACCTGTTAAGAATGCCCTGATCGCCCTTATCATTCATGTAATGGTCCTTATCAGCGGTATGTTTTTCCTTAACATGAACATTTATGCTGTTGTGATCTCAAATATAGCATTTCCGTTGGTTGTCACAATACTGAATGCGCTGTCCATACACCGCCACCTGGACTACAGGCAGGAATACTACAGGACATTTATCCTCCCTGCTGTATCAGCTGCTATTATGGGCGGGATCGTGTTCGGAATATATACACTTATAATGCATTTCAAAGATCTTAATTCTCTTGCAACCATAGTTTCCATCATCATCGGTGCCTTGTTCTACTTCCTGCTTCTTATTAAGCTTAAAGGCCTGACTGAAAAAGACCTCTTGACTGTTCCTAAGGGAAGATTTCTTCTGAGGATCGCAAGATTTCTACATCTACTGTAAATGATGGGCTCTGTTAATCGAGGAATGATATATGGATAAATCAAATGTTATAGTAATAGGCGGCGGCGCCTCCGGAATGATGGCTGCCATAACAGCAGCAAGAGAAGGATCCAAAGTCACCATCCTGGAACGTATGGACAGGGTTGGCAAGAAGATATTATCCACCGGTAACGGTAAATGTAATTATACCAACCGCAACCAGGATATCGCCAACTACCACGGTGCAGATCCTGCCTTTATCTCCAATATCCTGGATCAGTTTGATTCGTTTCAGACCATGCGATTTTTTGACAGGCTCGGGATCATGGCAAAAGATAAGAACGGTTATATCTATCCCAATTCTGGTCAGGCATCATCCATTCTTGACGTACTCAGAATGGAGATATTCGCATGCAATATCAACGTTGAATGCGGAGTTAAGGTCACAGCAGTCGAAAAAAAGAATCAGACCTTTATCGTGCATACATTTCTTAAAGACTATGAGGCTGACAGCCTGATCATTGCCTGCGGTTCCAAAGCCGCGCCCTCCACCGGATCTGACGGGAGCGGTTATGAATATGTCAAAGCTTTCGGCCATAAGATAATCCCCGTACTGCCTGCGCTGGTCCAGTTAAAAAGCGATCAGAAGTTCTTCAAGTCCATAGCAGGCGTAAGATGTGATGCCCATGTGTCTCTATTTACAGACAATAACCCCGTTGCCTCAGACACCGGAGAGCTGCAGATCACTGATTACGGCATATCCGGCATACCTGTATTTCAAGTCAGCAGATATGCCTCCATTGCTTTAAATGAGCATAAGAAGGTTACGGTATTCATCGATTTCTTCCCCGACCTTGATCATGAAAGCCTTATAAAACTCCTTGTTAACCGTTTTAATATCAATAAGACAAAGAGCGTTTCAGATGCCATGATAGGCATGATCAATAAAAAGCTCATTACTCTATTTATCAGGGAGGCTGCCATTAATCCCGAGATAAGTGCCGGAAAACTTACGGAAAAAGAGATAGAAAGGCTTGCCGGTGTTATGGATAACTTTAAGGTCAACATCGTGGCTACCAATTCCTTTGAGAACGCTCAGGTCTGCTGCGGAGGAGTTGACACGGAAGAGATCAACCCCTATACCATGGAATCCAAGCTTCTTCGAGGTTTGTTCTTTGCCGGAGAGATAGTGGATGTAGACGGAGCCTGCGGCGGCTATAACCTTCAGTGGGCTTGGTCTTCCGGATATGTAGCCGGCAAAAATGCTTCTTTAAAAAAACCCGTATTCAGCCTCTAGATACAGGTCATTATTATGTACAGGATATCTCAGATAAAAATCCCAATAAATGCGCCGGGATCCGCTCTTTCCATACGGGTGGGCGAGTTGCTCGGCATCAGGACAGAAGATATAGAGCGCCTTATCATAATAAGACGTTCAGTTGATGCACGTAAAAAACCGGATATTTATTACGTTTATACTGTTGATATCGAGATCAGCAGGAATATAAGGCTCTCAAAAAAGGCTCTTTCCCGTAAAGACATTTCCAAGGTAACCCCTAAAGCATATCATTTTCCCCAAAGCGGCAATGATGTTATTAAAGACCCTCCCGTCATAGTAGGAACGGGTCCTGCAGGCCTGTTTTGCGGCCTCTTTCTTGCAAGGGCAGGGTATCGGCCTATACTTATAGAGAGGGGCAAGCCGGCGGCAGACCGGTTAAGGGATGTAGAGGAATTCTGGAAATGCGGAGTACTTGATCCCGAATCCAATGTTCAGTTCGGAGAAGGCGGGGCAGGTACCTTCTCTGACGGAAAACTTAATACCATGGTCAAAGACAGCTTCGGAAGAAACGGCGCCGTGCTGTCGGAATTTGTCCGTCACGGCGCACCGGATGAGATACGGTATATAAACAAGCCTCATCTTGGCACAGACAGGCTTATAGATATAGTCAGGTCCATACGGGAAGAGATCATTTCTCTGGGTGGACAGGTTCGTTTTAATACCCTTATGAAGGAGCCTGTAATATCCAACGGATCTGTAGAGGCTATCATTCTAAAGACTCTCTCAGGGGAGGAGCGGCTTGATTGTAAGGTTCTTGTTCTGGCCTGCGGTCACAGCGCAAGAGATACCTTTTACAGTCTCAATGAGAAAAAGGTCCCCATGGAGGTCAAATCCTTTGCTGTGGGTCTCCGGGTAATCCATCCCAGGGATATGATAAATGAGGCAAGGTACGGGATTGAGCATAAAGATGACCTGCCTGCGGCTGATTACAAGCTGACAGCCAAGCTTCCCGATGGCAGGGGAGTGTACTCTTTCTGCATGTGTCCCGGCGGATTTGTGGTCAATGCTTCTTCAGAGCCCGGTATGACGGCAGTTAACGGCATGAGTTATTCGGGCAGGGATTCGTCTTCCTCTAACAGTGCCATTATAGTTACTGTGGATAAGAATGATTTTCCCGGTGATGATGTTCTCTCCGGAGTCAGGTTCCAAAGAGAACTTGAAATGAAGGCATATGAGCTATGCAAGGGCAGGATACCACTCCAGCTCTTTAAGGATTACAAAGAGAACAGAGAGTCAGATGAATTCGGTGAATTTAAGCCCGATTTAAAGGGTCAGTATTCCTTTGGAAACTTAAGAAGTGTTCTCCCTGAAAACATCAATACCTCAATTATAATGGGAATGGAGCAATTCGGAAAGGAGATAAGGGGATTTGACAGGGATGATTCCGTGTTCGCCGGAGTAGAGTCCAGAACGTCTTCACCTGTGCGAATAATCCGTGACGAGAACTGTCAGAGCGAGATAGGCGGCCTCTATCCCTGCGGTGAAGGCGCAGGCTATGCCGGAGGCATAACATCTGCCGCCATGGACGGGATAAGGGTGGCAGAGGAGATTGCCAAGCGGTTTAAGCCCTTTTAAAACGTGTCATAAGATCTTCTTTTGTCTTGGTTAAAGTGCAGGAGAGGGCCTTTTCATCTTTTGCTATATCAAGTAGATAGTCATATTCTTTTCCCGCACCTTCCTTGTGGGGGACTGCAAAGGAGCCTGCATCACTGCCGGTGCCTATATCAACCCCAAGAGACAGGGCTTTTTTGATCATTTCTCTGTGTGACTTTAGGATTTTATCTATAACCTCCGGGTTAAAGCCCGGCTTTCCATTAAGTTCTGCCACAGGTGTGACGGTGGGGATCCAGATAACATTTATTTCAGCCATCATTTCCGGGATATCTTCCCCCATAAAAAAACCATGTTCTATGGAATCGGCCCCGGCCATGACAAAGGCAGTCAGATTATCATTGCCGTTACAGTGGACCATGACGGACATTCCCTTATCGTGACAGTAGGAGATCATATCTCTTATCTCGTCCTTTTCCAGAGTACAGGGGGAGATAAGGCCGTATTCATTAAAGTCCATGATACCGGAGCCCATGATCTTGATAAAGTCCGCTCCCATATCCATTGCAGAGTTGACCAGGACCTTAAAATCCGAAAAAGACTCAAAAAAACGGCCAAGGATAGACCCGTAGGAGCCCTTCTTATAGATGGCAAAGGCCGGAGTCCTGTAATCTATCCCGTATTCCGGCGCTAAACGTTTAGCCAGAGAGGACACACCCCATCGATCGCCTCCATCCCTCAAAAAACCAACCCCGGCTCCGCGGTACTCATCAAAAACCCTCCTGATATGCTCCACGTCAGCCCCGCAGGCATGAACATCCTTCATCCTGTTATAATCCAACCCATCCAAAGCAATATGCACATGCGCGTCATACATAACATCCACTCCTTATACCCTTATATTATATCATATTTCATAAGACAGAGAACCGTCCCCTGTCTTGTACATAAAGCGGATTCGGTAAAACGTCACTAGAAAAATGTATTTGCTCATATAATAGTAATCAATTATAATCTCTATGTATGACCAAGAAAGCGAGGCGCAACCGTGGCGGAACTAACCCCAATGATGCAGCAATACATTAAAACAAAAGAATCCTACCCGGACTGTATCCTTTTCTACCGCCTCGGCGACTTTTACGAGATGTTCTTCGACGATGCAGTTACGGTATCCCGGGAACTTGAACTGGTCCTTACGGGCAAAAGCTGCGGGCTGGAAGAACGGGCTCCCATGTGCGGAGTACCCTACCATGCAGCCGAGAACTACATCAACCGTCTTGTAGGCAAGGGTTACAAGGTAGCCATATGCGAACAGACAGAAGACCCAAAACTTGCCAAGGGCCTGGTCAAGCGGGAAGTGATAAGAGTAGTTACCCCCGGTACCATAATGAACACATCAGCCCTGGATGAGACCAGGAATAATTATATAATGAGCATATGTTCTGTGGAGGACTCCTTCGGAATAGCAGTCTGTGACGTAACAACAGGAGAGTTTGCCATGACACAGGCCGATGAACTGGGAAAAGTCATGGACGAGATCATAAAATATGCTCCGTCAGAGATAGTATGCAATGATGCCTTTATGATATCGGGTATAGATACGGATGATATAAGAGAGCACATGAACATATACTTATCCGGTCTTGAGCCCCGTTATTTTGATGAAGAGGAAGCCCTTCGTTCATTGAAAAAGCAGTTCGGTGACTCTTGCATCGATAACCTTGTGTCTGAACATTTCTCCACCGGAATACTGGGAGCAGGCGGACTCCTTTTATATCTTCATGATACTCAGAAGAACTCCCTGGATCATATCTCGAGACTGATCTCTTACGAGATAAGCACATATATGATCCTGGACAGCTATACCCGCCGTAATCTTGAACTTGTGGAGACCCTGCGAGAGAAGCAGAAGAGAGGATCCCTTCTTGGGGTGCTTGATCGTACAAAGACTGCCATGGGAGCCCGGCTCCTCCGCAACTGCATAGAACAGCCCCTCCTTGACAAAGAACTGATAATAAAGCGTCTTGATGCCGTGGAAGAGCTGAATGATACGATGATCTCCAGGGACGAGATCCGGGAATACCTTGATCAGGTATATGACCTGGAACGTCTTATAGGCAGGATAAGCTGCAATACAGCGGGGCCCAGAGACCTGGTAGCCTTAAAACAGTCACTTTCAATGCTTCCCCCCATTAAGATTGTCATGGGGGAATTTAACACAGAGCTTCTTAAAAGTCTTACCGGATCCCTTGATACCCTTGAAGATGTCAGGGACCTTATCGACCGGGCCATTAAGGACGAACCGGCTTTGGGGGTCAGAGACGGGGATATCATCAAGGAAGGATATAACCCTGAGATAGACAAATTAAGAAATGCCAAGACCGAAGGCAAGACCTGGCTTGCCTCTCTTGAGACCAAGGAACGGGAAAGAACCGGCATAAAAAACCTCCGGGTAAAATACAATAAAGTCTTCGGCTACTGTATCGAGGTGTCCAATTCCTACAAGAACCAGATCCCCGATGATTACAGCCGGAAGCAGACCCTGGCCAATGCCGAGCGTTACATCACTCCCGAGCTGAAGGAACTCGAAGACATGATCCTGGGGGCAGAAGATAAGCTGGTCAATATGGAATACGGTATCTTCTGTGAGATCAGGGAACAGATATCATCCAACGTGGGCCGGATCCAGTCAGCCGCCGGAGTCATAGCCCGGATAGATTTGCTTTCATCCCTTGCGTACATCGCAGAGCGCAACAACTATGTCAAACCTGAGATCACCGATAACGGAGTTATCAATATCAAGGGCGGAAGACATCCTGTAGTTGAAAAAATGATCCTCCATGATATGTTCATTGACAATGACACATATCTGGATAATAATAATGACCGCATCGCCATTATCACCGGCCCCAATATGGCCGGTAAATCCACCTATATGAGACAAACTGCCCTTATTACCCTTATGGCACAGATAGGCAGCTTTGTTCCGGCGAAATCTGCCGAGATAAGCATTGTTGATCGGATCTTCACCAGAGTGGGGGCATCCGATGACCTGGCTTCCGGCCAGAGTACATTTATGGTGGAAATGACGGAAGTGGCCAATATTCTGGCTAATGCCACCAAGAGGAGCCTTATAGTCCTGGATGAGATAGGCCGAGGTACCAGCACTTTTGACGGTTTGAGCATTGCATGGTCTGTGGCTGAACACATTGCGCAATATGTAGGCGCCAAGACTCTGTTTGCCACTCATTACCATGAACTTACGGAGCTGGAAGGCAGGATGGATTGTGTCAGGAATTATTCCATTGCAGTCAAGGAGCAGGGAGATGATATTGTTTTCCTTCGTAAGATAATCAGGGGTGGTGCCGATAAAAGCTACGGTATACAGGTGGCCAAACTTGCCGGAGTGCCTGAGCCTGTTATCGAACGTGCAAAGGAAATCCTCACAGATCTTATCGAGGGAGATAGCCTGCATAACCCTTCAGCTGAAGATAAGAAAGAAGAGTTTACCCAGATGTCTCTCTTTGATTACAGCAGGGATGTGGACTCAGAGATCATCTCCGAGATAAAGGCCATCAATCTGGAAGAAATGACTCCGCTTGATGCTCTTAATAAACTTAGTGAGATTAAGAAAAGGTTGCTGTAAAAGATGAATGCCATTGAAGTGTTAGACAAGAATACCATAGACCGGATAGCCGCCGGAGAAGTGGTGGAGCGCCCATCCTCCATTGTAAAGGAGCTTGTTGAAAACGCCATAGACTCCGGTGCCGATGCTATCAACATTGAGATCAAAGACGGCGGAATTAGTTTTATACGTATCACGGATAATGGATGCGGTATAGAAAGCAGCCAGGTAAAAAAGGCATTTTTTCGCCATTCCACCAGCAAGCTTCGACATGTCTCAGATCTGGCATCCATATCCACCCTTGGATTTCGCGGGGAGGCCCTCTCAAGCATATCATCCGTATCAAAGGTGGAACTTATCACAAAGGTGCCCGACTCTCTTACGGGGGTCAGATATGTGATAGAAGGAGGGGCTGAGGTTTCATTTCAGGAGATCGGAGCCCCGGGAGGCACCACCATCATTGTCAGGGATATATTCTATAATACTCCTGCCAGAAAGAAGTTTTTAAAATCCCCCGGAACCGAAGGAGGCTATATTTCATCCATAGTTGAACGTCTCGTCTTATCCCATCCGGACATAGCCTTCAACTTCATAATCAACGGATCTACCCGGATACATTCTTCGGGGAACGGATCCATAAAGGATATCATTTATTCCATATACGGAAGGGAGATATCATCCAACGCCCTGGCCATAGATACTGAAAATGAGGGCATACGCCTTAGAGGTTTTATCTGCAAACCAACTGTTTCAAGAGGAAACCGTAATTTCGAGAACTATTACGTCAACGGCCGCTATGTCAAAAACAATATAATCACCAGAGGTATAGAAGATGCCTTCAAACCCTATATGATGCAGCATCGGTATCCCTTTACCCAGCTTTTTATCGATATTCCCGGAGACAGGGTAGATGTCAATGTTCATCCCGCTAAACAGGAAGTACGTTTTTCTGACGGGGAGACTGTATATTCCACCGTCAATAAAGCCTTATTTGATGCTTTGGGGGAAAAAGACCTTACTCCTGAGATCAGCCTTACAATGAATACTCATAAACCCGAAAAGGCAGAGATCAGCAAGAGTCATCCGGAGCCTTTTGAGACTGTGAGGAAGACCGATATCCCCGCATACATTCCGGCAGATGATCTCGTAAGGGAAGAACCGAGATATTTGGAGAGTAGTCTTTTCAAAAAGGATAACAAAACTTCGGTCAAACCTGTTCAGATATCATTCTCTGATATAGTCCCTGAATCAAAGGGCCCATCCGTCAAGGTTATCGGACAGGTCTTTGATACATACTGGATCATTGAATACGAGGATAAGATGTATATCATCGACCAGCATGCGGCCCATGAAAAGGTCATGTATGAAAGGATACTGAAAAGCCTGAAGAACAAGACCCATTCATCCCAGCTTATCAGTCCTCCGGTGGTTGTAACACTGACCCCGGCAGAGGATGATAAATTCTCAAGAAATAAACAGGTATTTGAAAGCCTGGGGTTTGAGATATCCTTCTTCGGCGGCAATGAATATATAATCTCCGCCGTTCCGTTAAATATATTCAATATCGATTATAAGGATGTGTTCGTGGAACTGCTTGACAGCCTGGAGGAGAATAACAGTCCCGGCCCCGAGATCATGCTGGACCGTATGGCCGGCATGTCATGCAAGGCTGCAGTAAAGGGCAACAACGCTCTTACATTTGCAGAGGCGGAGGAGCTGATAAAGGAGATGTTCACGCTGGATAATCCCTTTAACTGTCCCCACGGGCGGCCTACAGTGATATCAATGTCCAAAAGCGAAATGGAGAAGCATTTTAAGCGGATACTATAAAATGAACGATCTTATAATACTTACAGGTCCTACGGCCGTAGGAAAGACAAATCTGTCAATAAGGCTTGCAAAAGACATAGGCGGCTCCATAATCTCTGCAGATTCCATGCAGGTATATAAGGGTATGGACATAGGCACAGCTAAGATAACTCCTGAAGAAATGCAGGGGATACCTCATTATCTCATAGACATTTTTCCTCCGGAACATGAGTTTAATGTGGTTGAATTTAAAAATCTGGCAGAAGACGCCTTAAGGGAGTGCTATGATAGGAGCCGTATCCCCATTATCACCGGCGGTACAGGCTTTTATATCCAGGCGCTTCTATATGATATTGATTTTGAATCGGCAGGAGAGGATAAGGAATATCGTGATAAGCTCTGGCATCTTGCTTCTACAGAAGGCCCCGAAGCCCTGCACCGCCTCCTTGGAGAAGTTGATCCTGCATCTGCCGAATCCATTCATTTCCACAACGTGAAAAGAGTAATAAGGGCTCTCGAGTTTCATCATTTAACCGGTAAAACCATCTCCCGGCATAACGAACAGGAAAGAAACAATACGTCACCCTACAATCATGCATATTTTGTGCTGAACGATAACAGAGACCGGCTGTATAAAAGGATAGAAGATAGGATAGACGAGATGGTATCGGGGGGCCTGGTGGAAGAGGTGTCATGCCTTAAGGACAGAGGTCTTACCAAGGACCATGTCTCCATGAAAGGCCTGGGATACAAGGAGATAATGGCCTATCTGGAAGGGGAATGCAGCCTTGAAGAAGCCATCTATACACTGAAAAGGGATACCAGACACTTTGCCAAGCGACAGCTCACCTGGTTTAACCGGGAGCGTGACGTGATATGGGTCAACAAGGACGAGAACGGATATGACGAGGATAAGATACTTGACTTTATGAAGTCTGTCCTTAAGGAAAGAAAAATTTTAAGGTGATCATAATGAATAAAGAAATCTACAAGAGATTCGGTATTTCAGACCGGGTACTGGAATATGCAGGATCTATAGAAGAAAAGCTTAAAAGCCGCTTTGCTGCCATTGATGAAACAGCGGAATATAACCAGCTGAAGGTCATCAAGGCAATGCAGGATAATCGTATAGCTGTTGAATGCTTCAACACCTCCACCGGCTACGGATATGATGATATAGGCAGAGACAGCCTTGAGCGGGTCTATGCCTCTTACTTCGGTACTGAAGATGCCCTTGTGCGTCCCCAGATCGCCTGCGGCACCCATGCTCTTGCTCTTGCTTTATCCGGGATCCTCCGGCCCGGGGATGAGCTATTGTCTCCGGTAGGAAAGCCCTATGACACATTGGAAGAAGTAATAGGCATCAGGCCTTCAAAGGGTTCTTTGACAGAATTCGGCATAACCTACAGACAGGTTGACCTTCTTCCAGGAAGCATTTTTGACTATGAAAGGATCAAAGCTGCCCTCAGACCTGCAACTAAACTTGTTACGATCCAGCGTTCCAAGGGCTATCAGACAAGGAAATCCTTTTCTGTTAGAGAGATAGGAGAACTTATAAGCTTTATCAAAGGAATCAGGCCGGATGTATACTGTATGGTTGACAACTGCTACGGAGAATTCGTTGAAAGTATCGAGCCTTCAGATGTGGGGGCCGATCTGGTTGTCGGATCCCTCATTAAGAATCCCGGAGGGGGTCTTGCCTCGACGGGAGGATATATTGCAGGAAAAAAAGAGCTTATCGAATATATTTCCTACAGACTTACTTCACCGGGACTCGGTAAGGAAGTCGGCGCATCCTTAGGATTAATGCAGTCCTTCTTCCAGGGCTTTTTCCTTGCCCCCGTGGTGACTGCCGCTGCTTTAAAAGGCGCCATATTTGCAGCAAATATATACGAAGGCTTGGGCTATAAGGTTGTTCCCGATTCAAATGAATCAAGACACGATATCATCCAGGCAGTTGAACTTGGCAGTCCGGAAGCAGTAATAGCCTTCTGTAAGGGCATTCAGTCAGCCGCACCCGTAGATTCCCACGTGACGCCTGAACCCTGGGCCATGCCCGGATATGACTCCGATGTTATAATGGCTGCAGGCGCATTTGTTCAGGGGTCATCCATTGAACTCAGCGCTGACGGCCCTATCAAGCCCCCTTATGCCGTGTATTTTCAGGGAGGGCTCACTTGGCCTCATGCCAAACTGGGTATTATCAGATCTTTGGACAATCTGGAAAAGTCAAATATTGTAAAATTTTAATATTTTAGTGTACATAACCGTGGAAATGTGATAAAATATATTGTCAATTGTATTGGAATATCCTCTGTGACCACTGATAATTCACAGAAAGGATATGATATTTATTAAACTTACAACTAAAGATATACCCTATGGTGACAGACCCGATGACAGATGCCTGTCAGTGGGCGCTTCATCTCTGTCAGATGCAGAGCTTCTGGCTATTATTTTTCGCACGGGCAGTACAGGGATCACTTCTACGGATTTGGCACATCTGCTTCTTCAGGCAGCTCCGGGGACAGGTCTTGTAGGTCTGAACTCCCTCAGATACGAGGACATGGTCCGGATAGACGGCATCGGCAAGGTTAAGGCCTTGCAGATCCTTGCCATATGTGAGATCGCAAGGAGAATGTCCGCTGCTAAAGCCGTTTCCCGGATATCATTGAAGAATCCGGCTACAATATCGGATTTTTTCATGGAGACATTACGTCATCTTACTCAGGAGCATTTCATTATTGCCATGTTCAACTCCAATAATGAACTGATCACCCACAAGCTGATCACCATAGGAACCATCAACGCCAGTATCGCAGCCCCGAGAGAGATCTTTATCGAGGCATTGAAACAAGAGGCGGTATATATAGTTCTAATACACAATCATCCCAGCGGCAGCGCCTCTCCCAGCAAGGGTGACGAACTGGTCACCAAGCGTATCAAGGAATGCGGGGAACTGATAGGGATCAAGGTCATAGACCATATTATAATCGGCGACAACAAATACTTCAGTTTCAGAGAAGCCGGTATCATGTAGGAGGTATCATTTATGTCAAACGTATTATTCGGTATCGATCTGGGAACCAATAATATCAAGATCTACGATCAAGCATCAAACCAGATATTTATGCAAAAGAACGTAATTGCCATTAAGGATAAAAAGGACCTGTTCGCATATGGTAATGACGCCTTCCTGATGCATGAGAAAGCTCCGGCTAATATCAATGTATCATTTCCCGTTCATTACGGTGTTATAGCGGATTACAACAATATGCAGACTCTGCTTAACGAGTTTCTGAAGGAATTCATCGATCCCAAGTCCAAGATGGCAGATTTTATAATTGCCGTTCCCACCGATATCACTGAGGTTGAGAAGAAGGCATTCAAGGATCTTGTAAAAGGCTGCTCTGTCAAATCCAAGGATATCCTTGTAGCAGACAAGCCCGTAGCAGATGCCATCGGCATGGGACTGGACGTGAAGAGCCCCACCGGAACCCTTGTTATAGATATGGGCGGTGATACTACGGAGATATCCGTTCTCTCCCTGGGAGGCATTGTATTAAGCCAGTTGAATCACATTGCCGGTAATAAATTTGACGAATCCATCATTTCCTATGTTAAACGTACACACGGTATCGACATAGGGAAGAAGACCGCCTGCTCCTTGAAAGAAAGCATCGGTACAGCCATAGATAATACGGATGAGGAGATGATCGCTTTCGGAAGATATATCGTTACGGGTCTTCCTATTGAGATCACTCTGACGAGTCATGACATATTTGAAGCTATTAAGAATGATATCACTTCACTTATCAACGCCATTAAAATCCTTCTTGAGCGTATACCCCCTGAGATGGCTGCCGATATCATACATCACGGCCTTTATCTTACGGGAGGAGCCTCCCAGATCAAGAATCTGGATACACTTCTTACGGAAGAACTCAATATCAAGTGCAATACCTGTGAGAACCCCAGTGAGAGCGTGGTAAGGGGTCTCATTCAGATAGCCACCAACGAGAATTACCATTCTCTTGCCTACGCCATGAATACAAAGACTTTGATCTAGATGAATTGAGGCTTTTTAATGAAAAGAAAAACAAAAAAGAGTATCCCCAGCAGATATATTCTCATAGGGCTTACTGTTTTATTTCTTTGCTGCATTTTATTCACATACAAATTCGACTTCAATGATTCTCCCATTAACACCATAACGGGATATGTTTTTGTACCTATTCAGAAGGGGATCGACAACATAGGCTCATGGATCTATAACAGAACTCAGGGTTTTAAAGATATCCAGGAGGTTGTTGAGGAAAATGAGTCTCTCAAGTCACAGATCAATGAACTTACGGCCGAGAACTCAAAGCTTCAGCTTGAGCACTATGAATATCTGCGACTTCTTGAGCTTGTGGAACTTGATAAAAAATACCCCGATTATGAAAAGGTTGCGGCCAGGATCATCGGAAAGGATCCGGGGAACTGGTTTAATACATTTACCATCGATAAGGGTACCAACGACGGGATCAAGGAGGATATGAACGTTATTGCCGGAAGCGGTCTGGCGGGAATAGTATCGGATGTAGGGCCTAATTGGGCCAGAGTCCGTGCCGTTATTGATGATTCCAGCAATGTCAGCGCCATGGATCTTGCTACCACTGATCTGTGCATAGTAGCGGGAGACCTTCAATCCATGTCAAAAAAACAGACCATTCTGTTTAAGAATATGTCTGATTCCAACGGAGATTCCAAGGTGGGAGACCAGATAGTCACCTCCAACATAAGCAGCAAGTTTCTTCCGGGTCTTCTGGTAGGCTACATCAGTTCCATCCAAAAAGATGGCAATAACCTTACGGTTTCGGGAGAGATCACCCCTGTTGTTGATTTTGAGCATCTTGAAGAGGTCCTTATCATCAAACAGCTTAAGGAATAGGTATTATGATCAAACGATATGTGGCAGCCGCAGTGGCTCTTGTATTCATATTCATATTGCAGTGTACCCTGTTCAAGGCGCTTTCCCTGGCAGGCATCTCGCCCAATATCCTGGTCTTATATACAGCTTCCATTGGATTCATGCGGGGCAAAAAAGAGGGTATGTTCATAGGTATCCTGGCAGGGCTCCTCACCGATCTGTTCTATTGTGATGTTTTCGGTATAAATGTGCTGATATTCATGTACGTTGGCTATATAAACGGTGTATTTAACAAGCACTTTTTCCCCGAAGATGTCAGGCTGCCCCTCCTGCTTATAGGAGCCAGTGACCTTATATACGGCGGAGCCATGTTCCTGCTCAGATTTGTTTTCAGGAGCAAGCTTGCCCTGGGTGATTACTTCCTGAGCATAATGCTGCCGGAGACCATATATACCGTTTTGTTCGCCATTATTATGTTCAAACCTGTCTACAGCGTCATATCCAAGTTTGACGAGATAGAAAAAAGGAGTTCAAAGAAGTTTGTTTAGTGCATATTTTCAGGAAATTAAAGATTTCTTCTCAAGGATATTCAGATCACGTATCCTTGTTTTGACCATATTGCTTTGTATCCTTTCAGGTGTACTTATAATGAGACTGTTTGTTCTCCAGATCATCAACGGAGACAACTATCTTAATAACTTTACTCTTACCATAGAAAAGGAACGTTCAATTTCCGCTGCCAGAGGCAAGATATATGACTGCAACGGAGTTGAACTGGCTTATAACGAACTTGCCTATACCGTATGTATTGAAGATAACGGAACCTATGATACTCTGACTGAGAAGAACAAGGTTTTAAACGATACCATCAATAAACTGGTCAAGATCATTGAATCCAATAAAGATTCCCTGAATAATGAGTTTTATATCAAACTCTCATCAGGCGGCAAGCTTGAGTACACGGTCTCCGGTACTCAGAAGCTCAGGTTCCTGGCGGACATCTTCGGATATCCCAAGATCGACAGTCTCAAATATAACAGCACCCTTGGGTGTAATGAGGCCGAAGCCACTGCAGAGCAGATATACAATATGCTTGCGGATAAAAGCCATTATAACCTCAGCGAGGATACTTATTCCAAGGAAGAGTGCCTTAAGATCATGTCTGTAAGGTATGCCGTGTCCCAGAACAGCTACCAGAAATACCTGACCACCACAGTAGCCAGCCAGGTTTCTCAGGACACTTTGGCAGAGGTCATGGAAAATATCAATGATCTTCAAGGTGTGAGCATATCTGAAAGCTCGATACGAAAGTATAATTCCAGCGTTTACATGGCGCCGCTCATCGGTTATACCGGCAAGATATCAGCTGAAGAACTGGCAGAACTCAATAAAGATGACAGCACCAATTATGCCATAAATGATATCATCGGCAAGGCGGGTATAGAGCAGTACATGGAATCACACCTGCGGGGCAAAAAAGGATATGAAAAGATATACGTTGATAATCTGGGTAAGATCATCCAGATAGCGGATAAGGTTGAAGCTTCTTCCGGAGATGACGTTCATCTTACCATTGATTCACGTCTGCAGGAAGCTGCTTATCGTATCATAGAACAGCGTCTTGCGGGAATCCTCATATCCAAGCTCATCAATGAACTTGATTACACCATTCCCGAGGATATCAAGGCCAGTGATATCATGATACCCATAGGTGATGCGTATTTTTCACTGGTTGACAACAATATCATCGATCTTAATCATTTCGGCAGTGAAGAAGCAGGAGAGTATGAAACAAGGGTCAACAACGTATTCGTGACCAAATACGAGTCCGCCATTACCGCTGTAGATAATATGCTCAAGGACTCCTCCGTTACATACAACGGTCTGGATCCTGAGCTTGAATCATATTGCAATTTTATAATCAATCAGCTGTTTTCGGAAGGATATCTGTCATTTGACAGGATCAACACTTCCGATGAAATGTATGTTAACTGGAAGAGCGGCACGGTAGCCACCAGGGATTATCTATTATACACCATATCCCAAGGCTGGCTGGATATCACCAAATTCTCGGCAGAGACAACCTTTTCCGATGCCAATGAGTTATACGAAAGACTTAAGACTCATATCATGGAGGATATCTGTACCACAGTTGCCTTTAAGAAGCTGGTATACAAGGTTCTTATTAAAACAGGGCAGATATCGGGAATGTCTCTTTGCCTGATAATGTATGAGCAGAATGTTCTTCCTGATGATGATCCGGACAGGGCATTGCTTTCCGGAGGTTCCATTAATGCATATGACTTTATGATCAATAAGATCCGCAACCTGGAGATCACTCCCGGCATGCTTGCCCTAGATCCCTGTTCGGCTTCCATAGTCATTACCGATCCCAACTCCGGTAAGACACTGGCATGTGTATCTTATCCCGGATATGACAATAACAGACTTGCCAACAAGGTAGACAACCAGTACTATTATCAGCTTTCACAGAGCAAATCATATCCTCTGTATAACCATGCCACCCAGGAGAGAACTGCTCCGGGATCCACATTTAAGATGGTAACGGCAACTGCTGCATTGTCGGAAAATATCATTACACCTGACGAAGAGATCCTGGATAAGGGTATCTTTGAGCAGATAACCCCCAGCCCCAAATGCTGGATTTATCCCTCCAATCATGGATCCATCAATGTTTCGGAGGCTATACGGGATTCATGTAACTATTTCTTTTATCTGGTAGGCTATAACATGAGTCTCGATAACGGAGTATACAATCCCGAAAAGGGTGTTGATATCCTTAAAAAGTATGCTGCAGAATACGGGCTTGGAGAGAAGAGCGGTCTGGAGATGAACGAGAATGATCCCTTCATTGCTACGGACTATCCTGTTACGGCTGCCATCGGACAGAGTAATCATAACTTTACCGTATCACAGCTGGCCAGATATGTTATGACCGTTGCCAACAAGGGTAAATGCTATTCCCTGACCCTGATAGATAAAGTAACCGGGAAAGACGGCACAGTACTTGAGCAGAATTCTCCTACCCTTAGCAGACAGCTTACCGACATATCTCCGTCTACATGGAAGGCTATCCAGTCGGGTATGCATATGGATATAGATACCTTGCACGCATTTGATAATGTCAAGGTATCTGCTGCAGGCAAAACGGGAACAGCCGAGGAAGCCAGTAACCGAGGCAACCATGCCCTGTTTGTTTGCTATGCCCCCTATGAGAATCCTCAGATCGCTTCGGCTGTCCGGATCCCTCACGGGTATACATCCACCAATTCAGTGGAGATAACTGCCGAGATCCTGCAGTACTACTTCGGCGAGATTACTTTAGACGATATCCGCAAGAATAAAGCAACCCTTTCCGGCGGACAATTTGTCGGAGATTAAATGATCATATTGAAATACATGAGGAGGCGCATTTATGGACAACTCGGTTGTTATTAAGGGTAGTCCCAACGGAATATCGGTAATAATCAATGAAGGGTCGGATTATACCACCATTAAGAATAATGTCCTGGCCAAATTCAAGGCATCCGAAGGTTTCTTTAAAGGAGCTTCCGTAGGAATATCATTTGAAGGTATAAGACTTCCGGACAGGTGCCAGGTAGATCTTCTTAAAGCCATCGCAGACAATACAAGCCTTGATATAGTATGTTTGATAGATAATTCCGAAGAAACGGTTTTATACTATAAAGACATAATTGAAGCAAAAGACAAAAAGCCCGAACCCGGGCCTGAGAGCTTTAGGGATTATTCCACCATAATACGTGATAACATCACTCCCGATAACAGCATACGCACTCCCCTTGGAGTAGTGGTAATGGGAAATGTTCTCCCCGGAGGACAGGTAATATCCGATAACGATATCATCATTCTCGGTAATGCCGCCGGAGTCGTATCCGCAGGCTCCCCCGAGAACAAGTCAGCTGTAGTATATGCCTATGATTTTAAGGACTGTCTGCTCAGCATAGGCGGAGTTACCGATAAAGCCGAGCAAGCAGGCGGCTCCATTTTTAAGAAGATAAAGAAAAGCAAAGGCCTTATCAGGGCCTATGTCAGTGACAATAAGATTTGGTTTGAACAGGTTATCTAATTGGGTTAAAATATGTTAAAAAGGTACAGATTAAAAGACTTTGATTACAGACTGGTTATTTATCTCGTAGTCCTTACTGTTCTTGGTATCCTTCTCATCGGAAGCGCAGCAAGATCCAAGCAGACCATGCAGGTTATAGGACTCTTTCTGGGGATTACTGCCATGATGGTACTGTCTGTGATCGACTATAACTACATATTGCAGTTTTACTGGATAATATACGTTGTCAACATTGTCCTTCTGGTCTTTGTCCGGATAGTAGGCTCCAATGCAGGAGGTGCCACAAGGTGGATATCTATTCTCGGTATAAGGTTTCAGCCTTCGGAGCTGTCCAAGATCCTGCTGATCCTCTTTTTTGCAAAGATGTTCTCTAAATATGAGGACCGGCTTAATGACTGGAAGATACTGCTTACCATGATCGTCCTGGCTATCGTTCCCCTGTATCTGATCAAGGAACAGCCTGACCTTTCCACCAGTATCGTAGTTGCTATTATATTCTGCGTAATGATATACATTGCGGGACTTAAGAGAAAGATAGTGCTTTTTACCCTGGGAGGAGTCTTTGCAGCATTTACGGCTTTTATCGTACTGATCCTGAATTACGGCCGGGTGATCCTTAATGATTACCAGTACAAGAGGATCATGGCATGGATCGACCCTACCCATTATGCCGACACGGCATACCAGCAGCAAAACTCCATAATGGCCATAGGATCAGGCCAGCTTCTGGGCAAGGGGCTTAATAATAACGTTATTTCTTCGGTAAAGAACGGTAATTTCATATCAGAACCCCAGACAGACTTTATATTTGCGGTCACGGGAGAAGAGCTGGGATTCGTCGGAAGCTGTATAATTATCATTTTATTGCTTGTCATTTCTCTTGAATGTATCAAGATAGGCAAGAAAGCCCATGACCTTCAGGGCAAGCTTATCTGTTGCGGAATGGCAACATTGGTGGGCTTTCAGAGTTATATCAATATTTGCGTTGCGACGGGGCTTATGCCTAACACAGGACTGCCCCTGCCCTTTGTCAGTTACGGGGTTACATCACTATTGACGTCATTTATAGGTATGGGGGTTGTATTGAACATAGGATTACAACAGAGAAAATACTAGTAGATTGGGGGGTATTTCTATGAATATTGGTTTGGTGGCACATGACTCCAAAAAAAAGCTGATGCAGAATTTCTGCATAGCATACAAAGGTATACTGATCAAGAATGAATTATATGCCACGGGAACTACCGGAAGGCTTGTGGAAGAAGTAACCGGGCTTTCTGTACATAAATTTCTGGCCGGCCATCTCGGGGGAACGCAGCAACTGGGAGCGCAGATAGAGCAGAATCAGATAGACCTGCTTATTTTCCTCAGGGATCCTCTTACTCCCAAGTCCCACGAACCGGACGTTAATCTTATAGTCAGACTGTGCGACACACATAACATTCCCCTGGCGACCAATCTTGCCACGGCAGAACTTCTAATTAAAGCATTAGACAGAGGAGATATGGAATTCCGTGAAATCTACAAGTAGGAAGAGAAAAAGAAGGAGACGCAATACCATAAGGGCTGTCCTTATAACAGTGCTTATCCTTGCCGCTGTACTTATCACCTTTTTGTTTGCTTCATGCGGCAGATCGGTGTTCAGTAAAAACCTTACCGCAGATGATGCGGCAAATATGTTTACAAGCGGAACATTTACTGTGCCGGACCCCGAGAGCATTAATTTTATAAATGAGAAGGTTAATACCGAATTTGCCAATTCGGCACTTCTTTTCAATATTACCGACAATACCAGACTATATGTCAAGAATATCCATGATGTTCTTTATCCCGCAAGTACCACCAAGGTTCTTACCGCTTACTGCGCACTTAAGTACGGCAATCTCAATGATACCCTTAAGATCAGTCAGCGTTGCGTGGATCTTGAACCCGGCGCCAGCAGATGTCACTTCCAGGTGGGAGACAGTCCCACGCTGGAACAGGCTCTCTATGGTCTTATGATATGCTCCGGTAATGATGCGGGTATTGCCATTGCAGAGAATATTTCCGGAAGCGTAGAAGAGTTTGCCAAACTGATGAATAAGGAAGCAGCTGCCTTGGGAGCTGTCAGTACGCATTTCTTAAATCCCCACGGATTGCACGAGGAAGAGCACTATACCACGGCATATGACCTGTATCTGATCTTCAGGGAAGTAGTAAAGAATAAGAAATTCCGTGAGATACTGACCCATGCAAGTTATGACACGGAGATTCCGGATGAATCCGGTAAAATGAAAAAGTTCTCATGGCATTCCACCAACAGATACCTTACAGATGCCACATTTAAGCCCTCTACGGTCACCATACTCGGCACCAAGACCGGTTATACCAACGAAGCCGGTTCCTGCCTTGTTACCCTTGCTCAAGACCACTATGGCAAGGAATACATATCCGTTATCATGAAAACCTCTGATCCGGGTACGGTATTCCTTGAGACCACGGATATGTATAATACACTGGTAAAGAAGTAACAGAGATAATTAATTTTACATTTAATATATATTTGAGTATTTAATGTTGTGTTTTATAGGAAAATACTCTATAATTGAAAACATCAAAGGGAGTTTTTTGTATAAATTGTATAAATTTTTCGAAAAATTCTAAAGGAGGAGATAGCAATGATACAGTTGATCACAGGGGAGAAAGGAAAAGGAAAGACCAAATATCTTTTGGATAACGTTAATACGGTTGTTAAGACAGCCTCAGGTAATATCGTATATCTTGATAAGAATGCCAAGCATATGTATGATCTTAATAACAGGATCCGCTTGATAGATTTATCGGAATACGATATTTTTGATTCTTCCGAATTCTTCGGCTTCCTTATCGGGATCATTTCACAGGATCACGACTTGGAGAGCGTTCATTTAGATTCATTTCTTGAGATAGCTCAGGTTAAACCGGATGATGATGCAGAGATGCTCAAAGCACTGGATCGTCTTGCCAAGATAGGAGACAAGTACGGAATCACTTTCGTTATAAGCCTTTCAAGGAATCAGGCTGATCTGCCTGAGATCCCGGGTTCAGAGGTATTATATTCATTATAAGTTATGTCCCGGAAAAAAACTGATAACATCAGACAATATAAAAAACCAATAAAGTTTAACATAGGAATATTCATTTTCGGAATGGTATTCCTATATTTTCTTGCCTTCGGATTTTTCCGTTTTATACATAAGGGCAATGTGTCTTCTTATGTGGTTAATGACGGATCCCTTTCGGATAATTCATCTTTTACCGCATTTGCCCTAAGACAGGAGAAGATTGTTAACGCCACAGGCTCCGGAGAGCTTCATCTCTATGCAAAAGAAGGTACGAAAGTCAGCTATGGGGAGACAATATATACACTGGATGAAACAGGCTCCCTGCGAGCCTTGATGGACAACATCAGTTCCGATCAGTCCGGTCTTTCAGACAGCGATCTTAAAGAAATAAGTGATTCCATATCAGCTTATAAGAAGACCTTCGATCCTTCAGCATTTTCACGTGTCTATGATTTTAAGACAACAATAGAAGGTGATATCGTTGATATCTTAAGTCTCTCTGCCATCAAATCCGGCAAGATTGATACGGCGGATCTCAAGGTCGAGAAAGCTACTGTCCCCGGTATCATCCAGTATTCCTACGATGGCTATGAGAATGTTACGGTGGACTCATTTACCAGTGAAATGGTGGAGAACCATAAGCTCAAAAAGATCAGTACAAGGGCCCTGAAGAATGTCCAGGCCGGGGATCCTGTATACAAACTCATCACTGATGAGCACTGGAATCTGATCATGGAGGTGGATGACAGCTTTATCAGTAAGCTTAAGGATTCCTCCAGCATCCAGATCCGTTTCGTTGATGATTCCCAATTCGCATGGGTCAACTACAAGATAGTGACCAGAGACGATAAAAAATACCTGGTGCTCTCTATTCCCAATTCCGTTATCCGCTACGGTTCACAGCGTTTTGTTAAGATAGAGGTCCGAACCTCAGGGGTATTCGGGCTCAAAGTGCCCAAGACTGCTGTGGTCAAAAAAGACTGCTATATCATTCCCAAGGATTATCTTACAAAGGGAGGCTCAAAGGGAAATGACGGTTTCAACGCAGAGAACGGGTCTTCTGTGGACTTTACCGAGCCCGACATAGTTTTTTCCGATGATAAATATTACTATGTAAATACCAAGGAATATACAGCAGGGACCAGGCTTATAAAACCCGGTTCTACTGAGTCTTACACCATAGGTCCCACAGGAGAGCTTGATGGAGTATATAATATCAATAAAGGTTATCCCATATTCGAGAATATCACCATATTGGACGAGAATGACGAGTACTGCATCATTTCTTCCACCAGCAAATACGGCGTAAAAAAATATGATTATATAGCCCTTGACGGCAAGCTGGTTTCAGAGGATGAAGTTTTACATTAAATATACAGGGAGACAGTCGACATGATAAAAGATAATATTAAAAATGTCCGGGCGAGGATGAAGGCGGCATGTGACCGCTGCGGAAGGGATATTTCAGAGGTTACCCTGATCAATGTCAGCAAGACCAAGCCGATTCCTGATCTTATGGAGGCATATAATGCCGGAGAACGAATCTTCGGTGAGAACAAAGTCCAGGAGATCAATGATAAACTCCCTCAGATGCCCGAAGACGTTCGATGGCATATGATAGGTCATCTTCAGCGCAATAAGGTTAAATATATCGTCGATAAGGTTGAGCTTATCCATTCCGTTGACTCACTTAGACTGGCTGAGGCCATAAGCGAGGAAGCAGTTAAAAAAAAGTGTCAGGTGGATATCCTTGTGGAAGTCAATGTTGCAGAGGAGGAGAGCAAGTTCGGTTCCACCGTATCCGACACCCTTTCCCTTGTTAAGGAAATAGCCCTTCTTCCCAATATTCACATCAAAGGGCTCATGACGATAGCACCTTATGTTGAGGTTCCGGAAGAAAATCGCACAATATTTAGGGCTTTAAAGAAATTATCTGTTGACATAGAAAAACAAAACATTGATAATATTTGTATGGGAGTTCTTTCTATGGGAATGACAGGCGATTTCGAAGTTGCCATAGAAGAGGGGGCTACCATGATCCGTGTGGGCACGGCAATATTCGGTGCCCGTGATTACAGTATCTAAGATGGGAGTGCTTTATTTATGGGATTTGTAGATAAGATAGTTAATGTCATGCGTTTAAATGATGATTATGATGACGATGACTTCTATGATGATGATTATGAAGAGGAGTACGAGAAAAAGCCCAAGAAGGAATCCAAGAAAGATAAAGCCGATACCGGCAAAGGTCGTTCTTTAGGCAATAATGTTACACCTATACGTAAACATAAGGGTGCAGGCATGGAAGTGTGCGTTGTTCGTCCGGCTACAGTTGAGGATGCAAGAGCCATTACCGATACTCTTCTTGTTGACCGCACAGTGATCCTCAATCTTGAGGGACTGGATGTTGAGATCGCACAGCGTATAATAGATTTTACATCCGGTTCATGCTACGCCATCAACGGACACCTTCAGAAGGTTTCCAACTATATCTTTATCATTACACCTGCATCAGTTGATATTTCCGGAGACTTCCAGGATATACTCATGGGGGCATATGATATACCGCCGATGTAGATAAAAGATTTTATACCTGATAAACTTGCGAGTAGGGTTTATTCCCTACTCGTTTATTAAATAGGCCACGTCAGAAAGGAATACCCGATGAGCAAGACTCTTTTCCTGGCAGGAGAGGGCTTTGACCCTTACAATATTGTAATTAATGACGATTTTTCCGGTTTGATCGATCATCTTGAGGAGATCAAAAAAGACGATACCAAGATATGTGTCATCTCCGATTCAAACGTAGCTCCTCTCCATTATGACAGTCTCCTCAAAGTTCTTATCACGAAATACAACAGCGTTTCCCTATATACTATTGAAGCAGGAGAAGAACATAAGAACCTGGATACGGTTTCCGATATATACGGCAACCTCATATCACTTGATCTCAACAGAAACGACATGCTTATAGCCCTGGGTGGCGGTGTTGTAGGAGACATATGCGGATTTGTCGCTGCCACCTACATGAGAGGGATTGATTTCGTACAGATACCTACAACCCTCTTATCTCAGGTAGACAGCAGTGTAGGCGGTAAGACAGGCGTCGATTATTCTTCCTACAAGAATATGGTGGGGGCTTTCTATCAGCCCAAGCTTGTATATATCAATACATCCCTGCTTTCTACACTGCCGCAGAGACAGCTTATATCCGGAATGGCTGAGGTGATCAAATACGGACTGATATACGATCAGGAATTCTTCGAATATTTATCCACATCCTCAAATCAATTATTTGCTCTGGATCATAATACTCTTGAACATATGATTTACACCAGCTGTGATATAAAAAGAGAAGTGGTATCCAATGATCCTAAGGAGAACGGAGTTCGTGCCATTCTTAATTTCGGTCATACCTTCGGTCACGCCATTGAGAAATTAAAGGATTTCAAGCTCCTTCACGGAGAATGTGTAAGCATAGGAATGGTCATTGCTTCATATATATCCATGCAGAGAAATTTTATCTCTAAAGAAGAATTCGATAATATAAAAAATGTGCTTACATCCTATCGACTGCCCATAGACTTTGACAATCTGGAAAATGATGATATAATGCTGACTGCGCGCCATGATAAAAAATCTTTCTCCGGTGGGATCAGGTTTATATTATTGAGTCAAATAGGCTGTGCCTTCATTGATAAGACTGTCACGGAAGAAGAGTACATACCAGCGCTGGATAATGCGAGGAGACATTAGTATCTTGAATAAGAAAATTAATTTTAAATTTTATATATTTGGTGTCATCGGTTTTATTCTACTTCTTGGTCTGGACAGGCTTACTAAACATCTTGCTTTGGAACACCTAAGAGGAACATTGGGCATAGATCTGATACCCGGAGTACTAAGACTGGAATATCTCGAGAACACCGGTGCTGCTTTCGGAGTAATGCAGGGACAGCAGACTGTGCTTCTGATCATAACAGTATTGGTCCTTGGGGCATTGATATACGAATATACAAGGATACCGGAGGGCAAAAAATATGTTATACTCCGTTTTCTTGCAGTATTTATAGCCGCCGGAGCAGTTGGTAATATGATCGACCGGTTCGTTTATAACTTCGTAGTTGACTTCATCTACTTTAAGTTGATCAATTTTCCGGTCTTCAATGTGGCGGACTGTTATATAACAGTAGCAGTACTGATCTTATTCTTTGTGATACTCTTTTATTATAAGGATGACGATCTTAATTTTCTCTTTTCTAAAAAGAAGGAGACCATTGGTATTGAAGCAAAAGAAGATGATGATTCTTCAGATTCAAAAGAAGGAGAGTAAAGTTTGAACGATCTTAATACTATTCTTAAGGTAGCATATAACGCATTGGACGAGAAAAAAGCTGAGAATATCAAGGTTATAGATATCAGCAGGATATCCATCATAGCCGATTATTTTATAATTGCCAGCGGTAATAATCCTAACCAGCTGGATGCATTATCGGATAATGTGGAGAGAAAACTGGGCCAAGCGGGAGTCCATCCAAGACAGACCGAGGGTCCGGGGACAGGATGGACTCTGATGGACTATAACGATATAGTCATTCATATCTTTTCAAAGGAAGACCGTGAGTTTTACGATCTGGAAAGGATATGGAGCGACGGCGAAGAAGTCAATATCTTAAAAATCTGAATACACCTATTACTTTACCCAATATCATGCAATCATCTACGATAATGGGCTCCATACTATCATTCTCAGGCTGGAGGCGGATATGACCGTCTTCTTTATAGAAGGTCTTAACTGTGGCTGAATCTTCAACAAGAGCAACCACAATGTCTCCGTTTCTCGCATCATTCTGTTTCTGAACAAGAACCTGGTCTCCTGAGAAAATTCCCACATTGATCATGGAATCACCTTTAACATTAAGCATGTAGCATTCCATATTAGGAAGGAATTCCGTAGGGATCGGAAAATAGTTGGTGATATTCTCAACAGCCAGAAGAGGGGAACCGGCAGCCACATTACCTATCACCGGTATATTAGAAACCTCACGTCTAACAAGATTAAAGCTGTCATCTATGATCTCAATGGCCCTGGGCTTAGTTGGGTCTCTTCTTATATAACCGTTCTTCTCCAGAGTCTCAAGATGAGAATGAACTGAAGAAGTGGACTTAAGCTTAACGGCTTCGCAGATCTCTCTTACAGAGGGCGGATAGCCCTTATTAAGGATCTCTTCTTTCATAAATTCAAGTATCTCAGTCTGCTTGGCAGTGATCTTACCATATCCCATATATAAAACCTCCTTTGCGAACAGAAAACTAAGGAATATCTGCCTTTTTATATATTCTAGCATAACAATCCGGCAGAGGCAAACATATATTCCGAAAATATGTTCGAAATTATGCACAAAAATATCGAACGTATGGTTCGAATATTTGTTCGATATTTTAATGATATTCCGTTGACAAACGTTTGTTCGGTGTCTATAATCATATTTACAAACAAGTGTTCTAAACATTTGTTCGGTTACACACCATATAGCAGCTTTAAGAGCCCGTTCTAATGATACATACCTTATCATAACAGAACGGGCGGGAACGATCAGAGACAGGAGGTCATGAAATATGAACAGAACAGAACGAAGAAGAGCATCTTATATTAGAGAACAGAAGAGAAGAAAAGCTCGAATGACACGTATCAGGACTGTAATTTCCCTCTGCCTCCTTGTCCTTTTCTTCGCAGGCTTAAGCAGCATGAGAGTTAACGCCGGATCGGACCTGGATGCAAAGGTGGAAGAAAAATCAGCTACCAAAGTATACACATCCTACACCGTATGTCAGGGAGATACCTTATACTCCATAGCAAAGGATAATTGTGATCTGAAATACTACAATGATTATGAAGATTATATCATTGAGATAAAGGATATCAACCACATTTCATCCGGTAAGATATACTACGGACGCAGCCTTACTATCCCCAGATATATTTAGGCCTAAGCCTTGCTTTTACATATTGTTTATTCTAACCGGATCGTATGTTAATACGGTCCGGTTTTATATTTTTTCATAATCACTGGACATATTGAGGATAGTGGAGTATAATGTATCTATCGGATAAATATCTGTTTATCCGAACGTTACGATTCACAGTAATATACATATATAATTCATACTGCAAGCTTGCTTGCTAAGGATGAATTATATATGTATATTAACTGCGAAGCAGGAACTTCACATACATAAGTAATCCTAGCATGCGCCAGCATGCGGATTACGCATGTGTGTGGAGTTACTGTGAATCGTAAATAATGCTTGCTAAAGATTAATTATATATGTAACGTATTAAATGCGTGAGTCTCTTTATGAATCATAAAAAAACAACAAGGAGAATGCTCTATGGGTAAAGACTCAGAATACTATAAAAACAAGAAAAAAG
This sequence comes from Lachnospiraceae bacterium, assembly GCA_017550165.1. GTDB lineage: Bacteria > Bacillota > Clostridia > Lachnospirales > Lachnospiraceae > SIG280. The sequence goes on along the minus strand of JAFZQH010000022.1, from coordinate 32,463 downwards.
ACCAGCTTTTAAAATATCGTGAGCTCCAAAAGGATCTCCCGGAATTTGCGGTGGCATATCTGCACAGCAAGGAACTGGGTACCCAGACCAGCACCCTTATTTCATATTCATATGACCTGCTTACATTTTTCAGGTACCTTACAATAAGTAACCCTTCCTTCAATAAAAAATACGGTAATGCTGATTCAGGATCCCCTTATCCGATATATTCAACAAATAAATACACCATAGACGATGTATCACAGCTTGTCTCTGAAGATATTGTTGAATACCAAAGATATTTGGAACTGAATGATCAAGGGGAGAAACATGAGAACGGAAAAAGGGCCATTGCCCGTAAAATGTCTCCATTAAGAGGTCTTTTTCAGTTTCTCTTAGAACATGAATATATTGAGAAGAATCCCATGACTCTGGTAAAACTTCCCAAACTAAAAAAAGACAAGAACATCATAAGAATGAATAATTATGAAGTCAATGCCATATTAGAGGCCATAGAATACGGCAACGAACAAATGAGCGAACGCCAGAAGAAATTCTGTAACCGCACAAAACAACGGGATCTGGCCATTCTTACTTTAATGCTTGGTACCGGGATCCGTGTATCCGAATGTGCCGGTCTTGATATCACGGATATCGATTTTAAAGAGAATTCCTTCGTTATAGTCCGCAAGGGAGGCGGTCAGGACGTACTATACTTCGGGGATGATGTGGCGGCGGTATTGTCAGATTACATAGAAGGTGAAAGAAAACTGATCCTTCCTGAAAAAGGCCATGAAAAAGCCCTGTTTTATTCCCTTCAGAATAAAAGGATCAGTATAGATGCCATAGAGAACCTTGTCAAGAAATATGCCAGAATGGTTGTTCCCAATAAAAAAATAACGCCCCATAAGCTTCGAAGCACTTACGGGACGGCTTTATATAAGCAGACAGGTGATATCAGGCTTGTAGCAGACGTTCTTGGTCATGAGAATATCAATACCACCATAGATTATTATGCAGCCATTGAAGACGAACATAAACGCCGGGCAGCCAAAGCATTGACCGTTCGCCGGGAAACCGGAGCCGATACGGAATAATGCATATTAACCCGGCAGGGTATCCAGCAGTTTCTTAAAATACTCGGGAATATCAGCGGAATACTCAACATATTCTCCGGTGGAGGGATGGGCAAATCCTATGGTCATGGCGTGCAAGGTCTGGCCTTCCAGCCCTTTGACAGCTTTTCCGTATACATCATCCCCCAGCAAGGGACGGTTGATACTTGCCATATGAACACGTATCTGGTGGGTACGGCCTGTCTCAAGGACAAATTCCACATAGGTGTGCTGTCTGAAGCGTTGAAGGACCCTGTATCTCGTCACCGCTCTTCTTCCGCCGTCGGTAATGGCCATCTTCTTTCGGTCAGTTCTATTCCGCCCGATGGGGGCATCGATCACCCCTTCATCGTCTTTTAATACACCACAGACAATCCCCCGGTATATCCTTGTTATGGAATGGTCCTTGAGTTGTTTTGCAATGCTGTCATGGCTCTTATTATTCTTACATACAATAAGAGTCCCCGTAGTATCCTTATCTATCCTGTGAACAATGCCCGGGCGAAGGACTCCGTTGATCTCGGAAAGATTATCTTTGCAGTGATACAACAGAGCATTTACAAGCGTCCCCGTATAATGCCCCGGAGCCGGATGAACCACCATTCCCTTGGGTTTATTTACGATCAGATAGTCGTCATCCTCATAGATTATATCAATATCAATATCCTCAGCAGGGATATCCGGCAGAACAGGGTCGGGAATAAAAAGTTCTATCCGCTCTCCCTCCATGATCTTATGGTTTGCCTTAACAACGCGGCCGTCAACCATAACGGCCTCATCCTTTATGAGCTTTTGAATGAAGCTTCTTGAATAGTCCCCGGATTCAAGGACGTCAGATAGGTATTTATCGATCCGGATGCCGCTGTACTCTTCGTCGACATCAATAATAACAGAATTCATTTATTTTACCGTATCCCGATAGTATTCGTAGGTCTCTTTGGTAGTCATATCAATGGATTTACCGGATTGCTCAAGGTAAGATACCGTATTCTCAAGGATTATGAGCAGGCACTTGTCAATATCTGTAAATGCAATCTTTCTTATAGTATCCATATCAGTCCTGATATGCCTGTTAGGCTCTATGTAGTCAGCTATATATATGATCTTGTCAAGCAAAGACATATTGGGCTTGCCGGTAGTATGGCACCTGATGGCTGAAAGTATCTCCCAATCATCCGTATTATAAAGAGTCTCTGCAAAATATGCTCCAAGCTTTGCGTGAAGCAAAGAAGGGCTTTTTTCCTCCGATGGAGTGATGGGGATACCCTTATCCCTGCATATGGAAAGATACTCTTCTTTTTTATAACCCTTGGCGCAATCATGAAGTACGCCTGCAAGATAGGCCCTGTCCACATCCAAACCATAGCACATGGCCATGCATGCAGCTGTATGAGCCACACCCAGGATATGCCTGAAGCGTTTCCCGTCAACGGCTTTTTCAACTTTACTCTGGATCTCCAGTATCTCGTCAGTCATTTTCATTCCTTTATACACGGCAATCTATGAAACTGCAGTGCAAACAATTAATTCTATATTTAATATATTGATCAGGCATACAAACCATGCTCACGGATATATTCTTCCACCGGGCGGGGAACAAAATACCTTATGGAACGCTCAGATATGATCCTTTCTCGTACAAGACGGGATGAAATATCAAAATCCGGAGATACGATCCGGAAAATATCAGCCTCAAACCGGTTCCGGAGCTCTTCGATCTTCTCTTCCACATCTGCGGAGTCATGACCTTCACGGGTAGCCACAAGTATCGTACACTGCCTGCATATCACATCGGGCTCATGCCATGTTTCAAAAGTGTAAAGAGAGTCCGCACCTATGATAAAGAACAACTCTCCGTAAGGATCATTACTCTTCATAGTCAACAGGGTATCTGATGTGTATGTAATGCCCGGGCGCAGGACTTCTTCCAGGGACATCTCAAAATGACTGTTATCCTTTATGGCCAGCTCAACCATATTACATCTGTGCTGTGAATCTATATAGGATATATCAGCCTTGTGAGGGGGATTTCCCGAAGGAAGGAAGACCACCGTATCAAGATGAAATTGTTCATAGGCACTTTCTGCAAGGATCAAATGCCCGTTATGGATGGGATTAAAAGTACCGCCCATTATCCCGATCTTTTTGTTCACCGGCATCACCCCGCTAGAGTTCTATCTTCTTCTTGGTCTTAGATTCACGGTAGAGAACTATCTTCTTGCCGATAACCCTGATAACAGTAGAGCGCGTTCTCTCAGCGATGATCCCGGCTATCTCACCGGGATCATCGAAGCAATTCTTTAAAACACTTAATTTGATCAATTCTCTGGCTTCCAGAGCCTCTGACACAGCTTCTATAAGTTCCGGAGAAATACTGTTCTTTCCCACCTGAAATATAGGCTCGATATTACTTGCCAGTTTAGTAAGGTATGCCCTCTGTTTACTTGTTATATTCTTCATTTATTACACCTCGTGGATTACCATTTTACCACCATGTATTGCTTATAGTCAATGAAAGGAAAGAAGAAAAAAACCGCCGGTATATGCAAGTTGAGCATACAACGGCGGTAAAGTTCGATAATGCTTTATGCTGCGTTTGAATTTACAAAATCACAGATATCATTTTTTATGTCTATGCTGGCAAGTCTAAGCTGGATATCTGTTGATATGCCGTATTCTTCTTCCAGATACTTTCTAAGGCTTCCCAGTGTAGACTCATTACGGATCTCGCATATTCTGGAGATCTCCATAAGGAATGCATTAAGACTATCGTCCCCGTCCTTGGATTTGTTGATAATCTTCTTCAGAATATCTGATGTCAGTGTCATTTTAACTCCTCCCCCAATATTCTCTGTCAGCCCAAGATCGTCCTTTTTATGGGCTGGCACTACATGATATTAAATAATGGTCATTAATGTTTGCTCTAAACATTACAAAGAAATACTAGCAATGTTACAAATAATTGTAAATAAAAAACGCATAATTGGTATCAAATTATGCGTAAATGGTATATTATATGAAACTAAAGTACTAATTTGCGGCTAAAAATGCTTTTTTTACCTTGCTCCATTGGGTACGGCTTACCGGAACAGTCTGCCCGTTAACAGTTAATGCCTCACCGTGACGTATCTCCTTGATATTCCTGATATTGATGATAAAACTCTGATGGCATCTTATAAAATCCCTGGAAGGAAGCATCTTCTCCACATCAGATATCTTATTACAGGCATTGAATTCCTCATTTTTTAACACAACCTTGACATTCCTGCCACAGGTCTCAACGTGAACTATATCGGAAGCAGCCACCCTTCTGGTGGAATCCTTTTCTTTAAACACAACACTTGAATTACTCTTGCTCTTGTATTCATACTCAAGTACTTCCCGAAGGATCTTCTCATCTACGGGCTTGATAAGATACTGCAGAGCCCTTACGCTGTAACCGTCAAGGACATGATCTGTGGAACTGGTAACAAATACAATGGATGTGACATCATCAAAGGTACGGATCTTCCTGGCAACATCAATACCATTCATCTCTTCTGCTCCCATCAATATATCAAGAAACAGGATGTCATATGACTTTTCTCCTGACTCAATCACCTTAAGAAGCTCATTACTGCTGGTATATATATCTGTACTATAGGCAGTATCAAACTCCGACAAGATCTTGTCAAGCGTCAGTTCCAGTGTCTCTCCGCAAATGATCTGGTCGTCACAGATTGCAATGTTATACATCTTATACGCTCCCTTATATAAAATATATTACTTTCTTTTGCTCTCAGCTGTCTCCACGTACTTCCTGATCACATCAACACATCCGTCAATCCCGATGAGACCGCTGTCAATGGACAGATTATAGTTATTGGCATCTCCCCACCTGTTGTTGGTGTAATAATTATAATAAGACATTCTCTCTTTATCGTTCTTCATTACTGCATTAATGGCCTTCTTCTCCGGCAGGCTGTCTCTCTCCATGACTCTTCTGACCCTGTCCTCAAATGAGGCATGAATGAAAACACTGACAAGATTCGGCTCCTCTTCCAGAACATAGTCAGCACATCTTCCTACTATGATACAGGGGCCTTCATGAGCGATATTTTTGATGGTATCAAACTGGGCCAGGAAAATCTTCTGGGATAGAGGCATCTCAACCTCACCGGTGGAAAAACCGGCTCCGTAACCGAGGAAAGAGGAATCCATGGCAAGAGAAAAGAGAAAACTGCCGGACTTCTTCTCATCATTATCCTTAAATAATTCCTCGCATAAACCGCTCTCCTTAGATGCTCTCACAAGGATCTCCTTGTCATAGAACGGAATACCATACTCCTTTGATAGCTTCTCTCCTATGGCTCTGCCGTCGCTTCCGAACTGTCTTCCTATGGTGATCACCGAATTCATAACACCCCTCCTCTGCCCTTAATATGTAAGATAATTATAACAAAAATCAAAGGATGTGTCCATTATTCGTAATACTCAAATTCCCATCCGTAGAGCTTTACCGTATCGCCCTCAGAGATGCCTGCAGCCTTTAATTCATCAAGAATACCCTTTTCTTTCATAAAGTTCTGGAAGAACATAAATCCTTTTTCATTCTCCAGATTTGTATAACCCAGCATCTTCTCTATCTGGGGACCTTCCACCACATATACCCCGTCAACGACACTGACAGTATGACCCGTAGTATTATCCGGGGACAGTTCAACCTCAGGAAAGTATTCCTGTTCAAAGACAATGGGTTCAGCCGGCATCTTTGATAGGACATCCGATACATGATAAAGAAGTTCCTTAACTCCTTCTCCCGTAACTGCAGACATGGGGAAAACCTTGATCCCCTTAGGTTCAAACTCGGATCTGAGCTTATCCAGGGCCTCGCTATCACCTCCCAGAGCATCTATCTTATTGGCAGCGATAACCTGGGGCTTTTTGGCCAGAACTTCATCATAATTCTCAAGTTCCTTATTAATGGCGTATATATCCGCCACGGGATCTCTTCCCTCCGTAGATGCGGCATCCACGATATGGATCATCATCCTGGTACGCTCAATATGGCGCAGGAACTCATGTCCCAGCCCCACTCCTTCCGACGCGCCCTCTATAAGCCCGGGAATGTCTGCGATGACAAAGCCGGAAGCACCGTCCATATCAACCACACCCAGATTTGGATTTAAAGTTGTGAAATGATAATTGGCGATCTTAGGCTTAGCATTGGTTACGCGGGAAAGAAAAGTAGACTTGCCTACATTGGGGAAGCCTATAAGACCCACATCCGCAATAGTCTTAAGTTCAAGCAGGACTTCCAGCTCCATGGCAGGCTGTCCCGGCTGTGCGTAGTTGGGAACCTGCATTGTGGAAGTGGCATAATGCTGATTGCCGTTACCTCCCTTTCCCCCTGAGAGTATGACCTGCTGTCTGTTGTCACCGGACATATCGGCTATGACTCGCCCCGATTCAGCCTCTCGGAGGATGGTCCCTGCCGGGACCTTAACATAAAGATCTTCACCGTTCTTGCCGTGGCAGTTCCTCTTGCCTCCGTCTTCACCGTTTCCCGCAGCATATTTTCTCCTGTTCCTGAAATCTGCCAGGGTATTAAGCCCTTCATCCACAACAAAAATAATATCCCCGCCATTTCCGCCGTCTCCGCCGTCGGGGCCGCCGTTGGGAACATATTTTTCACGTCTGAAGCTAACGTGTCCGTCTCCGCCTTTCCCGGATTTCAGGAAAATTCTTGCTCTGTCAGCAAACATATTATATCTCCTTTTAATTTCCCACAATCTTACAATGGGTACAAAAAAGTCCGACTTAAAACTAAGCCGGACTTTGAATAAGTTCTTTACTGTGCGTTCTCTACCGGATATACGGAAGCCTGCTTCTTATCTCTTCCCTTACGCTCAAATCTGAGCACTCCGTCTGTCAGTGCAAACAAGGTATCATCTCCGCCTCTTCCAACGTTAAGACCGGGATGGATCTTAGTTCCGCGCTGTCTGTAAAGAATATTGCCTGCTTTAACAAATTGTCCGTCTGCTCTCTTTGCTCCGAGTCTCTTGGATTCGGAATCCCTGCCGTTCTTGGTGGAACCGACTCCCTTCTTATGAGCAAAGAACTGAAGGTTCATCATTAACATTTCTTACACCTCCTCGGTTACTAACTCTATATATTCGCCGTCATTATCTCTTATTATGCCTTCCACACCCAACAAAAGAGAATCAAGTAAAAGTGCGGTCTTATCACCCGGATCCTTTACCCTTAAACTAATACCCTTTTCCTCATCGGAATCTGCCGTGAAATCATCATCGGTAAACTCATCGATGGAATTAACGGTATTGATCACAAGGGCTGAGACTGCGGCACAGAATATATCATATCCGGCATCGGCATATCCTGCATGCCCCGAACAATCAAATCCAACAATCTCTCCGGTTTTTCTGCGATAAATCTTAAACGTGATCATATCTCTTACGCATTGATCTTTTCGATCTTAACTTCAGTGTAAGCCTGTCTATGTCCGTTCTTCTTGTGATATCCGGTCTTGCTCTTGTACTTGTAAACAATGACCTTCTTGCCCTTACCTTCGCCGATCACAGAGCCTGTAACCGTAGCGTCTTTAACAAGGGGACTTCCGACTTTAAGCTTCTTATCGCTTACTGCAAGTACCTGATCGAATGTAACCTCTGCACCTGCCTGCGCGCCGAGCTTCTCAACTCTGATAATATCGCCTTCGGCAACCTTGTACTGTTTACCACCTGTTGCAATGATTGCGTACATACTGCACCTCCTATTATCAATCTCGCCGATTATGGTGTCCCTTAAGGGATCTTATACCTCACCGAGCGGCATACCCTAGGATAATAGCATAATCCAAAGGCCATGTCAACATATATTTCCTATTCAAAAAGCTGTTCCGCAAGAGATTTCTTCATTCTTTTCCGGGTGATCTCAACAAGCCCCAGTTTCGTAATATCCACCACCACCGTCTTAACAGGGTCTTTGGCCGTAAATTCACTGAGTTTTTGCACCAGCTGCTTCTTGTCCATGGGAGATGCCATGTCGATAAAATCGATCATGCATATACCGGAAATGTTCCTTAAGCGAAGCTGCCTTGCCACTTCCTCCGCAGCCTCAAGATTTATCTTAAGATAAGTTTCATCGCTTTTTTTCTTACCGTCGTATTTACCCGAATTCACGTCAATTACCGTCATGGCCTCGGTGGGCTCGATTACCAGATAAGCGCCGGACTTAAGCCAGACCTTCTCGGAGACTGCCTTGTCAAGTTCTGCATCTATATTATGGAACCTGCAAAGGCTTACCATAGGATCTTGGTAGAATTCAAGCAAATCCTCATATTCCGGTCTGTTTTCCCGGACATAGTCCAGCATAACCTGATATACTTCCCTGTTATCTGTAACAATTTTTTGCACATCAGCCGAATCGTACTGGCCCAGGATAGACCGGATATAATCCGGCTCACCCCTTTTGATAAGGGCAAATGCACTGTTATGGGCCGCTCTTTTCCTGATATCCTCATACTCCCTGATAAGGTCGTCTATCTGGGAAATGATCTCCTCTTTGGGGGCACTTCCGGCATTGGTCCTGAATATAAGACCGAACTCGTCATTTTTGTAGCCTTTGGCTATCTCATTAAGACGGGACCTTTCCTCCTCTCCCAGCTTGGAAGACATGCTTATCCGGGTATTTCCCGCCGTAAGCACTGCATATTTGGAGGAAATGCTGATATCCCCGGATACACAGGGCTGCTTGGTCTTATGGGCCTCTTTAGTGACCTGTACCAGCACAAGGTCGCCCTGACAGATCCTGCCCTCTGAATGCTGCAGTAAGAACACAGGCGCCTTGTTTTTGTCCATCTCATAGTAACAGGGCACCCCGTCTTTAACTTCAATAAAAGCGGCATTGATATTCTTAACAACGTTCTTAACAAGGCCTACGTATATGTCACCCAGAAGTACTTCGTCTCCGCCGGGAACTATTATCTCCGAAGCGTGCCCGTCATAAAGGCTTAAGAATACGTCCTTATTATATTTTTCACTGCGGGTATAAACTAAGGTGCTGCTCAAATTATCTCTCCCAGATCTTTTAAGGGGACCAGGCTCTCGTTAAGGAGCTCGGTCCTGTGAATATTGAAATCGCATCTGTCAAATGCCAAGCCGAAGAACTTCAGGCCTTCCTCTATAACCAGGTCCGGCTTAAGGTTATTCCTGCTCCCTGCCGCCAGTCTCATATATAGTTTAGACCGAACGGGATTATCAGAGTTATATTCTGATTTAATAAAATAGATCAGAGGTTTAATATCCATCAGAGTTTCGCCGTGTTTGCCCTTCTTAACAGCTTCGATAGTCTCCGAATCCTGCCAGAATTTCGTCTCGATCCCCTCCCAGATATCCTTTGGAGGAATAAATGAGCCTTCTTCATTCACGGAAATTGTATAATCGGCCGCAAAAACCAGGGTCATTCCGGTCTTGGAATCATCGGGAAGCCTTACGTAGTCACTGACTCCGAAGCCCTCTGTCATTACCCTGTTAAGGGCTGCCACTGACTCAGCGGATGAAAGGCTTGAATTGACCTTTATATCCATATATTCACCCTCGCTGGTAACTCCTACTCCCAAAGGGAGAGCGAAGGACATGACCGGATGGGGCGAAAAGCCTTCAGTATAGGCAATATCCAGCCCCGCTCTCTTGACGGCTTTCTGAAAATACCTCATGGTATCCAGATGGCCCACATATTTCATGTTGCCTGTTTTGGAGAATCTAACCCTTATCTTCAAGGCAGACACCTCCTTTATAGACGGCCGCCCCGCAGCCTGAACACTTCTGTCTGCAGTTGGGCGTAACCTCTTCCTTCATGGCCTTATGCCACTCTTTCAGAAGGAATTCCCTTGTAACCCCTATATCTATGAAATCCCAGGGGAAAACTTCCCCTTCTTCACGTTCCCTGGTGGTATAGAAATCCATATCAAGGCCTGCATCACTGAATGCCTTCTCCCACTTGGAAAAATCAAAGGAATCTGTCCAGGAATCGAACATACACCCGGATTTATATGCATTAAGTATTGCCTGACCCACTTTTCGGTCACCTCTGGCCAGAACCCCCTCCAGTACTGAAGTGTAAGCCTCATGCCAGTTATATTTCATGCTTTTTCTGTTAAGCTGTTCCTTCATGGTATCATTTACGATACCCGCCCTGCGCAGATACTCTTCAGGCTTATACATAACGGCCCACTGGAAGGGTGTAAAGGGCTTGGGCACAAAAAATGAAGTGCTAATGGTGATCTGGCATTTGCCCGTCCTCTCTTCCTTGGGAACAGTGTCATAGTAGGCCTTTGCCAGCTCATTTGCAAGGATGGGAATACCCTTCATATCATCCTCAGTCTCCGTAGGAAGACCCAGCATGAAGTAAAGCTTGATCTTAGACCACCCGCCCTTAAAGCACTCCGTAGCGCCACCGATAATATCATCCTCTGTAAGTCCTTTATTGATAACGTTTCTGAGACGCTGGGTCCCTGCTTCGGGCGCAAATGTTATGCTCCCCTTCTTTATATCCTGGATCTTGCTCATAACGTCCAGGGAGAAATTATCTATACGAAGGCTGGGCAGGGAAATGTTGACCCCCTTGCCCTGAAACTCATCTATAAGGAAATACACTACCTCCTTCAGGCATGTATAATCGCTTGAGCTTAAAGAACTTAGGGATATCTCCTCATGTCCCGTGGACCGAAACATCTCTTTTGCATATTCTTTAAGTATCTCCGGATTTCTCTCACGAAGAGGTCTGTAGATCATGCCCGCCTGGCAAAATCTGCATCCTCTTATGCATCCCCTGAGGATCTCAAGGGTCATGCGGTCCTGGATTGCCTGAATATAAGGGATTACAGGCTTTACAGGATAAGACGCAGAATTCATATCAGTCAGTACCTGTTTTCTGATTTTGAAGGGAATTCCGTCATGTTTCGGAAAAAATGAATTAACTGTGCCATTATTGTTGTAATTGACTGAATATAATTCCGGGACATATATTCCGGGGATATTTGCTGCATCCAGCAGAAACTCTTTCTTATGATATCCCTTGTGTTTATGCTCTTTATACAGGTCAAATAGCCTGTCGTATACCACTTCGCCCTCTCCTATATAGAACATGTCGAAAAACATGGCAAGAGGCTCAGGGTTATATGCACATGGACCCCCTCCGATAACGAGGGGAAATGACTCATCCCGTTCATTTGCAAGCAGCGGTATCTTGGACAGATCCAATATCTGCAGGCAATTGGTATAACTCATCTCATACTGGAGTGTGATCCCGAGAAAATCAAACTTCCTCACCTCATCCTGGGATTCCAGCGCAAACAGCGGTATATCCTTTTCCCTCATCAGGGCGTCAAGATCTGTCCACGGCGAATAGACACGTTCACAGTACACGTCATCCCGCCTGTTGAACATGTCATATAAAATTTGAATTCCCAGATGCGACATACCAATCTCGTATACATCCGGGAAACAAATTGCGAAACGAACATCAACCTCTGACGGATCTTTTATCACAGAATTCAGCTCATTTCCGATATATCTGGCGGACTTGTCCACCTGCATAAGGATCTTATCCGGTAAAGCACGTTTGCTCATTAACTTCCTCGCTATCTTTTTGACAATTCCTCCGTAATGTCGGTCCAGGTCACGCCCCGCTCAACCATGAGCACCATAACATGGTAGAGGAAATCAGCCACCTCGTACTTGATCTCCTCCGGATCCGGATTCTTGGCGGCAATGACAATCTCAGTGGCTTCTTCTCCCACTTTTTTGAGGATCTTGTCGATGCCCTTCTCAAAGAGGTAATTGGTATAGGAACCCTCCTTGGGGTTGATCTTTCGGTCCTTGATGACGGAATATACATCTTCAAAGACCTTGTAGGGGTTGGTACTGGCGAGTTCATCATTTACAAGGTCACGATAGAAACATGACTTGTTGCCGGTATGGCATGCGCTGCCTATCTGAATGACTTTGGCCAGGATGGTGTCATTGTCGCAGTCAATGGATAGGGACTTGACATACTGGTAATTGCCGGATGTCTCACCCTTGACCCAGAGGGACTGCCTGCTTCTGCTGTAGTAGGTCATCTTTCTGGATTTGAGGGTAAGGCGGAAGGACTCTTCATTGACATAGGCCACCATCAACACCTCATCGGTCTTATGATCCTGAACTACAACCGGCACAAGGCCCGCTTCGTTGGTCTTGATCTCGCTCCAGGGAATATCAGACTCAAAAATATCCACATCGATGCCAAGCTCATCACGGATCTTGAGTTTATATTCGTATACATCATTGCCCAGTTCTGCCACGGCAATGCCTGTCAGACCGTATATCGCATCATTCTTAAGCAGGACCGGATCGATCTCCTTATCCGTAAGAAGAGGTATCACGGGTATAACGGCATCTTTTAAGAGCACAGCCGGCGGAATTATGGAATCTTTTGCATCATATAAAAACGATCCAACAAGGTCATCCGCCTCGTGTCCGTATATCATATCGTACTTGCCAGATGCCAGGTGGACATTGGATGTGTATCCCACGATCCTCTCCTTGCCGAAGCGCTTGGAGGCTTCCTTTAAGGCTCTGAAATACTCCTCATCGTCAATATTGATGAGAACCTGCTCGCATCCCGCATATATAAGCTTCTTAGCATCCTCAAACCTTTTCACATTACCGCCGGCGATAATATGCAGGTTAAGGGAGCGCTTTATCTTCTTGATCACGGAAATATTCTTCTCTCGCTCCTTATCGTCCTCAGCCAGGTCGATAATAACAGCCCCGTCAGCCCCTGCGCTTTCGCAACGGAAAAGCTGGGTAATGATATCCGGCTCATCTAAGGGTTCAAAAGAATTGAAACCGTTAACCGCCTGACCTCCTGCCAGGAAAAACAATTGATAAAAATATTTGCGTGTCATTACAGTACTCCTTTGGTAGAAATCACTCCGTTGATCCTGGGATCTGTTGATGTAGCCTCGTCAAGAGCTATGGAAAAGGCCTTGAAAGCTGCTTCTATTATATGATGGGAATTGGAACCGGACATTTGTCTGATATGCAGGTTCATCTCACCGGAATAGGCCACTGCATAGAAGAACTCTCTTGCCATCTCCGTTGGAAATTCTCCCACCATCTCCGTATCAAATGTAAGATCATAAACAAGAAAGGGCCGGCCGCACAGGTCTACAGCACAGATGATCAAGGTCTCGTCCATGGGCAGGATGATACTGCCATAGCGCCTGATACCTTTTTTATCACCTACAGCCTCCCGTATAGCCCTTCCCAGGACAATTCCGGAATCCTCTATGGTGTGGTGGGCATCCACATTCAGATCTCCCTTTACACTGAAGGAAAGGTCAAACAGACCGTGCCTTGTAAATGAGTCCAGCATGTGGTCAAAAAAGCCTATGCCCGTGGAGATATCGGCCTTTCCGGACCCGTCAAGGTTAAGTGAAGCCCTGATATCCGTTTCTTTGGTTGTTCTTGTTATCTCAGATATTCTCGTTTTCATCCGGTTTAGTCCTCGAATCTTACTTTAATTGAATTGGCGTGTGCTGTCAATTCTTCTGAAGTTGCAAATTGAATGATATCCTTGTGTATAGCGTAAAGCGCTTCTTTTGAGTAGGAAATGATGCTTGATTTCTTGATGAAATCATCCACGCTTAAAGGAGAGAAGAACCTTGCAGTTCCGTTGGTGGGAAGCACGTGGTTGGGTCCCGCGAAGTAGTCTCCCAGGGGCTCCGAGCTGTATTCCCCTATAAATATGGCTCCCGCGTTCCTTATCTTGGTCATCACTTCAAATGGATTCCGGGTCACGATCTCCAGATGCTCGGAAGCGATCTCGTTGGCAGCGGCTATTGCCTCTTCAAGGGTCTCTGCCACCAGGGCATAACCGTAATTCTCAAGGGACTTGGAAATGATATCCCTTCTGGAAAGCTCTTTTAAAAAGCCATCTATCTCATCTGACACCTTCTTGGCCAGGTCATCGCTGGTTGTAACCAGGATAGCTGATGCCAGTTCATCATGCTCTGCCTGGGACATAAGGTCAGCCGCAACGAACCTGGGATTTGCCGAATCATCAGCTAAAACCAGGATCTCACTGGGACCTGCTATGGAATCAATGCTTACATATCCGTAAACCGCCTTCTTTGCAAGAGCAACGTAGATATTGCCGGGACCTACTATCTTATCTGCCTTGGGAATGCTCTCAGTACCGAAAGCCATGGCAGCTATGGCCTGGGCGCCTCCTACCTTATATACTTCATCAACTCCGGCCTCCTTGGCGGCAACCAGAGTACTGGCTGTAACCTTGCCCTCCTTATTAGGGGGAGTGGTCATGATGATCCGGTCAACTCCCGCCACCTTGGCAGGAACTATATTCATGAGCACCGATGAAGGATAAACCGCCTTGCCGCCGGGAACATATACTCCCGCGATCTCCAAGGGGGTAACCTTCTGGCCAAGGATAGTGCCGTCAGGCTTGGAATCAAACCAGCTGTTGATGCGCTGTTTCTCATGAAAAGACCTGATATTGACCAGAGCCTTTCTGATAACATCAAGAAGAGAAGGATCTATAGCCTTATAGGCCTCATCTATCTCTTCCTGAGTCACTTTGATATTGGCGCTGTTAATATCTGCTTTATCAAAGTTTTCGGTGTATTCAAAGACTGCCTTATCGCCACGGTCTCTAACATCTGATACAATCTTCTGCACAGCCTCCTCGTACTGTCCGTAGCTGTTGGGACTGCGCTTTAAGAGGTCAGACTGCAGGTTCTTTTTAGTGTTTTCATTAAGTTTTACAATTCTCATTTCAGTCTCCCTGGATTACTTTTCTTAAATCATCAATTAATTTACTGATGCGCTCATTTTCCATTTTCATGCTGACCTGGTTTACTACCATTCTTGCTGACAGCGGACATATCTCCTCCAGCACCGTCAGGCCGTTCTCCCTTAAGGTGCTTCCGGTCTCAACTATATCCACTATAACCTCAGATAAACCAACGATGGGCGCCAGTTCTATGGAACCGTTTAACTTAATTATATCCACGGTCTGGTGCTTCTTGTTATAGAAATAATCCTTGGCTATATTAGGATATTTTGTAGCCACCCTGATCATCTCATGGTGCTTAAGGCGTTCTTCCGCCTCCTTCGGGCCGCAGACGCACATCCTGCATTTGCCTATGCCCAGATCAAGGACCTCATAGAGCTTTCTGCCTTCCTCCATGATAATATCCCTGCCGGATATCCCTATATCGGCAGCTCCGTACTCAACATATGTAGGGACATCAGGTCCTTTGGAAAGGAAAAAACGAAGCTTTAAGTCCTCATTTACAAAGATAAGCTTCCTGGTATCCTTATCCCTCATCTCTTCGCAGGTGATCCCTGCTTTTTCAAACAGGTCAAGGGTCTTGTCCGCAAGACGTCCCTTGGTCAATGCAATAGTAAGATAACGCATGGTTCCTCCATATCTATCCTCTGATCCCATCAAGGATCTTAAACAAGTCTTCTTCTGTTACCTTCTTCATATCACCGCCGGTCATATCCACCAGTTTACAGCCCTTATCCAATACAATGGCATAGGATATGTCCGGGTCATTATTGTATTCGCAATGATCGATACTTAAGTCCAAAAGCTTCACATTGATACCCGAATCCCTTAATCTCATTGCCAGCTTAACGGCATCACCGTAAGAATCCCTGCCATATTGAAGGATGACATTATTCTTCTTGGTAGGGATATCAATTTTCTGCCTGGACAGGGCCAGCATAAGCTGATCTATGCCGATAACAAATCCCACTGCAGCGCAGTCCTTACCGAAGCTTGACAAGAGCCTGTCATACCGCCCGCCCGTAACGATGGGTTCTCCCAGGCCGTAGGTATAAGCCTTAATAATGATCCCGGTGTAATACTTGTATTTAGACAGCATCCCCAAGTCAAAGGAAACGAACTTTTCCATTCCATATACGCATAGGCGGTCATATAGCTGTTCCAGACGTTCGATGGCTGCTATGGCCCGCTTGTCACCGGTCAGGCTCTTTGCTTCCTGAAGAACATCAACCGTTCCGAACATATTGGGAAGGCGCTTGAATATTTCCTTCACATTATCGGGAAAATGCTTCTCCTCCAGGAATTCCTCAACACCGAAGAAGTTCTTCTTTGATATAAGTTCACGAAGTCCCGCCTCATCCTCAGGCTCAATACTGCAGGAATCAAGGATGCTCTTGAAAAAATCAACCTGACCGATACTGATCTGGAACTCCGTCAGGCCGGATTTCTTCAGGCAATCACATATCAGCGCAACGATCTCTACTTCAGCCTCCACTCCGGGATCTCCCATGAACTCAGCGCCTATCTGTGTAGTTTCATTAAGCCTTCCCTGATAAGAGCCGTGATTGTTCACGAATGTATTCCCCAGATAAAAAAACCTTAATGGTTTCTTTTCATCCATATAATATTTGGCTACGCATCTGGCAACAGACGGGGTCATATCAGGACGCAGCACCAGAGTCTCACCGTCTTTGTCAAAGAATTTGTACAGATCCTTGGAAGGCGTAGTCCCGATCTCACGACTGAAAATGTCAAAGAACTCAAAGGTCGGCGTCTGTATCTCATCATATCCGTAGCTTTCCATGGTGGAATACAGAACGCTTTTAAGAACCTGTTTCTTTTTACATTCACTGTTATATATATCACGCACACCTTCCGGAGTATGTAATAAGATGTTACCCATATCATGTACCCTTTCCACATTATAAAATGAATGAACAAAAGCGCTTTATCGTGGTAACGTGCTACCATGGTAGCATGTAAAATTAATGACATTATATTATAGCAATTACAGAAAGTCAATCCCGAAGTTCAAGATCTGTTTTTACCATATCAAGATACGGGACAAAAACAATATCCTTTTGCTTAAAGAAGAACTTATCTTCAAGTTCATCTCTCCTGAAGCTTTTACGACCTCCGGACTTCATCCTTTCCCAGTAGCCCGCAAGTTCACGGAATGTCAGATAATAGTAGGTATCGTCCTTGGTAAAGTATATAAGGATAAAAGCAATGCCCTCCTGTTTCTCAAAATCACTCATGAATTCTATCTGGTGTTCATGGATGTTCTGCAGGGGAAATGTATCAGCATCGCATTCCTTTGCATCAAAGCAGACGGGAACTCCCTGGATAACCCCCACATAGTCTACCGTGCTCTTCTGATCGAAATAAGCCAGAGTTATTTGATGTTTATCATGATCGATATTTATGGGGGTAATAGGGGTGGGAATTTTCTGTACCAGGGCAAGTCCCAGCTCTCTGTACTTTTCATTTGTCCTGTTGATCAGCTCTTCAAATGCCGATCCTCTAAGGCCTCTGGTATGCCATGCCATAATTATCCTCCATTATAAAATAAATTCAGGATATAACTTATTAACGATCTTTTCAAAATCCTCCGGCAGCTTTGCACATATCTCTCTTCCCGATAATCCCGAAAAAACTCCCGTCATATCTTCAGGAAATACTATACGTGCCGCATGAAGCATCTGATGTTTTGCCGAAAAGCGGGACACACCGTATTTTCTGTCTCCTATCACAGGGTATCCTTTTGCAGCCAGATGGGCCCTGATCTGATGGGATTTGCCCGTGATCAGCTTTATCTCCATTAAAGTATATCCGCCGCCCCACACAAGTGGCCGATACTCTGTTTCAATGGGTAGGGCTCCCTCTTCGGGACGATCGGTTATCTTAACCCGGTTTTCTTTTTCATCCTTTATCAGGTAATCGGATATCCTTTTCTCTTCATCAGTCTCCCCGGATACAAGAGCAATGTAATACTTATCTATGGTCCTGTCCTTGAAAAGCTTCGATAAGCCTCTGCTACCTGCAAGAGTCTTGCCAAAAGTGATTATCCCGCTGGTATTCCGGTCTAACCTGTTACATATCGAAGGAGTAAACAATCCATCCCCCTGACAGTGTCTGAGGCAATAGTTTTTAAGGTACTCATTCATTGAGACATCGCTAACCTTTGACTTCTGCGAAAGGATGCCGGCAGGTTTATTGGCAATGATGATATTGTCGTCCTCATAGAGTATATCGATCTCAAGATCAGGAAAGTCCTTATCTATGTCCTTCTTAACCTCACTCCTGTCCTGAAAACCCGATATGGTATCGTCTGACAGATATAATGTTACCACATCTCCGGTCGCAAGGCGTTCATCTCCCTTGGCTTTTTTCCCGTTAAGAGTGATATTCTTCTTGCGGAGCATCTTATATATAAAGCCTGTGGTGGCCAGGCTCATGTACTTATGCAATAATCTGTCCAGACGGATCCCATCCTCCGCCGGGCTTATCCTGATCTCTTTCATTACGATCCGTCCATTTTTTAAATGATCATGTATTCTTCTTTTTATGTATATTACGAATGGTCTTTTTCTTCTTTTTGGCGCCTGCCTTTGCAGGGTTTGGTCTCTTGCCTGATGGCCCGCCTCTGTCACTGCCTTCAGTCGGGAGTCTGCCATCCTTCTTATCGGGACGGATAAGGCATCTCCTGTCATAGCCAATGAGGTCGCCTCTTCCTGCCTTTATCAGTGCTTCCTTTACGATTTCTCGATTATCCGGATTCCTGTATTGGATCAAGGCTCTCTGCATGGCTTTTTCATGGGGATTGTCCGGAACATAAACCTTCTTTCCGGTCCTGGGATCGACCCCCGTATAATACATACAGGTCGAGATGGTAGATGGTGTGGGATAAAAATCCTGGACCTGTTCCGGGTTCATTTTCATATCACGCAGATATTCCGCCAGGCACAATGCATCATCTAACGTTGATCCCGGATGCGAGGACATAAGATACGGAACAAGGAACTGCTTCTTCCCGATCTTATCATTATATGCCCTGTACTTTTCGCAAAACCTGTTAAAGCAAGCAGCATCAGGCTTTCCCATAAGCTTTAACACCTTGTCCGATACGTGTTCCGGTGCCACCTTCAACTGACCGCTTATATGATATCTGCATAGCTCATGGAAAAACACATTGCTCCCATCTTCCAGGAGATAATCATACCTGATGCCTGATCTTATAAATACCTTCTTTACTCCGGGAATGCCTCGAAGCTTACGCAAGAGTTCCACATAATCACTGTGATCTGCCTTCAGGCTGGCGCAGGGCTTTGGAAACAGGCATTGTTTTCCGATACATGCACCTTTTGTAAGCTGTTTATCACAGGCCGGTGCCCTGAAATTGGCAGTCGGTCCGCCCACATCATGAATATAACCCTTAAAATCCGGATCTTTAGTGAGCATCTTTGCTTCCTTCAGTATGGACTCGTGGCTGCGGCTCTGTATTATCCTTCCCTGATGGAAAGTCAACGCACAGAAATTACATCCTCCGAAACAGCCTCTGGAGCTAACGATACTGAACCTGACCTCAGATATGGCCGGAACTCCCCCATCCCTTTCATACATGGGATGGTAAGTCCTCATATAGGGAAGATCATATATATCATCCATCTCCCGGGTGGACAGAGGTTTAGACGGTGGATTCTGGATCACAAAAAGATTATCTCTGTATTTTTCCACAAGGGTCATGCCTGAGAACGGATCCGTATTACAGTATTGAGTATAAAAACTGTCAGCATATTTTCGTTTATCACCTGAAACACTGTCATAATCCGGCAGTATGGTATGCGCCCCGGCCAGGTCAATACTCCGGGCTTTGTATACCGTTCCGGGAATAAAGGTTATATCTTTTATATCAATGCCGGAATCGAGAGCCTCAGCGATCTCGACAATGGACCGCTCCCCCATCCCATATGATATAATGTCTGCTCCCGAATCAACCAGGATGGAATGTTTGACCCGTCCCGACCAGTAATCGTAATGTGCCAGCCTCCTGAGACTGGCCTCAATCCCGCCGATTATGATAGGTTTTTTAGGATAAAGCCGCCTGATCATGTTGCAATAACACACTACGGCATAATCAGGACGTCTGCCGCTTACTCCGCCGGGAGAATAAGCATCAGAATTACGTCTCTTCTTGGCAACCGTATAATGGTTGACCATTGAATCCATATTACCGGAAGTAACGAGAAAGCCCAGTCTGGGCTCTCCCAGGATATCAATGCTGTCCTTGTCTTTCCAGTCCGGCTGGGATATGATCCCCACGGTAAACCCCTTAGACTGCAACACTCTGCTTATAATGGCATGACCGAAAGATGGGTGGTCAACATAAGCATCTCCCACGATATACACAAAATCCACCCGGGAGATGCCAAGATTTGCCATATCTTCCTTAGAAACAGGAAGAAATCCCTTATCTGCAGAATTCAAGTTTTATTTCACCTCATCATAGGAATAAATGTAGTAATCAGCCAATGCTTTTTTGTTATCCACATCGTCAGCCGAATAATCATCGTCTATGCAGCAGACCCTCATGCCTGCATTCTTCCCTGCTTTAATGCCCATTGTGATATCCTCAAAGACCAGACACCGCGCAGGGTCTACCTTCAAGGCATCCGCAACAGCCAGATACACGTCAGGATAAGGTTTTCCACGTGGAACATCATTAGCGGACAAAACCACATCAAAATAATCAAAAAGGTCATAATTAGCCAGGGCAGCATTTATCAGTTCTATGGAATTGCTGCTGGCAATACCCATCTTATACCCGGCAGCCTTGGCTCTGTCTAAAAACCTGATGACTCCGGGCTTGGGACGAACAACATGGGCATATTTATCATATGCCATGTCATTCCAAATAACCTTCAGGTCTTCCAGAGTCTCCGTCAGTCCGAATCGTTCAATAAAAAGGAGGGCTGTCTCGTTAAAACTCATTCCCTCTATCTCCTTCTGCAGGGTAGGGGGAAGTTCCAGCCCACGCTCATTCAAAAATTCTATGTCAATATACTTCCACATCCACATACTGTCGACCAGAGTCCCATCCAGGTCAAATATTATGGCGTCTGTATTCTCAAGCATAATAACTCCTTATGCAACTATTATCTTACATTGGATGCTCAGGTCCGTGACCTTGATATCGCTTTTGGCGCAATTGCCGTCGATATAAAACTTAAGCATTTTATAATTAAATGATTCCCTTAAACTGATAAATCTGTTTTTATGATTCTCGGGGAAAAAGAATTCATATTTCAGCAGATAATGGTTATCCACATTACCTATCTGGGCATTGATCTTGTACTCCTTGGCATTTGCGGCAACAAAGGCATTCAATACGTAAAGAATAAAAATAATTCTTGATTTAACTTCGTCTTTTACTGTGCCTGCAAGGCTGTGTTTGACTGTAAAAAACCTGCCTTCTTCGGGATTTCTGTATCTATTCACCAACTCATGAAGAAGGGAATTCAGATCTCCTATGTTATTGTAATAATACATAACAAAGGTATCATAGGCGAATAAAGCAAATTCCGTGTCTTCATCTTTTGTAGTGGCGGAAGAAAAGAAGTAATTCTGAGAGATCATTTTCTCAAGCAGCTCTCTTCCATCAACAAAGAGTCGTTCATATACGGGATTCTTCTCCCGAAGCTTATTGACCTTACCCTTAAGGACCTGAGCATCTTCTTCCAGAGCCTTGATATCATATTCCTTCTGGATATTCTCATGGATGGAATCTATGGCCTCATGAATAGGATTGATGATATCATCCTTGTATAGCCAGGGCATGGAAATAAACCTGAAGAGGTTCTCGGAATTAAATGTCTCCACCAGTTCGTCTACGCAGTCATTGGTTCCGGTCGCGATATTTATTACATCAGGATTATACATCCTTGCAAGCTGCAGAAGCTCTAAAGCCTTGCAATTAGTGAGTCCCAGTTGGCAGATGAATATGTCGACCTTCTCTTTTTCGAACTGTGTCATCAAAAACTCAAATGAATCCACAACCTTGAAGTCAAAATCAAGGCTGACGGATGTCATCAGGATAATGACCTTGTCCATCTCTTCAATGCCGTTAACAAACATGACAGCTTTCATGATCAGTCTCCGTTCCGGGAATAATCCGTGTTATGTACCTACAGATATAGTGTAACACAAGGTTTAAAAATTGCAAAGAAAGGTGCTCTTAAATTTCAAGAGCACCTATATATATACTATTTACTTATTTTATGTTTTCGGTGGTCCATACCTCGTTTCTTTAATATTTCTATCGAACTTGGCCTGCCTTTCATTCCTGCCGGTCCACCCTCATCCGAGAGATAATCTACCATTTTCATTCACGCTGTAATCTCAAACACTTTCTGTCGGATCTACTAACCAATCTATCTCATTCACTCCGGTGTTCCTATCGATCTACAGGAATTACAGACCCTCTATACATAAAATCTATAAATAAATCATTCTTAAATTGTATGTCTACTGCAGTTACCGTCCCATTGGAATCACCCCTTTCTTTTTTCTATGTTGTTATTCTAACTTTAGGGGGCGGATTTGTCAATATACTTTTCTCAAAAAGTTAAATTGTCTAAAAAGTTCTACAATTGTGAATGTTTTAATTGTATAATTAAGTTAAACAATTCATACTTTACAGAAAATTATATCACTTCACTACAATGTTAACTATCTTCCCGGGAACGTAGATTTCCTTGACAATAGTCTTTCCTTCCATGGCTCTCGCGACGCCCTCAACTTTTTTTGCCTTGGCCAATGCGGTTTCTTTGTCCTCGTCAACTGCCAGCAGCACCGTGCCACGGACTTTACCGCAGACCTGTACTCCGATCTCTATCTCGTCTTCCTTAACGGCTTCCGGATCATATGTGGGCCAGGGTTCATAAGCAATGGTATCATTATGTCCCATCAGGCTCCAGATTTCCTCTCCCACATGGGGGCAGATGCAGGATAACATCTTTATATAGCCTTCCGCATACTCTCTCGGACACGTCCCCTTAGTAACAGTGTTCATAAAGATCATCATCTGTGCAATAGCCGTGTTAAAGCCCAGCTCTTCGAAATCATCCGTAACCTTCTTAACGGTCTGATGATATACCTTTTCCAGTTCTTTTTCATTACCCGGGGCGATATTCTCCGGCTCGGTAAAGTAGTTCCATACTCGGTTGATAAACCTTCTGGCGCCCTCAACTCCCTGAGGCGACCAGGGCTTGGATACCTCCAGGGGTCCCATGAACATCTCGTAGAGACGCAGGGTATCTGCGCCGTATTCCCGTACTATATCCGAGGGATTGACCACAAATTCGGGGAAACGCTTACCCATCTTAATGCCGTTCTCCCCAAGGATCATTCCCTGATGAACAAGTTTCATAAAGGGCTCCTTTACCGGAGATAATCCCTTATGATACAGATATCTGTTCCAGATCCTCGAATACATAAGGTGTCCCACCGCATGCTCCGGTCCTCCGATATAAAGGTCTACGGGCATCCAATGTTTAAGCAGCTCCTGGTTGGCGAACTCCTTATCATTATGGGGATCGATATATCTGAAATAATACCATGAGGAACCTGCGGATCCGGGCATAGTGGATGTCTCTCTCTTACCCTTAATGCCGTTCTTATCGTAATTCTTCCATTCAACCGCATTTTCAAGCGGGGCCTTGCCGTTCTTGCCCTTGTACTCTTCCAGTTCGGGCAGGATAAGGGGCAGTTCCTCATCGGGAAGGGCATAGATCTCACCGTCTTCCTTGTAAACAATGGGAACAGGCTCTCCCCAGTAACGCTGACGGGCGAATATCCATTCACGGAAATGATAATTTACCGTTCTTCTGGCTACTCCCATCTTGACCAGCTTATCGGTAATGGCTTCCTTGGCCTCTTCCACCACCATACCGGTGAATTCCTCGGAATTCATGAGCTTGCAGCCCTTGCCAAGATAATCCTTCTTCTCAAATGCGTGCTCGCTTACATCGGCTCCGTCGATAACCTGGAGCCTGGGTATATTGTGGACCTCCGAATATTCAAAGTCTCTCTGGTCATGGGAGGGAACCGCCATAACTGCGCCGGTACCGTAATTAGCCAGAACGAAATCTCCTATGTATACGTCCGCTTCCTTGCCGTTAACCGGGTTAATGCACTTAATGCCCTCCAGCTTGCAGCCGGATTTGGTCTTATTAAGCTCCGTACGGTCCATGTCATTCTTCTTTAATGTCTCTTCTATATAGGCATTGACCTCTTCCTTATTCTGTATCCGGGGCATAAGGTCTTTTACCAGCTGTCCGTCGGGAGCCAGCACCATAAATGTGATACCGTAGATGGTCTCTATACAGGTGGTATAAATGGAGAACTCTCCGCCGCCCACTATCTTGAAGTCTACCTCAACACCTTCGGAACGTCCGATCCAGTTGCGCTGAATGTCCTTAGTGGACTCCGGCCAATCTATCTCATTAAGACCGTCAAGCAGTTCTTCGGCAAATGCTACCTGGTCGATGACCCACTGCTTCATATTCTTACGGATAACAGGAAATCCGCCTCGTTCGGATTTACCGTCTATTACTTCATCATTTGAAAGAACGGTTCCCAGCTCCTCGCACCAGTTTACCGGCATATCCACCAGCTTGGCATATCCGTCTTCATAGAGCTTCTTGAAGATCCACTGGGTCCATTTGTAATACTCGGGATCTGATGTGGCAATGCATTTGCTCCAGTCATAATCAAAGCCCAGTTCCTTAAGCTGATTGGAAAATGTCTCGATATTCTTCTCGGTAAAGCCGCTGGGATGATTACCCGTATTAACGGCATACTGCTCTGCCGGCAGCCCGAAGGAGTCATATCCCATGGGATGAAGGACATTATAGCCCTGCATTCTCTTCATCCGGGACATGATATCCGTGGCCGTATAGCCCTCCGGATGTCCTGCATGAAGCCCTACTCCCGACGGGTAGGGGAACATATCCAGCGCATAGTATTTAGGCTTGGAAAAGTCCCAAACGTCCGTTTTGAAGGTCTCATGCTCGGCCCAGTATTTCTGCCATTTCTTTTCCGTTTCTGCGTGATTGTATGCTTTGCTCATATCAAACCTCGATCCATTAGTTTATTCCTTACCATTATATACAAAAAAACATCTAATACAAGTATCTACTTCTTCACCATCACCTTGATGGTCTTTTTCTTCCTGCCGTCTGCCGTGGTGACGGTTATCTTTGCCGTTCCGGTCTTATTTGCCGTGATCTTAGCCTTCTTGACGCTTATCGCCACAACAGAAGCCACACCCGGTCTGCTGCTCTTCCAGGACACTCTCATGTTCCTGGCATCAGCCGGAAGGATAATGGCCTTTACGATCTTGGTCTTCCCTGCCTTGAGATTTACGCTCATGGGGGAAATATAAACCCGCTTGATATCCTTGTATTCTTTAACTCTTATATTTACGGAAGCCTTGACTCTACTACCGTCAGCCGCCATGGCGGTAATGATTGTTTTCCCGCCTTTCTTGGCTGTAACCAGGCCCGAACCTGATACTGTTGCTGCCTTTGTGTTGCTGCTGGTCCATATCAGCTTCTTGTTCGAAGCATTATCCGGCTTTACCACAGCAGTAAGATTCATGGTCTCTCCGCATTCTAAGGTGGACTTAGGCGAGGTTAAGGTAATCCCCGTAACCTTAGCGGCAGGTTGCTGCTTTTTCTTCCACTTTGCGGTTACCGTCATATTGGATGTTACTTTCGTGAAATCCTTATCCCAGCCGGTAAAATCATATCCGGCCCTGGTAGGAGCAGCCGGAGCCGTAGCAGCTTTACTGTCAGCCACCTTCTCGGTTTTTAATACGTTACCCAGACCGTCTGTGAAAGTAACGGTATAGATGCCCTTAGTGATGATCAGTTTGCCGGGTACAAGGGTAATATAATAATCATCATCTGCAAGATTATCGGAAGCATCCTTAATATGAATATAGTTGATATTAATCACATATTCACCAATATCGGTACCTTGTCCGTTTAACTGGATAGAACCTACCCTATGGCCTGATTTAAGTTGACCCTCAACCGTGATCTTTTCTTTTATCACATCCGGGTCGTTATATATCGGATCACCCTCACCCTGCTGATATCCATTATAGATATGGATTTGATCCTTGACTGTAACAGTCAGCGGGATCAGTTTAACACTCTTTAAGTATTTTTTCGTGCTGGTGCTGCCGTTGGATAAACGAGTCCAATTGGTATTATCATCGCTCTCCCGTATGCCATAAGGGCTTACTGTAGAAATGGTGCTTCCGGCTCCGGCTCCATTTTTGCCGGATGTATTTTTTTTATCCGTAAGAGCACCCCTTTGAAAATGCTTCCCTCCGGTTCCCCCACTGCCTCCGATAGAATCAATGCTACCATCTGTAAATCTCAGTGTGCCGTTTATACCGGAGCCTCCATCACCACCTGTACCTCCATCAATATAGAATAAAATGTCCGATTCCCCACCGTTGCCACCGTCACCGCCGTCTCCGCCGTAGATTTGGACAGTACCGCCCTTTAATATCAGATTACCATAGAGGCCATCTCCTCCGTTGCCGCCTTTACCTCCACTGCCTCCCATATTACAATTCAAATTAGGATCAGTACATCCTTTTCCACCACTTCCGCCACTTCCGCCATTTCCTCCTTTAATGGCAAGAGATCCGGAATTAATAGTCACACCGCCGGCAGAGGAAATTCCAAAACCCCCTTTACCACCGATTTCACCATCAGAACCTGCACAACCATCTCCGTCAGCACCCTTATTACCATTGATGCCTGCACCACCGTTAACTGTCAGGCTTCCGGGTCCTTCGAAAATGAGGTCACCTTTACTGTAGATGCCTGCAAGACCTTTATCTCCTGTTGCAGTCAGGGTATTATCTCCATAAAGCACAATCTTCAAGGGGGCTGTGCCACTATAGTAGATTACGCCCTTTTCGTTAATATCTTCCAAGCCTTCAAATGTCAAATTACAAGAAGAAAGAGTAAGTGTATTCGGATTATTGCCTGATGCCGGCGTAAAAGAAACAGTTTCACCAAAAAGGCTACACTCAAAATTAGCCGGATTGTCTTTTACCCATAACCAGATGCCGGTTGCGCATACCGATTCAGCCATCTGGGGCACATAACATATATTACCCGCAACGACAAGGGCCATCGTCAGCAGCTTAGCTATCCTTTTTCTTATCTTTCTCATTTTCTCCATACGCTTCTCCTAAAAACGGAGCGATCGTACTTACTGTCATATGTTGAACAGGACGATCCCTCCGTTTTGATCATTTATTGATTATAAGTTACTGATTTACTCCTCTTCTTCACCCTTTGCCGCTCTTGCTGCAACTTCCTTCTCCTGTACATCTGAAGGAGCCTGCTCATATCTTGCGAACTCATAAGAGAAAGTACCCGAACCACCGGTCATGGACCTTAAGTCTGTAGAGTATCCGTAGAGCTCCATGTAAGGAACGTCTGCCAAGATCTCCTGCTTGCCGCCGGGGATGGGGTTCATGCCCAGAACACGGCCTCTCTTCTTATTAAGGTCTCCCATAACGTCACCGGTGTACTTATCCGGAACTTCAACTCTCATGGAAGCAATGGGCTCGAGGAGAATAGGACCAGCCTCCATAAAGCCTTTCTTAAATGCCTGAATGGTAGCCATCTTGAAGGCCATTTCCGAGGAATCTACCGGATGGTATGATCCATCGTAAAGCACAGCCTTGACGCCCACAACCGGGTATCCGGCCAAAGGTCCTTTCTGAACGGACTCCTGGAGTCCCTTCTCAACTGCCGGGAAGTAGTTCTTGGGAACGGCGCCGCCTACAACGATCTGCTCGAAGGTGTAGGGAGTCTCAAGGTCCCCTGATGCCTCGAATTTCATCTTAACGTGACCGTACTGGCCGTGTCCGCCGGACTGCTTCTTATATTTGTACTCAACGTCGGAATTCTTCCTGATGGTCTCCTTAAATGCGATCTTGGGCTTAACCAGTTCAACATCAACCTTATATCTTTCAAGGAGCTTACTTGCCACGATCTCAAGGTGCTGGTCTCCCATACCGTAAAGGAGGCTCTGCCTGTTCTCGGCATCCAGGACGTTCTTAACTGTCAGGTCTTCTGCCATGATCTTCTGGAGTGCCTGTGAGATCTTGTCTTCATCGCCTTTGTTCTTGGCTACATATCTCATGTATGTGTAAGGAGTGGATATCTCGGTCTTACCGTATACTACCGGGTTAGCCTTGGTTGATAATGTATCTCCCGTCTGGGTGTTGGCCAGCTTACCGATGGCTCCTATATCTCCCGCATGAAGCTCCTTAACCTCTATGGTCTTGTTGCCCTGCATAACATAGAGCTTGGAAAGCTTCTCTTCTGCATTCTTCTCGGAATTATAGAGGGTATCGTCTGACTTGATAACTCCGGAATGAACCTTGATCAGTGAGTATTTACCGATGAAGGGGTCAACTATGGTCTTGAATACATAAGCTGACTTGGGCTTGGAGAAATCATAATTTGCCTCGAATATATCATTTGTCTTGGGATTCATTCCTACTACGGTACGGTTATCCGGGCTGGGGCAGTATTTAACGATGTCATCAAGCAAGGTATAAACGCCCTGGGCCAGAACGTTGGATCCGCAGGAAATGGGAACGATGGAGCAGTCGCCGACATTTGTCTTAACTGCAGCACGGATCTCGTCTTCCGAGAACTCGTCACCTGCGAAATACCTGTCCATGAACTCCTCGGATATCTCCGCTACGGACTCCATAAGGGAATCCCTGTAGAGATTTAAGTTCTCCTTGGAATAATCGGGAATGTCGCACTCTACAACCTCTCCCTTGTCATTCCATCTGTTACCGGTCTGGCTTACAACATTTACATAGCCCACGAATTTCTCATCTTCACGAATGGGGAAATGGAAGGGAGCGATCTTCTTGCCGTAAAGCTCCGTCAGTTCCTCAACCACGTTCTTGAAGCTGGCATTGTCGATGTCCATGTCCGTAACAAATACCATCCTCGGTAATTTATATTTATCGCATAACTCCCATGCTTTCTTGGTTCCGACCTCAACTCCGGACTTACCGGATACTACTATAACCGCTGCTCCTGCAGCTGCAACCGCTTCCTCAACCTCACCTACGAAATCGAAATATCCCGGTGTATCGAGCACATTGATCTTGCAGTCCCCCCAGCAAATGGGAACTACTGTTGTAGAAATAGAAAATAACCTCTTGATCTCCTCTTTGTCATAATCGCTGATGGTGTTACCATCCTGGATCTTACCCATACGGGTGGTAATGCCTGACAGGAAAGCCATGGCTTCCACTAAAGATGTCTTACCCGAACCTCCATGTCCTAAAAGGACGATATTACGAATCTTATCCGTCGTATAAACGTTCATATGAATTCCCCCAAACGTATTTTATTTGATGATTATTGCTAATCACCTATGCTCTATTCTACTAAATTTCGTGATATTTTACAAGGCAAATCTATGTGTTTCAGACGGTACTTTTGCAGCACAAAAGACAGGGGCGCACGACGTCCGGTGGACGTCGGCTTTGCGCAGACCGAAGCGGAGCAGAGACCGGTTCTGTGTCTTGACTATATATATAATTAATAGCGAAGGATAATGAATTCTTTCTTTTGGATTCATTATCCTTCGCCTTACTAACGATTTATACTAAATAAGAATCTACCTGACCGTAATCTTGCATTTTGATGTTTTGTTACAGTCTATTGTTGTTACCTTGATATAGGTCGTTCCCTTGCTCTTTCCCTTTATGGTGCATTTCAAACCGTTCAGCTTTGTTATTTCAGCCACCTCAGGTTTTGTGCTTTCCCATGTTACCTTCTTGTTTGCCGCATTGGTAGGATTAATAGCAGCTGTAAGTGTTATCGATTTTTTTACTTTCAATGATGCCTGTTTTTTGAGCTTAACAGATTTAACGTTTATCGGGCTCTTTACTGTCAGCGTTAATGTGGCCTTCTTACCGTTAACTGCCTTACATGTTATGGTGGTTTTGCCTTTACCAACCAGTTTTAAGAGTCCATTTTTACTTATAGTCGCAACCTTTTTATTGCTGGAAGACCAGGTAACATCCTGATTTGCATTAGTAGGGTAAACCACCGAAAAGAGTTGAACACTCTTGATATTCTTTCTGTCTAATGTGGCCTTACCTTTAATATATGAGGTATTTCCCATTCGGATATACACCGTATTTATCTTTTTACTTTTTCCGCCTTGCCAGTTTGCCGTTAGAATAATAGAATCGATATCGTGATCACTTACATCATATGTTGAAATATATATAGTACCACCGTCTGAGCAATAATTTATATATGCTCCCGGATATCTTTGGTATGTCCAATCAGATAGTCTATACCCTTTTTTTGTGAAGGTACACATAGGCAAAGCATTATCTTGACCTACAACTATATTTATAGGATTCATCTTTCCGCTTGCTCCGTTACTGTCAAAGATGACTCGGATATGCTTATCAAGCTTTTTGTTTACACGTAGTGCGGTTCCTTTTGATAACCAAAAAATACGCTCACTTTGATTATTAATATCACACCAGGAATAATCCTTATAATAATCCTCAGGTATGCGTATTCTTGAAGAAGAATTATTATCAATTCTTTTAATGTTTTCAAAAAAACTTTCCCAATTGGAGTATCCCAGGTCTAAAGAAGATACACCTTCCGATATCGCCACAGTCTTTACAACTTTTTTATAATTGTATAGAGTCGAATTATAATCAATGGTCAATTTCCCACTACCAGACAAAGTCAGGGTTCCGTTTTTATCGAGATAGTATAATAAATCTCCGGCGGAACCGTTATACGGTCCAAGAATTTTTAATGCCCACGGTGTACCAATGAAAATATCATCTGTTCTGTCACTAAAAACTGCCGGTATCGTAACACTCTCAAGATTACTGCAATAGCAAAATGCATAAGATTCTATTGTTGTAACCGAATCCGGGATGGTTAAAGATGTCAAATTGTCACAATAGCCAAATGCCGTGTATCCTATGCCGGTAACTGACGAAGGAATTGTTATATTTTGCAAATTCTTACATCTATAAAAAGCCCAATTACCAATAGTAGTAACCGAATTTGGTATCTCAATATTGTTTAATTGATCACAATTCTCAAAAGCTTCATAACCAATACTTATAACAGAGTTAGCTATAGAAACACTTCTAAGTTCACTAAAACCAATAA
Organism: Lachnospiraceae bacterium; assembly: GCA_017550165.1. Lineage (GTDB taxonomy): Bacteria > Bacillota > Clostridia > Lachnospirales > Lachnospiraceae > SIG280. Next base: position 1,232 of record JAFZQH010000022.1, on the reverse strand, counting down.
AAGAATTTATAAGAGATGTTATACCTTTTTCAATGACAGCTTTTTTAATCTTGGATTTATAATCCTTATATGAACAGTTATTACCATTAAGCTCCCCAGTTCCGCTTATATCAAGCAGTCCGTCATCATACAACGTCCAGGTAATATCCCCTTCCGTCCTGCTGTCAACCACATTTGCAGCATGAATATCATTTTTGATGAACATACACATCAAAAGCATCACCGCAAATGAGACAATAACCCCATGCTTTTTAAACATTTCAAAACTCCCCCTTCACCTGAGATTTATATATTCTCATATCAGTGAAAAAAATCATATGCGTAATTGAATTCGTGTTTATATGATTTAATTCACCAATACACGATTTAATTATACTTCCTTTGTTGATATAATTCAACGAAAAGTGAGGTAAGCCATGGCTGAATCGAAACTTGATTTATGTGAAGTAAGTAAAAGAATAATTGCTCGCAGAAAGAAATTAGGATTAACACAGGAAGCCCTTGCAGAGATGAGCGATGTAACAACTCAATTTGTCTCCTACGCTGAAAGCGGAAAAAGATCAATGCGTCCTGAGAATCTAGTCAAGATTTCTTCTGCGCTGGGCGTTAGCGTTGATTACCTTTTAACAGGGGAAATTATTGATAAAGATATGCTATTGCTTTCTGGTAAGCTTGAAAAGCTCTCTCCCTCCCAGGTTCGTATTATAGAAGCAATCATAGATGAGTGTCTCAGACTATATGCTGATAAAGAGTAAAACTCCCGACATACTACATTATGCCGGGAGTTTCTGTTTTTTTATATCAGATTCCCATACACAAAAATTGTACCACTGATAATAGACAGAGATCAGACCCCTGTTTTCTCGTAAAGTGTTCTTTATTATATAAGATAGTATTAATAATATGCAGAAATTAATAATATTGTAAAATATAGTATTGATAATTATTCCCTTTTATACTATAATTTCCTTGTTCGTCGTTCCTATCCTGACAACAGGAAGGAGGTGACAACGTGGATATTATCCTTACAATTATGATCTCTATCATAGCAGGTGTAATTTGTCACTACATTTGCAAGTGGCTCGATAGAGACAAGAGCGACAAAATCGAGTGGGAGGCGGTGACTGACCGCCGTCCCCTCACAGCACCGTACGTACCGTTCGGTATACGGCGCTTTCAGTGGTTGACGTGCACAGACTGATAGGCTGTGGCTAAATCATAAAAGCCGCTGT
>JAFZQH010000021.1 GCA_017550165.1 Lachnospiraceae bacterium | reverse complement strand
TATCCACTTAAGCTCCGTGAATTCCTCGATGGAGAAGGTTGAATCTTCTCTTCCGATACCGGACTTCTTAACGCCGCCGAAAGGTGCCCTTCTTGAACCCGCAACAGTAGTGTCATTAACGTGGACCATTCCTGATTCCATCCTGGAGGCGAAATCCAGGGCAATATTCAGGTTGTTGGTCATTAAGGCTGCCGACAGACCGTATTTGTTATTGTTGCACAGCGCCAGGGCATCTTCCGCATCCTTAGCATGAACTATGCTGGTGATGGGGCCGAAGCTCTCCTCATAGAATATCTCCATATCGGGCGTTACGTCCTTTAAGAGACTGGGATCGTAGAAAGCCCCTTTGTGGGTTCCGCCGCAGAGAAGGGTGGCGCCCTTTGAGGTAGCGTCCTCTATCTGTCCGTCGATAAACGCACACTGTTCCTCATGGATAAGGGGACCCACGATAGTCATCTGGTCATGGGGATCTCCCACCTTAAGGTTCTTAACCCTGGCAAGAAGCTTGTCGCAGAACTCATCATAGATTGCGTCTTCAACTATTACCCTGCTGGTTGCCATACAGATCTGCCCCTGGTGGAAATAAGCACCAAAGAGTGTCGTCTCAACAGCCTTATCCATGTCAGCGTCCTTTAAGATAATGATGGGGTTCTTGCCGCCCATCTCAAGAGCATATTTCTTAAGATGAGATGCAGCCTTAACGGCTATCTGGGAACCAACCTTGGTAGATCCCGTAAATGCTATCATCTTAACTCTCTCATCTTCCACAAGACCGTCACCGATGACTCCGCCGGGGCCCGGAAGACAGGATAATACTCCCTTGGGAAGTCCTGCCGCCTCAAGGCACTCTGCTATTATAACGCCACCTGAAACAGGTGTGTCGGATGAGGGCTTTAATATAAATGAATTACCTGCCGCAAGGGCAAATACAACCTTATTGGCACAAAGAAGCAGGGGATAGTTAAATGGTCCTATACCTGCTACAAGTCCTAAAGGCTGTCTTACCCAGTAGGATAACTCTCCATTTAATTCACCGGGAGTGATCCCTCCGTCAACTCTCCTGCATTCCCCTGCCGCAGCCCTGAATATATTAACTGTCTGAGCCACTTCGTCCATAGCCTTCATGAAGCAGGAACCGCTCTCCTCAATAAGTATCTGTCCGTACTCCGGAAGGTGGGCCTCCATATGATCAGCCGCCTTAAGAAGGATCTTCTCCCTCTCCTCCGGAAGAAGAGCTATCCAGCTTTTCTGAGCCTCAAGACCTTTAACTATGGCCGTCTCCAGTTCCTTGGGACCGGCCGTATGTACCTTTGCAAACACACTGCCGTCAGCAGGATTTACATCATCTACTACCTTTCCTGATGTTGTATCTACCCATTCACCAGCAAGAAATAATTTGTACTCTTTCATTGAAAATACCTCCTTCATTCCAGAATACTGTCATTGATAAAGTTGCATAAAACCCCCTCATTTTTCCCCATTCGTAAGACAAATTATACAACTCCTCAGTATTATTTTCTATGTGAAATTCTTCACAGATCGTAGACAAGGGACGGTTTCAATGTCTTCTCTGTCTCCCTGCGAACCGAGACGCTTCGCATTCGACATATCTTGAACCTTTTCTGCCCCCAAGAAAACCCGAAGAAATGGAGGATGTAGCACCGACATCTCTTGGGGTAAACCAGTGGGTAAACCACCTGTTTATTCTTTCAATCATCCTCAAACCTCGCAAACATTGCGAAGCTACTTGCGAGCCAACTCATTCCAGGTAAATAACAATTAAGTTTGTGCAAATTCTGCACAAACTTAATTTTCATCCAGCTTATTCAGCGATCTTTATAAATGCAGTGCTTACAACAGCGTAAATCAGATAAGTTATAAGTGTTCCGAAGCACACATCACTAAGAAAATGATTGGTCATATGGATCCTGTTATAACCATAGATTATCACGAAAATACATGCCACGATGAAACAGCGAATATTCCTTGACTCGCTTCTCTTTTTTGTCAGATCAGCAAGCAGAGGCAGAGCGAACATCATTGATGCTATGGTCATGTTTCCGCTTGGCCAGCTTTTGAAATTGTCATTGCTTCCTGCCAGATTGGGGATCATCTCCCACCAGTTTCTGAATTCCGAAACAGGGTTATCCAGAGTGATCAGATATTTATAACGGGGACGGGATGCCACCTGCTTAAGCCACAGATTTACATTATCTGCTACTATGCCCGCAACCAGTATTGCTGCACCCACCGCTATGAGCTTTTCTGGGTTAGCATCATCAAGCACCCTTATCATGACAAATGGTATCCAGCAATAAAGAACAACCCAGAATAACCAGGCAAGCACCGACAAAAACTGTGGTGATTCGCCGGCATTGTAACCCAGAAGAGCCCTGACGGCTTTTCCGTTGTAGCTGTTCGAATAGTACACCGCCATGAAGCAACCCAATATGAGTAGTATCCATGCGATCATACTGTACTTTTGGCCCTTTTTCTTAAAGCCCACATACAGACATGCGCCGGCAGCGGGATAAAGGGCATATGAAAAATAAGACCCGTATGTTGCAAAGAATGAGCCTATATCCGTCTTATTAGCCAACGAAATATTGATATTAAAGTCACAGAATGACCCTATAATTATCCCTATGAAACAGACTGCTATAACAGCGAAAAAGCCGGATATCGGTACCGCCATGATGGTTTTATTCTTCATATAGCGCCTCCTGTCACCATGTTTTTTCCCATCTAAACCTGTTATTATTTCAGAAAACCATAAAAGTTACTGTAATCCGCTTTCCCGTCAGCGGACTTCTTTACCCACTCTTCTTTTACAGGGGCGCCGCCTTCAACATCACTCCAGTCGTCTGCCAATGCAAATGTGTTTTGACTTGATATCATAAACGACATAGAGTCCGCGTGATTAGAGAGGACCGCAAAGCATGTGCCTCCTCCGCTCTTCTCCCCGTATATCGGTATCCCGGCACCTCTTGCCAGACAGGGGAGAAGATTTCCGCATGAAAATGAAAACTTGGACGTTATGATGCCATAGTTAAAGCCAAACTTGTATTCATCATCCTTTGCATCAAAGACCCCGTCTAAATTCCTGTCAATCTTGGACTTCTGTATCACCTTATTGCCCGTCTTGGCATTTTTATAATAAAAAGTTTCATCCCCTGCGATCAAAGCCATGATATAAGCCACAACTCTCTCATCTCCACCTCCGTTACAGGACAGATCGAAGTAAAAATCCTTAACCCCGTGGGATGATGCATGCTCCAGTGCCTCCTTCAGTTCAGGAAGAACATCATATTTACATTTGTCAAATGCGAAGTACGCCTTTGTCCCGTTCTGTACATAGGTGAAAACTGAAGTATCTTTTATCACATGGGAATTGCCGGTATATGCGGCAGCTCTCGCCTGCATGATCTCACCCTTTGCCTGCCCCGATTCCATAAGAGGTGCATTGTATTTGGCTGCATCTTCAGGGAATTTTATCTTGCTCTCATCGGACCATTCGGTTATAAGCTTGGTCTTTTCATATATCGGGTTGGACACGGTACTCGAAAGCAATGCAAAGGAAGTATGCCCCTTATCATCCATCATTGCCGTAAGGAAATTAAGTCCTCTGTAGTAATCCACCAGGTTATCAGACATAATGTAGTCTTTCTTCAGATGGGTAAGCTCGGCGTTATCCTCCAGAGTCTTATCAAATCCCTTTTCCTTCAATTGCCCTGAGTATTTATTGTTTCCCGGATAGCCGTACATCTCGTCCATCACAAAACATAACTCCTTATAGGCAAAATCGATTTCCGCCTTTGTGCGGGTAATGTTATCGTAGAGGGTTGTTTTATTTACATAAGGGTTGTTTTTGTCGGCCCCTGTCTCCTCACCCATATGGGTAAAATAAACATCTCCGCCCACGTACTCTGCGGTGTTATAGTTAAAGGTAAATATGGATGAAATGGTGGAAATGGGCAGGAAAATATCATCTCCCTCTGTCACCACGTCCAGTCCGTATTTTGCCAGGTCGTATACCGCGCTTTTAACTTCGGTCCCCGGAGCGTATTCCGGCTGCAACTCCTTAACATAGGAATTGTCGGCAGTTGATCCGGGATCCTTATATGCATCCTCACCTATAATGAACATTTCCTGCTCCGGAAATGTTACCGTATCCTTGTCCGCATCGACGACCATGGTCTTGTTCACCGCCTCCATGGTTACGCCGTTGTTTTTTTTGGTAATGGTAAATACATTCCCTGCTTTGCTTATATCAAATTCAACCTTATCGTTAAATGTGTATTTCAGGAAATCCATCACATTGATCCAGGGGCAGTCCGGCAGATTCGCGGTTTTTAGAATAGAAACCTTCGCTGTCTTATCCTTTTCATAAAGATGGGCCGTAACCTCTTCCCTTGTATACTTTGATGAAGCTGCTGCCGACTGCGTAGCCGCACTACTTCCCGCCTGACTGCTTCCTGTGCTTCCGGCACTTTGGCTACACCCTGACGCAGCTGCAAGGGCAAGACACATCAACACGGTGAAGATCTTTCTTATATTATTCATTCCCATCTCTCCTTGTTTGTCAGATTGATTTGTTCATTATATCACATTATTCTCAATTTGAATTATATTTAGACAAATTCATATTATTATTGTAGAATACAGATAAAAACACTATCTCGCTATCAAATTTAGAATTTTTTACAATTCAGGGCAACATAGGGAGGATAATAAATGAAACAGAAAAGAAAGGTACTTACAGTAGTATTGTGTCTCGCTCTAACAGCCGCATCAGGCTGCAACGGAAACGCAGGCAGCACCGGCAGCACAGCCGCTTCCACCGCCGCATCCACCACCGCAGCTTCTTCACAAAACGCGGCCACAGGTGAGATCTCACTTCTGAAAGATACTTATTCAACATGGGTAGGGGGTGCAGTAGGCATTAAGCCAATCTCCTCCGGTGAGGAAACGGTTGACACTTCCTCCATTACCTATACATCTTCCGACCCCGGCATCGCCAAAGTATCCGGCAGCGAAGGCTGCGTGATCGGCGTGGCCGAAGGAACAGCCACCATCACTCTGACTGCCGGAGATAAGAAGATGGGGGCAAAGGTTGTGGTATGCAAGTCACGGACCGATTCGAAACTTGAAAATGATTTTTACGAGTATGAGCGGGCCGAGAAGATCAAAGAACTGAAAAACGCCAGAGTCACCGTTACCGAAGGCGAGGAGTTCTCCGGCAATTCCCTTGCGGACGTCAATATGAACAAAAAAGTGCTCGCTTACGCCGATGAGATCATGAAGGACCTGACCGAAAACGGCGGCAAGTCGCCTTACGGCAATAAGAACTCCAAGGACGCAATTGCCTCCCTCATTTCCACCTATAAAGAAGATGAGGACACAAAAGTTGCAAAGATGAAAAAGGATCTGGCAACATTCTTAGCCCCTATTGACAAGGCAAAAACCGTGGACGAACTCTTGGAGCAAAACGCAAAGATCATAGCCGATGGCAATTGGGGTCTGTGGAAGAACAATGTGCTCCCTCAGACTGTGGAGGGTTCCAGGACCGAACCGGGCTGCAATTTTATCCTTCGGCCCAACCTGACAGAGGCTTTCGAATTGGACAGGAAGGCCGACTACGATAACACGGCGATCTCACAACCTCTAAGTGCCCTGATAGACGGGGTCCTTGAGTTCTGTGGTGAAAACGATGCTCAAAGAAAAGCAAATGTTCCCAAGGTCCTTGAAGTCCTTAAAACCCTGGCTCCGGAAAAGTCCAGAATGGACGTAGCGCAGATGGGCCTTGATGGTGAAAAAACCTACGAAGAAATGGTTAAATACGGGGTCGCAGGCGGTCTTTTCACAGTGGACGAGATCGCCCAAAGAGTTCCGAACATAAAATACAAAGACTCCCTTAAGGGTTTCAAAGCAACAGGCACTACCAAGGTTCAGGACGAACAGATGGGCGTGTTCGACGGTTTGAACTCATTTGTAAAGACAGCCGACCCTGACACATTACGTGAACTTATCAAGGTGCACGTTGTCTATCCCTATTTTACTGAGACAAAGAAAGGGCTTGACTTAAATGATGCATTTTTGTCTGCAAAAACCGGTGCTCCGGTCGAAAATGACTACGACTCCATTCTGGTGAACAGACTGCGCTACGCCTACGGGTGGGATACTGCCAATGCCTACATCAACGACAAGCTTAAAGGAACGCCCACGGAAACCGAGCTGAAGACAATAATGGATCAGACCATAGCGGAATTCAAAACCGCAATTGAGGGTGCCACATGGATGTCCGATGAAACCAGATCTGCCATGACGAAGAAGGTGGGCAGCTTAGGCTACTCTCTATTTGGACCTGCCGATTTCACCGGTTTTGTAATTACTGAAGACTTAAGCACTGCAGGCGAAGGAGGAAGCCTTTTCACTAATATATACAAATTTAATAAAGGAAAATGGAACGCACTTTCGGTATTTATGGATAAAGATTTCCTCGGTGAGGAATGCTACTGGAAAGGACTATATGGCGGTACGACCCCTGACGGTGAGCTTTCTCCCATGATTACAAACGCTTCATATGACCCCGGTTCCAACTACATCGGCATTTATGCGGGAGCCATGGATGAGGAATTCTTCAAGCCCGGCCAGACCATGTATAACCTGGGTCGCCTCGGTTTTGTCATTGCCCACGAGATCGGCCACGGATACGATCTTAGAGGCCTGCAGTACGACTATCGGGGTGCCAAATCTACCGTGATCACCGAGGAAGATGCGAAGAAACTTTCGGACAAGCAGAGCCGGATCATAAAAATGTTTGACACATTTTCTGTATTGTATGAGCCTGAAAACGAAAAGATATACTACGCCAACGGTGCTTTCGAAATATCGGAGATCATGGCGGATATAGCTGCTCTCGAGATTGTGACTTCTTTGATCAAGAAGAATTATCCCAGCACCAATAACCTGAAAGATGCGTACGCAAGCATCGCCCATCTGTGGATAGCCGAGAAATATGACGCCTTAACCCTGACCCAGGATTACCACCCCTACGGTAAGCTGAGAGGTGGAGCCTCTATGATGATGCTGGATGAATTCTATGAAACCTTCGGCATCAAGGCCGGCGACGGTATGTATATCGCACCTGAGAACCGTGTACGTGTGTGGTCATAATAACGATAGTTCTCATATAACAAAGATAATCCTATTGCGCCCCGGACATCTTCCGGGGCGTGATTCTCCCTTGGCAACGTCTCTTTTAAAGCAATTGGTCTCTAAATTCAATAGCAGCCTTCCCCGTAAAGTGACCCTAAAGTGAATTTATAAATTCCACAATTTCAGGATAAAAAATCAAAAAAGCGGAATTTAGTCTTGCACATAGTATCCCCCCTATGATTATTGTGGTTATATATGTAGTATACTATTTGCAAGAAAAGTATCAAACTTAAATTGCCTAATATAATTGCACTGATAACGGAACAAATTTTTAGAATCATAAAAAAAGTTCCGTTAACAGCATAATTTGTGGTATTATATATGTGGATTCAAGCTGCTGCTGAATATGATCCATGAAAGAAAGGATAGTTATGGAGAATCTATATATACGAGAAAAATACCTGAAAAGAATACGAGGTTTCTATCATGACGTTGATATGATAAAGGTCATTACCGGAGTAAGACGTTGTGGCAAGTCATCCCTTATGCAGATAGTATGCGACGAGCTTATTGCAAACGGTGTTGATAAGAATAATATCATATATATTCATCTGGACAGACGTCCCTTTAAGACCGTCAAGACTACCGCGAGACTGGAAGAAATAATCGATAGCAAAGCGGCAAAGCTAAGTGGCATAAAATACCTGTTTATCGATGAAATCCAGAATGTAAAAAATTTTGAAGAAACCGTAAACGCATACCGGGAGGAAGGGGATTACTCTATCTTCATGACTGGAAGTAATTCTTATCTTTTATCAGGTGAACTTGCCACCAAGTTGACCGGACGATATATCGAGTTCGAAATGAGCACACTTACATTCGACGAATATATCGGAATAAAGCAGTTTTTTGGGAAAGCATTGAATCCGGATATGGAGAAGGAGTTCATAGCGTATATTACCGAAGGTGGTTTTCCTCTGTCTGTGAAATATAACACCTACGACGAGAAGATGGCATATGTTAATAGTGTAATCGATGAAATCTATGAAAAAGATATAAAGAATAATAAGAAAATACGTAAGAAAGCACTATTCCAGAAAGTTCAGACTTATATAATCAATAATTTCGGTGCAACGACTTCCGTCGACTCAATCTGCCGGTACCTCGGGAAAAATGTTGAAAGCGTCTCAAAAAAAACAATATACAATTACCTGGAAATATTGGAAAACGCAAAGATCATATCCAAGTGTCAGCGTTTTGATATGAAGAGCAAACGCTCATTGCAGGGCGAAGAAAAATACTATCTGTCTGATCTAAGCTTTTATTTTGCGAAGAATACAGATGGAAGGATCAATTATGGCCCTGTATTAGAAAATGTTGTCTATAATTACGTTAGATCAAGTGGATATAAGGTTAGCATCGGTAAAATCGGCAATCTGGAAATTGATTTTATTCTCAGGAAAAATGCAGATGAGTACGCTTATGTTCAGGTGGCCCGGACAATTGACAATGATAATTATGACGAGAATGGGAAGAATATTACGGAAGAAAGAGAATATCGGCCGTTAGAGAAGCTGGCAGACGGATATCCGAAATACCTTGTGACTATGGACAAGCTTCTCCAACGAAGAAGCGGAGTTAAGCATGTGAATATAGTCGATATGATCCTGGAACAGTAATCTACTCATCCGCTGTAGTCAAGAAACTGGACGAATTAGTTGCTACAGCCAAGAAACTCCTGCAAGAGGTTTCTGTAATTGACTATGATAAGGCGGCATAATAACTAAGGAATAATAATACGTGCCGTCAGGCACTTTAATCAAAGGCATCGGCATCAGCCGATGGCCTCCTTATTGCGGAAGATGGGGCGCTGCTCGTCCGGTGGACGAGCGTTTAGCGCCGACCGAGCAAGCCGTCCCGCCGGCTTGCGAGACCTTGAACCCATGGGTTCAAGTCCGCTTCCGCAGGAAGCGAAAAAGAGCCATAGCACCTTGGTGCTATAGCTCTTTTTACTCCCTGCGGAAGATGGGACTTGAACCCACACGAGCGCATTGCTCACAAGATCCTTAGTCTTGCTCGTCTGCCAGTTCCGACACTTCCGCATAATACCACGATTCTCAATCGCGGGGGCCTAGCGGCCTTGAGCGATAAAAGAAATCCCTTCGGGATTTCTTCCGCATCTCAGATAGAATATCATTACCCCCGAAAAAAGTCAACTATAAAATAAAAACAAATCACCAGCTGCACTTCTGCACATACTCATCAGCCGACCATTTTTCACGGACGCGGAAAAGGTTGCCCTCTTCCTCGACGTAGACGTCCGGGAGGTATTGGATGAAGATGGGCGAGTAGCACATGGTGTAAGAGCCGGCTTTGTGGTAAATGACCCGATCCCCGGGACGAAGTTCCGGAGAATCCGATAAGCGAATGAGCCGGTCACTTTCAACACAGGTCATACCACAGACAACCTGCTCACCACGAAAAAGGGCTCTGGCATCATCAGATCCGAGTTCAAAGTCATAGAAGTACGACGACATCTTCATGTGAGGATCGATGTAGATCCTGCTGCCATCGGTGATCACAAAACGATTCCTGTTGGTATCCTTAACATCGAGCACAGAAGTGACCAGATCGATGGGACCACAGATAACGGAAGCGCCCGGCTCAATGATAAGACGGGTGACATCAGGATCAAAAGAAGACTTCAAGGAAGAAGCCATTGCCTCGGCATATTCGGCGTAAGAAGGCTTGTCCGGAAGACCACCGTAGAAGCCTCCGCCCATATCAATAAAGTCAAGAGAAAGACCGAACTCATCCTTGATGCGGCAAGCCATATCAGCCACAGTCCTGTATACATTCAAAGTCCGGGTGTAGGTGCTGACATGCATATGAAGCCCGGATATACGAACATTATTCAGTTGTCTGATCCTTGAGATAGCATCCGATAAAGCGCCGTTTTCATAGCAATAACCGAAACGCCCGCCATCAGATCCGGATACGGTATCTCCGGGACAGGCGGCCTCCAGGTCAAAATTAACCCGCAGCCCTACATTGATCACATCAGCGCCATCGTATTCTTCCAGCCACACAAGTTCTCTCTCGGAATCAAGGTTAACGATATTGCCGCTTCTAAGCGCCTTAAAAAAATACTCCCTGGTCTTGATCGGCCCGTTAAAGATAATGTTTCCCTTAGAAAAACCGATCTTTTCTACCAGATCATATTCGTCCGCAGATACGATCTCCGCGTGGCATCCGGCATCCAGCATGAACTTCAGGATCCAGGGAAAGGAATTGGTCTTTACGGAATAAGCCAGGGTATTATTATTACCCCAATGGGTATCCAGCGCCTTTTTAAACAGATGGATATTGGACTCTAATTCCTTCTTTCTGATCACATAGCAGGGTGTATTCATAGATCGTACTCCTTCATCTGGCTTGAATATAACACGTTCTTGCCATCCTTATCCAAGACTCTCATTTGGTCATAATACTTATTCGTCAAAGCGTCCAGATCGTCGCGGTTCTGCCCTCCGATAAATACCCGCAGAATATAAGAGGTATTGCCGATCTCGTGACATATCGCCTCACCTTTTGTGTAGTAAAACAGGTGATCTATCGCTCCCAGAGAATCAATAACCTTCTTCGCCTCATCAAAACTCCATGTGACTTTACCCTCGAATCCGTGGAAATACAATCCCGCAACATTCTTAAAAGCAAAGGGATCATGACCGGACAACCTGGTTTTAATATTTTCCTCATCATATACGTAGTCGAGAAGCAGGTCTTCAATGGCAAGACCGCTCCCGTATTCCACCAGTTCATGTTCATATCCGAAAATGCGTCCTGCACATTCGCATACCCTTATCCCATCGCCGGGTCGGTAGAAAAACTGCATACACAAGGGACCGTTTTTGATCCCGGTATACTCAGCCACCTTAGAGACAATTTCCCTGGCATCGGAATACACGTGCTCCATGATCCTGGAGGGATATGCGATCCGCGATACATGCGGGATATCTCCCTTTATCTCCACGGATTTTTCACGGTCAGCCAGGGAAATGACGTGAACTTCGCCATCCACAACCCAGTTCATCATATTGATCTCGTATCCGTCATTGTACTCCTCCACAATAACGGTCTTTTTATCCGAGGAGTATCCGGCAGTGGTATTAAACCGCTCTGCTATCTCCTTTGCAGAACCTACAACAAAAATCCCCCTTGACCCGTATCCGTCAAGAGGTTTCATTACCAGGGGGGCTTTTAGACCGGCGATGTCATTCTCCCCCGGAACCGAGGTAAATATCCTGCTCTTTGCAAAAGGGACCCCCAGCTTTTCAAACATCTCCTTCATCTTAGGCTTATCCCTAAGATATGCCGACTTTTCTACAGAGCAATAAGTCTTTAACCCGGTAAGATCAGCAATCTTTACAAGATACTCAAATAAAATGTCCGAAAAGGAGGAAATGATGCCGTCTATCTTCTCTTCTCTGATAAGGGCAGCTATTTTTTCCACATTTCTTATATCTATATTGTAAGAATGGTCCGCAAATCGTTTGGCAGGCCCGAAGTTGTATCCATCGCATACAAAGGTTTCGTAACCTCTCGCCACGGATTTTTGGGTAAGCCCCACAAACTCATCCATGGACCCGAGAATCAGAAGCTTATGATCCATTATTATCTTTATCCTTTTGATTTAATATCTGACGAACAAAATACAGCGGCCGCTCTTTCGACTGCATAAAAGTGTTACCAACATAGAGTCCCACAACTCCAATGACCATGATTATGATACCGCCCACAAGGGCTATAGCAGCTATGGTACTGGTCCATCCCATGGGGACATCATCAAGAAAATATTTAATCACCAATATAATTATCGCAATAAATGATATAAAACTCATGACCATCCCCAACTTGACAAAGAACTTTAATATCTTATCAGACTGGGAGGTCAGGATCTCAAGGGCAAGTCCTATACGCTTCCCGAAGCTGTAGGATGACTTTCCTTCATAACGGGCGTCATGCTCCACATCAATAATAGCCCTTTTATATCCCAGCCAGAAGATATAAGTGGAATAATCCCTGTGCTCTTCTCTCATGCTGCATATACTGTCTACCACCACCCGTTTTACAATGCTGAAGTTGGATATGGCGCCGTCATATTCCACCCCGGTGGCGTAGCGGTATACCTTATAGAAAAGATTGGAAAGGAAAACCTTGAACCATCCATCGCTTCTGTGGGCCCTTCTTGCAAAGACCACATCATATCCTTCCATGGCTTTCTCGTACAGCCTTGCAATCTCCTCCGGCCGGTCCTGAAGATCGCAGTCCATGACCACCACCCAGTCTCCTTTGGATACATCAAGCCCCGCCTGGATAGCCTTCATCTGCCCGAAATTCCTTGACAGTTCTATCCCCACCACGCGTGGGTCCGAGGCGCAGAGTTCCTCGATAACTTCCCAGGAATTCTGGGGGCAGTTATCATTTACAAGGATTATCTCATATTCATCTGTAATACCGGACAGTGTATCCGTAAGACGTCTGTGGAGTTCCGGCAGTGCCTGCCTGCATCCGTATACCGGAACCACAACTGAAAGCTTCATGTATGTTTGTCCCCTTAATTGAAGAATGACCTGACCTTGTCGCAAATCTCGTCCACCTGGCCGAGTTTCAGGCCGTAGTACATGGGAAGCCTGATAAGCCTCTCACTTTCCCTCGTAGTATATATATCCTCTCCCGCAAAACGTCCCAGACGCTTCCCCGCCGGAGATGAATGGAGGGGAATATAGTGAAATACACTGTATACGTCCCGCTCCATCAGATAATCTATCATTCTTGTCCTCTCTTCTATATCCTTAACCTTGATATAGAACATATGGGCATTATGTTCACATTCATCCGGTATAAAGGGGAGTTCGATACATCCCCTTGCTGATAACTCCTCAAGGTTCCCCTTATACCTCTTCCAGCAGTCCATCCTCGCCTTGTTGATAACCTCAGCCGCCTCAAGCTGGGCATAGAGATAGGCCGCGTTCAATTCGCCGGGAAGATAGGAAGAACCTGCATCAACCCAGGTATATTTATCTATCTGTCCCCGGAAAAACTTACTCCTGTTGGTTCCCTTTTCCCTTATTATCTCAGCTCTCTCAATATACTTCTCATCCCTGATAAAAAGGGCTCCTCCCTCTCCCATGGAGAGATTCTTGGTCTCATGAAAGCTAATGCAGCCGAGATCACCTATGGTGCCGAGAGGTCTTCCCTTATACTTTGCAAAGATCCCCTGGGCCGCATCCTCTACGACATACAGGTTATGCCGATCTGCAATATCCATTATGGTATCCATCTCACAGGCAACTCCCGCATAATGAACCGGAGCGATGGCCTTGGTCTTATCCGTGATAGCTGCTTCTATCAGCTTCTCATCCATGTTCATGGTATCAGGACGGATATCCACGAACACAGCCACAGCGCCCCTTAATACAAAGGCATCCGCCGTGGAAACAAAGGTGTAGGAGGGCATGATCACTTCATCCCCCGGCCCGATATCACACAGCATAGCAGCCATTTCAGTAGCATGGGTGCATGACGTGGTAAGGAGCACCTTGGGCACACCAAACATCTTCTCCATCATTTCACTGCACTTCTTCGTAAAGGGACCGTCACCGCACAAATGGCCGTTCTCCACCGCCTGCTTTATATAATTGATCTCTGTTCCCACAAAGGGGGGCTCATTAAAATTGATCATAGATAAAAAACTACCATTCCAACCAGTATCAAAACATTGCCTATGATCTTCTTTTTGGTTATCTTCTCACCAAAGAAGATCCTGGAGAATATCATCACAAGGATAAACCCGACGGATTCCAGCATTACACCGTTCTTATAGGGAACCCCCTTATGATAGGCAATCACACCGCATAGGGTAGCCAGCACCATCATGGCATAACCCACTATGACATATACATTAAAGTACTCCCTGATAAGTGAGGAGTATGTCTTTTTTGCGCTTTTCTTCAGAAGCACCTGAGATACGGATGCGATCAATGACCCCAGGGCTATCAACCATATCCAGTTATTCATACGCTTCTCCGTTCACGATGATAGTCCCGGCCACCACCAGTAACACACCGATTATATTCTTCCATGTTATGGCCTCTCCGAAAATGATCGCGGCCCAGAGCATGGACCAGAGGATAGCCGTGGCTCTGTTAACGTAGGCCACGGAAAGATCCACCCTCTTGATGATCTGTTGCCAGATAAGGGCATATACCGCAAGGACGAGTATCTGTCCTCCGTAAAAAAGGATAAAACGGGGAGACAAAAATTCCGATCCCCCTGCCAGTTTGGAGCATACTCCACCCATTGTAAACACAATAACTGCTCCCTGCAAAACACAAATGCTCAGCAGGGAGCGTTTTTTCTTTTCTTCTTTCTCAACGATCTTCTCTGATTCCATAAACCTTGATCATTTACGCCTGAACAGTTTCAGCCGCTTCCTCTTTCTCTTCTAATGGCACCTCAGATGTACAATGGGGGCACTTTGTAGCCTCGATGGGGATCTCAGACTTACAGTAAGGACATTCCTTTGTAGTGGGATCCGGCTCTTCCTCTTTCTTCTTGGCCAGCTTGTTGATAGCCTTGATTATAGAGAATATTACAAAGGCTATGATAAGGAAGTTAATGATGGCAGTTATAAATGCTCCGTAGTTTAATGTAGCCGCCTTATCTCCCGTTCCCAGCGTAACATTTAACTGGGTAAAATCAAATCCTCCTGTAATAATGGACACGAGAGGCATGATTATGTCATTAACGAGGGATGTTACGATAGCCGTAAATGCCCCGCCTATGATGATACCGACTGCCATGTCCATTACACTGCCCCTGGCAATAAACTCCTTGAATTCTTTCATAAATGCTTTCATTTCTTTTCCCTCCCGGTTATGCTTTTTTTATTCTATCTCCACTTTGGAGAACATATCAAAATAACCCACCGTCTGCCTGGTGGATACCACACTGACGTCACATACATCGTAGAGCCTGTGGTATACTGTAAACTCCCCGTCCCGGTATCCCGTACATCCGAAGGATAAGAGGTACTCTCCTCCCTGAAGGGTCATCCTCTGGGTAAAGGATACCACATTTTCATCTCCGGGATGCCGCCTGTCCACAAAGGCCTTCTCATACATTGTATTGGTGCCGGTGATCTCCATCCCCTTGATATCCTTGAATGTATACGCGAATATGGGCTCCGACACTTCGGCATTGAATCTTACCCTCATTTTAATGGTAAAATCCGAACCCTTCTCTATAGTATTGGTCAGAAGTCCCTTTCTGTCAAATATTCCGTAATCGATTATAGTGGCCTCTCCGCCGCCATACTCCGTCACTTCTGAGTTAACGAGCATGGAATCCTTCCAAAGTGCGCCCTCCGGGATATCACCGGAAGGTTTATCCTTTCTTTCTTCTCCCGCTTCCTCAGACACATCCTCCAACTGTCCCACCAGAAGCTTCTTGTACATATCTATGATCTCTTTGGGGCTTCCCTCGGATACCACCGCCCCGTTATTGAGCAGTATGACCCTGTCGCAATACTTGGCAATGCTGCCCAGGTCATGACTTACGAAAAGAATGGTCTTGCCTGCTTTTTTAAACTCCTCGAATTTGTGAAAGCATTTTGCCTGAAAGAACACATCTCCCACGGAAAGAGCCTCGTCAACGATGAGTATCTCCGGATCGATATTGATAGCCACTGCAAATGCCAGCCTTACGAACATTCCCGAAGAATAGGTCTTGACCGGCTGCCCGGC
Organism: Lachnospiraceae bacterium; assembly: GCA_017550165.1. Classification (GTDB taxonomy): domain Bacteria; phylum Bacillota; class Clostridia; order Lachnospirales; family Lachnospiraceae; genus SIG280. The sequence goes on along the minus strand of JAFZQH010000021.1, from coordinate 108,037 downwards.
AAAATCTCCGATATCGGCAAAATCCAGGATATCCTGCAACCTCGCATCTATCTCCTCTTTCGAAAAACCGATCATTGTACCGTTCAGATAGACATTCTCAATACCGGAATACTCCATATTAAAGCCTGCACCCAGCTCCAGAAGAGCTGAGATCCGGCCGTCGATCACCACATTTCCCTCCGTGGGGCTTAAAACCCCGGTGATGATCTTTAAAATGGTAGACTTACCTGCACCATTGGTACCGATGATACCCACTGTCTCCCCTTTAGCCACCTTGAAGGACACATCATTTAAGGCGCGGTGCTCCCGGCTTCTCTTCTTCCCCGAAAAACCCAGGGCCTCCTTCAGGCGATCGGAAGGCTTGTCATACAGCCTGTATATTTTGCTTATATGTTCTGCTTCTATAGCATAGTTACCCATATTCAGCCTCTTTATCACAATACGTCTGCAAAGTGTACTTTCAGTCTGTTAAACACATTCATCCCTATAAGGAATAAAATGATCATCAAACCCCAGAAATAGAGGGTCATATTCATGTGCTCCCAAAAAGCCACCTTACCTATCAGACAGTCCCTATAGCCCTGAACGATATAAAACATGGGGTTGAGCTTAAAGATGGTCTTTAGCACAGGACTGACTGCAAGGGCCTCAAAATTCCACATGATAGGCGTGGCCCAGATGCATATCTGTAAAAAAATATTGATGATCTGGGAAAGATCCCTGAAGAAGACCACCACTGCCGATGTAATGTATACAATTACCGTCACAAGCACACACATGCAAAACATATAATACAGCAGCTGCAAGGTGTAAATATCGGGGGCCATACCATATATCCAGAATATTATCAAAGTAAAGCAGGTAAAAAACAAATGGACAAAAAGAGCGGACATGACCTTCACCACCGGAAGGATGCTTACATTAAACACCACCTTTTTGACCAGGAAATTATACTGGATCAGAGCGCTTGTCCCACCTGAGACGGCATCCGAAAAATAAAACCAGGGAACAAGGCCGGCTATAAGCCATAAAACAAAAGGTACGGTTATACCGTCCTTTAATCCGACCCCTCCGGCATGAAGCGCTTTTTCAAAAACAAACCAGTACACGCATACCGTAACAACAGGCTGAACAAAGGCCCAGACCGTCCCGAGATAAGATCCCGAGAACTGAGTCTTGAAGTCATTTTTCGCCAGTGTTAACACAAGACGCTTATTAGACAGAACTTCTTTGGGAACAGAAAACAAACCCATTATCGTATGCCTTTCTTCTCCTTATACTCTCTGATTCCGCCCCAGACCTTATCCTTGTCGGAAAGAGTAAGGTCTTCCTCCTTCATTCCCGAGGGGAAAGGCCATTTAATGCCTATATCCGGGTCCTTCCACAAAAGACCGCCTTCATCATTGGGGTGATAAAAATCCGTTACTTTATAGCAGAACTCGGCATAATCCGATAAAACAACAAAGCCATGGGCAAAATTCTTGGGAATGAAGAGCTGTTTCTTATTGTCTTCCGAAAGAATCTCTCCGAACCACTTTCCGAAGGTGGGCGAGCCTTCCCTCAGGTCGACCGCCACATCAAAGACCTCACCTTTTATAACACGTACCAGCTTATCTTGGGGATAGTCTATCTGAAAATGAAGTCCTCTCAGTACACCTTTCTTGGAGGCGGACTGGTTATCCTGGACAAAGGTGACATCTATCCCTGCCGCCGCAAAATCATTGTAATTATATGTCTCGACAAAATAGCCTCTCTCATCACCGTAAACGGTTGGCTCTATCACCTTAAGTCCGGCTATTCCGCCGCAGTTATCGATAACCGTGATCTTTCCCATATCTGCCTCCGATTTCTGATCGCCTTTTAACTCCTACAGACCATCCGCTATATCCATAAGATACTTCCCGTAATCCGTCTTAAGAAGAGGCTGGGCCAGCCTGATAAGCTGTTCTTTATCGATAAAGCCCCTCTTGTACGCTATCTCCTCAATGCAGGAAATGTAGAGTCCCTGCCGTTTCTGGAAGGCATACACGAAGTCCGATGCTGAAAGGAGCATGTCGTGATTACCCGTATCAAGCCAGGCAAAACCTCGGCCCAAGGTCTCCACATGCAGGGTCCCCCTGTCAAGATATTCATTATTAACGGATGTGATCTCTATCTCACCACGGGCAGAGGGTTTAACGTTCTTTGCTATAGACACCACATCATTGTCATAGAAATAAAGTCCCGGTACTGCGTAGTTGGACTTGGGTTTCTCCGGCTTCTCCTCTATGGATAAGGCCTTGCCGTTCTCATCAAACTCAACAACACCATACTCTCTGGGATCTCTTACGTAATATCCGAAGATAGTAGCTCCGGGACCGGACTCCGTCCTGGCCGCCACGTCTCTTAAAACCCTGGAAAAACTCTGTCCGTAGAAGATATTGTCTCCCAATACCAGGGCTACGGCATCATTTCCGATAAATGACTCGCCCACAATGAATGCATCCGCAAGCCCCCTGGGCTCCTCCTGAACAGCATATGAAAAATTCATTCCCAGCTGCTCTCCCGTCTTGAAAAGATCTTCAAATACGGGAAGGTCCCTGGGAGTGGAAATAATGAGTATATCCCTTATCCCCGCCAGCATCAATGTAGACAGGGGATAATATATCATGGGCTTGTCGTAAACCGGCATGATCTGCTTGGATACTGCCTTGGTCAGGGGATATAATCTTGTTCCCGATCCACCTGCAAGTATAATGCCTTTCATTGACTAACCCTCCTTGTACATTTCCTGATAATACTTCTGATAATCACCGCTGGTAACGTTCTTCATCCAGTCCTCATGTTCAAAGAACCAGGCGATGGTTTTCTTTATACCTTCCTCAAAGCAAGTCTCCGGCTCCCAGCCTATCTCGGCCTTGATCTTGTCGGGGGCTATGGCATATCGTCTGTCATGGCCTTTCCGGTCCTCAACATATGTGATCAGATCCTTGGTGATATGTTCCTTCCTGGGATCCGAATCCGGGAGCATCTGACGAAGGGTATCTAATATGATATTTACTATCTGTATATTCTGCTTTTCATTGTGACCGCCGATGTTATACGTCTCAAAAAGCCTTCCCTTATTGATGACCATATCAATGCCCTTGGCATGGTCCTCAACATAGAGCCAGTCCCTGACATTCTTACCGTCACCATACACCGGCAGCTTCTTACCCGTAAGGGCGTTATTGATCATAAGGGGTATAAGCTTCTCCGGGAACTGGTAGGGCCCGTAATTATTGCTGCAATTAGTGATATTGGCCGGGAATCTGTAGGTGTCCATATAAGCCTTTACAAGCATGTCGGAAGATGCCTTGCTGGCCGAATAAGGACTGTGGGGCTGATAGGGCGATGTCTCGTAGAAAAATGCGTTATCATCCTCCGGCAGAGAACCGTATACCTCATCCGTAGACACATGAAGGAATTTCTTACCCTCCTTATATGTTCCGTCGGAAAGTTCCCATGCCTCCCTGGCACAATTGAGCATAACAGCGGTTCCCACCACATTGGTCTTAACAAATACCTCCGGGTTCTTGATGCTCCTGTCCACATGGGACTCAGCCGCAAAATGAACCACGATGTCTATATCATTATCGGCAAAGACGGATCTTATGGCTTCCTTATCACAGATGTCCGCCTTGACAAATGAATAGTTATCTCTTTTCTCTATACTTTTAAGATTCTCCAGATTGCCTGCATATGTAAGTACATCCACGTTGATGATCCGGATATCTTTGTCATATTTCTTAAACATGTAATGAATAAAATTAGATCCTATAAAACCGGCTCCACCGGTTACGAGATATGTTTTCATTGATCCTGTTCCTCTCCGCCTGTCTCCTCGTGCTTCTTTTTCCCGAAACTCAGTTTATTCTCCTGACCCTTAATGAGCCTTCCGATGTTGGCCCTGTGCCGGTATATTGCAAGAGCCGCCATAAAGATCATAATTGCATAATTCTCAACCATGGGCTGTCCCGGTGCCCCATAGGTTCCCAGAAGCTGCCCGGAAAGAATGTGGGCTATGGTCATGATCACGGCAGCACATATGGATCCCAGGGAAACATATTTTGATAGGGCCACGATAAGCACAAAGCCCACCAGGGTCACGCAGGTCCCCAGGGGATCCACCACCATAAGACCTCCCGCAGAACTGGCGATACCCTTTCCGCCTTTAAATCCCATGTAGAAGGGAAAATCATGGCCCAAAACTGCTCCCAGCGCCGCATACATCTGATACATCTTCACAAGTTCTATGGGTTGTTCCCTGAAAATAAATCCCACCAGAACTACCGCAAGCACAGCCTTTAAAAAGTCACCTATAAAGGTAACGGCTCCGCCTTTGGCCCCGAAAGTCCGGAGAACATTGGTGGTTCCGGCATTGCCGCTTCCGTGCTGTCTGATGTCAGTATGTTTGATCTTACCGTATATAAACCCGGTCTCAATGAGACCGAAGGCATAACCTATCACTAAACAAATAAGTCTCTCCAAATCCTGATCCTCTTTTCTCTCACTTTGTTACTGATTCTTCCTCTCCCGGACAAAGAATCTCAAGGGCGTTCCCGAAAAACCGAAAGCCTCTCTGACACGGTTCTCCAGATAACGCAGATATGAAAAATGCATAAGTTCTTTATTATTAACAAATATAACAAAGGTAGGGGGCTTCACGCTGACCTGGGTGGTATAGTATATACGCAGCCTTTTGCCCTTGTCGGAAGGCGGCTGTTGCAGTGCAGTAGCCTCCGATATGATCTCATTTAATACTCCTGTCTGGATCCTCAATGTGGAATTCTCCATGACCACATCGATGATCTCGAAAAGTTTTGCAACCCTCTGTCCCGTCTGGGCAGATATGAAGACTATCTCGGCATAAGGCAGGAAACTTAGAGTCTCCCGCACCTTCTCGGTGAAACGGTAGATGGTCTTGTCATCCTTCTCAAGGGCATCCCATTTATTAACGGCAATGATCATCCCCTTGCCCCGGTCATGGGCTATGCCGGCTATCTTGGCGTCCTGTTCGGTAACACCTTCGGTGGCATCTATCATGAGCACCACCACATCAGCCCTCTCAACAGCGGCAACAGCACGAAAGATGCTGTACCTTTCCAGCTCCTCCTTTATCTTGTTCTTTCTCCGAAGCCCGGCTGTATCAATGAAGAGGTACTCCCTGTCATTGTACCTTATATCCGTATCTATGGCATCCCTCGTGGTTCCGGCAATATCAGATACTATCACCCTGTTATCTCCTGCCAGATAGTTGATGAGAGAAGACTTTCCCACATTGGGCTTACCGATGACAGCCACCTTAGGCCTGTCATCTTCCTCTTCCTCGGATTCAACCGTCTTGAGGTTCTTCATAACCTCCTCCAGAAGATCTCCGAAACCCAGTTTGGATGCTGCACTGATGGGGTGCGGCTCTCCTATGCCCAGATTATAAAATTCGTATACATCCGGCATCTGCTTCTCGAAGCTGTCCACCTTGTTAACCGCAAGGATAACAGGCTTTCCGCTTCTCCTTAGCATATCCGCCACCTTGGAATCGGAATCTACAAGTCCCTGGCGGACATCCGTCAGGAAGATGATGGCGTCTGCCGTATCAATGGCGATCTGAGCCTGCTCCCTCATCTGAGAGAGTATCACATCCTTAGTATCAGGCTCGATACCGCCCGTATCTATCATTGTAAAAGTGTTATCCAGCCATTCAACGTCCGCATATATACGGTCCCTTGTTACCCCGGGGGTGTCCTCCACTATGGAGATCCTCTCCCCTGCCAGGGCATTAAAAAGAGTGGACTTTCCCACATTAGGACGCCCAACAATGGCTACAATCGGTTTATTCTTCATTTTAATTACCTTTTCATTAATAGGGCATCAAGCAGATCCCGTCCGCTTGATTTTACAGTAAATACGCTTGAATGTAAAGCCTTTTCCAGGTCTGCAACATCAGTATCATCAAGGAAAACCGACTCTCCACGCCTGAGCATATTATCGGGTATGAGAAGGATCGGATCCTTACCTTTCAGCTTCCCTGACAGCTGATCAATGATATCTCTGCCTGTTATCAACCCGGCCACCGTGATCTTGGGTCCGAAAAAATCATTCTTTATGCAATGGACATTTATTTTCCTATTAGGAAACTTTGTATTAAAACAGTTAACTAATGATTTAATAAAATCCCCTACCAGCATTCCGGTGGCAATATCTATCTCACCGCCCCTGTCATCTCCGGCCTCTCTTGAAAGGGCTTCCATGAACTCATCATGAAGAAGTCTCATCATTCCAACTCCGTTCTCTAACTGAAGATAACCGTCATAGGAACTTGCGGGAGGCATGTCTCTGTCTGCCAGGATATACCATTCATCAGAGGCGTGGATAAAATGAAGTTCCCATTTCTTATAAAGCTCTTCCTGCCATTTCTCAACGCAGTCGATGAGGCGACAGGCATCCCCCTTATCAAAGGGTTCTAGAAAGGGAAGACCCTCACGGTATTTTGTGATACCCACCGGAACTATGGATACGCTTTTAAGATAGGGAAGGTAGCCCGAAAGGTCCCTTATGGTACGTTCCAGTTCTTCCCCGTCATTGATGCCTTTACACAGTACGATCTGACCGTTCATCTCTATGCCTGCATCAAAGAATCTGTCCGCAATGGCCAGAGCGGCCCCTGCCCGCTTGTTATTGAGCATTTTGCATCGAAGGTCGGGATTGGTTGTATGAAATGATATATTGATGGGAAAAAGGTTGTAACGGATTATCCGTTCCACGTCCTTTTCCTTCATATTGGTAAGGGTGACATAATTACCGGACAGGAAGGAGAGCCTGGAATCATCGTCCTTGAAGTAGAGTGTATCCCTCATCCCCTTCGGCATCTGGTCTATAAAACAGAATATGCATTTATTGCAGCATGAACGGTAATCGTCCATGAGACCGTTATCAAAGACTACCCCTAAGTCTTCCTCCGGATCCTTTTCTATCTCCAGTTCCCACTGTTCACCATTTGGTTTTTCAATAAGGACCGTTATCTCTTCATCCTCTGAAAGATACTGGTAGTCAAATATGTCCTCTATCTCTTTGTCATTGATACTCAGCAGGATATCCCCCGGTTCTATCTCCATCTCCTCTGCGATGGAGCCCGGCAGGACCTCCTTTACCACGTGTTTCGTCATCTTTTTACCTTATATGATCAAACGCATTCTCTATATGTTCCAGTCTGTCATCCAATATGCTTATTACATCAAAACGACAGGGAACCTCTATGCTGTGGACCTTAACAGCCAGATAATGCTCTGCCACCCGGGAGATGGCTTTCTGCTTGTAATAATCCACTGCCTCATATGGTTCTCCCTTTGCATTATTAATCCTGTATTTTACTTCCACGAATACTATCACACCATCCTTGGAAGCTATGATATCTATCTCGCTCCTATGCAAACGATAATTGCGTTCTAATATCTCATATCCTTTTCTTTTGAGCTCATTTACCGCCATCTGCTCATACTTAGAGCCTACAGTCCTGTTGTTCTGCAACTTTACCTTCCTCTGTCATTATCTAATTTGGCTTTTAATTTTTCCATATTATCAACATATACCAGGATCTCTGCAACGGCAGCATAAAGCTCCCTTGGTATGGTATCTCCGATATCCAGCTTGGACAGGGTCTTGGCCAGCTTGGAGTCCTTATAGAGGGGTACATCATCCGTCTTGGCCTGCTCTATGATCTTATCGGCTATATAGCCTTTACCGGTGGCGATGATCTTAGGAGCCACATCACCGGGATCATATTTCAAGGCGACGGCTGTTTTGTCTTTATGCTGTTGTTCGTCACGAGGGTCGCGGTATTCCAATCTCAAAACCTCCTAAACAGTCTCCCAACATTCACAGTCCCTTTTATGCGCGCACATCAAACGACAGTCTTTGTGAAGTCCCGACGCTCTGTCCCTGTTTCATGAAGTCTTCAACAAAGTCAATGGGTTCATTGCCCAGCTCGAACTTCACACTGCAGTTGTATCCCTTGGCCTCCAGCCGTGTTACCAACTCACCTATATGATCCTCAAAGAGCTTGTATGATTCGTCATTATCCAGGGTAAACTTGGTATCCAGCTTGGTATCCTGCAGCTTCATAAAAGCGTCCACAGCCCCCAGAGCATCCATATCCAGGTGAAGGAGAGCCTTGATCTCCCCCTCCTTATCAGACAGGTTCTTTTTATTGGAGAACACATAGAGATCGCTCTCCTTATCCTCCCCGTTGATCCTGACCGGGATCTGAACGTATGCGTACATCTGGTTCAAATGATGCATAAAGTCCATGTTGCCCGATGTATCGGCAGCAAGCTGCATAATATTATTACTGCTGTTTGTATTCAGGTTCGCTGTCTGGTCTGCCACCATTTTCATCTGGCGGTTGAGTTTCTCGTAGAGGTTTGACACCTTCTGTTCCTCTCCCACCTCTTCCGGCTTAAGGAACCACTGTTTTGATATGGCATTTGACAAAACCTTCTGGTAGGTCTTGTTTGAAAAAAGACCCTGATCTATAACCTGCTTTATGCTGCCCTTATCATTATCAAATTTCTCTTTTATCTGTCCCAGAAGCTCCTTGGCGGAAATGTTCCCCTCGGCAACTGCGTTTACGGTCTCCTGCGGCATTCCGATCTGTTTTAATGCGGATGCCAGATCATTTCTCTGGGCCGGAGTGAGTTCTTCCGAAAGATTCGGATCAGGCTGTTGGGTCGTCTGCTTAACTGCAGGCTCATCTTCCTGCCTGGGAAGGGTATCAGTCTTAAGACTTTCCTCAGGCTTAAGTATATCATCTGCTGACGGATTGTTGGTCACTGTCTTGTCCCCGGCATTCGCCGCCCCCTTGGACGATGCATCCGCTTCCGGTTCTTCTGCTGCTGCAACCGTCTCAGGTCTCTCTGCCGCTTCCGCATTCACTGCAGCCGTATCAGCTTCCGCAGCAGTATCCAGGGCTATATCGAGGAGCATCTCGTTATACTCCACAGCCTGATCCACGTTCCCTTCCGCCACATGAGTCAGGGCATCCTCCAGGGCTGCAGGTTCGGTATTCTCTGCCAGACTGTTAAGAAGCGCCAGAGTTTCGCTGTCTGCTTTCAGGTTCAGTCCCTCAAGCATTGCCCCCACTCCGTTATCAGACGTACCCTGCATAACAGGGGCCTCTTCCGGAGTATCTCCCGCCAATGCTGCCGCCTCAGGATCCAATACCTCCGGGGATGCCGTCTGAGCTTCTGCCGCTTCCGGAAGCTTTATGGCGCTCAGGCTGTCAAGATTTGATGTCAGTTCCTTTGATAACTGCACCAGTTCTTTGGATATCTGATTCTCGAAATTCTTATAATTCTCAAACTGCTGTACATTTTCAGGTGTAACGGGAATGTTGAACTTGGTCATCTGCACCAGGTTTTCTATGGGTGCAGAAGGATTATTGAGTATCATCCGATGCATTGACTGAAGACTTGACTTGTCAATGGGAAGCTGCTCATTCATCATGCTCTTGACCATCTCCAGATTCGTATCCGTAGCCGGAAGATCGGCCGCCCCCAGTGCCCGCAGGAGCGTAGGATTGACCTCTGTCTGGATCCTCTGGGGTGAGATATCTATCTGAGATCCGTCATTGGACTTGACGGTAAATGTGATCTCTTCACCGATATTGAAATCGGCCTTGGCATCAAGCCTTGCGCTGATCTGCTGACCATCGGATAGCCGAAGCCTGATGGTGTTGTTATTTACATCTGAAACCGTAGCCTTAAACTCCAGGCCGGGCTTAAGGTCCCCTATGGAATACATCTTGCCGCCTTCAGTCTTGGCAGCCTTTGCTGTGGGTACATTAGCTTCGGTCTTTGAAGACTTACCGTAGTTTTTTCTGTCAATATATCCGTTACCGATGTTTAATGCCAACTTCTCTCACATCCTTTAGAAAAATGCACCTGTTTCATCTGTATTTCCATGTCTCTTTATCGGGGATACTGAAATTCCCTATAAAGGTCCGTCTGTGTATGGGGCAGGGTCCTATCTCCTCAATGGTTTTTATATGGGCGGCGCTGCCGTATCCCTTATGGCCCGCAAAGCCGTATTCGGGATACTCCCTGTCCAGATCCTTCATTATCCGATCCCTTGTCACTTTAGCGATAATGCTGGCTGCTCCGATTGATATACTTCTCGCATCCCCTTTGATAATGGGTACCTGACGTATATTTATTTCCGGAATAGTTACAGCATCATTTAATAAAAGATCCGGCTTGACCGATAATCCGGAAACGGCAGCCCTCATGGCTTCGTAGGTGGCCTGCAGTATATTGATCTGATCAATTCTATCAGGCCCGACTATCCCTACAGCGGCGGAAATACTCTTTTCGTATATTATATCGTACAATTCCTCTCTTTTCTTTTCACTTAATTTCTTGGAATCATTGATATATAGAATGTCACAATCCACAGGAAGGACCACTGCACCTGCCACGACAGGCCCCGCCAGAGGTCCGCGTCCCGCCTCATCTATCCCGCAGATGCAGCGAAATTCACTGTATTTGCGCTCATAGAACCACAACTCTGATATGCGTTCTTTTTCCTTTTCAAAAGCCTTTATCCGTTTCTTTGCCGACTCTACGCACTTCTGTACGCCAGAACGCTCATCATTTTCATATTCACTTATTAATTGAGGCAGCATATCAATACTTGCTGCCTCTAATCTCTTCTTTATTTCACTGATGGATCCTGCCATATCCCTTTACCTATTGATGCCTGATAAACCCGAATTTATCCAGCGGCCATATCCGCAGAAAAGCTCTGCCCACAAACTCGGATTTCTTAATATTGCCTACAAACGGGTCTCTGCTGTCAGTACTGTTATTGCGGTTATCTCCCAGCACAAAATACTCATCACTGCCCAGTGTGATCTCTTCAACTGCTCTGCCCGGGCTTAAGATGGTCTCCCTGCCGTAATTCTCCTCCAATACTTCTCCGTTAATATATATCTTGCCGAAATGATCGATCCTTACAGTCTCTCCCGGAAGTCCTATAACCCTCTTGATAAACAGGGTATTCTCCTCATATTTGTATGGGAATACTACTATGTCAAACCGCTTGGGGTCCGAGAACCGGTATGAAAGCTTGTCTACTATAAGGCTCTCTCCGTCGTGAAGAGTATTCTCCATGGAGGGGCCGTTTACCACCATTCTCTGTCCCACAAAATTAAGAAGGAAAATGGTGATCACTACTGCTATCAGAAGATAAAGAACATAGCTTAATACCTCACTCTTGATATAAGCCTTCTTTTCTTCCGGGTTCATATCCTTCATACGCTTCGGCGCGTCCGTTTCCCTATTCTCTTTATGTATCTTCTCTGTCTCCCTATCCTGATTCTCCATCAGATAAGCCTTTCTGTATCTAAAATGAACATTATAAGCGGGCCCGAGTGCCCACACCGTAAAGTTTAACCTTATACAGGGGGAATTTCAAGAGTTATTTTCCCCAGCCTTCCTGACCTGAAGTCGTCAAGGATAAGCCCGGCGGCCTTAGCCGTGTCAGGCTCTCCTCCCTTTTTCAGGCAGTGGCGCTTCCCTGCTATGGAAGCGATCACCTTATAAATATCACCGGTTTCCTCGACATCGTAATAAGCACCTGCAAGACCCGGATAATTCTCCAATATAAAGTCTAATGCTTTCCCTGCAAGTTCATCCTTATTAAGGATATTATCATTAATCGAACCTGCTATGGCAAGCCTGATGCCGGTGTCTTCGTCTTCAAACTTAGGCCAGAGGACCCCGGGAGTATCTAAAAGCTCCAATGTCTTACTGAGCCTTATCCACTGCTTTCCCTTAGTTACCCCGGGCTTATTGCCTGTTTTGGCACACGCCTTCCCGGCATATGAATTGATAAAGGTTGATTTACCTACATTGGGGATCCCTACCACCATGGTACGTACCGGCCTGTTCTTAATGCCTCGTCTTCTGTCTCTTTCTATCTTAGCACTGCAGGCTTCGGATATCACTTTATTGATCTCACTCATGCCTGAATTCTTTCGGGAATCCATTCCCACCACATAATATCCTTTGTCCTTGAAATATGTCTCCCACTTTTTTGTGGCTTCGGGATCGGCCAGGTCTTTTTTATTAAGGATGATAATTCTTGATTTATTATTGCTCAGCTTTTCAATATCCGGGTTCTTACTGGACATAGGCAGCCTGGCATCAAGTAATTCAATTATCAGATCTATTAGTTTGATGTCTTCCTTCATCTGCCTCATGGCCTTGGTCATGTGACCCGGATACCAGTTAATGGCATTAGAACGATTCTCCTCACTCATGTGCTTTCTCCCTGCATTAAATAAAACCTGCTTTATTAAAGGGGGCTGTTCTAAACCAGACTTTCCCTATGATCTCCATCCTCATAACATTACCGATTATCTCAGATCTGCTGTCCTCACTTAAGTTCCTGTTATCCCCGAGAACAAAGTATTCATCTTCCCCCACTTTTATCTCATCATCAGCGATACCCGGGTTTTTGATCACTTCTTTTGAAAACTCATCCTCATACAACTCCCCGTTGATATATAACCTCCCGTCTTTTATCAGAACAGTATCTCCCGGCATTCCTATGATGCGACGGATATATACATTGGACCGCTCACCTTTATTGGGTGCAAATGCTATGATATCATTTCTGCCCGGGCTGAAAATAAGATACCTTACCCTATCCACCAGCAGATGCTCCGAATGATCGATGGTAGGCTGCATTGAGGTATCATTCATTATCTCCATCTTGCCGAAGGCCAACGTCAGTGCCACTGCAAGCACTGCCACTCCGATACCGATCAGCGCGATAATAAGATATTTCATCCCGGTCTTCCTGCTAATATGACGTCTGTGTTTGTAAAACCTCAGTTCACTCATGGAAACTCCTCAAGATCAAAACCGACAGAGAAAAAAAGGATTGGAATCCATCCAATCCTTAAGTTGACATGTACTATCTGATCAGTTCTTTTACTTTAGCCTTCTTACCTACTCTCTCTCTCAGGTAGAATAACTTAGCTCTTCTGACTTTACCTTTTCTAACTACTTCGATCTTCTCAATAAGAGGTGTATGTACGGGCCATGTCTTCTCAACACCTACTCCGTTGGAATTCTTGCGAACGGTAAATGTCTCGCGGTTACCGCCGCCCTGTCTCTTGATCACGATACCCTCGAAGACCTGGATCCTCTCGCGGTTACCCTCTTTGATCTTGTTGTGTACTCTTACGGTATCACCGATGTTGAATGCAGCAACTTCTCTTAACTGCTCATCTTCAATCTTCTTAATGATCTGATTCATTGTTAATCCTCCTTAAAACTAAAGCCGCTTCATCGTTCATAATACCTTATATATCAGAGGACCGATTTCATCTGCTTTCACTACGTCTCACGGGTAAATATATTAACACAGAAACTATAACTATGCAAGAATAATCTTCAATAATACCTATAATCCACCCTCAACCTACCCTCTACCTACCCTATTTGGTCCATACCAACTACCCACTTTTTTCCGAAAACAGGTAGTGGAATATTGCCTTTTTGCAATCTACAATACGAAAGGTAGAAACAAATCAACTCATTTTATCAGGAGGTATTTTTTATGAATTATGTTGATTTCAGAAAGAAAGTAGTTACTGACAGCGCATTTGCATCTAAGTTCAAAGATTGCAAGGATCCCGCTTCTCTTATCGCAGCTGCTGCTAAGGAAGGCTACAACTTCACAGAAGACGATATCAAGAACAACACTGATCTTCTTCCCGAAGAGCTTGAGTTAGCTGCAGGCGGAAAGACAATAGCTCATTCTAACTGGTTTGTAACCGATAAGGTTATCGTTAATCCGTAATTTATAACAGTCAAAAAGGCCCGTCAAGGCCTTTCGGATCAGAGGGGTCGGAATGTTCCGGCCCCTCTTTTATCTTCAAAAGGAGGCATCTGATGAATTATATTGATTTCAAAAAGAAAGTTCTTAATGACCAATCCTTTGCCGAGAAATTTAAAGACTGCAAGGATCTCCCGGCCCTCATTGAAGCAGCCGCCAAAGAAGGTTTTGTTTTTACTGAAGAAGACGTAAAGAATAATACCGAACTGCTCCCGGAGGAAATGGCTTCTGCTGCCGGCGGCGTTCGTATCGTTGACCCCAGTTCTTATTTTGTTATACCTACCTACGTGATCGTCGACAGGCATTAATGCAGATCAACTTTTTTTCCTATATGTTCAGAGGCAGGGTTCGTCCTGTCTCTGAGCAATTAATGATCTTATGGAGGTAACAGATGAATTATATTGATTTCAAAAAGAAAGTAATTAACGACAAATCCTTTGCCGGGAAGTTTAAAGATTGCAAAGACCTTCCGGCCCTCATTGAAGCAGCCGCCAGGGAAGGCTATATTTTTACCGAGGATGACGTAAAGAACAATACCGAACTGCTCCCCGAAGAGCTGGCTTCTGCTGCCGGAGGTAAGTTTATCGGCACCTCTTCGTTTGATTGTGTTTACGCTTCCAATACCAACATTGTCATTTGCGACTGACCGAACGGTAAAATTATGATATAATTCTTCTCAAGATACTATCTTGGGAATGGGGGGACCATCGTGGAAGAGTTCATCTTCTTTAACCAGCGTCTGACTGACAAACTCAATGCCATATTCAAATATCCCTTTACCATGGTATGCGGCGGCGAAGGAGTAGGGAAAACCTTTGCCATCCAAAAATACCTTGCCATAAAGAACCATAACGTTATCTGGCATGTTATTAAGGAAAAGCCTTTTTCAGTATATATCCGGGAGTTCATGGATTATTTTGACATTGACCGTGACAATCTGTCCTCCTTCTGTTCAGATGACCCGGAGAATATGTCCCCGTCTGATTGCGCAGTGGCATTGTCCCTGATCATAAGAAAGAAGATCGCCGGAGAGCAGATCTCCTATGTGCTCGAATATATGGGAGAGGACTCCCCTTCAGAGCTGTTTGAATTTCTCTTTTACCTCACCAACCAGAGAGTCCCGGGTTTTCATATAATCCTTATCCTGAGACAGTGTGGCGGGCTTTGCAAAAAAAAGTACCTGGATGATTCCACCAATTTTATCTCAGAAGATTATTTTCTGCTTGAGCCCAGGGAGATTGGCAGTGCCTTTATGCGAAAAGGGATCAGTCTCGGTACGGAAGAGGCCCAGTGGTTTTACCTCATGAGCGAGGGTTGGATGCCTGTCGTAAAGGCACTGTATGAAGAGATCAAGCATCAGGGGAAGGAATTGTCCTACCAGTCTATGGAGGAGACCTCCTCTGAGATCAAGAGACTTTGCGGCAGAACTGACCTCCTGTCCTTTCACGGTACGGATACAGATACCGGCGAAACCATAAGCCTTTTTGATGATGCAGGACTTTTAAGGATAAGAGGTTTGATCGATGCCTATGAGCTAAATGACGCCGAACTGGAGTTGGCAAAAGAAGAATTTCGGGTTTCAGGCTTCTCACCTGAGGCAGATTCTCTCGTCTACTGCCGTGCCATCCTTCTTTCCCTCCGGGGAAAAGCCAAATCATCATTTGATATTCTTAAGGAAGCTTTTTGGCTCCGTGTACGGGAGAACGCCCCTGAAAGTGCTTACCGCATCCTTATCGGGAGCATCCAGCTTCGAATATTCCTGGGTGACAAATGGTTTGAGGAGGAAAAGGAGCTTATCTCCTGCTTCGTAAACAGGAGCTTAAACGGTCATGTGGGAATAACCGGTCTGTCCTGTGCGGTAGCCCTGTGGATGAAGGGGGAATACCACAGGCTTATCTCTCTTATCGAAGGGGGGTTGGCATTTTCCGACTATGATCTGGCCTACAGGGAATTCTTACTGGGAGCTTCCTATAAAGCCATAGGTTTTGAAATGGAGGCAGAAGAACACCTCTCCCTTGCCATGGATCAGGTCTGGAAAAACAACGTACTGCTTCCGGCCATATTCTTCAGTTATATGTTCCCCAACATAGAAAAGTACGGTAAAACAAAAAAGTCTGCCGATAAGAAAGAGGAATTCCTTGAAAAGGCTGCCATATACAGACGCGCCATCAAGAAGAATCACGAAGGTCACTTTATTGACAAGAACAGAAGCCTTACCGTGAGAGAAAGTGAGATCGCTGAATATGTGGGGAAGGGGCTCAGTAACAAGGAAGTCGCCTCCCGGCTTAATATAAGCGAGAACACCGTCAAAGCCTCATTAAAGACCATATATCGCAAGTTAGGCATAGAAAGCCGAAAAGATCTGTTATAAATCTACCCATTAATATAAGGAGCAAAAAAATGCATTATAAAACCATATGTCTTTCCATTACCGATAAATGTACGGCGGAATGTGAATTCTGCGGTCTCTCCTGCTGCCCGGATAATGATAATGTAATGGATCCCTCTTTTATGGAGAGGATCATACGTGAGGCTAAAAAAATCGGTATCAAAAAGATAGGATTCAGCGGCGGTGAACCTTTCCTCTTTCCCGACCTTCTCCTTCAGGGAACCAGGATCGCAAAAGAAGAGGATCTGGACGTTAACATAGCCACCAACGGATTCTGGGGTTCCTGGGACGACGATCGGATAGTTGATTATCTGAAAGAGCTCTCTCCCAAATCCATTTCCTTTTCATATGATAAGTTTCATCAGCAGTTTATTCCGGAAGATGATTTCTTCCATGCAGTCTCGCACGTGTATGGCCGAAGGATTGACTGTACCATTGCCGTTGCAGATATGACGGGAGAAGACGGTGCCGGAAGATTCTTAAAAAGCCTGGGCAAGAAGGTCCTCACAAAAGAATACAATCTGTATCCGGCATACAGGGTAGGCCGCGCTAAGAATCTTCCTGAAGAAATGTTCTTTACCTTTTCCGACAGGACCAATATCGTTTGTCTCTACGAAGGGATCCTGTCTGTAATGTACAACGGAGACGTATATCCCTGCTGCCGGCATCAGTCCTTTGACTCCGCCATTAAGCTTGGCAATGCCCTTGATTCGGACCTGGCGGAACTGATCAAAAAAAGTGATGTGGCCATGATCTGTGAGACACTGATGAACAGCGAAAGATTCAACTGCCTCCTTGAAACAGCAGAGAGTCTCGGCATTTCCGTCCCAAAAGAGGTGGGCTGTTCCTGTGACTTCTGCCGTGCCCTTTTCGGTACCGAGGAGAACATGAAGAAAATGCTCCCTGCCGTTAAGGACCTGTACGGCAGAATGCTTGTCAGATCACTTATGAAGGAGGCGAACGTAGAATGATGTTTTCCAAACTCGCGGTCTGTATGACTAACAGATGCAGCGCAGCATGTGATATGTGCTGTTTTGGATGTTCCCCAAAGAAAAAGACCCATCTCAGTACTGAGCAGATCAAATCATCCATTCGCCAGGCCGCTGAAACAGGCGCGTTCAAATCCGTGGGTTTTACAGGCGGAGAGCCCTTCCTTTACTATGATCAGCTCCTTGAATGCTCGGCATACGGTAAAGAACTGGGTCTTCGTATTACCATCAATACCAACGGTTTCTGGGCCAAAAATGAGAAGCTTGCCAGAGAGAAACTTCTTGCCCTTAGAGAGGCAGGGGTAGAATATCTGTCTTTTTCAGCAGACAGCTACCATCAGGCTTATGTACCCGTAGATGTTCTTCGGGCAGCCCTGCGGCTTACATACGAATGCGGGATGCAGTCCAGTCTCTCCATTATGGAGACGGTAGATTCCCAGGATCTTATAACCTATACGGAAGCTCTCCGCCCCGAGATCTACCTTACCGCACTGACACCACACCCCATGCTTCCCATAGGAAAGGCAATGGAGAGTTTTTCCGAGGACAAGTACATTCGGTTCTTTGAAACAAAAGAAGCTAAATGTACTTTTATGGGTCTTTTGCAGCTTAATTTTGATGGTAATTACTACATGTGCTGTTCCCAGTTCTGTCGAGAGATCCCTCCCACTAATCTGGGAAAGGCAAGTGAAGTGGAGATAAAGGATACGGAAAGGATGATAACCTCCAATGACTATCTCTACGTAATGCTGCGGCACGGCTTCATATGGTATATCGATCTTGCCAAAAAGAAAGGTTTTGAAATACCTGATTATCTGTGTTCTCCCTGCCACTGCTGCTACTTTGTATTCCGTAACAAAAAACTTATGTCAGCCATAGAAGAAGAAGTCAGGGAAGAGGCCGGACGCCTGCGTGTCCAGCATCTTTTGGGAAATTAAAAAAAACAGGATATTCCACCTGATCAGTGTTATAATCTTAAGTACATCAATATCGTGAGAGGAGAAGGATATGGCCAGAAGTATATTTGACGTTCAAAGTGAAGATCGTGTCGAATCTCCGGAGAGACTTAATGAGTATATCCGTGTTGCAAGCCCCGGAGTGTGGGCGATAGTAACGGCGCTCGTTATTGTTTTTGCGGCTTTTATCGTATGGGGGTTCTTCGGCACCATTCCGAAGACCATTAAGCTGACGGGGGTTGTGGATACTGTTGTTTCCGATCGTATCAATACAACTGTTGACGCCAAGCTTTATACCGGCAAGGACCTCATAGGGAAGGAAGCAACTTTCCGTCTCCCTAACGGCGTGACCGGCAAGTGCATTGTACGCAATGCAACGGATGTTCCTTACTCAAAAGAAGAATTGGCCAAACAGCTTGAGAGTGATTTTCTTGCATCAAGTATGGCTAAAGCCGATTATTCATACGTCCTGGATGTAGCATCCACGACTGACTTGGAAGAGTATCAGGTCATGCTCTGTGAAGTTACGATTATCACAGGGGAGGTTCACCCCATCTATTACCTGCTTCACTGACCCAGTATTTAAGAAGGGAAATCAAACTTATGAACGAAAAGCCCAAAAAAGTCCCTGTTATACTCCAGATGGAGGCTTTGGAATGCGGAGCAGCATCACTTACCATGGTCCTTGCATATTTTAAAAAATGGCTGCCATTGGAGCAGGTTCGTGAGGATTGCGGAGTATCCAGAGACGGAAGTACCGCTCTTAATATATACAGAGCTGCGGAGCGCTACGGCATGAAGGTCCGTGGCAACCGCTATAATATACAGCAGCTTCAGAGCGAAGCGACATTCCCGGCCATTATATGGTGGAATTATAATCATTTTGTTGTACTTAACGGCTTCAAGGGAGGAAAAGCCTATATCAACGATCCTGCCAGAGGTCTTGTGCGTACATCAATGGATGAACTTAAAGAATGCTACTCGGGTGTATGTCTCCAGTTCGAACCGGGTGAAGATTTCAAGCCCGGCGGCAAACCTCAGAGTATCATGGATTTCATGAAGAAAAGGATAGCCGGTAATGCCTCTGCCCTTGCCATAGTTATGGTAACAGCTGCCCTGGCAGTTGCGGCAGGTGTTATCGTGCCTGTCTTCTCCCGTGTATTTACCGATGAAATACTGGATTCCAAGACGGGCTATTCCCTTACGCCATTTCTCGTTTTATTCGGCCTGGTAATACTTTTTCAGCTCATTTCCGGGGCCTTTAAAGCCATGTCGATCCTTAGGGCTACCGGCAAACTGGCCGCCACATCCAATGCAGGGTTCATGTGGCATACCCTTCGTCTGCCCATGGGATTTTTTGCCCAGCGTATGGCAGGCGATATCTCGGGCAGGCAGCAATCCAACGATCAGGTGGCCAACACCCTTGTTAAGCAGCTCGCGCCCACGGTAATGAATTTTATCCTGCTTATCTTCTATCTGGCAGTCATGTTGTGCTACAGTATCCCTCTGACCATCATAGGAGTGGGGACCATATCTCTCAATATGATCCTTGCCAGGATAATATCAAATAAGCGTCTGGAGATCTCCAGGACACAGATGCGTGACGAAGGCAAACTTAACGCCACCACCGTGTCCGGTATTGACATGATCGAGACAATAAAATCAGCCGGTGCGGAGAACGGCTTCTTCGAGAGATGGTCCGGTTACCATGCCTCCGTTATCAGGTCAAAGGTGGAGTTCTCTCAGGTCAACCGCTATCTTGAACCCCTTGCGGCACTCATCCAGACATTATCCGGTGTATTTATCATTTCTGCCGGTGTATATCTCATAATGGAAGGTAATTTCACAGCCGGTATGCTTATCGCATTCCAGTCATATATGACTGCCTTCCTTACCCCTGTAACTCAGGTTATCCAGACGGGGCAGAGCCTTCAGGAAATGCGCGCCTCCATGGAACGTATCGAGGACGTTATGAAATATCCTGCCGATGTGCCGGAGAAGGTTGACCCTGCAGAGACCGAGGGTCTGGAGGAAGCAGAAAAGCTCAGCGGTAATGTTGTTTTGGAACACATAACCTTCGGTTATTCAAAACTTGCCGCTCCACTTATAGAGGACTTTTCTCTTACTCTTACCCCCGGATGCCGCGTGGCTCTCGTGGGAGGCTCAGGTTCAGGCAAGTCAACCATTGCAAAGCTTCTTTCAGGATTATACAAACCCTGGTCCGGTACCATCAAGTATGACGGAAAGGATATCTCAGAGATCCCGAGAGCTGTATTTACCGGTTCGGTATCTGTTGTCGACCAGGATGTTGTTTTATTTGAAGATACCATATCCAACAATATCAAGCTCTGGGACAGCACTATCGAGGATTACGAGGTCCTGATGGCAGCCAAGGATGCCGGTATACATGATGATATTGTCCGTAGGAAGGGCGGTTACAGGGGAATGCTTAAAGAAGGCGGCCGTGACCTGTCCGGCGGACAGCGTCAGAGGATCGATATCGCCAGGGTTCTTGCGGGAGATCCTTCGATCATCATCATGGACGAGGCTACCAGCGCTCTGGATGCCAAGACGGAATATGAGGTGTCCGAGTCCATCCATGAGCGCGGTATCACCTGCATCATAGTCGCCCACAGACTCTCCACCATCCGTGACTGTGACGAGATCATCGTCCTTGATAACGGCAAGGTGGTTGAGAGAGGAACCCATGATGAGCTTATTAAAAATGACGGATACTATCGTAAGCTTGTTACCACGGAATAGGCTTACGGATGATCATTTTACGGAGGTAGTTTCATGAGCTGGTTTGGAGAACAGATCCAGAACAGAATTAATAAAGACAGGGACAGCGTATCGGAAGCTCTGGTGTCCATATCCGACGCCATAGGCGGCAAAGCGCGTTTTCGCGGAAAGGAGAACGAGATAGATGTCGCCCGCGCCGAAGTGGAAAAGATCTGCCACTACTTTGAGCTGGAGACACCGGAATCCATCCCTAAAACTGACAACATCAATGATATGATCGACTATATCGTGAGGCCTACAGGCATTATGCGCCGCCGTGTCCTCCTTGAGGAGGGATGGTGGTCCCACGGTGACGGTCCCTTGCTGGCTGTATTGAAGGATACAGGGAAAATGTGCGCCATACTCCCCGGCAAACTGTCAGGCTACAGGTTCTTTGACAGCAAATCCGGGACATGGCAGAAGGTTAACAAGCAGAACAGGCAATTATTTGAAAATGATGCCGTCTGCTTCTATCGTCCTTTCCCCAATAAAAGCATGACAGGAATGGATCTTATTAAATTTATACTTAAAAATGTTGCCAGAAACGATTATATCCTTATCATCCTTTCCACATTCCTTATGACGGCCTTTGGGATTCTTACTCCTCTGATCACGCAGGTTGTATTCTCCCATATCATTCCATCGGGTAAGTTTGACCTCCTTGCTTCTTCCATGGCCATGCTGATCGCGGCTGCCCTGGGAGTATACCTGGTAACAACGGTTAAGACTGCTGTAGTCTCCCGTATCACCAACAGGATGGACACCCTTCTCCAAAACGGTGTAATGGGGCGTATGCTTGGACTGCCGGTCAAGTTCTTCTCAGATAAGAGTTCGGGTGCTCTTTCGCAAAGCATCGGAGCCATGACCGTGCTGCCGGTGATCCTTTCCGACGTATTCTTCGGTGTGGGGATAAGTGTTATCATGTCACTGCTCTACGTAGTTCAGGTAGCTGTCATGGCACCGGCTCTGGCTATCCCCGCCTTTATCACCTTTGTACTTGAAATCCTCATTATCGGGATATGCCTTAAGCAGAAGACCTGGAAGACAGGCAATCAGTTGAAGGCAGATCAGGATATCAACGGACTTGTATATGCGCTGTTCTCCGGTATCCAGAAGATCAAACTCAGCGGCAGCGAGAACAGGGCATTCTCAAAATGGGCTGTTCTGTACAATGATAAGGTCCGCAGCACCTACAAGTTGTACTTCCCCGAATTCATGCAGGAAGAGCTTGTGGTATTCATTCAGATGATAGGAATGCTTCTCTCCTTCTTATCCGCGGCCAATGCATCCGTCAGCGTTGCTGACTTTGCTGCATATTCATCGGCCTTTGGCCTGGTTATGGCCTCTATTCTCCTGCTGTCGGCATCCGGAGATTATATGGCTTACTTAAAGCCGGTACTTAAGATGGCAGAGCCCATACTTGAGGCGACTCCGGAGGTTTCAGCCCGTAAGAAGGCCATAGACAAGCTTCAAGGAGGAATCGAACTTAACGGCATTTCCTTCCAGTATGATGCTGATTGTCCCATGATCATCGACAATCTCAGTCTTAAGATCAAGCCCGGGGAGTATGTGGCCATAGTAGGTAAGAGCGGATGCGGCAAATCAACTCTCATGCGCCTTATGCTGGGCTTTGAGACTCCCAATGACGGGGCCATATACTATGACGGAAAGGACCTTTCCACTATTGATCTGGCCTCATTCAGACGGAATGTGGGGACCGTGCTTCAAAGCGGTAAGCTCTTTGCGGGAGATATCTTCTCCAACATAACCATATCCGCCCCCTGGCTTAAGATGGACGATGCCTGGGAGGCTGCGAGAATGGCCGGCATGGAGGAGACCATACAGAGCATGCCAATGGGTATGGACACATTTATTAGTGAAGGAAACGGCGGTATATCCGGCGGCCAGAAGCAGCGTCTCATGATTGCAAGAGCCATAGCTCCCAAGCCCTCTATTCTGATGTTTGATGAGGCCACAAGTGCCCTTGATAATATCACTCAGAAGATCGTTTCAGACTCTCTCGATAACCTGAAATGTACGAGGATCGTTATCGCCCACAGATTATCCACCATCAAAAACTGTGACCGTATAATAGTTCTGGACGGCGGCCGGATAGTTGAGGACGGTAAATACGAAGACCTGGTGGCAAAAGACGGAGTCTTCGCTGACCTTGTAAGAAGGCAGCAGGTTGACAATCAGTCAGCTTCTGCATAACCGATAGCTATAATAATGATATATATGACAAAAGAGAGTTCGAAGATGAACTCTCTTTCTTAATTCTATCTGGTGTTTTTATACTCTTCAAGGAATCTCCTCTCCTTGTCCGTAAGGTTCGCAGATTCCAGGAGATCCGGCCGTCTCTCAAGGGTTCTTATGAGTGACTGCTCTCGTCTCCATTTATCAACATTGGCGTGATGCCCTGATAAGAGGATCTCCGGTACTTTCCTGCCCCTCCATTCTTCAGGCCTGCTATACTGGGGGTACTCAAGAAGATTATCGCAGAAGCTCTCAATCTCAGCCGAAACATCATTATTAAGAACACCCGGGATCAGCCTGGAGATGGCATCAATCATGACCATGGCAGGCAGTTCCCCGCCTGTTAAAACATAGTCCCCGATGGAGATATTATCCGTAACTATCTCCTCAAGCACACGCTCATCAATCCCCTCATAATGACCGCAAAGGAATATGATCTCTTCCTCTTTCGATAATTCTTCTGCCTTGGCCTGGTTAAACACAGAACCCTGGGGCGTAACGTATATCACTCTCGGTGCCGGGGTTCTGCATTGCTTCTTAACAGCCGAAAATGCATCATAAACCGGCTGGGCCTGCATGACCATACCCGCACCTCCGCCGTAAGGGTAATCATCCACCTTGCCATGCTTATCAAGGGTATAATCCCTGATATCGACAGCATTGATCCAGATAAGCCCTGCAGAAGCTGCTCTGGCCAAAATGCTGGTATCCAGCCCCTCTTTTACCATATCCGGAAAAATAGTCAGGATGTGAAAATCCATAAACACTTATCTCCTTATACAAGTCCGGGAAGAAGATGGACATCCATCCGTCTTTCTTCCATATCCACTTTGAGAATACAATCCTTAATAGCCGGAATTAGCACTTCCCCGTACTTAAACCCGTCTACGACATACACATCATTTGCACCGGTTGTTATAACGTCCTTTAATTCTCCGACCTCGCTGCCATCATCCTCAAAGACTTTGAGGCCGATAAGGTCTGCAATAAAGTATTCATCCTTGGACAGCTTCACCGCATTCTCACGGGTGACATAAAGATTCTTCTTCTTGTATATCTCCACATCATTGATGTTGTCAAGGCCCTCAAATTTCAGTATAACGAACTGCTTAAAGAACCTGACTCCTTCTATTTTCAGTTCGATGATACCCTTACCCGTATCAAGAAGGACGCTTTTTAGTTTTTTAAACCGCCCCGGATCATCAGTGGTGGGGAATACCTTGACCTCGCCCCTGATACCATGAGTCTGGGTGATGGCGCCTACCTGTAATAAGTCTTCCATACATACCTCATATAAAGAAAGTTCGCCTTACGGCGAACTCCCATTATTGCATTATCTCTACAATTACTTTCTTATCTTCCTTTGAAGCTGCCGCCTTCACAACGGAACGAATGGATCTGGCTATGCGACCCTGCTTGCCGATAACCTTGCCCATATCGGACTTGGCAACGGTAAGTTCAATAACAACGGACTTCTCATTAACAGTCTCTTTCACTACAACCTCATCCGGAGAATCGACCAGGGCCTTAGCAATAACTTCAACTAATTCTTTCATCGTAATCCCCTCTTACTTCTCGATTCCTGCCATCTTGAAAATCTTACTTACTGTCTCTGTAGGCTGAGCGCCGTTGGAAAGCCATTTCTTTGCAAGTTCCTCATTAACATTAAATACGCTGGGATCCTTGGTGGGATCGTATGTTCCGATCTCCTCGATACATCTTCCGTCTCTGGGTGATCTGGAATCTGCAACGATGATCCTGTAGTAGGGAGCCTTCTTCTGTCCCATTCTTCTGAGTCTGATCTTAACCATTTATTACTCACCTCCTTTATGCGAAGATGCGTAGCATCCTCTTAGCTGACCCGGCTTCGCCCCGTCAGCATATTGCAGTTAGTCCGCTCAAAATATTGAATGCCTTTAGGCGTTCAATGCCCCTCTGGCGAAGAGCGCTTGGAGCGGTTTAATCAAAGAAACATATTTATATGTTTCTTCATTTACAAAAATGACTTGCCCATTCCTCCAAACAGTCCTCTTCTTCCTTTGCCCCCCATCATTCCGGGAAGCTGCTTCATCATCTTCTTGGTCTGTTCGAATTGCTTAACGAACCTGTTAACCTCTGCAATATCAAGCCCGCAGCCTCTGGCAATGCGGTTCTTCCTACTGGGGTTCATGAGCTTGGGGTTGGCCCGTTCCTCGGGAGTCATGCTTAAAATGATGGCCTCGATATGGGAGAGTTTTTTCTCATCCACATTGTCTTCTATCTGGGCAAGCTGCTTGCTGCCCAATCCCGGCATCATTCCCAGGATGCTTGAGAGGCCGCCCATCTTTTTCATCTGCCCCATCTGATCCAGATAATCATTGAAATCAAACTCATTCTTCTTGATCTTCTGAGAAAGGTCCTTGGCCTTCTGCTCATCAAACTCAGTCTGAGCCTTCTCGATCAGAGTAAGTACATCACCCATGCCTAAGATCCTGGAAGCCATACGGTCCGGATAGAACTGCTCCAGGTCGGATAATTTCTCTCCCATGCCGACGTATAGGATCGGCTTGCCCGTAACGGCACGGATAGACAGGGCTGCACCGCCTCTGGTATCACCATCCAGCTTACTTAAGATGACACCATCAATGCCTATCTTCTCATCAAAGGTCCCTGCCACATTCACGGCATCCTGACCCGTCATGGCATCGACCACCAGTATGGTCTGATGTACATTTACATTATCTTTTATTGATATCAGTTCGTTCATCATGTCCTCATCAACATGAAGACGACCTGCAGTATCCAGTATAACAACGTTCATCCCGTTCTTCTCGGCATGAAGGACTGCTGCCTTGGCTATATCCACCGGGGAATTCTTATCCCCCATGGAGAATACGGGAACATCCTGCTTCTCTCCATTGATCTGCAGCTGAGTGATGGCCGCCGGTCTGTATACATCACAGGCAACCAGAAGAGGCCTTCTCCCCTTGGCTTTAAGCTTACCCGCAATCTTGGCGGTGGTGGTGGTCTTACCTGCACCCTGAAGACCCGTCATCATAATGACCGTGATCTTATCGGATGAAAGGAGGTCTATCTCGGTAGTCTCGGAACCCATAAGGCCGGTCATTTCCTCATTAACGATCTTGATGACCATCTGCCCCGGATTAAGGCCGGTCATAACATCCTGACCGATAGCCCTCTCCTGCACGGACTTGATAAAATCCTTGACCACCTTGAAGCTGACATCAGCCTCAAGAAGCGCCATCTTAACTTCCTTTAAGGCAGCCTTAACATCCTCTTCCGTGAGACTTCCCTTGCTGCGGAGCTTTTTGAACACGTTCTGAAGTTTTTCCGACAAAGAATCAAAAGCCATAACTGCCCTCGAATAAATGTATCAAAAACTGTCCAGCATCTCTTCGGATAACCGCTCAATATCCCTGATAACCGGGTTGCCCGATGTATCCTCATTTGCAAGCCTTCGGATCTCATCTGCTTTTTCTTTTGCTGCCGTAAACTTTGCAACCAGACCCAGCTTATCCTCATAGCCTCCAAGGATTTTATTGCATCTCTTGATGAGATCGTGAACGGCCTGTCTCGAGGTCCCCGTCTCCTCAGCGATCTCACTTAAAGACAGGTCATCCAGATACAGTTCGTAAATCTGCTTCTGATGTGCAGTCAGGAGTTCACCATAGAAATCATATAACATAGTATGTTCAACTATAGACTCCACACCGCTCACCTCACAACATGGACTATAATATAATAAAAAGAGAAGACTGTCAAGTAAAAAATCTTGACAGTCTCCCTTTTCTTAAATACTAAAGCATAGTCATAATTATCTTCGGCCTGTACCCTCCGGACCTTAGCGCATGTATGATCTGCTCCTTATGCTCCGTTCCGAAGGCCTCCATAGTGATCTTCAGTTCCACCGCCGCATTGCGGTTGGTGGACACGAACTGGTTATGATCCAGCTTAACGACATTACCCTTCTCTTCCGCGATGATCCTGGAAACATTGGTCAGCTCACCGGGCTTATCCGGCAGAAGAACGGACACGGTAAATATACGATCCCTCTGGATAAGACCGTGCTGAACGATGGAAGACATGGTGATAACGTCCATATTACCGCCTGTAAGGATGGATACCACCTTCTTATCCTCCACATCCAGGTGCTTTAAGGCCGCCACAGAAAGAAGCCCGGAATTCTCCACTATCATCTTATGATTCTCGACCATATCAAGAAAAGCAACGATAAGCTCCGAATCCTCCACGGTAATGATGCCGTCTAAGTTCTCCTTTATGAAGGGGAAAATGGTCCTGCCGGCGCATTTCATGGCAGTACCGTCTGCAATTGTATTAACCTCAGGCAGTGCCGTAACCTCGTTATGCTTTAAGGCAACCTCCAGACAGTTGGCACCTGCTGATTCAACACCAATGATCTTTATATTGGGATTTAACATTTTGGCAAGAGCAGCCACTCCGCATACAAGTCCGCCGCCTCCCACGGGAACAAGAATATATTCAACCGTAGGAAGTTCCTTTACGATCTCCATGGCAATGGTTCCCTGTCCTGTGGCGATATCCAGATCATCGAAGGGATGAACGAAGGTAAGGCCCTTCTCTTCAGCAACCCTCATGGCCTCAGCACAGGTTGCATCATAATCGTCTCCGAAAAGCACCACCTCTGCTCCCAGGTCCTTAGTGGAATTAACCTTTATAAGAGGTGTGGTGGCAGGCATCATAACAGTAGCTTTGATGCCGAACTGTCTGGCGGCATATGCCACTCCCAGGGCGTGATTGCCCGAAGATGCGGCAATGATCCCCTTTTCCCTCTCGGCCTTGCTCATAGTGCTTATCTTATAATAAGCGCCCCTCACTTTATAGGCTCCCGTCACCTGCATGTTCTCAGGCTTAAAGTATACCTTGTTGCCTGTCTGATCGCTGAAATAATCGCTGTAGACCAGCTTGGTCTTGTTGGTCACCCGCATGACTATCTCAGCTGCTTCTTCGAATTTTTCTATGGTCAGTTCATTCATCCGTCTTCACCCCTACATTGAAAAGTGCATCTACAAACCTGTCTGCATCGAATTTCTGCATATCCTCGATAGCTTCACCCACACCGATGTATTTCACCGGGATACCCAGCTCTGACTGTACGGCCACTGCGATACCGCCTTTGGCAGTACCATCAAGCTTGGTTAAAATGATACCCGTAATGGGAGCCACCTCGGAGAATTCCTTTGCCTGAGCCAGCGCATTCTGGCCTGTGGTCCCATCCAGTACCACAAAGGTCTCCCTGTGGGCATCCGGGAATTCATTGTTAATGATCTTGTCGATCTTCCCCAGCTCCGCCATGAGGTTCTTCTTGTTGTGGAGCCTTCCCGCAGTATCACAGATCAGCACGTCAGCCTTACGTGACTTGGCAGCTGCCACGGCATCGAAGACGACCGAAGCCGGGTCAGCGCCTTCCTGACCGCCTATGATCTCCACACCTGCCCTGTTGGCCCATTCAGCCAGCTGTTCACCTGCCGCCGCACGGAAGGTATCGGCTGCAGCCAGGATCACACGCCTTCCCTGATTCTTAAGCTGGAAGGCCAGCTTACCGATGGATGTGGTCTTACCTACGCCGTTAACACCGATGACAAGGACCACACTGGTCTCATGCTCGTAGTCATAGGCATTCTCCCCCACATTCATGGAGTTCTTGATCTCATCTATAAGAAGCTGCTTGCACTGCTCCGGCTCCTTAATATGCGCTTCCTTAACTTTTGATCTGAGATTTTCTATAATATTCTCCGTGGTATGGACCCCGATATCTCCCATGATGAGTATCTCTTCTATCTCTTCATAGAAATCATCATCTATCTTGGAAAAACCGTTAAACACACCATCGATCCCGGATACTATATTGTCCCTGGTCTTGGCAAGTCCCGCCACAAGACGTCCGAAGAAACCTTTGTTTTCCTCACTCATTGTATACCCTCATTGTTAACTGATCTTATTGGCCTTCTTCATCTCTTCTTCTTCCCGGTCGATCTCATCCTCTATAAGGTTAACCGATACCAGGGTGGATACTCCCTTCTCCTGCATGGTGATACCATAAAGACGGTCTGCAGCGTTCATGGTTCCTCTTCTGTGGGTGATAATGATAAACTGAGTGTATTTGGTCAGTTTATTCAGATACTTGGCAAATCTCACCACATTGGAGTCATCCAGGGCTGCTTCTATCTCATCCAGGAGACAGAAAGGCGAAGGCTTCATGTTCTGTATGGCAAAAAGCAGTGAAATGGCAGTCAGCGCCCTTTCTCCACCGGATAAGAGTTCCATGTTCTGGAGCTTCTTGCCGGGAGGCTGGGCCGTGATCCTTACGCCGCTCTCCAGTATATCGTCGGATACAAGTTCAAGGCTTCCGCTTCCTCCTCCGAAAAGTTCCTTAAAGGCCTTGTCAAACTCTCTGTTAATTATGACAAACTGCTCGGAGAACTGCCTGCGCATGCCCTCATCCAGTTCTTCTATCTGCTCCTCCAGAACCTTCTCGGAAGCTATGATATCATCATGCTGGGTCCTATACAGTTCATACCGCTCCGACACATTCTTGTAATCCTCGATGGCATTGACGTTAACGTCTCCCAGGCTCCTGATATCATCCTTGATACCTGAGATGGCCTTCTTGATCTTGGAAATGTTCACAAGGCTCTCGTCCCTGAAGGGAAGCACGGAATTATATGTCATCTCATATTCTTCCCAAATGTAGCTTCTTAAGTTATTGAGATTCTCCTCCAGCCTCTCCCTGGCGGCGGTAAGCCTGGTGGTCTCTTTTTCAAGGCCTGTCCTCTGCTCGGCCAGCTTGTTCCAGTTCTCAAAGAAGTTGCCGTGAGCATCCCTTTTTTCATCCCGAAGGGCCGTTAATGTCTCTATCCTGTTCTTAAGGTCTTCCGATGATGCATCCAATTTCTCGATATCGGCAGTCACCTGCTCTATCTCAAGGCGTTTGCCATCGGCATCAGCCTTTGACCTGGATTCATCGGCGCTGAAATTCTCCTGCTCAGCCTTGAATCTCTCCAACTCCTCCGTAACACGGTTAATGTTGGTATTAAGGAATTCCTCCTGCTGTTTGAGATTGGAGTATTCAAGGACTATACCGGATACCTTGAGGTTATAATCCCTCTCTTCCTGATCCTGCTTCTTAAGTTCTGCCTCATACTGCTCGATCAGGGCCTCCTGCTCGGCCTTCTGCTTGTCGGCCATGTCTATCTCAAGCTCTATAAGCTCTCTGGAATCCCTGATATCCATTATCAGGCTGTTGATCTCATCTCTGTCGGTGATGAGGGAAGCATTGTCGATCCCTATCTGTTCTATTCCTGATTCGGCAGAGTCAACATTCATCTTGGCAGTATTCTGGGCTATGTACTGCTCCTTTATCTTCTCTTCCAGGGAAGCCAGCTTCTCTTCCACTTTGGCCTTGTCCTTCTCAAGATCACGGATCCGGTCAAGAAGTTTCTCACCTTCCTTGGAGAGCTTGGTCAGTTCTTTCTCATAGGTCTCTATCTCCCGCCTTCTTCCCAGGAGATTGCTGGAATTCTTAAATGCTCCTCCCGTCATGGAACCGCCGGGCTTTAAGAATTCACCCTCAAGGGTGACTATCTGCAACGACCTGTCAGCATGGGCAGCCAGCGCGATGGCATTATCTATATCATCAACTACTATCATCCTGTGAAGAAGGTATTTGATGATATCCGAATACTTGCTCTCCACCTCCACGAGGTCAGATGCTTCGCCCAGCACCCCCTTCTCCTTAAGAACGGACTCATCCTTTAAGCCTGCTCCCGGCTTAACACTTGATAAGGGGAGAAATGTGGCTCGGCCCAGCTTGTTCTTCTTGAGGAACTCTATCATATCCTTGGCCGTATTCTCGTCCCTGGTAACGATATTCTGGATATTACCCCCCAGGGCAGTCTCTATGGCTGTCTCATATTTTTTATCAACCTTGATGATGTCTGCAACGACACCTATAATACCGGAATAGTTAAGCCTCTGCTCCATTACCTTCTTGATGGAGTTACCGTAACCCTCATAGCGTTCTGTCATGTTACGGAGTGATTCCAGCCTGGTCTCAGTCTTCTGGTAGCGACCGTTCAACTCTATGGATTCTCTCTGGGTATCCTCTATCTTTATGGAAATCTCCCGGATGTTATCTTTTAGGTCATTGGACTCATTTTCAAGTTCCACTATAAGAGATGAGGCGTCCTCAAGCTGCTTCCTGTATCCGTCCAGGAGCTTCTGCTTCTCCTCTTCCTCGCTCTTTATCTTAAGAAATCGCTGGTCCAGCTCCGCTTTACGGATATTGGCCTGCTCCATCCTCTCGTCCAGACGCTGGAACTTGGCATTAACGATACCCTTCTCGTTAACAATCTTTAAGATGGCGGTCTTGGCGGCTTCATTCAGTCCTTCAAGGCGCTTGATCTCATCAAGGACCGAACCCAGATAGCTCTCTGCAGCATCACGCACCTGCTCCTTGTCGGCTATGTCGGCCAAGAGCTTGACTTTCTGCTCTTCATAGTCAGCCAGCTGTGTCTCCCTGTCCCTTATTTCCCTGTCAAGGCCTGCACTCCTCTCTGATGCCGAGTCCAGTACCGCTTCTATGCCCTTGATCTGCTCGGAGAGGAGGGCGATACGTCCCTCAAGGCGCCCCTTCTCTACGGCATTCTCATTCATGGTCTCCTTGGCGGAATCGATCTGGCCTCCTATGTCAGACAATTCCTCTTCTATACGGTCATATTCCTGCTTAACGTTCTCAAACTGCCTGTTAACCTCCTCCAGATTGTCAGAGGCTATGGCAAATGCTTTCTCTCCCTCTTCAAGTTCCTTCCCTATCCTGTCGTTCTCGATAAGGAACATGTTCATGTCAAGGCGCTTAAGTTCTTCCTTCTTGGCCAGGTACTCCCTGGCAACCCTCGACTGCTCTTCCAGGGGACCTACCTGATTCTCCAGTTCGGCCAGGATATCATTGACCCTGGCAAGGGAGTTATTGGCGTCCTCCAGCTTTCTGATGGCCTCGTTCTTACGGCGTTTGAACTTAACTATTCCTGCCGCTTCATCGAAAAGCTCTCTTCTGTCCTCAGGCTTGCCGCTAAGGACACGGTCTATCTGACCCTGTCCTATGATGGAATAACCTTCTTTACCTATACCTGTGTCGTAGAAAAGTTCATTAACATCCTTAAGGCGGCAGAGAACTCCGTTAATCAGATATTCACTCTCGCCTGAACGATAGATCCTTCTGGCAACCGTAACCTCTTCGAAGTCCACTGCCAGGGAATGATCGGAATTATCAAGGGTAATGGCAACATAGGCATATCCCAGAGGCTTTCTGCTCTCAGTTCCGGCGAAAATGATGTCCTGCATGGAGACACCTCGAAGCTGCCTGACTCTCTGTTCACCCAGAACCCAACGCACAGCATCGGCAACATTACTCTTGCCGCTGCCATTAGGTCCTACGATACCCGTGATCCCGTTATGAAAATCAAATTTGATCTTATTTGCAAAGGATTTGAATCCTTGGATCTCAATACTCTTTAAATACATCTGTTTTCAGTTTCCGCCCTTATTGGTTTTCATAAGTGCATTATAAGCAGCCTCCTGCTCGGCGGCCTTCTTGGTACGGCCCTGCCCGGTGCCGATGGTCTTGTCTCCGACCCGTGCCTCCACGATAAAACGCTTATCATGGTCCGGTCCCTTCTCACCCACCACGACATATGCCAGCTCTCCGGTATAATCACTCTGGACTATCTCCTGGAGGATGGTCTTGCTGTCATAAAAGAGCTGCTTGTTCTTAATATCCTTCAGGATGTATTTCATGATAAAATCCTTGGCGCTTTCGATCCCTCCATCCTGATAGAGGGCTCCGATCAAGGCTTCCATGGCATCGGAAACAACAGAGGCACGCTGTCTTCCCCCTGTCTTCTCCTCTCCCTTGCCCAGCATAATGTAATCCCCTAAGGAAATATCCTTGGCGGCCAGGGCCAGGGTCTGCTCACACACGATGCTGGCCCGCATCTTGGTGAGGTCACCTTCATGATGTTTGGGATATGCGGCGAAGAGATAATCACTTGTAATGATCTCTAATACCGCGTCCCCTAAGAACTCCAGTCTTTCGTTATTATACAGCTTATCGATGTGATGCTCATTGGCGTATGAGCTGTGGGTCATGGACATAACAAGAAGCTTAAAATCCTTGAAGGTATAGCCTATGGCTGTTTCAAGCTCGTGTAAATGTTCACTCTGCATGTTATTCATCTTTTAATTCCCCGTAATAAAAGCCTTATTTACCGGCAACCGCTTCCTTTATCTGTGTCGCAGCATCTCCCACGGTAACGATCTGCTCCACCGCTTCATTCTCTATGGATATTCCGAAGGTATCCTCCAGTTCCATAATGATCTGGAATACGTCCAGCGAGTCTGCTCCAAGATCCTCTTTAAACGTAGTCTCCGGAGTGATCTCATTAACATCCACATTAAGAACTCCGGCTATGATCTCTTTTAATTTCTCAAGCTCCATACTTAACCTCCCAGCTTCTCTCTTATCTTATCATTAATGGCAAGTTCCGAAAACCTTACACACTGTTTAACAGCATTACATATATCCTTCCTGGTGGCGTTGCCGTGAGACTTGACCACCAGGCCGTTAAGGCCCAGTAAGGGTGCACCTCCGTGCTCCGATGCGTCAAACTCCGCCAGGGTGGCTTTAAGGGCCGGCTTAACCAGAGCTCCGCCTATCTTGCTCAGGAAAGAGCTCATTATGCCTTCCTTGATCTTGGATACCAGGGTCTTGGCAAGGCCTTCATAAAGCTTAAGGATAACATTGCCCACAAATGCCTCGCATACCACCACATCCGCGTCTCCGGCAGGAATATCCCTTGCCTCGATGCTGCCTGTGAAGTTGATCCCCTCGCACTCTTTCAGAAGCGGATATGTCTCCTTAACAAGCTGATTGCCCTTCTCTTCCTCGGCTCCGATGTTGACTATGGCAACCTTTGGGTTCGGAACCCCGACTATATTCTCCATGTATATGGAGCCCATCTTGGCAAATGTTACGAGATGGTCCGGTCTGGCGTCCACATTGGCGCCACAGTCTATAAGAAGGGAGAATCCTTTAGCCGTGGGGATAAGGGGTGCCAGAGGCGCTCTGTCCACTCCCTTGATACGACCCACTATAACCTGGCCTCCCACAAGGATGGCGCCCGAGCTTCCGGCTGATACAAAGGCATCTGCCTCTCCCTCTTTTACCAGTTTCATTCCCACTACTATGGAAGAATCCTTCTTGGATCTGATGGCCATGACCGGGGGTTCTCCCGTCTCGATGACCTCTGTGGCGTTCACCACTTCAAGACGTTCTTTATCATAGGTGTATTTCGCCAGTTCGGGAAGGATGTCCTCCTCCCTGCCCACCAGCAGGATCTTAATGTCATCGCGGGAATTGACCGCATCTACCGCACCCTGTATATTGGATACGGGGGCATTGTCCCCGCCCATGGCATCTACAACAATTCTGTACATAACTACATATCCTTTTGCAAAAAAGCCCACGAAATCTTTTTTCGCGGGCTTTGGTTTTAATCTACTGAAATGATCTCTTTCTTATTGTATGAGCCACATGCCTTGCATACTCTGTGTGGCATCATAAGCTCGCCGCACTTACTGCACTTAACAAGGGCCGGAGCCTCCATCTTCCAGTTAGCTCTTCTTCTGTCTCTTCTACCTTTAGAAGATTTATTCTTGGGACAAATAGACATCTTAACACCTCCCTTAAGGATCCACTTTAATCAACATTCTGCACTATTATACAGGACAGGCACATGTTTGTCAATAAAGTTTTTATACAAGTGCCAGAGTCTCTCTTGCTATTGCCAGTTCTTCATTAGTGGGCACTGCCAGAACCTTAACCTTGGAATCTGCTGTAGAGATAACAGCTTCTTTTCCTCTGCAGTTGTTGGCAGCATCATCGATCTTGATCCCTAAGAACTCAAGATACTTGCAGATGTTGGCGCGAGCAGTGATACTGTTCTCGCCCAGACCTGCGGTAAATGCGATGGCATCTGCTCCGCCTAGAGCTACCATGTAAGCGCCGATGTACTTGGCAACTCTGTAATAGTATACGTCAAGAGCGTTGGCAGCCAATTTGTTGCCGCCGTTAGCAGCCTCTTCGATATCCCTGAAGTCTGATGATACTCCTGACATACCAAGAACACCTGACTTCTTATTAAGGACATTTAATGCCTCAGCTGTGGTGAGCTTGTCCTTGTTGGCGATAAACTCAACGATAGCGGGATCCAGATCACCGGAACGGGTACCCATTGCAAGTCCTTCAAGGGGTGTAAGTCCCATGGTGGTGTCTACGGACTTTCCGCAGTTAACTGCGCAGATCGAAGCACCATTTCCAAGGTGACATACGATGGTCTTAAGCTCGTCATACTTCTTGCCCAGGATCTCAGCTGTCCTCTTGGATACGTATGCATGGCTGGTCCCGTGGAATCCGTATCTTCTTACTTTATATTTGTCATAATACTCATGAGGTATAGCATATGTGTATGCCTTTGAAGGCATTGTCTGATGGAATGCTGTATCAAATACGGCAACCATGGGTGTTGAAGGCATAAGCTCCTTACATGCGTTGATGCCGATAAGGTTAGCCGGGTTATGAAGGGGTGCAAGATCGTTGCACTCCTCGATTCCCTTTATTACATCGTCTGTAAGTACTGCAGACTTGGTAAATCTCTCTCCGCCGTGTACGACTCTGTGTCCTACAGCTCCTACTTCCTTAAGATCCTTGATAACACCTGTCTTGTCGTTCATGAGAGCATCAAGCACAAGCTGGATAGCCTTCTTGTGATCCGGCATGGCGGGCTTGCTCTCTTCCTTGTCACATCCTGACTTCTGATATGTGAGAGCTCCGTCGATACCGATACGCTCGCAAAGCCCCTTTGCAAGAACTTCTTCGGAATCGGAGTTGATAAGCTGGAATTTAAGGGATGAACTTCCGCAATTGATTACTAAAATATTCATGATTAATCCTCCTTATTAGCCCATCGATTGAACTGCTGTAATAGCGACAACACCTGCGATATCCTCTGCGGAGCAGCCTCTTGAAAGGTCATTAACGGGGGCTGCGATTCCCTGAAGGATAGGTCCGTAGGCTTCTGCCTTGGCAAGTCTCTGTGTTAACTTATATGCGATGTTACCGCAGTCAAGGTTGGGGAATATAAGCACATTTGCATGTCCTGCAACGTCACTGCCCTTAGCCTTGGAAGCTCCGATGGCCGGAACGATGGCTGCATCTGCCTGTAACTCTCCGTCAAGCTTAAGCTCCGGATATTTCTTCTTAGCTATCTCAGTAGCCTCGATAACCTTGTCAACTATCGCATGCTTAGCGCTTCCCTTGGTCGAATGTGAAAGAAGGGCGATAACCGGCTCTGCATCAACCAGCTGCCTGAAGCTCTTGGCTGAGCTGTTGGCGATGGCTGCCAGTTCTTCCGGATTGGGATCCTGGCAAAGTCCGGAGTCAGCGTAAATGAAGATACCGTCTTTACCGTATTCACAGTTGGGAACGTCCATAAGGAAGAAGGCGGATACAAGCTCTGTTCCCGGAGCAGTCTTAAGTATCTGCAGTGAAGGTCTGATAGTATCGGCTGTAGAGTGGCATGCGCCTGCAACCATACCGTCGGCATCCTTCATTTTCAGCATCATAACACCGAATGTAAGGCGATCTGTGGTAAGGATCTCTCTTGCCTTCTCCTCGGTCATGCCCTTAGCCTTACGAAGTTCTGTAAGAGTAGCTACATATTCATCAAGCTTCTCGAAGTTGGAAGGATCAACAATCTTGCATGCGGAAAGGTCAAGCTTTAACTCTGCGGTCTTTGCCTTAACCTCGTCTGTATTACCTATAAGTATGATCTTGGCTGTACCCTCTTTTAAAACCTGGGCAGCTGCATGATAAGTTCTCTCGTCCTCAGTCTCGGGAAGCGCGATAGTCTTGATATCGGTCTTTGCTTTTGCTTTGATAGCATCAATAATTGCCATGAGTATATCTCCTTTACATAAAAAATCGTGGCACACCCTCGTGCCCAACACCTAGATATTATAAACCCATTTCGTGCGTTACACAAGGTATATTTTGATGTTGACAGAGGGACGGTTTAAGACAGGGGACGGTTCTCTGTCGTTCAGTATCTACAACCTTTAGCAACCAAACGACAGAGAACCGTCCCCTGTCTTAAACCTGATTTATATTAATTATCTGTAAAACGCTTCGTTCCACCTCAGTTCATTCCTGAAGTCTCTTATATTGGTGTTCTCGTCGATCACCACTGCCTCGATGCCTACTGCCGCTGCCCAGTCAACCATCTGCTCCGCTGTCAGGTCATAGGTAAATGCTGTGTGGTGTGCACCGCCGGCATAGATCCAGGCTTCTGCTCCCGTATAGAGGTTGGGTCTGGGCTCCCAGAAATTCGTGGCCGTAGGAAGCTTAGGCATGGGCTTAGCCGTCTTCTTGCAATCCACAACATTTATGATCAGGCGGAAACGGTGTCCCAGGTCAATGAGTGATGTGGCGATACCGGTACCGGTCTTGGATGTGAATACAAGCCTTGCCGGGTCTTCACGGTCACCCATGGAAAGAGGCTGGCACTTGATGCTTATCTCCCCGTCCGCTATGGAAGGACAAACCTCCAGCATGTGAGACTGCAGGATACCGCGGTCTCCCTTAACAAGATTGTATGTGTAATCCTCCATCATTGAGGTACCCTTGGCATCCTTCATCCCGGCAGTCATGATCTTCATGAGGCGTACCATGGCAGCTACCTTCCAGTCTCCTTCTGCTCCGAAGCCGTAGCCCTTTTCCATAAGTCTCTGGATTGCCAGACCCGGAAGCTGCTTTAATGACCCAAGGTCTCCGAAATGAGTAACGATGGCCTGATAGTTCTTCTCCTCCAGGAATCTCTCGAATCCGATCTCGATCCCTGCCTGAACAGCCACATGGTCTCTGAACTCCTTCTCATCTCTTCCCTCAAGAAGGATCTTGTATTTTCCGTAATATTCATCTGTAAGAGCCCTGATATCACTGTCGGATACGGCGTTTACAGCCTCTGCGATCTCATTTACGGGATAGGTATCTACTTCCCAGCCGAACTTCATCTGGGCCTCAACCTTGTCGCCTTCGGTAACGGCAACATTTCTCATGTTATCGGCAACACGCATTACGCGGATATGGCTGGACTCCAGTACACCAACGGCTGTACGCTGCCAGGTTCCGATCCTCTTCTGAACATCAGGATCCTTCCAGAAGCCTGCTATTACCTTTCTCTCTATGCCCATTCTTGTAACGATATGGCCCCACTCACGGTCTCCGTGAGCAGCCTGATTCTCGTTCATGAAGTCCATGTCGATCTCATCATAGGGAATCTCTTCATTGTACTGTGTATGGAAATGAAGGAGGGGTTTATTAAGCTCCTTTAATCCCAATATCCAGCTCTTGGCCGGGCTGAAGGTGTGGCACCAGACGATAACGCCTGCGCAGGCCTCATCCGTATTAGCCTCATTAAATGTCTTTCTGATAAGCTCGTTGGTAAGTAGGGTGGGCTTCCACACAACTTCATAGGGAAGGTTCCCCGACTTGTTCAGTGCTTCCACCATCTCCTTGGTATGTGCCGCAACGTGCTCTAAAACCACATCTCCGTACAGATCCTGTGACCCCGCACAGAACCAAAACTTGTAATCCTTGTTATTCTTCATGACCTTACTCCTCCCAAACATTATTGTTTATTTATACTCATAGACGACAGCTTCGGATGATATGTCCAAAAGAAACGTCTTTGCGGACGTCGGCACTTAGCGAAATCGAAGATTGAGCTTAGTGTCCGCTACGCTTCGCAACGAAGCGAGAGCGTCGTTTCGTTGGACATATCATCCGTAAGCGTCACTTTATTAACCATCAACACTATAGTTCGGCGCTTCCTTGGTGATCTGGATATCATGCGGATGGCTCTCTTTCAATGATGCCGCACTTATCTTCACAAACCTTCCGATACTCTGGAGCGTGGGAATATCCACAGCTCCGCAGTATCCCATACCTGCGCGGAGGCCTCCGATAAGCTGGAATACCGTGTCTTCCACGCTTCCCTTATAAGCCACACGTCCTTCAACACCCTCCGGAACCAGCTTCTTGGCATCACTCTGGAAGTATCGATCCTTAGATCCGTTCTCCATGGCGGCGATGGATCCCATACCGCGGTATACCTTGAATTTCCTTCCCTGATAGAGTTCAAATGTTCCCGGGCTCTCGTCGCATCCCGCAAACATGGATCCCATCATACATACATTGGCTCCGGCTGCTATGGCCTTGGTGATATCTCCGGAATACTTGATACCGCCGTCGGCAATGATGGGTATGCCATACTCCTTGGCCACCTCATAACTCTCCATGATGGCTGAAACCTGGGGAACACCGATTCCCGCTACCACACGGGTAGTACAGATGGAACCCGGCCCGATACCGATCTTGACG
Source organism: Lachnospiraceae bacterium (assembly GCA_017550165.1). Classification (GTDB taxonomy): domain Bacteria; phylum Bacillota; class Clostridia; order Lachnospirales; family Lachnospiraceae; genus SIG280. The sequence continues at coordinate 68,212 of JAFZQH010000021.1, read as the reverse complement.
CAGTCGGCTCCGGCATCGATCAGAGCTCTTGTGCCTTCTCCCGTAGCCACATTACCGGCGATCACCTGAAGGTCCGGGAAAGCAGCCTTTATCTTCTCAACAGCATTTATAACGTTTAATGAATGACCGTGGGCAGAATCAACCACAATGGCATCCACCTGAGCGTCTACCAGTGCGCTTACACGCTCCATGATATCCCCTGTAATACCAACTCCTGCGCCGCAGAGCAGCCTTCCCTGGGCATCCTTTGCCGAAAGAGGATATTTGATCTGCTTCTCAATATCCTTAATGGTGATGAGGCCCTTGAGATTAAAGTCATCATCAACTATGGGAAGCTTCTCTTTTCTTGCCTTGGCCAGGATCTTCTTAGCCTCGTCCAGAGTGATCCCGACCTTGGCTGTAATAAGACCCTCCGAGGTCATGCAGTCCTTTATCTTCTTGGAAAAATCAGTCTCGAATTTAAGATCTCGGTTGGTAATGATACCTACCAGCTTGGTCCCCTCAGTAATGGGAACTCCGGATATCCTGAATTTGGCCATAAGATCGTCTGCGTCCTGGAGGGTGTGCTCCGGCGACAGATAAAAAGGATCAAGGATAACGCCGTTCTCGGATCGTTTAACCTTATCCACTTCATCAGCCTGCTGTTCTATTGTCATATTCTTGTGAATGATACCGATACCGCCCTGTCTCGCCATTGCAATGGCCATACGATGCTCCGTAACCGTATCCATGCTGGCGCTCATCATGGGAATATTGAGCTTGATGCTCTTGGTAAGATAGGTGGTCACGTCAACCATGTTCTGAGTAACTTCGGAGTAGCTCGGAACAAGCAGGACGTCGTCAAAAGTAATGCCTTCGCCGATTATAGAACCCATTTCATTTCCTCCTGTGAAACACGTGTTGAACTCAATACGATATTGAATTAACTTTAGCACATGGAGGGGGGAAAATCAAGAAGCGAGACAGAAGGACCGTCCCCCTGTCTCACTCTATCCGAAATCTGTCTATACTTCTCCGGTCTTAGGTGCCTTGGTCACGCCGGTGCTTGCTGCGGCAGCGCCTGTATTACCTGAGGCTGAAGTCTTAGTGGTTGTAGCTGCGGTATTACCGGCCGCTGTAGTCTTCTTGGTGGTTGAAGCAATGGCTACAGGGCCCTCTCCCTCTACCTTTAAGGTAAGAAGTCCGTCTTTGGTATTGGTCACTACCACATTGACGGCATCCCATTCGCCGGTATCGGTATTGAAACGATAGGCATTATAACCCTTTGATGATTTAACATCGCTGAGGGCGATCTTTACCGTAGCAGGGTCATCCTTATCGGCATCGCTATTCAGTTTAAAGATCGATACAAGATGATTCTTTGCGTCCTTATGCTGTGCGGCAAGATGGGCAAGCGCAGCCTCCACATCCAGATCTTCATCATCCAGGACACTTCCCAGGCTGTATTCATCTCCGCTGCCGTTATAAAGGACACCGTCATCATATGTAAGTATCTGGTCTTCGTACTTCTCCAATAAAGACTCTTCTTCATCATCCTCATCCTCAGCATACACAACTCCAAATGATGCTAAGGCGAGAACAGCTACTGAGAATAACGCAATAATTCTTTTCTTCATACTCCAATCCTTCTTTCTGTATATATTGATCGACTTCTACTTCACGTCCGATCTTACCATTCTATTTTAAAACATAACCATACAATTTTACAACAGTTATATTTTCCTAATCCGTTTTTTCAGGTTGCCTTTGTCTTACTTTTCTTTGGCTTAACCGTCACCTTGCAGGTTCTTTTTGATCTGCCCACCATACTTGTGGCGGTAATGGTCGTCTTACCTGCTTTCTTTGCCGTTAAGACACCCGAGCTGTCTATTTCTGCAACTCCCGGCTTGCTGCTGGTCCATATCACGCCTGTGTTCTTTGCATTTTTAGGGAACACCGTGGCCTTGAGCGTTTTCTGTTTTCCCACGCTCAATGACAGTGAAGGAGTAACATATACCCTCTTGACATCATTCTTTTCTATCTTATTAACCTTAACAGGCTTACTTGCATAATCTGTTCTGTATCTGGCTTCCACACCGTCGCAGTCTCCGGCTATGCTCTCAGCGATGAGGTATATCTGATAATCCTTCCCCGGGACTTTTTTTCTCAAAGACTTATCAAGCTTAAATGATCCGCTTCCAATATCTCCTTTAGCAGTACTGATCGTAGACAGCTTGGCATACTGAAGGATCCTGGCGCCATCGCTCCATCCGGTCTCATCGTTCCATGTTCCGTCAGTTACTATTGCAGACAATCGGTTAACACTTCCCGCATTGGGTCCGGATAAGGTGTATGGAATGAGGATCTCATTGCCTTTTCTGGTCACGCCTTTTTTTATGTCCGCTGTGATCCCCGCGTCCCTGACGGTAAGTTTGTACTCATCCTTTCCGTTGACAAGAGATGAGAAGATAACGGATGAACGGGCGATGTTCAGGGCCGGGCTGACACCGTATCTCGGAGTGCCCATATCCTCATAATCAAATTCTCCCATATTCGTTACATACATTGCCTGCGCATTATCTTCGGAGCCTTCGGGAAAATGAGAGCGTAGCCACCACTCCGTGGTATCCCCCTTTTTATCTGTATCCGTGATCATCCGCTTCATGCGGTACTCATCTTCATAGGGATTATAGTAGCTGTAATAAGCATTTCCCATTTCCGTCCTGTCAAGAAGGAAACAATAGTTATCATCAGACTCCTTCAACTTGGCAAAGGGGAGCAGGGTCCCTTTATCGGATATGTAGGGCTTCATATCGTCCGCCTTTAAGACCGGATAAGTAGTCGGCGAAGTCTTTACGCTCCTTGCTATGGCATTCTTTTCCCCACCCGTAAATGAGGTATCACGAAATGTGCCGTTCAACCATTCATATACTATACTGTGCTTCCAGTCATAGGGAGTCGCTTTATCATAGTACATATCCGTCAGCATGGTATCACAGTCAAGGAAGAGGCTTCCCCCAGATACGCCATACTCGTGAGAGTCCGGATCAAGTACGCAGTATCTGACAGGATAGGTTAGGGAACTGCCCTCCGGCCGGAACTTTCCGTAATATACATAGCTTCCTCTCCACCGGGATTCATTCTTCGTGAATTTTTCAGGCCCGCTTATCTCTCCGACTCCGAGCCTGGTGTTATCTGCCGTCTTTTTAAATGAACCCGACGCATAAACATAAGGTGAGAACCCTTCCGATCCAAAGGCCCCTGCTACCATGATAAATGCCAGGATCAATGCCCCTATTTTATGTCTTTTCATCATCAACACTCCCTACTTCTTCCTCACGGTTACTTTGATCTTTTTGGTCTTTTTGCTGTCGGCTGTTTTAACGGTTATATATGTTGTACCTTTCTTTATGGCCGTAACCTTGCCTTCCGATGTTACAGTGGCGATCTTAGGATTCTTGCTGGTCCAGGTCACCCTCTTATTCCTGGCATTTTTAGGCAGGATCACTGCCTTTAAGGTTTTGGCCTTACCAACCTTCAGGCTGAGACTGCCGGGAAGGACGTATACCCGCTTGATATCCTTGTATTCCTTAACCGTTATCTTGAAGGTGGCAGACTTCCCACTACGGGCTGTAGCTTTTATAGTAGTGGTTCCGCCCCCGACTGCCGTTACAAGACCGTCATTTGAAACAGTGGCGATCTTCTTGTTTCCTGTGGACCAGGTAATATTCTTATATGTTGCATTAGAGGGGCTGACAGTGGCTTTCAGGGCCACGGTCTGTCCGCACTCCAGCTTTTGAGATGTCCTGTTCAGAGCAACAGTGTTTACCGGCAGTTCTTTTACCCTTACCTTGCAGGTGGCAGTGGCTCCGCCGGGGGATGTAGCAGTTATAACGGCTGTTCCCATCACCCCTCCGGTGACAAGGCCGTCACTTGAGACTTTGGCCACATTAGTATCGCTGCTGGTCCACGTAACGGTCTTATCCGACGCATTTGCCGGGGTAAAAGCAGTGGGCTTTAAGGTAAACTGCTCTGCATAATCCAGAGTAATGGCATCTTTGTTAAGGGTAAAGCCGGTAACAGGTATGGGTGATATCCTGACACTCTTGTATCCTGCAAGCTTGTCCTTAATACTCAGGTAATCGTTATATTCTACGTTGAATGCCTGCGGATCACCGGTTCCCGCGTAGTTATCCCAGCCCTCGGCTGTGAACTCCTTATCTGCCGAAGCGGTTGAGAGACGGGAGAAGTTATCATGTTGATCTTCGTAAAAATAAACCGTTTGCTCTTTCTCGGAGCCGAATGCAGATGTATCTCCGCTGGCCGATAAACAGGATGTATCATTGATAATGACTTCATTACCTCTTTGACCGTATTTTTCGGGAGCAGAGGCACCGGTATCCTGGTCTCCGCTTGAGGCGACCACTCCATAGCTTCTGCTTTTACTATCATTTTGGTCTATATTTGCTCCTCTTGCTTCCACCGACCCACCGTTGATCACCATGGCCGGATCAATGGCTTGACCCTTGCCGACTTGAAGATAACAATATATCCCGGCGGTCATATTTATCTTTCCGTCGCCGATGTTGCGCTTATTCATGTGCCCGCCTAGGGCTTTAACCGTACTGTTCTCTACGATAATAACAGGATCATAACTATCATGGTGACCCTCCCATTCAGCCTTATGTGCCGCTATGCCAAAGCTTTTCATTTGGTAAGTTTTTTTATAATTACCCACGTTGGGAATATCACCGCCAACTGCTTCCAGATAACTGTCTTTTACCCGAAGACTATGGGTCTTTAACCCCCAACTATCTTCAATAGAGTTACCTCCCCTGATGACAACATTACTTCCCTGACTGATGTTTATTTCATCTGCCTGAAGACCATTAGCATCGCCCAGTAGGTCTCCTCCAAATTGAGTTGCAGAGACATTTACCTTGCTGTGTCTGATATTAATATATTTCGCTTCAATTCCGGCACTGGTAGAACGATTCTTTCCTTCTGCAGTAAGGGTAGTATCCCTTATATCAAGCGTAACATCACCATCAGTCACATAAATACCAAATGCCAATGCGTTATCATTTTGGTTAAGATTCTTTCCCGTCACAGAAAGGCTTCCGCTGCCGGTTACAGTCATATTGTCCTTTGAATAAAGACCGTGAACATCTAAGGCATCACTAACACACTCTACTGTATTCTCCCCCACAAGGATAATATACAGAGTCCCGCCTCCGCTTGTGTTATTACAGATAGCTGCGCTTGCTGTACTTCCCCATTTATCAAATCTATTTCCCTCTCCGGAATACTTATAGTTGTTTAGGGTAAGAGTGGCGTTCCTGCCCGCCTTTGCCGGAGTATAGGTCCAGGTTCCTCCCCGGTTGCCACTGCCGCTTAGGTTAGAGTCAGTTACCTCCTCTCCGCCGACCCACAGGTCGTAGCTTGCAGCGTGGGCCACCCCGCCCAGGGCCAGGGTCATGACCGTGGAGGCAAACATTATCATTATCATTTTGGAAATCCTGTTAAGTTTCATTTATGCTTCTCCTGTATTATTGCATGTTAAATACCTTCATTCAGTGTAACACTCCTATTGAGTATTTTCAAACACAGAATCTAAAGGGTATCAGTCAAGTAAACGTTGGCACTTTTTCCGTAATTCAAATATTTTTTGCTTCTCTACTAAAATGGAGGCCTTTCGTCCGCTTCGCTCCCGAAAGCCTCTGATTCCAACCGGCATCCCTGCCGCCACTAATCCTTAGTCTGTCGAAAAGATTGAATATTACTCATTTCTTATCTTTTGATCATTTTTTACCATAATGGTGACTAAATCCATCGTTTTTTGCGCTTTTAGTCATCAAATATGATGCTATGGTAGTCGTCTGACCTCCGATTCGGTGACTAAATCCATCGTTTGATCCCTTTTAGTCACCATATATATCTTCTCGGTTGTTATCTGACCTCCATTTCGGTGACTAAATCCATCGTTTTTTCGTTTTTAGTCATCATTTACTACCTTTTTGCCTATTAATATTTTACTCCAACATCTAAGGGAACAATTGGTCGGTCAATAATTCTTATCTCCGGTTGCTGTTGCCGCCTCCGACACGGGCACGGAAAGGAGGGCAGATCATGGAGTATATCATATCTTTTTTAGTCTCCATCATGGCTGGTGTTGTCGCAAACAGTATCAGTAACTGGTTCGATGAAGATTACTCCGGCAATGAGCCTGAGGATTAAGCCTCCTCGCAAAAAAAGGCAAAGAAAAACCCGAGGTCGCAACCCCTCGGGTTTTTCGCTGCATCCTATGGAGCATTAATCATATCTTTTTTCAATAGCATTGTATCATATTGTCATAATTTGTCAAGTCGAATTAATGATGTAGCATTACATTATTACATCATCCCCATTCCACCTGCGCCGCCTGCGCCTGCGGGCATTGCGGGGGTCTCTTCCGGTATGATGGCCACTGCTGATTCTGTTGTAAGTAATGTAGATGCTACGCTTGTAGCGTTCTGGAGGGCAGATCTTGATACCTTGAGGGGATCAAGGATACCTGCCTTAACCATATCTACATAGTTCTCATTCAATGCATCAAATCCGAATCCGGCTTTCAGTTCTTTTACCTTATTGATAACTACCGAGCCTTCAAGTCCGGCATTGGCAACGATGTTGTACATAGGAGCCTCCAGGGCTTTAAGCACTACATTTGCACCTGTCTTCTCGTCTCCTTCAAGCTTGTTGGCCATCTTGGCAACTTCCTTGGTAGCATGGATGTATGCTGAACCGCCGCCTGCGATGATACCTTCCTCTACTGCTGCTCTTGTGGCTGCAAGGGCATCTTCCATACGAAGCTTAGCTTCCTTCATCTCTGTCTCTGTAGCGGCACCGACTCTTATCACTGCTACGCCGCCTGCCAGCTTGGCAAGTCTCTCCTGCATCTTCTCACGGTCATACTGTGAAGAGGTAGCTTCCATCTGAGCCTTGATAACCTCGATACGGTCCTTGATGGCTTTTTTCTTGCCTGCACCGTCAACGATGATGGTGTTCTCTTTCTGAACCTTAACTGATTTAGCTCTTCCCAGCATATCAAGGGTAGCATCCTTAAGGTCAAGACCCAGCTCATCTGAGATAAGCTGTCCGCCTGTAAGTGTGGCGATATCCTGAAGCATCTCTTTTCTTCTGTCACCATAGCCGGGAGCCTTAACTGCTACTGCAGTAAACGTTCCACGAAGCTTATTAACGATGAGGGTGGTAAGAGCCTCGCCCTCCATGTTCTCGCATACGATAAGGAGCTTGCCGCCGCTTTGTACAATCTGCTCTAAGAGGGGAAGGAGATCCTGAATGTTAGTGATCTTCTTATCTGTGATAAGGATGTAGGGATTATCCAGTACTGCTTCCATCTTCTCAAGGTCTGTTGACATGTAAGCTGAAATGTATCCGCGGTCGAACTGCATACCCTCAACAACCTCACACTCCGTAAGCATTGTCTTGGACTCCTCTATGGTGATAACGCCGTCCTTGGATACCTTCTCCATAGCATCTGCCACCAGGTTACCTACTGTCTCGTCTCCTGCTGATATAGCTGCTACCTTGGCGATGTGCTCCTTACCCTTAACCGGGCTGCTCATCTTTTTTAAGGCTTCAACTGCTACGTCTGTAGCCTTCTTCATACCTTTTCTTAAAATGATGGGGTTAGCGCCTGCTGCCAGGTTCTTCATACCCTCGTTGATCATAGCCTGTGCAAGAACTGTAGCTGTTGTGGTTCCGTCTCCGGCTACATCATTGGTCTTGGTAGCAACCTCCTTAACGAGCTGTGCTCCCATATCCTCAAATGCGTCCTCAAGCTCAACTTCCTTGGCGATGGTAACACCATCGTTGGTGATGAGGGGCTTGCCGTAGGACTTCTGTAATACTACATTCCTTCCTTTGGGTCCCAGTGTAACCTTAACTGTATCTGATAATTTATTAACGCCTGCCTCAAGAGCGGCTCTTGCTTCTGCTCCGTACTTAATGTCCTTAGCCATTATTATTCCTCCTATTTACAAAACTATTTTAAAGATCCGCCTTCTCAAAAAAACACCCTTCGTGCGTCATCATACGGCGGAATGCTTTTTTACTTGTTTTTTACGATCGCAAGGATATCATCCTGCTTTACTATGATATATTCCTCGCCGTCCATCTTGAACTCTGTTCCGGCATACTTTGAATATATAACCTTATCACCGGCCTTAACCTGCATCTTAACTTCTTTACCGTTAACAACTCCGCCGGGGCCCACTGCAACAACCTCAGCCTCCTGGGGCTTCTCCTGTGCATTATCCGGCAGAACGATACCGGACTTGGTGGTCTTCTCAGCAACAAGCTGCTTAATAACTACTCTGTCTCCTAAAGGTACTAACTTCATCGTGATTCCTCCTTAATCCCGCTCTCTACAATCCTCCACGGGTCATTTTATAAGTCCTATTAGCACTCACTCATGCCGAGTGCTACTCACAGAGAATATAATATAAAAAACCCTCCTATTTAGCAAGTAGTTTTTTGCCAAAAAAACCGGAGGGTTTTTGTGCAAGTTTAACAAGGTGCTGATCATTCCGCCACTGTTTTGGCTTTGGCGGGTTTTATTTAACCTTCACAGTGTATGTAACGCTCTTTTTTGCTGATGCCTTGTAGTTAGTGTTACCGGCAGCCTTCACCTTGACGGTCAGCTTATAATCTCCTTTTTTCAGGCCCATTGGAACGGTAACCTCTCCGGTCTTATCATTTACCAGGAAAAGTGTTGTAACACTCTTCTTTTTGAGCTTCGCCGAAGAGAGGGTGTATGACAAAGTTCCCTGTCCCTTTTTCTTAAAGGAGATAACTTTGGATGCAGTCAGCTTCACATCATTATTCTTGAGGGTGTTATACTTGACTGTTGCCGTCTTCGCCCCAATGCTCAATGTGTTGGCGATCTTGCTGACAGTTACATTTACACTCTTTGCGGCTGAATCACTGTGTTTCTTATCCCCCTTTGCCTTATACCATACAGTATAGGATCCCGCATTCTTGACGGTGGGGATATTTTTCTTATATTTACTGTCATCAGGAGCACCTGATCCCTTGGCCGTTAGGGCATAATACATGGTCCCGTTTTTGGCGGTTCCTTTTTTTACCAGTTTCTGTGACTTGCCGGTATATTTAAGGCTCTTTATGGCAGTCGGCGCCTTGGTTACGCGAGCTGCCGGTTTACCATCATCAGGCTTATCTTCATTAGAAGGATCCGGTGCCGGATCCGCCTTCTTTGTCCATTTTGCGTAGAATACCCGGTCTCCGATAGAACCCTTGGGAATAGCCACTCCCTTGACCGGAACGCTAAATCCGGCGTCGGCAAACCATCCGCCGAAATCATATCCCTCGTATACGGGAGCCGCCAGAGTAATACCCCTGCTCTCCACGTTGTAGGATGCCGGATTGGTCACACCTGCAGGCATGGCCCCACCGCCCAGGTTATATGTGATCTTGTAGTTTATCGGTGTCAGTTTCCTTTTGAAGCTGACATCACGGTCGGGCATGGAAAAAGAATTCCCCTTAAAAGGCACATCCTTGCCTTTATCATCCGTGTACGTATATTCAACAGTATAGCCTGCCGGAGAGTTACCAAAAGCAAGGGTTAAAGCCGTCTTCTCTGTATAATAAGGAACATCAGCATATGTGAAGGCAGGCTCTCCGGTTATGGTAATCCCGTTATCGGCGGCTGCTTCAAACAGCTCAATACCTATCTTTTCATCATAGTAATAGTATTCATCCCTCCATCCACGGGCAGTGCGATAATCCTCTCCCCGAAGATATAATCTGAAGCCTTCCGCACCCATTGAATCAAACTGTTTTAGTTCTCCTTCCAGGACAGGAGGCTTAACAGGCATCACATACATTTTCTTTAAACCATCACAATCGTAAAATGCTTCATCTCCTATCGCTGTTACACCGGCAGGAATAAGGATATCCTCCAATGCTCTGCAATAATAAAATGCATGCTCTCCGATATAAGTTACACTCTCGGGAATACTAGCTGTTTTCAATTCTATACAGTTGTCAAACGCACTTACAGGGATAGTTGTCACGCCATCCGGAATAACAATCCCCGTCAGTTTACAATTCTTGAAAGCACCTTCCCCTATATGCCTAACAGTCTCCGGAAGGACAAGGGAACAATCAAAATCCTTGTCCTCAAATGTATAGTCGGCAATGCCTATAATATCGTTTCTGATATTTAATTCTCCAACATCCGAAGCATCCCCATACACCTCGTATAATACATTTCCTATATAGACCGGCCCGTAAATCGAATTGTTCTCAGCGTCATTGATTTGACTATTTTCCCAAGCAGTATTGTTAAACGCATACTGTCCTATGCTGGCAAGGGTCCCGGGGACATCTATATCTTCCAGAAAACCGCAAGAATCAAATGCAGAAGTGCCTATCCTTGTCACTGTAGCCGGAATGGTCACCTTTGTAAAATCTGTATTATTACAGTTATTAAAGGCACCATCTCCTATGATCTCCACTCCTTCGGATATGGTGACAGTCTTCAGACCGCCACAGGAGGAAAATGCATCTTCACCTATGCAGGTAACGGTAGAGGGAATAGTTATCTCAGGCAGACTGAAACAGTTATAAAATGCATTATCATCTATCACTTCCAGCCCGTCGTGCAATACATTTTTATCGTTTTTGTCATTACCCTTACGAACGGTTATCTCCTCAAGAGAAGTGCAATGATAAAAAGCTTCTTTTCCTATACATTTTAAAGAATCCGGAAGGGATACTTGCTTTATACTCTCATTATAGTAAAATGACTCACCGGCAATTCCCAGAGTCCCGTCCTTTACCGTAATTGAACCATCTTCAGGAATTTCACCGCAATACTCGTAAAGAACCGGCCCTGCATAGATAAATCCCTTATTTGTCTCGGTCTTCGCCTTTTCGATCCCAAGCCATGCTGTACCGAGAAATGCACTTTTTCCTACAGCGGTAAGCGTATCAGGGAATGTGATGTTTTCCAGCTTGGAGCAATACTCAAATACACCCTCAGCTACATCCGTTACACCGTTTTCAAGGGTAAGGGCTGCAAGTTCGATGCATTGTTTGAAAGCCCGGACTCCGATTTGTTTGATACTGCCCGGGATGTTTACGGCAGTAAGCCCATCGCAATCAGAAAATGCTTCTTCTCCAATTTCTTCCACTCCGTTGCCGATAGTAACACTATCAAGGCCATCACAGCCATAAAACGCACTGTTGCCGATTTTCTTTACGTTACCGGGGATTTTAATTTTATTAATCGATCCGCATTCAGAAAAAGCAGAATCCCCAATGCTCATAAGGCCGTTGCCCAAAGTAAGATCTTTAAGATAATCACAACCGGAAAACGCTTCAATACCAATCTTTGTAACAGTATCCGGGATAACTATTGCTTTAAGTCCGTCACAATCCTTGAACACACCATCCTCAATAGTCTTTATCCCTGACGGAAGGGTAATCTCCGTAAGCTCATCGCAATTGCAAAACGCATTATTCCCTATAAGGGTCACTGTAGCCGGAATATCTATAGTTTTAAGACTGACACATTCATTAAATGCATTGTCTTCTATAGCTGTTAATCCCTTGGGGAGAGAAACCGTCGTAAGCTTAGGGCAGTCTTCAAACTCTCCCACGCCTATCCTTGTTACGCCCTCTTCAACAGTAACTCTTTCAAGACCCCAGCAATAATTGAACGCATCTATTCCTGTATATCTGACACTTCCGGGAATAGTGATCTCTTTCAGTGCATCACACGAATAAAGGGCTTTCCGACCGATATATGTACACCCATAAGGAATTATAACTTCCTTAATCTTCCGGCAATTATAGAACGCACTATCCCCTATTCTTTTAACACCGGACGGAATATTTATATCTGTTATTGAATCACAATTATTAAAAGCATGATCGCCTATGCTCGTCACACCGGATTCTATGATAACCGTGTTGACTTCAAGGTTCGCCTTCCTCCATGGCGAATAGTCCTCATCATTATAATCTCCGTAATCCGCCATATCCCCACTACCGCTTATGGTAAGGGTCTTGGTATCGCCGTTATAGGACCACTGCACATCCTTTCCTTCATTTACGGTAGGATCACCGCAATAACCGCTTGTAGCAGGGTCTGCCCATACGGTCCCCTCCTGTAACACCAATCCTCCGCTAAAGCTAAGCACCAGTGCCATTACCATAGCCACGGTCTTCTTCATTATGCTGCCTGATCTCATAAACAACCCCCTTGCAAGAAAATGCTTCAATACTCCCATGATAAACCAAACAGAGCCTTCCGCAGGCTCGTTGTTGTATATTGTTACCCTTTTAACGATATGGTAACTATCACTATATAAAGTGTATCATAATGGTGTTTTACCGTCAACAGGGGATAAGTCCGAAATGCCGCAAGGCATCCGGCAATCCCTCTTCTTCCATGTGACCGGTGACGTAGTCCGCCGCCTCCTTGGCATCGTCAGATCCGTTGCCCATGCATACGGCTGTTCCTACCGCTTCAAACATCTCCAGGTCATTTGAACTGTCCCCGAAGGCAAATGTGTCCTCTTTTGCTATCCCCAGCCTCCTGCAGATTTCAACGATACCGGTGCCTTTGCTGAATCCCTTAGGCACCAGTTCCATATACACCATCTCATGCTGTATGAAATCAAAGGCGTCTGAAAGTTCGCTTTTCAGGCCGTCTACAGCCTCCTGGGTCTTGCAGAACACCGTGATCTTGTTAACATCGTATTTCCCCTCATTTCCGGTAACGGGCACCACCACGTCCTTGAAGATCTCGTCGAAGAGGTTGCCCTTGCTCTTTCCCTTGGGGTAGATGATCTTGTCGAAATAAAGCCACTCTTTCCCCTCCAGCACGGGATAGGCCCCGTATTTTTTGAATACCTCTATGGACCGGTCCACTATCTCCACGGGAATGACCCGGTTAAAGAGTTCCTCTCCGGCATAGTATATGTAGGTCCCGCATGCCGCCAACACACCGTCAAAACCGATATCAAGGATCTCGGGGCTTATATATGCCCTGCTCCGTCCCGTGGATACAAAAGCCAGATGGCCGTTAGCCCGCAGGTCCTCAATGGCTTTTCTGGTGGAATCCTGCACATGGACCTCAAAATTATAAATGGTACCGTCTATATCGAAAAAACACGCTTTCCTGTTCATTATTTTCCCCTGTCTCCTTCAGTCCCTTTCTACTCACCCTTTGGTTTTTTTCATGGTTTTTATGAGCATCATGGCTATGGAGGCATACACAAGTGTAGAGCCTGCAAGGACCATGTTATTGGTATACATCCACCCCAGGACTCCGTAGGCGCTCATGAAGGCCGCCAGCATATTGATGCCTATATGGCAGATCACGGGCACCGGGATATTGCCGGACAGCTCATAAAAGTAGGCCAGGAACAGGCCCAGCACTGCGGCATAGGCAAACTGCGGGACATTGCCGTGGATCAGCCCGAAACACAGAGCCGAGGCCGTCATAGCCGGCGCCCTCCCCGCTATGAGGTTCAACCGTCTGTACATAAGTCCCCGAAAACACAGCTCCTCCGCCACAGGGGCAATGATGCCCATGGCTATTATAAGGATCAGAATATCCTTCGAATTATAGTTTTCCTGAAATGACCGGTAGCCGGAGGAGACCCCGTCCAGCTGTGTGAAATGTATGATGTTCGAAACGGCTATGGCGATGCACAATGATGCTGCCAATGATAGTACGGCCTCAAGCGGCTTGGCGGATGTCTCTTTCTCCCCGGCCGTATCCTTCCTGAACATTATGAGAAAGATGATAATGCAGACCACATTGCAAAATGCCGTCACATATATAGAATTGCTCTGTAAAAAGGCAGTAACATCCTCAAAGCTCACCAGCGTCCCGAAATCAAAGCCGAAGATCACGGACTTGTTCGCCGACGCGGCCATTACGGCGTTGTGGGCTATAAGCTTTGCCGCCTCCCTGATGACCAGGAAAATGATGACCGGGGCAAAGGCATTTACTGACCTTTTTATTATATCGTTTTTGTTCATATTTCTTAATCCACAAGCACAGGATCGAAACTCTCCTTCCAGGGAAGGCCGAACCTGTTCAAGGCCTCCATAAAGGGATCCGGGTCGAATTCCTCGATATTGTACACTCCCGGCTTCCTCCATTTGCCTGTCATGACCATCATAGCGCCTATCATGGCAGGCACTCCCGTGGTGTAGGATATGGCCTGGGAGCCCACCTCTTTATAACACTCCTGATGATCGCATATGTTATATAGGTAGTAGGTCTTGTCCTTGCCGTCCTTTTTCCCCTTGAAAATGCAGCCGATGTTGGTCTTGCCCACGGTCCTGGGGCCTAAGGTGGCAGGATCGGGAAGGACTGCCTTCAAAAACTGCAGGGGCACTATCTTCTTACCCTCATAATCTATTGGCTCTATGCTGGTCATGCCCACATTCTGGAGGCAGCGAAGATGAGTCAGGTAGGACTCCCCGAAGGTCATAAAGAATCTGATCCTCTTGATCCCCTTTATGTTAAGGGCAAGGGACTCTATCTCCTCGTGGTGCAAGAGGTACATATCCTTCTTTCCCACTCCTTCGAAATCGTACTCCCTCTTGATCTCCATGGGTTCGGTCTCCACCCAGTGGCCGTCCTCCCAGTAGCTGCCCTTGGCCGTAACCTCCCGGATATTGATCTCGGGGTTGAAATTCGTGGCAAAGGGGTAGCCGTGGTCTCCGCCGTTGCAATCCAGTATGTCTATGTATTCTATCTCGTCGAAATGGTGCTTTGCGGCATAGGCACAGAATACTCCCGTAACTCCAGGATCAAATCCGCTGCCCAGCAGAGCCGTGATCCCTGCCTGACGGAATCTGTCCCTGTAGGCCCACTGCCATTTATACTCGAATTTCGCCGTATCCAGGGGCTCATAATTTGCGGTATCCATGTAATTCGTGCCTGTGGCAAGGCAGGCGTCCATTATGGTAAGGTCCTGATAGGGCAGAGCCACATTTATCACGATATCCGGCTCATAGTCCTTTATGAGCGCCACCAGCTCCTCCAGGCAGTCTGCATCTACCTGAGCCGTAGTGATCCTGGTCTTGCTGTCTTTAAGCTTTTCCTTTAATGCATCGCATTTTGACTTGGTGCGGCTGGCGATCATGATCTCCTCAAAGACCTCGCTGTTTTGGCAGCATTTATGTACTACGACGGAGGCTACGCCTCCTGCTCCGATTATCATTGCTCTTCCCATGATCGATCTCCTTTCCATGTGACAGGGGGACGGTCCTTTTGTCACACGTGTTGCTTTATTCTACTTTTACCGTGACTGTTATGCTCTTTTCCGTTTTCTCGTAGTTGGCATTCCCGGCAGCTTTTACTTTGACTTTCATGGTGTAGGTGCCCTTTGCCGTATTCTTAGCTACGGTAACCTTGCCCTTGCCGTTAACGGAAAGGCAGCGGGCTCCGCTCTTCTTCTTATATGTCAGGCTTCCCTGACCCTTCCCGGTAATGGTCCTTATCTTAGATACGGCTATGGTCCCTTTCTTATTCTTCAGGCCCGACTCCTTGATAGTGGCGGTCTTTCCTTCCACCTTCAGAGTGTTAGGAGCCTTTTTGATCTTAAACTGGACTGAACAGGTGCCGCTGTAATTTCCTTTGCCCTTAACGGTAATGGTGGCTTTTCCCACCTTCTTGTTATTCTTATAACTTAAGGAATAATCCTTACCCTCTGTTAAAACGTTTTTCCCAACCTTTACCCTTACATCCTGCCTGAAGGTCTCACCGGTATAGGTCTTATCAGTCAGACCTGTCACCTTGGCTTTCGTTATGGTCATCGGCCTGATCTTGAATGTTACTTTCTTTTCGTCCTTATAATCTCCCTTGCCGGTAATGATCAGGGAAGCCGTTCCAACGTTTGTGTTGTTCTCGTAGGATATATCATAATCCCTGCCCTTTTTAAGCACATTTCCTTTGAGCTTAACTGTGGGGCTCTGGGTTATGGCAGATCCGGTGTAGGTCTTATCCTTTACCCCTGTGACAGTGGCCTTGGAGAGGGATATGGTCCCTTTTTGCACTGCGTCGGGAACAAATATCTCCACATTATCCGTAGGAGTACCGGAAACGGTAACTACCCTATCGCTTATTCTTTTAACGGTAATGCCGCCTATGGTGATATCCTCAGATTCTTCAAAATAATGATCACTGTCCGCCGTGAATGTGACCGGAGTCATTTCTTCAAGCAGTCCGGTCTGGTATAACTCACCGCCGCTTGCAGCAGCATGGCCGCCTCCGGTCATGGTGACAGTGTAGCCGAATCTGTAGTAGGTCTTATTGACCTCCGGAGTTCCGGCAAATGTTCCCCCTGTACCGGCAAACATGTCATCCATAGAATACACTGCTGTTATTCCGGTACCGCTCTTCGGGATCCTGTATTCTGCATTATAGAATCCGCCTTTGGTATCGGAGATCTTCAGTTTAGTACAATTGTAAAACATACCGGAGTAGCACTCATTTGCCAGCGTCGTAGCCGGCAGTTCCGGAGGTTTCACAATGCTTGTACATTCAGCGAACATATTATAATAACACCTGTCTGCCAGGGATAATGCAGGCAGGTCCGGGGCAGCCTTAAGGCTTGAACAGTTGGAAAACATTGCCTCACATGCTTTTATTGCCAGCGTTGCAGCCGATATCCCCGGTGCATCAATGAGGCTTGTACAACCGTAAAACATACTCTTGTAACAGCTCTCCGCCAACGTGGCTGCAGGCAGATCCGGAGCCTTTGTAAGACTTGTGCAGCCGTAAAACATTTTATCATAGCAGCTTTTTTCCAGTGTCGCAGCCGGCAGTTTCGGGGCATTCTTCAAACTTGTACAGTCTCTGAACATGTTTTCACAGCAGCTTTTTTCCAACGTCGCAGCCGGCAGATCCGGGACAGTCTTCAAACTTGTACAGCCTCTGAACATTCCTTCATAGCAGTATTTCGACAGCATCGCAGCCGGCAGGTCCGGGGCAGTCTCTAAACTTGTACAGCCCCTGAACATTTCTTCATAGCAGTATTCCGTCAACGTCGTAGCCGGCAGTTTCGGGGCTTTTGTAAGGTTGGTGCAGCCGCTGAACATTCCTTCATAGCATCCCTGCGTAAGCGTCGTAGCCGGCAGATCCGGAGCCTGTATCAGGCCTGTACAGTTCTTAAATGCACCCATAAAACAGTTAACACCCATTTGGGCAGCTTCTACATTTCCATAGTTAAGGAGTGTCCTGATATCCCCACTGCAGGATACCTGTCCCGATGGTATGATGAGATTCCCTATGAAATCATTATCACTTCCTCTAAGATAAAGGACTTTATTGACGGAATTGATCGCTGTTGTTCCGTCCCATTCACTCCAGTTCAGTTTATCTGTCGAGTATTCTATTCTACTATACCACGTCTTTGTTTTCATCAGCGTCTCAATAGAAAAGTCGCTCGTACCTGTGAAGGTAAGGCACTTATCCCCCTCCGCCTTTACAGGCCTGCTTAAACAGGGCGCAATGGCAAAGACCATAACCATTGCAAACAAAATCCCAAATATTTTACTCTTCTTTTTCATGCTACCTTTTCTCCTCATTAAAAATGTGACAGGGGGACGGTCCTTTTGTCACGCTCATCCCTTCAGTATCTCAAGCACGTAGTTAGGCACTGCAAATGAGCCTGCGTGCAGTGCGGTATTGTAGTATCCGGTCTTGATGCCCAGCGCATTCCAGTCGTCATATCGGATATCGGCGACAGGGTGGTATTTCTTCGATGCGAACCCGAAGAGCCAGTGGCCTGACGGGTAGGTGGGCATGTGGAACTGGTAGACCAGGCTGATGGGAAATGCCGCCGCGATCTTATCGTGGGCATTCTTGGCCGCCTTGGCATCATTTTTGTAAAAGGGGCTCTCATGCTGGTTAATAAGGATGCCGTCCTCGTGAAGTGCCTTATAACAGTTGCCGTAAAATTCCTTGGTGAAGAGTCCCTCTCCCGGCCCGAAGGGGTCCGTGGAGTCCACGATTATCAGGTCGTATTCATCCGACTTGGTGCGGACATATCTCAGTCCGTCCTGGTAGTATATGTGCACCCTGGGATCATCCAGCTTGCAGGCGGTAAAGGGCAGGTACTCCTTGCAGACCTCCACCACCTTCTCGTCAATCTCCACCATATCGATATGCTCGATGGAATCGTAGCGGGTCAGCTCCCTTATGGTGCCCCCATCCCCGGCGCCTATGACCAGGACCTTCTTAACACCCGGATGCACTGCCATGGGGACATGGGTTATCATCTCGTGATATATAAATTCATCCTTCTCCGTCAGCATGATATAGCCGTCCAAGGCAAAGACCCTGCCGAACTCCTTGGAGTCGAAGATGTCGATCTGCTGATAGCGACTCTTCGTGTTCACAACCTGGCGGTCGATCTTGATGGAGAAGCGGACGTTTTCAGTGTGCTCTTCTGTAAACCATAGTTCCATAGTATTATCCTCTGTTTACTAAGTGACGCTTACGAATAAAAACGTTTAACGAAACGACGCTCTCGCTTTATGTCATAAGGAGGGACCCGCTTGCGGGAGGATTCCTTGTGACGCGGCGACATGCGTAGCATGTTGGGAAGGCGTTTCTTTAAACTTTTTATTCGCAAGCTGTCATCGTATCACCTGAATATTATTCATATTAATATCTTCGGTTCCGGTCATGAAGCAGCCTTTTGACTTTGCATACCGGATGTAGCTTATAATCTCGGCCGTGATCAGCTCGCCGGGTGCCAGTATTGGGATCCCGGGAGGATAGCACATGGCGAATTCCCCGCAGATCCGGCCTTGGCATTCTTCTAAGGGCAGGCTCTCCTTCTCACTGTAGAATGCCTGCTGCGGCAGGGTGGAAACATGGGGAGTGATGTATTCATGATCGAACATTCCCGCAGGGTCCTTACTGTAGAGTCTCTTTATCTCCGACATTGCGGATATGAGGCGCTCTATCTCGAGATTGCGGTCCCCCGCCGAGACTATGGCAAGGATATTGCCCAGGTCTCCGAATTCTATCTGAATATCGTATTCGTCACGAAGCAGGTCGTAGACCTCTATGCCTGCAAGCCCGATGTCCCTTGTGTACACGGACAGCTTCGTGGCGTCAAAGTCGTGAATATATTCCCCGTCTATCAGTTCCTTCGAATACGCATAATATCCTCCGATATTATTGATCTCTTCCCTGGCGTATTCCGCGTGATCTATCGTCTTCTTAAACATCTCTTTTCCGTTAAGGCTTAAGTTCTTTCTGGCCAGGTCAAGGGATGAAAGCAGCAGATAGGACCCGCTGGTGGTCTGTGTCAGATTTACTATCTGTCGGACGTAATCGGAGTTGATCCCCTCTCCCGTAAGCAGCATTGAACTCTGGGTAAGTGATCCGCCTGTCTTATGCATGCTGACTGCACTCATGTCCGCTCCTGCCGCCATGGCTGATAGGGGCAGGTCTTCTCCGAAATAAAAATGGGTTCCGTGGGCTTCGTCCACCAGCACCTTCATGTTATGCTCGTGGGCAAGCTTAACAATAAACGCAAGGTCCGAACATACACCGTAATATGTGGGATTATTTATCAGGATGGCTTTGGCGTCCGGGTTCTCCCGCACCGCCGCCTCTATATCCTCATTCTTCATCCCCAGGGGTATTCCCAGTCTCTTATTGACTCCGGGATTGACATAGACCGGTACCGCCCCGCAGATTACAAGCGCATTGATGGCGCTTCTATGGACATTTCTGGGCATGATGATCTTATCCCCGGCCTTGCAGACTGACATGATCATGGCCTGGACTGCCGCCGTGGTCCCGTTTACGATAAACATGGCTTCCCGGGCCCCGAAAGCCTCTGCCGCCAGTTCCTGGGCCTGCCTTATGACCGAGACAGGATGGCACAGGTTATCGAGGGGCTTCATGGAGTTGACATCCGCCCGGAGGCAGTCCTCCCCCAGGAAGTGCTTGAGCATTTTATTGCCCCTGCCGCCCTTGTGGCCGGGCACGTCAAAATGGGCTATTCTTTTGTTCCTGTGTTCCTCCAGCGCCTCGTACAGCGGCGCCCTTTCCTGATCCTTCACTGCTTTACTCCACGTTTACCGTGACAGTTATGTTCTTTTCTGCTTTTTCGTAGTTGGCGTTCCCGGCAGCTTTTACTTTGACTTTCATGGTGTAGGTGCCCTTTGCCGTATTCTTAGCTACGGTAACCTTGCCCTTGCCGTTAACGGAAAGGCATCGGGCTCCGCTCTTCTTCTTATATGTCAGGCTTCCCTGGCCCTTCCCGGTAATGGTCCTTATCTTGGATACGGCTATGGTCCCTTTCTTATTCTTCAGGCCCGATTCCTTAATGGTGGCGGTCTTTCCTTCCACCTTCAGAGTGTTAGGTGCCTTTTTGATCTTAAACTGAGCCGAACAGTTGCCGCTGTAATTTCCTTTTCCCTTAACAGTAATGGTGGCTTTTCCCACCTTTTTGTTGTTCTTATAGGTTAAGGTATAATCCTTACCCTCTGTTAAAACTGTTTTCCCAAGTTTTACCCTTACATCCTGCCTGATGGCCTCACCGGTATAGGTCTTATCAGTCAGACCTGTCACCTTGGCTTTCGTTATGGTCAATGGCCGGATCTTGAATGATACTTCCTTTTTGACCTTATAATCATACTCTCCCTTTCCGGCTATGATAACAGTTGCCGTTCCTGCATTGATATTATCCTTATAAGATACCGTATAATCCCTGCCCTCTTTAAGCTTTTTGTTCTTGATCTTTACAGTAAGCCTCTGGGTTATGGGGGAACCGGTGTAGGTCTTATCCTTTATTCCTGAGACTGAAGCTTTTGAGATGGATAGTTTCCCGTCCTGCACTGCATTGGGAACCACAAGCTCCACAATATCCGTTGGGGTTCCGGATACAGTAACCACCGTATCGCTTATTCTCTTTATGGTAATGCCGTCTTTCGTGATATCCTCAAATTCTTCAAAATGATAACCGCTGTCTGCCGTGAATGTAACCGGAGTCATTTCCTCTGATAACAGTCCGATCTGACTTAACTCTCCGCCGCTTGCTTTCGCATTGCTGCCCCCGGTAACGGTGACATTGTAGCCGAATCTGTAATATGTCTTATTGATCTCCGGGGTTCCTGTAAATGTGCCGCCGGTGCCGGTAAACATATTTTCAACAGACCTTTTTCCCAATGTTCCCGTGCCGCTCTTTGGGATCCTGTATTCAATGTTGTAGTATCCTCCCTTAGTCTCCGAAAACTTCATGCTCTTACAGTCGCCAAACATTGCAAAGTAGCATCTTTTTGTAAGCGTTGTTGCCGGGAGATCCGGGGCTTTAACGAGGCTTGAACACTCGTTAAACATACCCATATAACAATCATCTGCAAGTGTTGTTGCGGGCAGTTCAGGAGCAACCTTAAGACCTGAACACAGCCTAAACATATTATTGTAGCATCTCTCTGCCAACGTTGTTGCAGGAAGTTTCGGGGCTTTTGTAAGGCTGCTGCAACCATTAAACATTGAGCAATAACAACTCTCAGTCAAAGTCGTTGCAGGAAGAGACGGGGCTGTTGCCAGGCTTGTGCAGCCATAAAACATACAGTTATAACACTCGTCTGCCAACGTTGTTGCAGGAAGAGACGGGGCTGTTGTCAGGCTGCTGCAACCCCTGAACATACCTAAATAACACTCGGGTGCCAGAGTTGCAGCTGGAAGTGCCGGGGCATTCTTTAGGCTTGTGCATTCGTCAAACATTTGTTTATAGCAGTTTCCCTCCAGTTTTGTTGCCGGAAGTAGTTCAGGAGCTGTAGTCAGGCCTGTGCAGCCATTAAACATACCTTCATAACATTGACCTGCCAATTCTGTTGCCGGCAGATCCGGAGCTTTTATAAGGCTTGTACAGCCTTTAAACATATAGATATAGCATTGATTAGCCAGCTTCTTTGCCGGTAGGTCCGGAGCTGTAGTCAGACTTGTACAGTCCGCAAACAATCCCCAGAAGCAACCCGCATCCATTACAGCAGATTCCACATCGTCATAGTTAAGGAGTGTCCTGATATCCCCGCTGCAGGATACCGTTCCGGATGATATGGTGATAATCCAAGCATGGGCTTCATTCCCTGTAATTTTTGTATTCTTTCCCCTAAGATACAAGACCTTATTAGCGGAATTAATTGCTGTTGTTCCGTCCCATTCAGTCCAGTTGGTTTTATCTGTCTTGTATTCCAGTTTGCCATTCCAACTCTTGAAACTACTTTTAGTCTTAATGGAGAAATCGCTCGTACCCGTGAAGGTAAGATAGTTATTCCCCTCCGCCGCCTTTACTGACCTGCTAAAACAGGGCACAATGGCAAAGACCATAACCAGTGCAAACAAAAAACCAAATAATATCCTTTTCATACAACTATTCCTCCCTTTTGGTATCATCAATATATGTTCATTCCTGAGTAGATCTCCAGCATCTCTTTCCGGAGTTCTCTCGTTATGCTCTCCTGCTCCTCCGGGTTCAATTCGTTCACGTCCTTATTGAAGAGGTATTGCTGAAGGTCTATCTCTTTAAGTATCATTTTCGTGTGAAAAATATTGGACTGATATACGTTGACGTCTATGGCGTCGTAGCGTTTACGGGTACTGTCTTCAATGAAATCCTGGATAGACGTTATCTCGTGATCTAAGTAGAACTTCTTCCCGCTCATGTCCCTTGTAAAGCCCCGGACCCTGTAATCTATGATGATGATATCCGAGTCGAAGCAGCCTATCAGGTGATTTAAAGCCTTCAAGGGCGATATCTCACCGCAGGTAGCTACGTCTATATCAACTCTGAAGGTGGATATGTCGTTATCGGGGTGGGATTCGGGGAAGGTGTGGACCGTAACGTGGCTCTTGTCCAGATGGGCATGGACTCCCGCACCCCCAAGAGGCGTATCGGCGATCAGCACATTTACGGAGGCACCCTGAGGGTCGTAGTCCTGCTTGCTGATGGAAAGAACCTGGGCCCCGATAAGCTCCGTCACGTCGCGAAGTATCTTGGTAAGCCTCTCCGAATTATACTGATCATCGATATATTGGATATATTCCTGTTTCTCCTGGGGGCTCTTCGCATAGCATATATCGTATATGTTAAATGAAAGCGCCTTGGTCAGATTGTTAAAACCGTATAAAGAAAGCTTCTCTCCCAATTGTCCCTACCCCTCGTAAATGATGTGGCTGACTCAACTTACAACCACCGAAATCATACCATAAAACCCTTCTCAATACAATTTATTCATAGAGTATCTTCGCTACTCCGATATCGTACACCTGTATCTTCTGGCCGAAGAGTTCCGCCTCCGTGGGGGTGATGCTTCCCGCCTCCACCCGGATGGCACCCTCGATCAGTTTATTTACTATAGAGAAGTCCAGGGGGCAGGTTCCGTGGCTGGGATAGATCTCCTTAATCTCACTCTCGAACATTTTCAGCCTGCTGAGGCTGTGAATGTATGCAGTCAGATCACGCATGGGTCCGAACATGAAAATATGGCCGTCCTGTATGGGGTCTCCGGAAAAGAGCATTCCGCTGTTCTTATCCAGAAGGGCTATGCTTCCCGGGGTATGACCCGGCATCTCGATAATCTGCAGGGGGCGGTCTCCCAGGTCGAATATATCCCCGTCATAAGCTCCAATGATATCCGCGGATGAATATGCCAGCTGGCAATTAACCAGTTCTGCCGGGCTGATGATCACTTTCTTGAATTCCCTGTTTCCTCCGATGTGGTCCGGGTCGGCATGGGTATTGCAAAGGCTTACGGGCTTGTCCGTGATTTCCCTGACCAGTTCTTTTATTCCCGTAACATTCATACCTGTATCTATCAACAGGGCAACTTCTTTCCCCAGAAGAAGAAAGAACCTGACGGTGCCGTCTTCATACCTGTAAGTATCCTCATTGATCTTGATCCAACTCATATTATACCTCCAACAACATGTCTCTGTTACTATTCACAGTAACTTTACACCCATGCGTAATCCGCCCCTTCGGGGCTTCTCCGCATGCTTACGCATGCTACGATTACTTATGTGTGTGAAGTTCCTGCTTCGCAGTCAGATTGTATATAAGAGCCGGTTTTTGCATAAATGCAAACCGTTTCTTATATACAATCGACTGTGAATAGTAACATATCTCTCAGCAATATCAGTGCGCATTGCACCGTGTGGCTACGGTTGTTCTCCCGGCTGCCCCGGAATTCGAAACGGCGGACTTCCGTCTTTCCCTTAACCGAGCATCCTATATATACAAGTCCAACGGGCTTATCAGGCCTTCCGCCACCCGGGCCTGCTATTCCCGTAGCGGACAAGCCAACCTCTGCATTTGCAGCCAGGGCTGCGCCTTTCGCCATCTCGGCTGCAGTCTCTTCACTTACGGCACCGTGGGCAAGAAGTGTCTCGTGAGATACTCCCACCAGCCTCTCCTTCGCCTCATTAGAGTAGGTAACATACGACTCATTCAACACGTCCGATGCACCCGGAACATTGATGAGCCTTCCGGAGATAAGGCCTCCGGTGCAGCTCTCCGCCGTAGCTATAGAAAAGCCTCTCTCCCGGAGCATGCCGATCACCACATCTTCCAGGGTTTCGGACTCTTCCTCCGTAAAAATGGCCTTGCCAAATCTCTTTCGCAGTTCCGCCGCTACCGGCTCTATAAGCGCCATACCCTCTTCCTCTGAAGAAGCCTTGGCTGTGATTCGAAGATGAACCTCCCCCATCTTGGCGTAGGGCGCAATGGTGGGATTGGTCTGGTTATCGATAAGATCTAAGATCCGGGTCTCCACATTGCTCTCACCCACACCTGCGATCTTGATCATCCTGGAATACAGGCGGTCGGGCTGGAGTTTTGCCAGATAGGGCACCACCTTGTCAGTAAACATTGCCTTAAGCTCATGGGGCGGCCCCGGAAGAAGAATGGCTCTCTTCTCACCTTTCTCACAGACGATCCCCGGGGCAGTGCCGTTATCATTATCAATAGCAAAGCCCTCCTTCGGGATCATCGCCTGCTTCCAGTTGTTATCCGTAACAATGCGGCCCTTCCTGAATCGCTTAAAGAATTCTTCTATACGCTGCCTCGTGTGAGGATCCTCAATAAGTTCAATGCCCATGGCAGCGCATACAGTCTCTTTGGTCAGGTCGTCCTCCGTAGGCCCTAAGCCACCGCTTGTAATGATGATATCAGACCTATCAAGCGCCGTATGCACAGCATCAGTGAGTCTTGAAACATTATCCCCCACCACGGTCTGATAGTACACGGAAATACCCAGATCCGCCAATCCTCTCGCCAGAAACGCGGCGTTCGTATTGACAGTATTCCCCATGAGTAGCTCCGTTCCTACGCATATAATCTCAGCAACCATACCCTTACTCCTTTAACACCCTATAGTTCCTTGCAATATAATCAACTAAGGATACTATGGTCAGCACCGTCGCCGCATACATCACGATATCCGTCAGCAGCGAGATCGCCTCAATATCCAGTATCATAAGGATCACCATGATCATCTGGCACACGGTCTTGGCCTTCCCGATATACCCCGCGGCAATGACCACTCCCTTATCCGAAGCCACAAGCCGGAAGCCGCTTATGATAAACTCCCTGGCGATTATCACGATAACCACCCAGGCCGGGATCCGTCCCAGATCTAAAAGGCAGATCATGGCCGAGCATACCAGAAGCTTATCCGCCAAGGGGTCCGCAAACTTCCCGAAATTGGTTATCAGATCGTACTTCCTCGCTATCATTCCGTCCAGCATATCCGTAAGGCTGGCAATGATAAAAATAGCAAGGGCAATATAGTCAAAATGCTTCCCCATGGAATCGGCAAGCAGAAAGAATACGAAAAATGGGATCAATATAACCCTCAGGATAGTGAGTTTGTTAGGTAAATTCATTATTCCACCTCTCCGATCAAATCGTAATAATCCGACGCGGTGATCTTTGCATTAACTATATCTCCGCTCATCAGCTGTCCTTCATATCTGACGAAAATGAGTCCGTCAATATCCGGAGCATCCCGGTAGGTACGTCCTACATATACATTATCCTCTTCATCAGTCATCCGGCCCTCGATCATGACCTTCATGGTCTTTCCGATAAAGCTCCCCGCCATATCGCAGACCACCTCCTGCTGGAGTTCCATCAGGGCTTTGAACCGACGCTCCTTTTCCTCATCGGAAACCTGATCCGGAAATGAGGCTGCCGGTGTATCTTCCTCCGGAGAATACTTAAAGACACCCAGTCTGTCGAATTCCATGTCATTTACAAACTGCATCAGTTCTTCATGCTGCTCCTGTGACTCCCCCGGAAACCCGGTGATAAGAGTTGTCCTGATGCAGATATCCGGGATCCTCTCCCGCAAATGCTCTATGACCCGGGTCAGATCCGCCTTGTCGGTTTTACGCCCCATTCGTTTTAAGATTGTATCATTTGCATGCTGGATGGGAATGTCAAGGTAGTGGCATACCTTATCATTGGCCATGATGGCATCTATCAGGTTGTCATCGATCTCTTCAGGATAACAGTACATTATCCGGATCCAGCGAAGTCCCTGTATCTTATTAAGCTCTCCCAGAAGCCGGCCCAGCGACTTCTTTCCGTACAAGTCTTTACCGTAAACCGTGGTCTCCTGGGCCACAAGGATAAGTTCCTTAACGCCTCTTTCTGCCAGATCTGTCGCCTCCCCGACAAGGCGTTCAATGGGAACGCTCCTGAAGCTTCCCCTTATCTTTGGAATGATACAGTAGGTACAGTGCTTATCACAGCCTTCAGCTATTTTCAGATAGGCGAAATGTCCTCCTGTTGTCAGAAGCCTGCCTTTATTATCCTCCGGAAGATAGTTAAGAGGCTTGTAGTCCTCCAGCCGCTTCCCTGCAAGAGCAGCCTCCACCGCCCTCTCAATATCATCGTAAGCGGCGGTGCCGAGAATCGCGTCCACCTCGGGTATCTCCTTAATGATCTCATCACGATACCTTTCCCCCAGACAGCCGGTAACAATAAGGGCGCGGCATCTCCCGGAAGACTTATATTCAGCCATCTCCAGGATGGCATCTATGCTCTCCTGCTTGGCATCATTGATAAAGCAACAGGTGTTGATCACAATAACATCCGCCTCAGACTCATCCTGAGTAAACCCATACCCATCCGACGCCATGATTCCCAGCATATGCTCCGTATCCGACAGATTCTTGTCGCACCCGAAAGACATTACAAAAACACTAACACCCTTACCATTCATAATATAATCCACCCTAGAACTGATCTATTGAAAACAATAACAATGTAAAAAGCTGCAGGATAATATGTTCAACGAAACGACGCTCTCGCTCCGTTGCGAAGCGTAGCGGTACTAAGCTCAATCTTCGATTTCGCTAAGTGCCGACGTCCGCAAAGGCGTTCCTTTTGAACATATTATCCTGCAGCCGTACTCTGGTACCTATTCCGTCTCGTCTATATCGAACGTCTCTTTCGTCTCAAATGCAAGGCTGGGATCGTCATCAAGTACAACCTCGGGGGCTTCCTCCTCAACAGGCATCTCGGCAGGTGCCTCCGTCACGATCTTAACCTTTGACTCATTAAGCTCCTCGATGGCAATGGAAAGAGGCTTCTTCCCTGCGCCATCAACAAGCGGCTCGCTTCCGTCAATGATCTGTCTCGCTCTCTTTGATGTAGCGATCACGATGGAGTACCGGCTGTTAACTACCGGCTGTTCTCCTTCCTCTACCTCGCTGTTGACCACTCTCATTAAATCTGCATATGATGGATGTAACAT
This sequence comes from Lachnospiraceae bacterium, assembly GCA_017550165.1. Lineage (GTDB taxonomy): Bacteria > Bacillota > Clostridia > Lachnospirales > Lachnospiraceae > SIG280. The sequence continues at coordinate 40,387 of JAFZQH010000021.1, read as the reverse complement.
TTACCTTTCGTCTCCTTCCAATAATCCGGCAAGTTCTGCCTTTATCCCGTTTATTAATCCTACGCCCGCGCCATTATCGCTTGCGACCTCATAAGCCCGCTTTGACACGAACGGGGTATCTTTACCATTATCAACGTCCTTACATCTTTGAACTATATAGTGCAGGCACTCGCTGCATTTATCTATTTCATCATTTACAAGGACATAATCATATCCGCCGACGCCTTCCGCTTCTTCCAGGGCCCTTTTCATCCTGGAGGTGATGACTGAATCGTCTTCGGTGCCTCTCCCCTTTAGCCTGCCTATCAGTTCCTTCCCACTGGGGGGAGTTAAAAATATCAGAATGGCCTCCGGATAACGCTCCTTAACCTTCATGGCACCCTGGATCTCAATCTCAAGGATGACATCTCTGCCTTCCGAGAGCTGCTTCTCCACGTAATCCCTGGGGGTCCCGTAGTAGTTGCCCACATACTTTGCATACTCTATCAGCATGTCCTCAGAGACCATCTTCTCAAATTCCTCAATAGTCTTGAAGAAATACTCTCTTCCGTCAACCTCGCCCTCTCTGGGCTTCCTGGTGGTGGCGGAAATGGACAGCGAGTATGAACCGTATCTGTCTAATATGTCTTTGATAACCGTGCCCTTGCCGGATCCCGAAAAACCGGATACGACAATGAGTTTACCTTGATCAGCCACTTTTATCTCCCGAGTATTTTATTCAATGTTTTGAATCTGTTCCCTGACTTTCTCTATATCAGTCTTAAGCTCGATAGCCTTATTGGAAATGTCCAGATCCCCTGCCTTCGACAGGATGGTGTTAGCCTCCCGGTTCATCTCCTGGGCGATAAAATCAAGCTTGCGCCCTATGGCTCCGCCGGCGAGAAGGGTCTCCTTCATATGCTCAATGTGGCTCTTTAACCTGACGGTCTCCTCATCCACACAGATCTTGTCGGCGTAAATGACCACCTCGGTGGCGATACGATTCTCATCAACCTGGGTATCTGAGAGCACTTCATCAAGCTTGGCCCGAAGCTTCGAGCGGTATTCCTCAACAGTCTCCGGTGAGCGCTTCTCTATATATGCTACATTCTCAAGCATATAATCAAGCTTGGCAATGATGTCTGCACAGAGCCTGTCGCCTTCGGCGATCCTGGTCTCCACGATCCTTTCCGCAGCACCCCGTACCACCTTCTCGACGTATGCCCAGAGTTCATCTTCATCCACGGACTGTTCCTCTAAGACAAACACATCCGGCAGTCTGGAGACGGACATGACTGATATATCATTTCTCACGCCCAGATCATCCGGCATCTCATTAAGATATGTGAGATACTCTTTGGCCAGGTCTCTGTTGTATTTGACCGAGACCGTACCCTCCGAATAGTCTTCATACGTAACAAATACGTCCACCTTACCGCGCTGGAGATAGTCCTTCAGCACTCCTCTGATTGACGTTTCGAAAAAGCCCAGCTTCCTGGGGAGCTTCACTCCCACCTCAAGATATCTGTGGTTGACGGATTTCATCTCCACAGTGATCTTCCTGTTCTCATCGGCCGCCTCGCAGCGTCCGAAACCTGTCATGCTTTTTATCATAATCTATCCTCATTACGCCCCTGTTTCGTAAGGAGCACCTGTAGTCCTCAAAAATCGCCGTTTCATTATAGTTTATTTATGCGGAATCGTCAAGTTTTCGCAAGACAAAAAAGGCTTAAAAAAAAGGCTTCCCCCTAAGGGGAAGCCTATGAAAAGAGGGAAATTCATATAGTCTTTTTGTCATGCGGGTCTGCTCAGCATTCCGACCAGGGCTAAGATACCAAGGACAACAAGTGCGGGGATGGCCAGGAAGAAGATCCCGCTTAGGATGAAACCTACTATGAACAGCGGTAAAAGTATTATCCCGAATACGATCCTTGTAACTCCCCATGTCATTTTAAATGCAACCTTGAGTAAACTTCCTACCAGTCCGAAGGTTATCAATAAACAGATCAATGTTAACATGGCTTTTCTCCTTTCGTATGTAAAAACACGTTCTTGTCTTTTCTGTTATCTTTATGATAATCCACCGCAAGCACCTGATAAATCAATATTTCCGTCAAATAAACATATCTATTTTGCCGTTTTGGAAAAATAGATGTATAATGCTATATGAAAAGCCTTATGGGGGAATGATCATGGGAAGAAAATCAATAAGAGAAAACAAAAATGAATACCAGTTAGCCAGGGAGGATGCGGGATTTACCCGGGCCGAAGCGGCCGAGCTTATGGAATACATGTCGGAGAGCCGTATAGAAAAGATCGAGAGCGAAAAGAGCGAGCCTCATCCTGATGAGATAATCGCCATGGCCGCCGCTTACAAGAAGCCTGCCTTGTGTAACTACTACTGTTCCACAAAATGTCCCCTGGGTCAGGCAAGCGTTCCGAAAGTAGAATCAAAGGACCTTTCCCAGATCACTTTGGAGATGCTTGCCACCCTAAACAGCCTGGATAAAGAAAAAGACCGCATGATAGAGATCACTGCAGACGGTCTTATATCCGACGATGAGATGGAAGATTTCTCTCGGATCAGGAAACAGCTTACCCAGATTTCTGCCATCGTAGACTCACTCCAGCTCTGGATCGACAACACTGTCATCTCCGGCAAGATGGATCCTTCAAAACTGTAAAGGAGATTATCGAATGCAGTATTTTTTAGGAAAGGTTTTGATCATTATGGGATTATTTGCAGCTATCGGCTCTGTATTCGGTGCCGGATCAGGAATTAGCGGCTCATACGGAGTCCTGTCGGAGGTGCGTTACAGCCCGGGATACAGTGATATGGCCGGGGCCTCCTATAACACAGTTTTAAAGAAAGACTCTGACGGTAATTGGATTATGGAGGTCCGTGAGCGTGAGTATCACTCCGCTCCCACACATATAACTACTTATTCGGTATCATCCGAAGATGAGGCTTCTTTTGAGGATTTTATCAGGGATAAGAAAGTATGTGACCTGCAAAACCGCAAGGACAGCGATGATTTTGTCACGGACTACAGCCCCTGGGGCTGGCGGCTGGAATTTGAAGATTCTTCCTCAGATCATAAAACACGTGAATACTGTGACATAAGGGAATACAAGAAATACTCGAACTCCGACATGGAACTGATAGGAGAGCTTCGGCAGTATTTCCTGAGCCTTAAGGGCGAAAAGCTTTCCGAACGCGATGAAAATTGAAACAGGGGGCGGTGCTTTATACCGCCCCCTGTCTTACTTAAAGGTTTAATCCCCTAGTGTTTTATTGACAGACTCGGGAATGGAATAATCCTGATCCAGTTCCTCAGCCAATATCTCACCAAGCTCGTAGCATCTGGCTCTCGTTGCAACCTGGGCTGCAGAAGCCTCCAGATAAGGCTGCAATGTTCCGCCTTCTGCCTGAGCTCCGGCAGTCTTGATCTTCGCATCCTTTTCCTTGATCCATTGCTCCTGATCTTCCTTGAGTCTTTGCTTGTCAACATCCCTCATGTTGCCATCCATGATCCTCTTCCACAAAGAATTAAGCTCATCATCCCAGAGGGTTAACCAGTCCTCTGCAGTTCTGTTCATGGTCTGCTGCGGCATATTGCCCCAGTCCTTGCCCTCGAATTCCTTGGATTTGGCCTCGATCTTTGCCAGTTCGTCCTGTACAGACCCCTGCTGACTTGCCGAGGAGCTTGATGCTGATGTGCTGGATGCAGCAGCACTTGATGCCGCAGAACTCGACGCAGCAGCACTTGATGCAGCGCTACTTGCAGCCGATGAACCTGCAGCGGTGCTTGCAGCAGCAGAGCTTACTGCACTTGATGCTGCCGAACTTGCCTTGCTTGAGGATGCAGCGCCCCCGGATCCACATCCGGCAGAAAGGCATATAGCCGCTGCACAAAAGCCTGCGATAAATAACTGTTTTTTCATTACATTTTCCTCCGTTCTTATCTTGTCTTTATATTCTACTATTCTATTCTTCCGAACACAACTCCACCGAAGAAATATCCGGGGCAACCGTCATGGAATAATTGGTATAGTACACCACGAACCCGGGCTTGGCGCCCCCGGGCTTTTTAATATTCTTCTTAAGGGAATAGTCGATCTCCACCTTGCTGCTGCCCCGCCCGCCGGAATAGAAGGCAGCCAGGGCGGCGGCCTCTTCCATGGCCCTGTCAGTCACTTCACCGTTTTTGCATTTTAAGATCACATGAGATCCGGGCATCTCCTTGGCATGAAACCACCAGTCAGACCCGGAAGCGAACTTGAAGGTAAGCTCATCATTCTGGTAATTGTTCTTCCCCACGAAGATGTCAAAACCCTCACTGGAAATGAAGTGATAGGGCTTGGACTTAGATACCCTGTTCTTTCCTTTCTCCCCGGATTTCTTCCTGATATACCCGAAATCAGACAGCTCCCGCCTGATATCAGCCAGGTCTTCTTCATCCACGGCCAATTCCAGGGAATTACTGATGGACTCAAGATGCCTGATCTCATCTTCCGTTGACTTTATAAGCTCACTAAGCGCATCAAAGGTCCTCTTCTTCTTGTTGTATTTGTTGAAATAGGCGGCGGAATTCTCCCGGGCCGACTTGTTCTCATCCAGAGGGATCCGAACCTTCTCACCGGTATAATAATTATCGGCGATAAGCTCCTTCGCCCCTTCCGGAAGACCATATCCGTAGGTATTGATAAGTTCCCCGTAAACCCGGAATTTATCCCGATCCCGGGTATCAGCCAGCTGCTTTAACTGCAGGGCATACTTCTTTCTCTCACGATCAAGTAAAGTTCCCGTGATCTTGCGAAGATCCGTGGATTTCTGTTTGATCCTTGAGGCACTTGCCCTGCCGGCATAATATGATATGAGCACCTTGGAAATGCCGGGTTCTTCCACGATCTCCATATCATCATAAATATGGAGCGGAATGGCCGAGAACTCCACAAAGCCCCCATTTCCGTCACGGATGATACAGGGTGCAAAAACCCCTGACCTCACATCATCCATTACGTGAGAGAAGGTATTGAACAAATGAAATTTCATATCCTCCGTCAGTTCAGCCGGATCGGCACCGGAGTCAATGCCCGCCCGGTACAGTAACTCCTCCGCCATGACCGGGCTGATACCGGTATAAGAGGAATAGATTGCTCGTGATAGGGGCGCGCCCTTTGAAAAAACAAGCCCCTCAAACTCCTCCCGGTCAGAACTTAAGGGATCCCTTTTATCAATGGTCCTGGGGATGAAATACTCCCTCCCGGGAAGAACCTCCCGCACCGAACTGGTATTGGCGCCCACATGCCTGATGCCGTCTAAGATCATGTTCTTATCATCAACGAAAATGATGTTGCTGTGCTTACCCATCAGTTCAACGATAAGATGCTTTCTGCACAGGTCCCCCAGATCATTATAGTGCTCCACAGTTAGATCAATGACCCTCTCCAGCCCCGGCTGGGTTACGGAAATGATCCGTCCACCGGAAATATGCTTTCTGAGCAACATGCAAAAGTTGGGAGCAACAGCCGGTCCCGGCTTGTTCTCATCCGTCAGGCATGCCAGCGGAAGGGACGGGCTGGCTGAAATAAGGAGACGTTCTGCTCCCTCTCTCTTCTTGACAGTGATCAGCAGTTCATCCTTCTCGGGCTGAGCGATCTTGGAAATCCTCTCCCCTGTGATCTTTTCATTCAATTCCTTTACAAGACACGCTATGGTGACTCCGTCTAACGCCATGACTTTATGCTCCTTGATATGAATGAAAAGCAAGGTAAGCAAGCGCCTACCCTACCTTTTCATACACTCCGTTGCGTCTCGATCATAGATCGAGACATATTCTGCTACTCCAATCTGTATCTTGCCGATAATAGCTCGTATACATAGGTTACAAATTGGGAATTGGTGGGCTTCCGGTTACAAAGAGCCCTGAACCCTTCCGGGATATTCCCCTTCTCCCAGGACTTTGATACTGCGTCTCTCATAGCCTTTTCCACACCCGTTGGAGAGGTCTTGTACCGCCTGGCGATCTCAGGATAAAGATCCTTGGTGACATACATAAGATTGTCCCGGTCTTCCACGGCCAGAAGAACGGCCTCCCTTATGTACCAGTATCCCTTGGAATTAATGGGGATCCCGGCGGCGACAATGAGATCGCAAACCTCCTTTTTCATGTGATCACTCCATTTATAACTAAATAACACAGCCATTATACAGTTAGTCATTTTGTATAGCAATCGCCAATACACATCAATCGCTTTGGTGAAATTGCCATAAAGCGACAAGCCTTTGTGACCACAGTACGAAAAAGTTTGATAATATTATAACAATCAGGGCTTATCCCTTTATTCAGTAAGGGTTAGCCTTTGTTCATCGCGTACCTATCTTGCCTGCCAGCTCCTTCATTTCTCTGGCATTGGCTATAACGTTATCGGTAATCTCCGCACCGCCCAGCATCCTCGCCAGTTCCATAATACTCTCTTCATGGTCAAGCAGCCGGATCTCCGAAACAGTGGCGGCATCCACCACCCTCTTCTCAATAAGGTAATGAGCTGATGCCATGGAGGCTATCTGGGGCAGATGGGTTATACAGATAACCTGGTGGTCTTTGCCCACGAGGGCCAGCTTCTCAGACACCTTCTGGGCCGTCCTTCCGCTTATACCCGCATCGATCTCGTCGAAAATGAGGGTGGGTATATCGTCGGATCCTGCCAGGATGGTCTTGATAGCCAGCATGATGCGGGAGAGTTCCCCGCCTGAGGCCACGGCAGACAGTTCTTTTACAGGTTCTCCGGGATTAGTGGATATAAGAAAATGAACCGCATCCCTTCCCCTTGCCGAATAATCCGTCTCCTCAAAGGATATCTCAAACTCCACCTGAAGGAAATTCAGATCGATAAGGGATTCCTTAATGGCATTGGACAGTTTCAAAGCTTCTGCCTTTCTTATCTCAGTCAATCCCGCACATTCTGCAGATAATTCCTTTTCCACCCGGGAAAGCTTCGATCTCAGATCCGCCATATGCTCTTCCAGATTATTAAGGTCATTAAGCCTTCCCTTTTTTTCCTCCAGGGAAGACATGATCTTCTCAATGGTATTACCGAACTTGGCCTTCAGATCATTTACAAGGTCCAGTCTTGCCGTCACCCGGTTAAACTCCTCCGGGGAAAACTCATTTCCCGACATGTAGGAGGATATCTCTCTGTTAAAATCAGATGTTAAAGACTCTATATTATTCAGGCTCTCCAGAAGACCGGACATCGCCGGGTCAAAATCCGCCACAGAAGAGAGGCGCCTTACGGCATCCCCCACAGCATCCCCGATCGGCCTCTCCGAACCCCTTCCGGTCCCGGTGATCTCATATACCTCCGAAAGTGACTCCATGATCCTGCTGCCATTGGAAAGCCGCCTGTATTCAGATTCAAGGTCCTCATCCTCTCCGGGCTTAAGGCCTGCCTCTTCTATCTCTTTTATCTCGTATTCCAAAAATGAGATCTCTCTTTTCCTGGACTCATCATCCATGGAACACTCCGCCAGATCCCGCTTGCAATCGGAGTATTCCCCGAAGAGAGCGGAAACCTTCTCCTTAAGGGGAGCGATCCTCTCCTTCCCGTATTCATCAAGTATTTCCAAATGCTTAGCGGAACTTAGCAGCGACTGGTGCTCATGCTGTCCGTGGATATCAATAAGGCAAGCGGATATGGCTCTCGCCTGAGATGTGGTAACGGTCTCTCCGTTGACTTTGGAGACACTTCCCGACTTTTGGATCCTTCGGGAAATGATGATCTGGTCATCACAGGGTATATCCATATCCTCCAGAACCTTACGTACGCTGCCCTCTTCCGCGGAAAAAACCAGCTCCACAAAGGCCGGGGCGGATTCATCCCTGATAACCTCCTTGGATACCCTCGCACCAAGGCAGGCACCGACGGAATCGATGATAATGGACTTACCTGCTCCCGTCTCTCCTGTCAGTATATTTAAACCTTCTTTGAAATCTATCTCACAATCGTCAATAAGCGCAAAATTCTTAACATGTAGATTTATCAGCATATAACATGCATCATCTCCTTCCTTGTAATTATTATCCTATCTTATGATCTTTTCAATCTTATCCATAGCCACTCCGGCTTCCTTCTCACCTGCAGTAGCACACATAATGGTATCATCTCCGGCGATGCTGCCCATGATCTCCGGTATATCCAGGGCATCAAGAGCCGCTGCCGAAGCCATGGCCATGCCCGGATATGTCTTGATCACCAGCATGTTCATGGCTCTCTGGATAGATACGAATCCATCTCTTAAAGATCTTGCATACTTGTCATTTAAGCCCGCACTGCTGCCGGGTCCTATAACATATCTCTGATGTCCGTCTCCGGTATTGGCCTTGGAAAGCTGCAACTCTCTTATATCCCGGGATACCGTGGCCTGTGTCACGTTAAAACCGGCCTTTTTCAGCCTTTCAGCCAGTTCCTCCTGGGTTCCTATGTCAAACGCCGTAATAAGCTCGATAATCTTGGACTGCCTCTTATTTTTCATTAGGAATACTCCTGCATTTTCTTACTGAGTGTCTTTAGGAAACTGCGTCTGTTGATCCGCATGATCTGAGCAGATCCCGGAGAAGGCTCGATCACTATACGGTCTGATGAATACAGATTGACGGATTCTCCTCCGTCAAAGGTAACGAGGGCCTCTTCTCTCTGTTTTCTGCGCCCTTGGCCTATCTCAATGACCACTTCATCTCTGGGGGAGAGGATAATGCTCTTCCCATTAAGGATATGGGGATTGATGGGTGTAATGACCATCAATCTGGCTTCAGGTTCAACGATGGGGCCGCCGGCTGACATGGAATATCCGGTGGATCCCGTAGGTGTGGCGACTATCACGCCGTCTGCAGTATAGGTGTAGAGATGTTCACCGTTGATGTAAATGATGAAATTAAGGACTCGAAGATTACCGCCCCGGTGAATAACTATATCATTAACGGCAGTATCACTGCCCAATACCTCATCTCCCCGCCTTAAGGTCCCCGAAAGGAGCATCCTCTCTTCGGTGGTGTATTGTCCCTCGGCGATGCGCTTAATATCTTCCTTAAGGTCATCTGCTTCAAGTTCGCACAGATAGCCCAGGCTTCCGAGGTTCACTCCGATGACGGGAACCGACAGGTCAACAGCACGCTTGACCGCATGGATAAATGTCCCGTCGCCGCCAAGAACAATAAATGCTTTGCAGTCCCTGTATTCATCGGGGATCTCGATCTCTTCCCCCAGATCAGTCAGTATATATCCGCTCTCTTTCCCCAGATCATCGAATATCTTCATGATCTCTTTGGTCACCGAAAGATCCTTGTCCTTATATGTGTTGGTTATTATCAAATATTTATCCATGGTTCTCCACTCCAGATCATTCTAATCAAGCTCATTATGAGCGGCGGCCACAACTGCCGCAATATCCGTCTTATCCTCCATCCTACCCGGACCATCGTTCGCGATGTGAAGAAGATACTCTATGTTGCCTTCCGGGCCTTTAACCGGAGAATAGTCCAGGTTCCTGACCCTGTATCCGGCTTTTGTCACGAAATCTGTTACGCTTTCGATAACCTCTCTGTGGATCTCCGGCTCCCTGACAACTCCTTTTTTGCCCACCTTATCCCTTCCTGCCTCAAACTGTGGCTTGATAAGGCAGACACCTTCGGCTCCCGGTGTCAAAAGATTCTTTACCGGGCCTAATACCTTGGTCAGGGAGATAAATGATACATCCACCGAGAAAAACTCAATAGCTTCCCCAATGTCCTCCGGAAGAACATATCTTATGTTGGTCTTCTCCATGCAGACCACCCGCGGGTCATTTCTGAGGCTCCAGGCCAGCTGACCGTATCCCACATCCACGGCATATACCTTAACTGCGCCGTTTTGCAGCATACAGTCGGTAAATCCCCCCGTAGAGGCCCCGATGTCCATACAGACTCTGCCTGAAGGGTCTACATCGAAGTTTGCCATAGCCTTTTCAAGCTTGAGGCCTCCGCGGCTCACATATTTTAATGCCTGTCCCTTAACCTCTATGGGTACCTGAGGGTCAAACATGGCCCCCGCCTTGTCTTCACGCTGTCCGTTAACAAACACGTCTCCTGCCATGATGGTGGTCTTAGCCTTCTCTCTGGAAGGAGCAAGACCTCTTTCGACGAGGAGTACATCAAGTCTTTGCTTCATTCAGTATCCTCTCCGTGATGCTGTCCGCATCTATCCCTGCATGTTTCTTAAGCTGCGACACACTTCCGTGTTCGATAAACTCATCAGGAACCGCAATGTTAAGCACGGGGCAGCCTATATGAGCCTCATTTACATACTCCAGGAACTGCTCCCCGAAACCGCCCGATATGACATTCTCCTCAAGAGTGACCAGAAGATCCGAGCATTCTGCCATATCCCTTATCACCTCTTTATCAAAGGGTTTGACAAATCTTACGTTAACAAGGGAAACCTCATATCCCTTTTCCCTGAGACGATCCCTTACCGCCTCGGCGGTCTCCACCATGCTTCCCACCGCAAACAACGCGATGCCCTTTTCTTTATATATTATCTCGCTTTTGCCGTAACAAACCGGAGCGCGGAAATCCTTTAATCCGTCGTACGCCTGCCCTCTGGGGTATCTCACCGCTATGGGGCCATCGAAATCTATTGCAAACTTCATCATGTCTGAGAGTTCCCATTTGTTCTTGGGTGCCATGACTGTCATGCCCGGAATGGAAGAAAGATATGAAAGATCAAAGAGGCCGTGATGGGTCTCTCCGTCAGCTCCCACTAGCCCCGCTCTGTCTATGGCAAAGGTGACATGCAGTTTCTGCATGCAGACATCGTGAAGGATCTGATCGTATGCCCTTTGCAGGAAGGAGGAATAGACGCAGAATACAGGCTTAAGCCCCGACGCGGCCATTCCCGCTGCAAATGTAACAGCATGTTCTTCGGCGATGCCCACGTCAAAGAAACGGTCCGGATATTTAAGCTTGAAGCGCTTGAGTCCCGTTCCGTCCGACATGGCGGCAGTAACCGCCACCACCTTGGGATCGCGTTCTCCCAGCTTTCTTATCACCGTGGAGAATACATCTGTATAGTTAGCCTTGCCGGTACGGTTCTTGGGAATCCCCGTGGCTATCTCAAAGGGGCTGGTGCCGTGAAATCTGGAAGGATGTCTCTCCGCCGGCATATAGCCTTTGCCCTTCTTGGTAACAACGTGAACTATAACCCCTTCATTAAGCTTCTTTGCCTGATTGAACACTGCCCTCATCTGAGAGATATTATGACCGTTCACAGGCCCCAGATAGGTCAGGCCCATATTTTCAAAAAGCATCCCGGGTATAACCAGCTGTTTGATACCGCGCTTCGTCTTCCTGATGGAGCTTACGGTCTTCTCACCAACCACCGGGATCATCTCCAGGGCCTTCTCAACCTCATTCTTTAATCCCGTATAGGCATCTGCGGTACGAAGCCCTGCCAAAGCCTCACTCATGCCCCCCACATTCTCTGATATGGACATCTCGTTATCATTTAATATGATTATGAAATTGGTCTTTAATGTGGCGGCATTATTCAATGCTTCAAATGCCATGCCCCCGGTCAGGGACCCGTCTCCGATGACGGATACCACCGAATAGTCTTCTCCTGCCAGATCCCTGGCCCTTACCATTCCAAGACCCGCCGATATGGAAGTGGAACTGTGTCCCGTATTAAAACAGTCATACACACTTTCACCGCGTTTGGGAAAACCGCTCATCCCCCCGAATTGGCGCAGACTGTCAAAGCCTTCTCTTCTCCCCGTGATCAGCTTGTGAGTGTAGGACTGGTGTCCCACATCCCAGATTATCTTATCTTTAGGAGTATTAAAGGCCAGATGCAGCGCAAGGGTAAGCTCCACCGCTCCCAGATTGGAAGCCAAGTGTCCGCCGCTTACGCTTATCTTTTCAATTAAAAATTCCCTTATCTCGGAGGCTAATGCTTTAAGCTCGCCGGGAGCAAGTCGCTTAAGATCCTCCGGTGAATTGATCCGTTCCAAAAACATATCTTATTTCTCTCTGTCGATCAGCCTGATCACAAGCTCTTTCAGGAAATCGCTGCTATTATCCGAAAAGGATCCTATGATGTCTGCTGCTTCCTTCGATAACCTTGCAATGTCTTTCTCGGATTGTCCTATGCCTTCGAAAGTCACATATGTAACCTTGTTGTTCTTCTCATCAGATAATACGGGCTTCCCCGTAACCGATTGGTCTCCTGTCACATCAAGGATATCGTCCCTGATCTGAAAGGCCAGGCCTATATCAGCCGCTGCCCTTCTTATCCTTTCCACATCCTCACCGGATGCTCCTGCCAGAATGGCTCCTATGACCATGGAGGCTTCTATCAATGCTCCGGTCTTCAGCCGGTATATGAAATCCAGGGTGTCCCGATCCGGCGTCTTTCCCGTAAGCTCAACGTCTACGGATTGTCCGCCTGCCATACCGTACACTCCCGCCTTACCCGCAAGGACCTTTAAGGCCTCCGGTATCCCGAGGTTATCCGGTTCTATATCGTATGCCTTCAAAGCCGTCTCAAATGCGTAGTTAAGCAGGGCATCCCCCGCCAGGATGGCCATAGCCTCACCGTAAACCGTATGGGTGGTCTTACGGCCTCTCCGGTATTCATCATCATCCATGGCCGGCAGATCATCATGGACCAGGGAATAGGAATGTATCATCTCAATGGCCGCCATAAAAGGCTCTACCACCTTTCCCTCTCCGCCGAAGATCCTGTATGCCTCCTTCATGAATATGGGCCTGAGCCTCTTGCCGGGCCCCATGAGGGAATAGTTCATGGCAGATATAAGGTTCTTCTGAAAGCCTTCCTCTGCCGGAGCGTATTCATCCAGAAGGTTGTTGACGTACTCAATACGCCTTTTTAATTCATCATTGAAATTCATTAAGATCTCCCGTATCCGTAATGGTCTTTACTTCCTTCTCCACCTTATCGATCATGTCGTTACATTGTTTAACCAGCAATACTCCCTCTTTATACTTTGCAAATGCATCCTCAAGGGGTATATCCGGGTTCTCCATATCATCAACTATATCCTGAAGTCTCTCAAAGGAGTCTTCCAGTGTAGGTTTCTTATCTGCCATGTCAGGTCAATCCTTTCTTGATATACTCTCAGTACTTCTGACTTCCGTATGTATAACACCGTCCGTGACATTGATCATCAACCGGTCACCTTCAGAGATGCCTCTTATGCCCGTTACGGCACGTCCCGACTCATCATTTACGTAAGAATATCCTCCGGACAGCTTCTTTAAGGGTGATGATCCCTCCAAAGACGCCGAGAGCATCCCGAGCCTTCCTCTTTTATCGGAGAGGATCATCTTCATCCTTGCATCCATCCGGTCAGACAGTGACGCCGCCTTATGTCTCTGCTCATTCAGCCGTGACATGGGAGATCGTCTGGCTATCTGCAGTTCAAAGTTCTTAGTCCGTTCTCTGTATCTGCTTAAGCTCCCCGATATAAGGGCTCCCAACCGTTCCCGGAAGTAATCTATACGGCCCAGGACCACATTGATATCACATACTGCCAGTTCCGCTGCCTGTGAAGGCGTAGCTGCTCTCATATCTGCCACAAAGTCAGCTATGGTAAAATCCGTTTCATGTCCCACAGCTGAAATAAGCGGGGTCCTGCAGTCGAATATGGCTCTGGCCACCAGCTCTTCGTTGAATGCCCACAGGTCTTCTATGGATCCTCCGCCTCTTCCGGCTATTATAAGGTCTACATCCCCCAGCTCATCCAATGTTTTGATCCCGCGGGCTATGCTCTCTGCCGCCCCATCACCCTGGACCTGGGCAGGGTATATGATGATCTCCACATAGGGATTCCTTGACCGGGAAACCGTGATAATATCCCTGACGGCCGCTCCCGTAGGCGCCGTCACCACTCCCAGTCTCTTTACCAGTCCGGGGATAGGCTGCTTGTAGCTTTCATCAAACATTCCCATCTCTGAAAGTTCGGCTTTAAGTTTAAGGAATCTGGCGTAGAGTTCACCCTCACCGTCCGGCTCTATGCTGTCCGCATATAGCTGGTATTTACCCTGAGCCTTATATACACTGATGGATCCGGTGACTACGACCTTATCACCGTCCTTCAATCGAAACTTCAGTCCCGAGCGTTTACCTGCAAACATGGCACCGGGCAGAGCCGCCTCACCATCCTTCAGGGTAAAGTAAATATGCCCGCTGGAATGGTATTTGCAATTGGATATCTCCCCGGTAACGCTTACCCGTGAAAGAAGGGGATCATTATCCATTATATTCTTAATGTAATCCGTGATCTTGCTGACTGTGATGGTATTACTCAATTCTTCTGCTCCGGATCTTTGACTACTCTTGCCAGGACCCCGTTGATAAAGGATGGGGACTGGTCTCCTCCGTACTTCTTCGCCAGTTCTACTGCCTCATCTATGGCCACCAGATCCGGTATGTCATCATCGAACCTGATCTCAAAGACCGCCAATCTGATAATGGCAAGATCCACCTTGCCCATCCGGGATATATCCCAGCCTTCAGCCCTCTCGGAAATGATGAGATCCACCTCCGGCAGCTTATCAGCCACCCGGTTATACCTCTCTTCCACCACTTCTTTCTCCCTGTCTGAAAGCCTGCCGGACTCTTCAGCTTCATCAAAGAAGAATGTAAGCTGCTCCATCATCTCTTCATCACTGTTGAACTCTCTTCGGAACAATAGTTTAAAGACGGCTTCCCGCTCTGTTCGTCTGCTCATCAAATGTTCTCCTTAAAACAACATGAGGGATGTCCGGTACAGACAGACATCCCTTGATCATCAACAAAAATAACCTATCTTGACTGGCCTACGCCCGCTACCTTAACGTTAACATCAGAAACCTTAAGACCCGTCATGTTCTCTACAGCCGCCTTAACCTTCTCCTGGACCTCTTTGGAAACCTTGGGGATACTGCAATCGTATGTAAGGACAAGGATAAGGGCAATGTTCACCACGCCGTCTTCCAATCTCACTCTAACGCCTCTGGACAGGCTGGTCTTACTGAGCTTGCCTATCATATCAGTGGTGCTGTTACCGGACATGGCGCTTACGCCGTCTACTTCCAGAGCAGCCATTCCCGCTATCTTGGCAACGACCTCCTCGGCGATGACAACCTGTCCCAGCTCATCTTTTTTTATAACATAAATCTTGCTTTTAACCTCTTCTTTAGATCTAGACATATCCGATTCCTCCTCAGCCTATGTATTATATCACAGTGTCAACCAAAAATATACGATTATTTTTCAAATATGATGGTTTCGAATTCCTTCTTAGCTTCCCCTATCTCTTCCGGGCCTCTGGGAGTCCATGCTATCCTGAAGGGCCTGTATATTCTTTTTACGGTCCTGTAACCCCATGTATCGATATCCTTGAAGTTGTATGCTATAAAGTCCGGACGGGATATGAAATTGAGCAGCATATTTGTAAGGATGAAATTAACAAGTCTACCCCTTCCGCTATCGCTACCCATGCGGCATGAAAGCTGCCCTCTGATGATCTCCGGGTGCTGCTTTTTAAACCATCCGGTAATAAAGGGGCTGAAGCTTTCCATACAATAATTGCCCCTGTATCCCTTAAGCTCATCATATACTTTTTCGCAAAAATGATAATTCCTTGCGCCGTTATCCGGTTTGATCTCGCATACCAGCGTGGTATTGCCCAATACCTCCAGCACATCGGAGAATAAAGGGATCCTTTCCTCCGTTCCGGAAAGACGCAGCTCCTGCAGCTCGTCAAAAGTGCGATCCCGTAGATACCCTTCGACACCGCACATCCTCTTCAGAGTCGCATCATGGAATACCACCAGCTTCCCATCCTTTGTCATCTGGACGTCAAGTTCCACGCCGTATCCCGCATCCACAGCCCTTCGAAATGCAGGCATGGAGTTTTCCGGCACACCGTCTCCGTGAAGGCCCCGGTGGGCGTACTCCCGGCCGTAGAAGAGCCCTACTTCTCTGTGTTTCCCCGGCCGCATGAATAGCAGGCATATAAGATATATGACTCCCGTAAGGATCAGGATCAGGACTATTATATTAATGCATCTTAAAACAGTTATATTGTCCATATTTGCCTTTAATCAAGATCTTCGAACATCTCCAGTTTATCTTTCGGCATGTTCGGTCTGTTATCGCCGTGCTTAACCTGAAGCATGGTAACTATGGAAAGTCCCACAAAAACCGCTCCGTAAGGGAAGAGGGTCCAATACCCCACGTACTGGAGCAGAGCTCCCGAAAGAATGGGCGTAATGATCTGAGCCGCCATGGAAAATGTATAGTAATATCCGGTGTATTTGCCTATCTCTCCGCCTTTGCACATCTCTACCACCATAGGCAATGAATTGACGTTAATAGCCGCCCATGAGAATCCCACAAAGGCAAATATCACATATATGACCGGTGAAAAAGCATGTAAGACAAAGGTAATGACCGCCATGATCAAAAAACACATGGATAATATGGCACAACCGATGATTATGGTCCTCTTCCTTCCTACCCTTGATGCCAGTTCTCCTATCGGGATATATGAAACGATAGCTACTGCCATTCCTATGGTGACGGAAAGGGCGGCAGCTCCCAGAGACATCCCCCATTCGACATGGGCATATTTTGTAAATGCGGTAGTAACGGCATTGTAGCCCGTAAACCACAATGCTATTGATATCAGGATAAAGGCAAGACTACGCTTTACCGGCTTCGGTGTATATGAAATCCCTGATTCATCCACTTCTTCAAGGTCATCCTCAGGATGCGCTTTTTCATATTCCTGACATTCCGCTGCCAGCTTCGGTTCCTTTATGGTGATATACAGGACCGCTACGGATATTATCATCGTAACCTGAACTATTATGAACAGGGGCCGGTAATCCACATGGGCCAGTCCTGCTGTCCTGGCGGTGGAATACAGGATGCTGGTAACGATAAGATACAGGATGCCTCCCACCGCCCCCATAAGATTGATCACGGCATTTGCCTTGGAGCGCAGCGGCTTCGGGGTAACATCCGGCATCAGCGCCACCGCAGGGGAACGATAGGTTCCCATGGCGATCAGGAGCAGCGCCAGGATTATTATGAATCCCGTAAGCAGTCCTCCTGCAGGATTGTCGAAGTATACATTATCGATAATGGGAAGGAACGTCATCAGTATCACTGAAACAGCCGTTCCGCCGATAATAAAGGGCATTCTCTTGCCTATCTTCGTATTGCATTTATCGGAAACGTTGCCGAAAAGGGGCAGCAAAAAAAGCGCGATCACATTGTCAAGTGCCATTATGACACCTGACAGCGTATCGTTTAAATGAAATGTATTTCTCAATATGAGAGGGATTATGCTGTCGTACATCTGCCAGAACATGCAGATGGACATAAAGGCCAGTCCCACAAGAAATGTACGTTTATAATCAAGCTTCATGATCGTCCTTCTTATCTGCCGAAATATGCGTCGATCCCGTTAGCGATCCCGGCAACTATCTTTGACTGATATGACGGATCTGCCATATTTCTGTCCTCCGTCGGATTGGACATATATCCCATCTCCACTATGGTAACGGGAACCTTGGCCCAGTTGATCCCACTCATGTTATCAACCAGGCTGACGCCCTGGCTTGCGCAGCCTGTGGCCGATACCAGGCCGGAGAGTACCGCTTTGGACAGTTCGTAGCTCTTTCCGTGAAGACTGCCGTTATAGGGATTGGATGCGGTCTGGCACATTGTCAGTGCTCCGTGGGCAGACTGGTTGGTGGACCCGTTGGCATGGATCCTTATAAAGGCTCCTGCCCCGGCATTATTGGCAATAGCCGCTCTCTCACTGTTGCTTATGTTGACATTATCGGATGACCTGGTCATGATCACCGTATAGCCTCTGGCCGAAAGCTCTGCCTGAAGTTTTAAGGATACCTGCAATGTCAGCTTGTATTCCGGCAGCCCCGTAGCAACTCCCGAAGTTCCTCCCGTAACTCTGGCCTTGGTCTCCGATGCGCCGGGTCCTATGGGCTCGGGAGTGCTGTCGCCCTTGGCCTGGTGCCCGGGATCAATGCATACGATCCTCCCGCCCCCGGTGCTGCCGCCGGACTGTGACGAAGAGGAAGGCTGCCGGGCAGATGAGGAGGGTGTTGCAGAAGACGCCGCTGCAGATGAAGACGGATTCTTTGTGGGGTCCTCCACGGAAGGTCCGTCAGGCTCGGGTTCATAAGAGCTTAAGAACTGACTGCTTATATAACCCCTGGTCCCATTATACTTGATCTCCGACCATCCTTCTGCATCTTTATCTTTGGCTATGACCCCGACCACAGTGCCCTTTTTAAGGGTCTCTATAACATCCTTGTCTGTTCCGGGTCCTATGCGGAATTTAACATTATCACCGTTAACATATGCTTTTTCCGCCGTAGCTTCATTATTAGGTTCCGAATATGGAGTCCCGTGAGCCTCTGATGAGGATACGGCCGCAGTAGACTTTGCAGAGGAGGACGCCCTGGTCCCCGTTCCTCCGCATCCGGTTAAACACAATGCAGATATCAGCATTGCGGTAAGTATCATTTTTATATTTTTCATCTTAAGCAATTCCCTTCATTTCATACTTTCCATTATCACCCTTACGATATCACGACGGGATGATCTCTATATTCTCCGCCTTATACCTGATGACCATCATGGTGATATCATCAAACTGCGGAGCATCACCGGTAAACTCATCCACCGAATTCTTGACGATCCTTCCGATATCTTCAACCGGCTCATCATAGAGGTCATTCAATACCTCGAGGAGCCGATCCTCTCCGAAGAGTTCATTATCGGAGTTAGTGGCTTCCGTAACACCGTCGGTATACAGGAAGAATATATCATCCTTCTTTAACTGGAATTCACCCTGCTTATACTTGACGCCGTCCATTCCCGCAAGTACCAGCCCCGGTCTTGTCCTGAAATAATCATAGGTTCCGTTATGCCGCAATACCGGTGGATTATGGCCTGCATTAACGTATGTTACCACGCCTGTATCGATATCAAGTATACCCATCCATACCGTAACGAACATGCCGGCCTCATTGGTCTCGCATAATCTGGCATTGGCCTCCGTCATGATCTCTGCGGGCGAGAGTCCCTGCTGGGTAAGGCTCTTGATCTGGGTCTTGGACGTCATCATGAACATGGCCGCCGGGATCCCCTTGCCGGATACGTCTGCAACCAGAAATGCAAAACGGTGCTTATCTATCATGAAGAAGTCATAGAAGTCTCCTCCTACCTCCTTGGCGGGATCCATGCTGGTATATATGTCAAATGCCTTGCCCCGGACGAAATCCGGGAACACGGACGGCAGTGTGGCCGCCTGTATGTCTCTGGCGTACTGCAGTTCCTGGGCCACCTTGTTCTCCGCCTCGGCTATGTACTCCTTCAACTTGCCTACAGTATCATTTATACCGTCTGATAAATGGGCAAATTCTTTGCTGTCGCGGACATTCACTACTACGTCCAGATCCCCTTCCGTTATCCTGTTCAGGCCTTCATTGATCTTATTAACATCCATAACCACCCGCTTGTTAAGGAGCCAGTATATTCCCACAAAGAGGGTGGCAAAAAGGATAACCTCCATAAAGATCATAACATAGACGGACATGTCACGTTCTATGATAACCTCATCGGAAAAGTACACTGCTATTATTGAATATCCTTCGGTATGTCCGGTCATTATATATGCGGATTTCTCATTGACGGCCGAAAGGATGACCTGTTCAGGCTCAAGACCGGTGGGGTCGATACCTATGCCCATGTCAGGCAATGTCTTACCCTCATTACCATTGGGGTCGGATACGATGATGCCGTTCTGGTCGCATATGCATATAAATCCGTTATGTCCTATATGCCTGTTCTGAGTGATGCCGTTAACCTGCTGGGCAAGATCCTGCTGGACTGATTCGGAATTATATCCCACCTGAAGGAACCTTCCGTCCTTTACCACAACCCCGGCATACTTTCTTAACTGGGATGCATCATAGGAAATGGGCTGCAGGCCCTGGACATACTCATTGTTGCCCTTTAATTTCTTCATAAACTCCGTGGACTGATCGCCGGAGAACATATCATATCCAAGGAAATCATCCTCGCTGGATGCTATGATCTTGCCATCCTGACGGATTATATTGATCTCATCCACCTTGAACATATTACAGTAGTCACGGAGCTCATCATTTGACAGATCGGTCTTCTCATTGACCGTTTCAGCTATACGTCTCGTGAGGGAGAGCATATTCTGGTCGGACGCCTTTGATATATCGTTGGTAACGTCCGTAACGTTAAGCAGGAGAGTCTCCCGGGTGGAAGTCTCCACCATCCTGGTCTGAAGCACCCAAATGAACCACGTGATCACAGCAAAAGCAATGATAAGGCACAAAAGCAGCCAGCGTTGAAATATCCTGGAAATATTCCTGTGGGTCTCCCTTTCCTCTTCCGAGTTCCTGTCCATTATGGTAAGGATGACTATGGTTATGAGAACCGCCAGACCGTTTAAAAGCACCATGGGAACAGAGCATATCTTTACAAACGAGAAGGCATTGGAGATATCATCCATATTGGTGATAAAGATCATAGGCATATGGAATATCTCTACCACCGTGGCTATAACATAAGACCAAAGCCAGTTGGGACGCCTGTCATTTAATATGTTCTTACGCACAACTGCTGCCGTGACGCCTGCAACTATAGTAGATACTGTACAGGCGATCCGGGTGTACATTCCTGCGCCCCACAGTACGGCAAACCACCGCTCGATACCACCGATAAGACCTGCTATAACTCCTGCGGGAGCTCCGAAGAATAAACCCGCGCAAAGAGGAGCAGCGTCTCTGACATTGACAGTTGCTCCTCCTATCTTAATGCCGAACTCCGTGGCAAGGCAGGCGCAGATACCAAAGACAACGCCTATGATCGCCTGTCCTGCCATATAGTTCAAGCGCTCAAAGCCCTTATTTTTTCTTATTATATCTATAACGACCGATACCAGTATGGGCAAAACGGCCATAACCACCAGTCTCACATAATCAATCTCTATCATTGTTCGTACCCCCGATATGCATATTATCCAATATAGATGGTGATATGTCAATCAAATGGCGAAATGCTTGACACCGGGGGCTATTCATAGTAGATTAATTATTGTAAGACATTTTGGCATTTTTTCAGAATATTAATCTATGCCTTTGGAGTATAGCTATGTTATATGCAAGCTTTGGAATACTTTCCATCGTACTTCATATCATCATAAATAATGAAGGGATGAGAGAACAGGATGGCCGTGAATATGGACTGTACAGGTCAAGATACCGTCATTTTCTCTACAGTATCCTGCTCTACTATATTGCAGATATCCTTTGGGGATTTCTTCATGAAGCCCGGATAGTCCCCCTTGTTTATGCTGATACCGTTCTTTATTTTCTTTCCATGGCACTGTCGGTCCTTTTATGGAGCAGGTTCGTAGTTGCCTACCTGAACAGGAAGGATTATCTGGGAAAAGCCATTTCCCATATGGGGAACATCATTTTCATCTATGTTATCATAAGCCTGGTGGTGAACTTTTTCATCCCCGTTATCTTTACTTTTGCGGAGGACGGGGAATACATGCCCATGCATGCAAGGTACATAGCCCTCGGCATCCAGATTGCTTTCTTCCTGGTAACCGCCGTTTATACATTTGTTGCCCGGATCAAGTCAACGGGTAGTGCCCACCGTCACTACACCACCATAGTTTTTTCCTCCGTTACCATGGCTATATTTGTGGTATTACAGGCCGCTTATCCCCTGCTCCCCTTCTATGCCATAGGTTGTCTTATAGCCAACTGCCTTGTGCATTCCTTTATTGAGGTGGACGAAAAACGGGAATTCAACCAGAAGCTTGGTGCAGCAAGGAATCTGGCATATACCGATCCTCTTACCGGTGTCAAGAGCACCCATGCATATGTTGAGGCAAAAAGAGCCATAGATCACGATATCCGGGATGGGATCAGCCGGGAATTTGCTGTTGTGGTATTTGATATTAACGATCTTAAGGTCATTAACGATACCCGGGGCCATGAGGAGGGTGATCTTTTTATCAAGACAGCCTGCTCCATAATATGCAAGCTCTTTACCCACAGTCCGGTCTTCCGGACCGGCGGCGATGAGTTTGCCGTTATCCTTGAGGGAACGGATTACGAGCATCGGGATGAACTGCTGGATAAATTTGATAAACAAATGGATGAGAACAGGGAAAATGGCCTTATAGTCGTATCCGGCGGCCTGGCTGTATACACCCCGGCCAAGGACGGAGATTTCGATTCCGTATTCCAGCGTGCCGACAGAAAAATGTATGAGCGAAAGAGCACCCTTAAAGGATATTGCAATGTTTTCTGAAAAATCTTAAGGCTGTCTTTAGCAAAATGGTCTATAATACCTCATAGTACGAATACTATGAGGTGTTTTTTATGAAACATAAGTTTAAATGGACGATCCTTTACTGTCTGGCACTTGTGCTCTTTACAGTCTATGTTATGCTGGATACCTTTGTTATATCCAGCGGAGGAAGTGATGCTTCCAAGATGAATACATCCATGTTCGAAGGCATGGAAACAGGAAGTTCCGCAGCCACGCCCTCATCTTCCGATTCTTCGAGAAAAAAACCATCAGGCTCAGGATCAAAGCCCTCCGGAAGCCACAGTGATAAAAAGCCGGGAGAATCCGGCGACCGCAGAGGATCAGGAGGCCCTTTTAAGAACGAAGACAGTTCCAAGACCGAAAGCATCTTAGGCGACGGAAACTACAGTGATTACAGTGATGATAATATCAAGATCAAGATAAGCGAATATACTGAGAACGGTACCAAGATCCATGTGGCTGACGTCACCCTTTCTTCTGCCGTGTATTTAAAAACTGCCCTGGCCAATGACAGCTACGGCAAGAATATCACTGCCGCTACTTCCGAGATCGCAAAGGATAAGAACGCCATCCTGGCCATCAACGGCGACTACTACGGTGCCAGGGAATCAGGCTATGTTATCAGGAACGGTGTGATATACCGTGATACCGGAAGTAACGATACCGACGTCCTGTGTATCTACGCGGACGGACATTTTGAGATAACAGACAGCAGTAAAAAGACCGCATCTGAACTTCTATCTGAAAATGTATGGCAGGCATTTTCCTTTGGGCCGGCATTACTGGAAGACGGTGAACTCACATCGGGATCCGAAGATACAAAGGGACGGCTTACCTCAAGCAATCCCCGTACAGCCATAGGGATAATAGATGACCTTCATTATGTATTCCTTGTATCTGACGGAAGAACAGACGAAAGTGAAGGCCTTACCATAAAAGAACTGGCCGAATTCATGAAAAAGCTCGGGGCCCGGACCGCTTATAACTTAGACGGCGGCGGTTCATCCACTATGTATTATCAGGGAGAGATCGTCAACACTCCCACCACCAGCGGCAGAGATGTAAGTGAAAGGAAGGTGAGCGACATTGTCTACATCGGATATTGATATGAGAAGAACTACATTGAAGCACTCTCTGTACCTCCTGCTCTTTGCGGCCTTCTGCGCCCTTTTCGGAGCGGTATATGAAGCCTTCTCCTTCGGAGTCTACTCCAATTTTATGATCTATTCCTTTGCAGTTCCCCTTTTGTTCGGGATCTTAATGCTTGTGCTCTACATAAAGAAAAAGGATGTTCCGCAAAACATCCTTCATCTCCTTGAAATGATCTCCGTCACCTCAGCCCTTGGTTTTATCGCCAAAGGGGTGGTGGATATATACGGTTCCGAGAACCGGCTGCTTATAGTATATCCCGTCCTGGCAGGCATACTGGTGGTAATAACCCTTGTCATGCTGGCACGGGGCAAAAAGCCGACACCGGAGACCGAGTCATGAACTTAAAACTTAACTGTCCTGGGTTCTGATGTAAATGATGCAAATACGGCTGTAGCATCCTCAAAATAAAGAACCTCTGTGTTGTCATCATCCTCAGAGTAACGGTCTCTTAAGTGAGGATAATTATCCAGCATGTCCTTCTTGGCTTCTCTTCTGTCATCTCTTATAAGCTTGCCTGAAAGACGAAGCCACTGCTGCCCGTCAAAGCAGCAAAGTTCTGCCTTGGGGTTAGCCTGGATCTGCTTGGAGCAGTCCTTGGTCTTGCCTGTCTGGATGTAGAGCTTGCCGTCAAAGATATTGACAGTCCCGAAGGGACGTACTCTGGGCTGATCACCCTCTACCGTAGCCAGATAATAAACCTTGCACTTCTTGATAAAATCAAATACTTCCTGCATAACAATTCCTCCTTAATATAATTAATACATGTTTGATCATTTCCGATTATACCACTTGATCCGTATAATATATATAAGACTTTGTACTCAATGCCACAGGGCTCTTCTGATAGTCAGTTCTATATGGTGGTCTTCCACCTTGATCTCATGGTCCCCTGACATCATCGCGATAAGGAGCAGCTGGCTGGAATCCGTCGTATCCCCCGAACCTGCCAGTTCCCAGTACATAGCCTCCATCCCATGATTCCTGGGCTCGTTCATATACTCCTCAAACTTTCTCACATCCTGCTCGTATAGAGAGGCAAAATCGCTTTTGAATAACAGAGTTATAAACCTTCCCTCACGTTTTATCTCCGTCTCTATGTTCTGTGCTCCAGAATTGAGAAAGAACACCGTCAGCTCTTCGATTATCTTCCCTACCTTGCGTTCCTCATTATCCATTCCCTATGTCCTCCTGACTTCCTTTATCCTTTAGCTTCCTTCTCTGCATTCTCCCGTTCTTCCCGCACCAGCTTCATGATCTTTACATGCTGTCTGTGGCTTTCTATAAGAGTTACCATTACCACAGCCACCCAGCCGCAGGAAAAGCCGTTATTATACAGGTTCAGCCCCCCGTAGATAACCCCCGTGGTCATTACCAGCATTGAGTGCAGAACCCCGGATACTATTCCCGCTACCCATCCGTACTGTCCTGCCACAGGAGCCAGTCCTACTGCGAAGAGTGAGGCTATCACTACGGCATAGGACCCGTACATATGGACGGATAGATATGAAGACAGATATACTCCGATAAGGACCGGGATATAATTCTTCAAATGAGCGCCGAATGCCCCGAATCCAAAGACCGTAAGCATCCCGCCTATGACGGGACCTGAGAGATCGCCTCCCACCAGTATAACGTATGTTTCGGCAAAGATGCCGAGCAGTCCCATATTGATAAGAGTGGCTCCCGCGCCGTCCATAAGGACAAAATCCGCTACGGCTCGTCCGGGATGCTTCATTACCTGTCTCACAGATAATACCTTCCCGTCTGCCAGCCATATCCCGTAGATAACCGCAATGACAAAATAGGCATAAAGCCCCGCCACTATTCCCGGATGTCTTCCGTAACTCCATATGAATACGGGCTCTCCTGCGATCTCCAAAGCCTTAAATACACTGAAGATAACAAAGGCTATGATCCCGCCGGCAAATCCCACGTTAAAGAGGCTGTAGCCCATATGAAATGAGGCTGTATGCGCGGAAACAGGCGGAACTATATAGCCTAAGAACATTCCCATAACTACCGCACAAACCATATTGACATAGAGGGGAAACGGCAGAATGTAAACCATCTCACTGACAAAAGGCGCCAGACAGGTGGCAAAGAGGGCATTATATACAAATGATGCATATCGTTGACGATGCATTCTGGTGTATATCCAGGTTCCAAGCAATATGGGAAGGATATTGATAGGGTTCTTGCCCCAGAAGGCAAACCCCACGTTCAGAAAAACCGCTGCCAGAGAAAGCCCCGTAAAGGGAAGCTTTGCCAGATCGATCATCAAAACGGAGATGCAGAGCATAAAGCCGGCATTGAAAAAACCCGCCCCGAACCCTGCGAGTTCAAGATAATCGGTAATAAGAGCATCCCTTGAAGTGATGATCTTCAACATGCCCCTCAAAATATTCTCCGGATTGTCAAAACAGAAAGCCGCAATAAAAAGCACTATTGCTGAGAACAGGCAGAAATATCGCAGTTCTTTTCCCTTAAGTTCGTCATTGTTCATCAAAAATACCCTTTAGTCGATCATACACTTCCTTTAGCGGCAGATCATGTTCCTTGGCCAGCTTCACCATACTCTCATATTCGGGATAGATGTAATCCCTTCCCTTATGCCTGCATATCTTAACATTTGCCCGGCCCAAAGGCGTATCCAGCACTTCTTCCCTTCTCTCTAATACAGTTCGCTCCATTCGTGATCTGCGGATCCCAATGGTGGTGGTCTCCCTGAAGATGATATCCTCCATCACCGACACCTTGTCCTCATCGGTTATGACATTTAAGACCCAGGCCGGTCTGTTCTTCTTCATATAAGCCGGAAGGAAGTACACATCTCTGGCTCCGGCTTCAAAAAGGAGGTCTGATGTGTATCCCAGCACCTCACCGGTGGAATCGTCTATGTTGGTCTCCAGCTTAATAATATGATCCTCTGCCGGGCCAGTACCATCCATGGCCGTCTCGCCCCCCTCATCCTCTATGAACATCATCCTGAGTATGCTTGGGATCTCATATTCTCTCTTTCCCGCGCCGTAACCGCATTTTTTTACCTTAAAGGAAGACGGAAGTTTCGTCGATGTCATAACTGCTGCCGCAAATGCCGCTCCCGTGGGGGTCACCAGTTCTCCGCTACGTCCCGTGATCTCCATGGGAATGCCATGTTCCGAAACTATATTCAGCACTGCAGGCACAGGAACCGGCAATATTCCATGGCGAGTCCGCACCGTTCCCGTTCCCTCGCAAAGCTTAGGAATTATCACATCATTAATACTCAGATCATCAAAGCAGACAGATGCAGCTACGATGTCAGCGATGGAATCAAGGGCCCCCACCTCGTGGAAATGAACATTTTCAAGGTCGGTGCCGTGGGCTTTGGCTTCAGCTTCTCCCAGGATACGAAAGGTTTTTAAAGCCAGCGCTCTCGCACTCTCTCTCATATCAAGACCCTTTATGATCTTCTCTATGTCTGCGAGTCTTCTGTGTCCGTGCCCCTCTTCTTCTCCGGTTCCTCCATCCCCACCATGAATATCCTTGTGAGAATGGTGTTCTTCACTAAGGCCGTCATCGCTATTATTATGAATATGATCAGTATGTCCATACAGATACCTCATGTCGTGATCCGGGTTGGCGTGTTCCTTATCCAGGATAACATCAAAGTCACAGCAGTCTATTCCGCTTCGGCTTTTACGGCCTATCCGGACCTTAACTCCCTCGCCTGAGAGCCCCGTCAGGGCCCTGTCCAGGACCTCCCGGTCAGCCCCCAGATCCAGCAGTGCCGCAACTATCATATCTCCGCTTATGCCCATCTCGCAATCTACCAGAATTTTACTCATCTCAACTCCGCAAGACAGGGGACGGTTCTCTGTCTTATTCAAATCGCCAGCAGTCTCTCCTTGCGGCTCGATTGCCTGCAATCGAGCCATAAGACAGAGAACCGTCCCCTGTCTTATTAGCTCATTTTACTCCCTGAGTGCCAACCGGTTTATCTGGGTGGCAATATATCCGGCACCGAATCCGTTATCGATATTGACCACTGAGACTCCGTTGGAACAGGAGTTTATCATGGTAAGGAGGGCGGAAAGCCCCCCGAAACTGGCGCCGTAACCTACAGATGTGGGAACTGCGATAACAGGAGCAGAAACCATGCCCCCTATAACAGAAGCAAGAGCCCCCTCCATGCCGGCGATGGCAACGATGCAGTTTGCCGACTGCAACACCTCTGTCTTGGAAAGAAGCCTGTGAATACCGCTGACGCCTACATCAAAAACTCTCTCAACATAGGTTCCGAAATACTCCGCCACCTGAGACGCCTCTTCTGCCACGGGAAGGTCCGCGGTACCGGCGCAGCAGACTGCCACCTTGCCCTTGAGCTCCATAGGCTTTCTGTCCGCCTTGATAATCCCGGATACAGGGTCAAAGGTCACATCCGGTATCTCTTTTTTCAAAAGTTCATATTGGTGCTCGCATCCTCTGGTTCCGAGAACTCTGCCATCCTCTTCCATAAGCTTAATAAAAATTGATACAAGAAACTCATCAGCCTTCCCCGGACAGAATACAACCTCCGGGAAACCGGACCTCATTTTCCTGTGGGTGTCAAGCTTGGCAAAGCCCATATCAGTAAAAGGTGCAGCTTTAAGAACGCTTTCCGCCTCCTCCACCGATATCTCTCCGTTTTTAACCTTAACAAGAAGTTCTTTTAAATCATCCACGGTATCAGCCTCAGACTCCCTTCTGTCTCTTGAAGAATGCGTCTATCTCTCCCACAATGGTCTCCTTGGGAAGGGATTTCAGCAGATAACCGGCAGGCTTTAAAGCCAGGACACTTTTTACGCTCTGCTCATCTCCCTTGCCGGTAAGGAATATAACAGGCACATCACCGTTGTTTGTATCATTACGAAGCATCTCAAGGAACTGGGCCCCGGAGCATACCGGCATCTCGTAGTCAAGAAGGATAAGATCCGGACGTTGTTTCGCCAGGAAAGTAATGGCGTTCATGGCCGAATTAACGGGAGTAACACGATATTTGCCTCCCAGCCATTCCTTAATGGTAGTCAGCATGGCGCCGGAATCATCTACCACCAGTATATGCTTCTGGTGATGTTTCCTGTTCTCGTCGCTCATATTGACGATAATGTCGTCTGTCAGCTGATTGGCATTAATGGGACGGTAAAAGACTCCATGGACCACGTCCTTGAAGAGTTCTTCCTTCAGCGCATCGATATCATCTTTATTGCCCATGAGGTACAGGCCCTGGTCTGTGTCCAGGCACAGATCCCGAAGGTAAGTAGCCCCCATCCTGTCAAGTGAGGTTGCATCATCAATATACAGATATATAACACCCTGCATCTCATCCTTAACGCCCATGATGTCATTAACCGTAAGCAGAGAGAATACACAGTTATATCCGGCAGCCTTTACGTTCTTTATTATGGTCTTAAGGATAAATGATTCTCTGTCCGAAATAAAAACTATAGTTTTAGACTCCTTCTTATCCATGCGCTACCTCCCCAGGTATTTGGCGATAATGTCCATGATCCCGTCTCTGTCCACTTCAGCCATTCTTTCTCTTATTTTATCATATGTTTCTTTAAATTCATCCGGCATTTTATAATCGTTCAATGATTCGAATATATCTTTTGCTGTATCAAAATCAAATGCCTCCAGTACCTCACTCATATCTGACAATGCACCGGATAAGTCTTCTCCCGATATCTCCGGCCGGTCATCCTTCTCTTCGTCCGGACAGAAGATCTTATGAAATTCCCCATAAAATCTCTCGTACTCCGAGAGAATATGATCATTGCCTGCACGGATCACGTCTACATCTCCCGCCTTGCCCGCAAGTTCAAGTTCAAGAGCCTTTTCCGAAAATGCATTGGCGCCTAAAAGTCTTGCCGTGCTCTTTAAGGCATGGACCTGGATCGTATAGTTCTCTATATCTCCGGATTCATAGTAGTCCTTTATCATATTTCTGCGCGAAACAGCTGTATCATGGAAGTTACGGCATATGGTGAGATATACTTCTTCTCCCCCTGCTGCCTTGATCCCTTCTGATACGTCTATACCTTCAATTCCCGAGATGAGTCCTATCTCTCCCTCTTCCTCGGGAAGATCATCATCCTCCTCAAGATCAGACGGATCTATGCGCTCCACCTTATTCTCCGGAAGATATTTAAGCAGCATGGCCTCCAATTCGTCGCCATCGATGGGTTTGGACAGATAGTCGTTATAACCCATCTCCAGATACTCTTCCTTTGCCCCCTTAACGGCGTTGGCAGTAAGCACTATGATAGGCGTATCGGCATTGATATCCGCCACATCTCTTATCTCTTTCATGGTGTCTTCGCCGCTCATCTCCGGCATCATTGAATCCAGGAATATGATATCATATTTTTTCGCCTGCGCGGCAGTTACCGCATCTTTTCCGCAGGACGCCGTATCGATGCCGATCTCGATACGTTTCAGCAAACTGGTGATAACGATAAGGTTCATCTCCACATCGTCAGTAACGAGAATGGTGGCGTTGGGAGCATGGAAGCTCTCGTGATCGGACAATAAGTGCTCTTCCTCTTCTCTGGATTCAAAATCTCCGAGAGGCTCAAAGGATATAACTTTCTGTCTTATGGAGCATGAAAAATCACTGCCCTCCCCGTAAACGCTGGTTACTTCCAGGCGGCTGCCCATTTTCTCCAGAAGGTTCTTGGTAATGCTCATACCGAGGCCCGTTCCTTCGATCTTCTTGTTGCGGGACTCTTCTATACGTTCATAGGGCGAGAAGAGCTTCTCGATATCTTCCTGTTTGATACCGATGCCCGTATCCTTAATGCTTATCTTAAGCGCTATCTCATCCTCTCCCGATCTCTCAAAGCCCATGGAGAATGTGACGCTTCCTTCTTCCGTATACTTAACGGCATTGTTAAGGATGTTCAGAATGATCTGCCCGATACGAACATCGTCACCATATAACTTAACCGGAAGATTAGGATCAATATCAGTGAAAAGCTCCAGATGCTTGCTCTCGGCTTTGGGCTTTACCATCTTCACCAGACCGCCGATAAGGGTTCCCACATCATATTCACCCAGGACAAGCTCCAGTTTTCCCGATTCTATCTTTGAGAAATCAAGGATATCATTAATAAGGGAAAGCAAGGTGTTGCTGGCGTTCTGGATATCCCTGGCATATTTCTTGATATCCTTTTCCTTGGATTCACGTAGGATCATGGTATCCATGCCGATAATGGCATTGATGGGAGTCCTGATCTCATGGGACATATTTGCCAGGAATTCCGACTTGGTCTTATTGGCAGAAGCCTCTGATTCCAGTGCCTGCTGCAGTGCGTCGGCTTTTTCACGTTCCAGTTTTCTGACTACCTTGTCATGCTCTTTCTTTTCCTTGGCGGTGGAGTAATATACTCCGCCCCGGACGATGGATATTACCAGCATCACCAGGAATAGGGCAAGCAGAAGATAGAAATAAACGAGGAAGGGGATGGTCTCATATACTTCGCTTTCCTTAAAGAACACATAATTATTGGTAAAAAGGACACTGCCTACCTTGTCCCTTATCTCTATCTCAAATTCATGGGGACCACGGCTTAAGTTGTTGTATGTGATCCAGCTCAGTTCATCCGCGGGAACCGATACCCAGTCTTTATCAATATCCTTCATCCGGAAATAGATAAGCGGTTCCTGTGCCGTAAAGTTGGCAAGCTCAGGAAACAGTTCCACCTTCTTTGTCCCCCTGGGAACAAATATCTCACTGGTATCAGTAACATCTGAAGCTGCACCGTCAAAACGGACCATGGTGATCTTCGACCTGAAATCCTGAACATTCACCTCGTAGTCCCTCATGTTTACCTTGAAGAGACCGCTGTTGGTACATATATGGAGATCCTCATTCTCATCGAGATAATTCCACGAATTGCTGGTAATATCACCGTAAAGACCCGCCTTTACATCAAGGAGATGATATGTCTCCTTGCCCATCTTACTAAACAGATTATCGTATTCGAGAACATATATCCCGGCGCCGCTTAAGAGGAACACATTGTCCCCGGGTGAAAGCCAGAGGTCATAAGTGTTAAAATAGGGCACTCCCTCCAGTTCGTATACGGAGAAATCCTCGTTCATGTAGCAGGCGCCGCTGCCTGTCATGACAAATATGCCTCCGCCCTTATCATCTTTGACCATCCGAAGAATGATGTCAGAACACAGGCCGTCCTTCTTGGTGATATAACGATCGATCTTTCCGTCCTTAACCACGATGATCCCGTCGCCGTCCGAACCCACCAGCAGTGTATCCTCATCATACTCCAGTACGTTCAGCACTGCAGCATTGGTGAAGTCATCCCCTGCGGGTATCCTGACCTTCTCATCATTTTCATTAACAAAAAGCAGTCCCAGCTCATCGGATGAAACGATGGCGCCCTTAGACAGCCTTTTTATGAACCTGACCTTTTTGCCGTATTCTTCCGAATCGGGAAGATAATCCGATACATTGCCATCCTTATCGATCCTAACTATTCCCTTCCCGAAGGTTGCCACCAGAAGGTTATCATCTTTATCCTTTTCAAAGCAGCGAATACGCACTCCTGAAAGAGCCTCTGTCGCTTTATTCTGTACTGTGGCATTATCCTTCTCATCCAGGATGGTCAGACCGCTGTCCGTTCCCGTATAAAGCAGCCCGTTCCATGATGTGACTGCATTGACCACAGCCGGATCGGTATTGCACAGGCTGAACAGATCAGTGAAGCTGGATGTGGAAAGCTCAAGAAGACCCCTTCTGGAGGAGGTGAACCACAGGTTCCCCTGATAATCCTTAAATATGGAATCCACGGAATTATCAAAGCTGCCTGTGTTTATCCTATTGGAATCTCCGTTGGTATCTATATAACCTATCCCCGTATCAGCTGCCAGAAAGATATTGCCCGTATCCCCGAAGAATACGTCATTTACGGTATTAAATGTAGGTACCGGGATGGTCTTAAGCAGGATCACGGCACCTGCCGATATATCATACTCGCAGATGGTCTCCTTATCCGTCCCCACATAAAGTGTTCCTTCAGGAGAAAAACGAACACAGCTTGCGGTCCCCTTTTCGCTCTTGCCCGTTCCCATGATCTGACCGTGATCAAAGACCGTAAATGATCCGGTGCTGTTCAAAGCGACCACCAGCCCCTTGCCGTTCTCCTCCAGCTGTATCACATTTCCGATGGTGGTGATGGTATTATCAATGGTTACCTTATTATCCTTATACCGGGCTATGGCAAGGCCTCCGGTGGTACCGAAATAATATGTTCCATCGGAATCCTGAATGACGTCCTTGACCGCATTGGATGGAAGCCCTTCATCAGTGGTAACGGTAGTATAGCTCATATCAATATTCATGACACTGACTCCGGCTCCATTGGTCCCGGCCCAGAGACAGTCATTCCTGTCAGTGTAGAGCGCGTTGATGGAGCGAATCTCAGGTATGTTCTCTAAAAGCGCAAATTTGGTTCCGTTAAAACGATAGAGGCCTCCGTAGGTTCCCACCCACATATTGCCGTCAGCAGTCTGTTCTATGTCGTTGGCGCAGCCTCCTATAAGCCCGTTCTCGCCATTATATATTTTTTTGATAAACTGGATGCTTGATGCATCGACAGGTCTCACTATGGAAACCGATGCCAAAAGAACTGCGAACGCAAGAGTGGTTACCGCACCCTTTTTGGGGGTAACATGAAGTATAATGAACACTATGACAGCGGCAAAAAGCACATCAACAAAGGCAATGCACATACCTGCCGTAAATACGGCGATCCCTTCCGGGATCAGCTTGACTATCAGATAATCTATAACACCGTCAGGATACTCCATACCGGTATATCCCTCATGGAATACCATGTTCATGAGCATGACTATGATACCCTTTACCAGAGATAAAGGAATGATTATGGTCGATGCGGCCGTGATCTTCTCCAGGTATCTTCCCTTTGATGCCATCCAGCCGGCCAGCGCTGCAACAGCCAGATCTGCCGGAACATATATCAGATCCGTAGGACTGAATATGCAGCATATGGCAGCGCTTATTATGGCGGTAAACAGACCCAGAGAGACTCCACCCTTGGCATCAGCCATGGTTGAATTATCCTTCTCTCCCTCTGCAAACGCCACCCCCATATATGCAGCGTACAGCGTACCGGTCACATTCAGGAACGCAGGGATCTGCAGCCAGCGGGAAATAAGCCTCCCCACTACATTGACGGCTACAGCGATAACGACTGTCAATACCTGTTTCTTTTTATTATCCATAAGCGATCATGCTCCCTCTCCCCCGATAGGAAGGTGATAATACGGATTGTTTCGTACTTCGTACTCCCGTACTTATTTATCATGAATATTTGTTATATCTTCCGTGGTTCCGCCGCCCACATCATCCGGGGCCCTGAACTCGCCTTTTGCCACCAGTCTCAGGAAGGCATCTACCACATCCTGAGTCAACTGGGTGCCTGCCACCTCGGTTATGATGGATACAGCCTTGTCGAAATTCATCCTCTTCCTGTAGGGACGGTCGGAATACATGGCATCAAAGCAATCTGCTACGCCAATGATCTGGGCAACCCTTGGGATATCATCACCCTTAGCACCTGTGGGATAACCTTTGCCGTCAGGTCTTTCATGGTGGGATCCGGCTCCCGTAGCCAGCTCCGGCATAACGCTTATGTTCTTCAATGCGTCATATCCCAGGGATGTATGGGACTTGATGATATGGAACTCCTCATCCGTCAGCTTGCCCTGCTTGTTAAGCACTTCCTCCGGAACACCTATCTTGCCGATATCGTGCATCAGGGCGATATTGTAGTACTTTTCCACGGTTTCTTCATCATAGCCCAGCTCCCTGGTAAGCATGGCAGTGTAATCAGCCACACGGGCAGAATGACCGTTGGTGTATTTATCCTTCATATCTATGGTCTTCGCAAATGCGGTAACTATCTCTCTTACAAGTTTCTTGTTCTCAGCGGCTTTACGTTCATAAACCAGTGTCTTTGTCCTGATATAAGCCCGGACTATCAGGGCAATGACGGCTACTGCCAGAAGGATCATAAGGACATAGAACCATATAGTCTCATGAAAGGCCTTTTCCTTCACGATATGGATGCTCATTTCATTGCTGCCCTTACCGTGGTCATCCCTAAGCTGCATTGTAAAATAATAATCCCCGCCTGAGAGATTGGTATAGTCCACCGGTGCAAGCTCGCTTCTTCTCACTGTGGTGACATTATCGCTTAATCCTTTAAGAGAATAGGAGACCTGCGGATTGATAAGGGAATATGTGAATACGTATGCGTATACCGTAAGCTTATTTACTTTGGAGGGTAAGGTTATGGTCCCGGAATCATCGGCATAATAACGCTTGCCGTCGCCTTCCACGTAAGGAACCGTCATCTTGATACTGCCCACGTCTTCCGCGCTTTCTTCGATATTGACCCTAGCCACCCCCGTAGTTCCTGAAATGTAGAGATCTCCGGAAGAAGTAAGCTCGCTGTAGGAATTAGCCGTGGCTATACAGGGCAGGCCGTTATCAGCACCATAGAATACCGGAGAGATATCCCCGTTGGCCACCAGCTCATCCGTGGGAACCACATAGATACCGTTACTGCTTAAGATCCACATCTTCCCCTCGCTGTTCTCATACATGTCGAAGTTGTTGGAATAGGGGAATTTCGCTATTGTGGTGACCTTATCATCAGAGTCCATATAGGCTATGGAATTACTTGTAACGATCCAGAAGAGGTCTCTCTTGGAGTCATATTTGAGACGCATTACAACCTCAGATGCCAGTCCTGATTCTATTCCCACATGGATAGCCTTGTTGTCCTTGAGCACATAGATGCCGTCGCCGTCTGTACCGATGACCATGGTCCCCCTGTCATCTTCCGCCACTGTCAGTATCTCGGTATCATTTATGCCGGAAGACTTGTCATAGACATTGGTAACCTTATCTCCGTCGGTGATCACAAGGCCTCCCGTGCAGGCTATCATGTAATTGCCGTCCTTTTTCTCAACAATGGTCCTTACCCTGTCAGAGGGCAGGCCTCCCGCCTCACTGAACCTTAAAAGATCTTTTCCGTCGTAGCGCAGCAGTGCGGTATCGCCGTAAGTGGAGATCCATATCCGTCCTTTGCTGTCCCTGACGATGGATCTTATATTGACGTTGGTAAGGAGTTTTATAAGATCCGTGCTTCCCAGGTCCTCCCCTGATGTGTCCTTCATGGAAGCAACGGGGAGCTCATCCACCCTGCCGTTACTGTCCACGACCATAAGGCCGGTGTTCTTGCAGCCGATAAACAGTTTGCCATCAAAAAGACAGGTACTGTTGACCACGGATACGGGAAGATCATATTTGTCAAATATATCCGTAAACTGATTGGGAACGATCTTCATGACACCCTGTTTGGAGGATGCAAACCAGAGATTACCCTGGTAATCCCTGATGGCTCCTTCTATGGAACTGTTAAATGGGAGTCCTTCGATGAGAGTGAATTTGCCGTTCTCTATAAATCCCACTCCGTTATCGGCCGAAACCCACAGCTGATTGTCGAAGAGCTGCATAGCGTTGATGTATGTAAGGGGTGCCACATCAATAGACTCCGGAAGCAGCATCCCGTTATCCAGCATCCCCCGGTATATCTTGGATCCCTTGGTGCCGATATATATCCTGCCCACCTTCTGCGGATCGGGATAAATGGAATAGGCATCTTCTATCCCCAGCTTGGCGCCGTCGTAATAACCCGTGAGCTTCTCTCCTTCAATGGTAAATATGGCTCCGTCCTTGGTGATACCGTAGATGACCCCATCTCTGCCGGTAAAGATCTTCATAATGAACTTATCGTTGATCTGGGTCTCATCCAAAGGATGCATTACCAGTTCCTCATCTATATAGGCAATTCCGTGGGTAGTGGCAATATATATGCATCCGTCGGGGTCCTCGGTGACAGACCGGACCGACAGGGACTTTAAGCCGTTATCCTTGTTATACTTTGACAGGTTCCCCTTTTCCATCAGGAAAACACCGCTGTCATTAGTACCGATCCAGAGCCTGTCCTTACTGTCCGCATAGAGGCTTACGACGCTGGCGATACCTGTGGTGGAATCGATCCTGTCAAAAGTATTGCCGTCATATCTTATAAGACCGCTGTAGCTCCCTATCCAGATGAAACCGTCCGAGGTCTGGGTTATGGCGTTGGCTTCCGATGTGGGAAGTCCGTTGGAATTATCGTAGAGCACTTCTGAATAGCCGCTGCTGCCTGCGGTAAAATCCACGGAAAGCTTTCCTTCCTCATTCCCGGCAGATTGGGCCGGATCTGTGTCCGCATATACGGGAACGGCACATGTCAGTATGATCGCCAGAGCAATGCAGATACTTCTTTTCAATGTTTTGGTCATTTTTTCAAACCTTGATATCATCTCGGGCAGGCCTCTTTTCTTTATAAAACCAGCATTTATTATATCACATTACTTCTGTTTTTTTAATACTAATTCTTTTCAAAAAAAGGGCCTTGCGGAGTATCCCGCAAAGCCCTACTGCTTCAAATATCCCGAGGCGTCCGGCCTAAGAGGCCTGCCTCCTTAAAACTGCATATTACTGCATGTTATCATACATCTGAGCCACCAGGTCTCCGGCACTCATATAATTACCGTCTGCCGAATAACCGGATGCTGCACCTGCTCCGGTGCTTGAATAGTAGTTCAGCAGCCTTGCATCAGACTCTATGGCGCTTGCGTACTGATCAAATGTATCCTGTACCTGTGACATGTCTGCTGCCTTGAAAGCGGTCTTGTCCATGCTGAGCTTACCGTCTGTTCCCACATTAATGCCGATCTCGGCAAGATCACCGGAATTCTGCGCCGTCTTCTGGACCATTGATGAGAGGTTGGAGGTTACGCCGGTTGCATTGGCATTCCTTGCGGAATTCAATGTGGCATTATAGTATTTGATAAAGTCTTCTGCTGCGGAGGTTATAGCGTCTACATCGTAAGTCTTATTGCCCTCTTTATCCGTCGTAGTTGCATAGAGGTCCTTATCCTTAAGACCCGTAATGCTGTCCATGAGGCTTCCGGAATTGGCGGTAGTAGCTACCTTGGCTGCATCGTCTGCTGCCGTGGCGGCATTATCCTCATTTACAGTGTAGGATGCGGCACGGTTAAGACGGCTGGCTGCCTTGGAGCCTAGGCTCATGGCCTTGTCCCCATCAAAGAGATCCTGTATCTTGGATGTATCGGCAGCTTCTATCTTCTTCTCATCGATAGCCAATGTACCGTCATTGTTGATATTGATCCCCAGCTCGCTCAAGGCGGACTTGTTCTCCTTGACAGCATCCATGATGCCTGCCACATTCTTGGAGATGTTAGTCAGACTGGACTTCTTGGAATTCTCTACCGTATTGTTATATGCGGATACAAAATCCTTCAGGGACTTAACTGCGGTGGCATTCCCACCCTCCTTGGCCTTATACGTATCCTTGCTCTGAAGTGAGCTTAAGGCCGAGGTAAGATCCTTAACGGAACTGTTGAGCCCGGAGTTGGCCTCCGTAACTTCTTTGGACACCGTAGGATTCTTGCGCTCCTCCATCATGCGGTCGATAACGTTGTCCTTATTCCCCCGGTTGGATGACTTGGTCTTATTGGCTGTATTGCCATTATAATAAGACTTCATCAATTTGCCGTAGCTGCCGTTCTTGATGGAATTATAGTCACTGACCATTCCGGAGATACCGTTAGTCTTGCCAAACAGTGAACTGATATCGTTGCTCATAAAAATCGCCTCCGTAAAAAACAGAAGAACATCCGTGTTCTAAACCTAAAAAACCTATTTTGGTACATATATTATACTACAATCTTCAGAATATTCAACCACCAACGAATAAAATGTCGGTAAAATTGTCCATACAACAAATCCTTGCCCACATGATGAATAACATAATATAATAAGATCAGATATATGGTAAATGCACGTAAGAGGAGGGGACTATGGCTGTAAAGTTTAAATACTGCAGGATCCAGGGAAAGGAACTGGCTGCCAATACCAGGACAGGTAAAGGAATATTCAGCATGCTCAATCAACTGGTCACCAACGGGGCCATGGACGACGAAGATGTGGAGCTCTTCCATGAGATAGATGACTGGTTTGCAGAAGAACTCCCCTGGCCGCCCCAATGTAAGCGCCAGGAGAAGGTTATCTGCTATTTTAAGACAGAGAATTCGGAAATGATGATGAAGATGATCAACCCTCTCCTATGGCTTCTGGAAAGGTATGAACATGCCTACTACGTAGTATATACTAATTATCCCGGAGAGATAGTCTACGAGGATGAATACCAGGTAGTGGTCAAGGTTGATGAAAATGTGGTGATCGAAGACGTCCAGGACAGCTGGTCCCCGGAGGACTAGTGCTTACATGACTTTTTCTTACGATACATGAACCTTCTTCCCACATTGATGGCTATCTTTACAGGCAGGGGCCTTAAGTCCCTGTCTGCTTCTTTCAGTTTTCTGCGGATGGGAATGCTTTGCGGACAATGCTTTTCGCACTTGCCGCATTCGATGCATTGGGATGCAAAAGCCGGTTCCTTTGTAAGTCCCACCGTCTGGAGATACTGCTTGTAGGCGTCGAATCTCTTTTCCGTATACATAGTGTTCCAGCAGGCAAAGGTTCCGGGGATATCCACTCCCTTAGGACAGGGCATGCAGTAACGGCAGCCCGTACATCCCACCTTTTCATTCTTTCGTATGATCCTTTTTACCTTCTCAAGAAGGACAAAGTCCTCTCCAGTAAAGCTTCCGGCCTGTATCATATTTGCCGTTTTGCAATTCTCCCTGACCATTTTCAGGGAGTTCATTCCCGAAAGGACCACCGTTACTTCAGGCTGGTTATAAAGCCATCCGAAAGCCCATCTTGCGGGGCTCCATCCCTTCGGATCATTTTTTATAAGCCTTTTTGCTTTCTCGGGAAGCATGTTGACAAGCTTTCCTCCCCTTAGGGGTTCCATTATGATCACAGGGATGCCCTTAGCGGCAGCGGCCTTTAACCCGATAACCCCTGCCTGGGTATTCTCGTCCAGGTAGTTGTATTGGATCTGGCAAAAATCCCAATCGTAATCCTCAAGGATCTTAACAAAATTATCACTGTTGCCGTGGTATGAGAAACCTATATTCCGTATCTGCCCCGATTTCTTCTTGTGGGCGATCCATTCTATTATCCCGACTTTTTTAAGGTTTTCCCACATCTCCACATCAGTCAGATGATGCATAAGATAATAATCAACATAGTCAGTGCGAAGGCGGGACAGCTCCTCATTAAAGTATTTATCAAGGCCCTGCCGGTTCTTTATCAGATATTGAGGGAGTTTGGTGGCAATGTTTATCTTTTGCCGGATCCCGTTACGCTCCACTATCTCGCCCAGGGCAGCCTCGCTGCCGGGGTAAATGTAGGCCGTATCGAAATAATTGACCCCTGCCTTAAATGCTGCCATTATCTCCTTCTCGGCCTTGTCTATATCGATGGAATTGCCTTTTTTTGAAAAACGCATGCAGCCGTAGCCCAGGACAGACAGGTCATTCCCGCTTTTATCCTTTCTGTATTGCATAAGACCCCCCCCTTTTTTTATTGATGACATAGGCGTTTGCGAAACGCCAAAAGCCGCATAAATACAGCGTTTTTTCATTAATAAAAATGAATAACCCCTCACCAGATATGGTACAATAGAATTGACAAGAAACACTGACCAATACTGAGAAAGGAGTTATTCTGATACTA